>NZ_CABEGA010000105.1 GCF_901521055.1 Cellulomonas hominis | reverse complement strand
GCACGGGCAGCGCGAGCAGGAGCGGGCCGACGCCGGCCCCGCGTCGGCCCGCTCCTGCTCGCGCTGCCCGTGCCCGCCCTGGTCCTCGTGCTGTGGACGCTCGGCGTGCAGCAGGCGTGGGAGCTCCCGTTCGGGATCAGGATGGGCTTCCTGCCCACGCCGCTCGAGGTGGGACGGCGGCTGGTCGACCTGGCCGTCGGCGGCGTGGTCGACGACGCGTTCAGCGGCACGCTGCTCGCGCACCTGTGGGCCTCGACGCAGCGCGTGCTGTCCGGGTTCGCCCTCGCCGTGGCGCTGGCCGTGCCGCTCGGCGTCGTGATGGGCCGGTTCTCCCTGGCGTTCCGGATGCTCGAGCCGACGGTCAACCTCGCGCGGCCGGTCCCGGTCACCGCGTGGGCGCCGCTGACCCTCCTGATCATCGGCTACGGCGACGGCTCGGCGATCTTCCTGGTGTTCCTCGCGGCGTTCTTCCCCGTCCTGCTCAACACGATCGCCGGCGTGCGCCAGGTGCCCGTGCGGCTGCTCGAGGCGGCCGCGATGCTCGGCACCCGGCCTGCGCAGGTGCTCTACAGGGTGGTCCTGCCGGCCTCGATGCGGTCGATCGCCAGCGGCCTGCGGGTCGCCCTGGGCCTGGCCTGGGTGATCCTCGTGGTCGGCGAGACCGTCGGCATCAGCACCGGGCTCGGCGCGATGATCACGCAGGCCCGCGACCAGTCGAAGACCGACCTCATCGTCGCCGGCATGGTCGTCATCGGTCTCTGCGGCTTCGTCGCCGACCGGCTCCTGACCGCCCTCCTCACGCTCGTCACCCGCGGGCGCCCCACCCTGACCTGAGAGGAGGAGCACATGCCTCGCATCGGCTCCGTCCGTCCCCGCCAGCCCGCCGACGTCCGCGTCGCGGGGCTCGGCAAGCAGTACGCCACCCGCTCCGGCGGCACCGTGGTGGCGATGGCCGACGTCGACCTGGACGTCCCGGCCGGGGAGTTCGTCTGCGTCGTCGGCGCCTCCGGGTGCGGCAAGAGCACGCTCCTGCGGATCCTCGCCGGCTTCGAGGACGCCTCGTTCGGCGAGGTCACGGTCGGCGGCTCGCCCGTCACCGGCCCAGATCCCGAGCGCGGCGTCGTGTTCCAGGACTACGGCCTGTTCCCGTGGCTCTCGGTCCGGGAGAACATCGCCTACGGCCCGCGGCAGGCCCGGCTGCAGCGCCACGTCGTCACGGAGCGCACCGACCGGTTCCTCGACGCGGTCGGGCTGACCCGGTTCGCGGACAAGTACCCGAACGAGCTGTCCGGCGGCATGCAGCAGCGCGTCGCGATCGCCCGGGTGCTGGCCAACGACCCGTCGCTGCTGCTGATGGACGAGCCGTTCGGGGCGCTCGACGCGCTCACGCGGTCGACCCTGCAGGGCGAGCTGTCCCGGATCCACCGCGAGACCGGCACGACCGTCCTGTTCGTCACGCACTCGATCGAGGAGGCGGTGTTCCTCGCCGACCGCGTCGTGGTCATGGCCGGCGGCGCCTCGCACGGCGTGCCGGGCCACGTGCGCGAGATCGTCCGGGTCGACCTGGGCGGGGAGCGGGACGTCACGTCGGCGGAGTTCAACGCGCTCGAGCGCCGGATCGCGGCCCTCGTGCACGAGGAGGTCGCGGTCCCCGCGGCGTGAGCCCCGTGGCTCCCGGTTGCGGGTCGCACCTATCCGTGCTCGAAACGCCTCCGTAGGTGGTGCGCCGCCCCCTAGGGTGGCCGTGCGTGCAGGTCAGCCCTGCCCGCACGCGCGCAGGGGGCCTGTGCGTCCGTCCGTGATGAGCACCCGCTCGGAGGCTGTCGATGACCCGCACCACCGTCCGCAACGTCGCGATCGTGGCGTCGTGCTCCGCCCTGCTGCTCGTGTCCGCCTGCTCGGGGCCGGACGGGGAGGGTGAGGAGAAGAAGGGCGACACGGCCGGGACCGAGTGGACCCCCGGACCGCTCGACGAGTACACGGCGCGCATCTACGGCTACTCGCTCGACCAGGACGAGCAGAGCCAGGAGGACGCGCAGGCCCAGTCCGACGCGCAGAACCGCGAGGTCGAGGAGCTCGTGGCCACCTGCATGCAGGAGCAGGGCTTCGACTACACGCCGAACACCTCCAGCACGACGGTCGTCGACACCTCCGACGAGCTGGACGTCGAGTGGGGGACCCGCGAGTTCGCCGAGAAGTACGGCTACGGGATCAGCACGGACCCGTACGGCTCGGGCGACGACCCGGTGGACGACGGCAGCGAGTACGTCGACCCGAACCAGGAGTACGTCGAGTCGATGTCCGAGAGCGAGGCCACCGCGTACAACGAGGCGCTGTGGGGTCCCCCCGTCGAGTCCGTAGAGGGCGAGGACACCGAGTACGACTGGACCCAGGGCGGCTGCTACGGCGCCGCTCAGCACGAGATCTTCGAGGGCGGCGCGGTGGCCGACGAGTTCAGCGCCCTGTCGGACGAGGTGAACGCGCTGTGGGAGACGATCGAGGCCGACCCGCGGATGGCCGAGCTCAAGGCGAAGTGGGCCTCGTGCATGGCGGACGCCGGCTTCGACGGCATGACCGACATGAACACCGTCCAGGACCCCCTGTACGAGGAGTGGAACGCGCTGCAGGGCTGGGAGGACCCGGAGTACCAGGCGCAGATGGAGACCTGGGACTGGGAGGCCGAGCCCACGAGACGCTACGCTATCTCGTATGCCGTCTTCTGCTTGAAAAAAAAAAACACGCCGGCCACGAGACCCGCGGCGACCAGCCGCTGGACCTCGTCGTACCCCTGTCTCATCGCCTGCGCGCCCCAGT
>NZ_CABEGA010000104.1 GCF_901521055.1 Cellulomonas hominis | reverse complement strand
CGGTTGCCGGACCACCACGGGTTCGTCGGCTGCGGTCCGCGCAGGGTCCCCCACCGCTCGATGGACTTGCTCCAGGCGTCCTGCTGCCCGACGTCGTACCCGAGGGCGCGCGCGGCGTCGCGGACCGCGGACCGGGCCCGGTAGGAGATGACGTTCGCGACCTGCGCGGCGTGGGTGCGCCCGTGCTTGGCGTAGACGTACTGGATGACCTCCTCGCGGCGGCCGGACTCGATGTCGACGTCGATGTCCGGCGGTCCGTCGCGCTCGGGGGCGAGGAACCGCTCGAACAGCAGGCCGTGCTTGACGGCGTCGACGGCGGTGACCTTGAGGGCGTAGCAGACCGCGGAGTTGGCGGCGGACCCGCGGCCCTGCGCGAGGATGCCGTTGCGGTGGCAGAAGTCGACCAGGTCGTAGACGACCAGGAAGTACCCGGGGAAGCCGAGCTCCTCGATCACCCGCAGCTCGTGCTCGAGCTGGGCGTAGGCGCCGGGCACCCGCTCGTCCTCCGGCGGCCCGTAGCACTCGAGGGCGCCGCGGCGGACGAGCTCGCGCAGCCAGGTGGCCTCGGTGTGCCCCGGCGGCACCGGGTACGGCGGCAGCTGCGGCGCGACCAGGTGCAGGTCGAAGGCGGACTCGTCACCGAGCGCGGCGGCGTTCGCGACGGCGTACGGGTGCCGGCGGTGCCGGTGCAGCATCTCCGCGGCGGAGTGCAGGTGCGCGGTCGGTGCGCCGGGCAGCCAGCCGTCGAGGTCCTCCATCGAGGACCGGGCGCGCACGGCAGCCAGTGCCATCGCCAGGTCGGCGTCCCGCGGGGTGGCGTAGTGGACGTTGCCGGTGGCGACCAGCGGCAGACCGGCGTCCCGTGCGAGCGCCGCCAGCGCGTCGGCGGTCTCGGAGTCGAACGGGCTGCCGGTCTGCGTGACCTCCACGGCGACGTTGTCCCGGCCGAACAGCGCGACGAGGCGGTCCAGCTCGGTGCGCGCCCGGCCGACCCCGGCGGTGGTGACACCGGGCTGCCGGCCGTCGTCGGTGAGCGCCCGGCGGACGGGTCCCTTCCGGCAGCCGGTGAGGACGAGCCACCGGCCGGCGGCCTGCTCGGCGAGCTCCTCGAGCCGGTACGCGGCGGCGCCCTTGGTGCCGGTGGCCAGGTGCGCCTCGGCGATGGTCCGGGACAGCGCCCGATACCCGTCGGGTCCGCGCGCGATGACGGGCAGGTGCACGGCCCGGGGGTCGGGCACGCCGGTCGGGGGGTCGAGCACGTCGGGGCCGCCGACACCGGGGACGGGCAGGTGCAGCTCGGCACCGAACACGGTGGGCAGGCCGACCTCGCGCGCCGCCTCGGAGAACCGGACGACGCCGTACAGGCCGTCGTGGTCGGTGAGGCCGAGCGCGCTGAGCCCGAGCCGGTACGCCTCGGCGGCGAGCTCCTCGGGCTGGCTGGCGCCGTCGAGGAAGCTGAACGCCGAGTGCGCGTGCAGCTCCGCGTAGCGGGGGGTGTCAGTCATAGACGGCCTCGCAGGTCCAGCCGTCGGGCCGGCAGGCGAGCAGCAGGGCCCGGCCGTCGCCGAGCGTGACCTGCAGGTGCACGCGCACCCGGGCGTCGTCGGGCGACCACCAGCGCTCGGCCAGCGGCCAGGGTCCCGCCCAGCCGGCGACGGGGTGCTCGGTGGCCGGGCGGCGGTCGCTCGCGGGGGTGCGCACCCGCGCGGGGACGCCGCTCATGGTGAACCGCGCGTCGAACCGCACGGGCAGCCCGGTCGCGTCCAGCACCTCCACCGGGGCCGGACGGGCGGGCACGGTGGCGGGTGCGGGCGACGGGAGGTGGCCGGGCCACGGCCGGTCGACGGGGCGCGGGGCGGCGGCCTGCGCCCCCCACGGCTGCAGGTGCACCTGGTCGCGGACGTCCCGGCCGCCCTGCAGCGCCGCGGTGAGCACGCCGTCGCCGCCGAGCAGCCCCTGCACCCGGTCGAGGGCCCGGTGCGCGCGCAGGTCGCCGCCGGAGGGGCCGCCCCACAGCCGTCCCTGCTCGGCACCGGCGGGAGCGACGTCCTCGGCGGTGATCGCCAGGGAGACGAGGCCCACCGGCTCGGCGTGGTCCTCCGGCTCGCCGCCGTTTCCGTTCCCGTTGCCGCGCTCGACGGCGACGGCGGTCAGCCAGCCCTCCAGCTGCCAGCGGATGCGGTCGGTGATCCGCGCCGCGGACAGTCCGCCGAGGCCACCCATGTCGGTGCGCCAGGCGCGGGTCAGCTCGGTGCCCTCGTCGGTGCGGGCGGTGATGCGCAGCCGCGCGCAGGCGACGGACTGCTCGGTGAGCAGGGTGTGCAGCTCCTCGGCGAGCCGGCGGCCGGCGAACGTCGCGACGTCGACCCGGTGCGCGGGCGGGTCGAGCTCGGTGGCGACCTCCAGGTCCGTCTCGGGGCGCCGGCGAGCGGGTGGCCGCAGGTCCTCGCCGCGGACGAGCGTCCACGCCCAGGTGCCCCAGGCGCCGAACCGGGCGTGCACGTCCCCGCCGCTCAGGGCCGCGAGGTCGCCCAGGCGGCGCAGGCCGAGCCGGCGCAGCAGGTCCACCAGGTCCGCGACGGCGCGGGCGGCGTCGTCGTGCACGGCGGCGGGCGTGAGGTCGTCGATGTCCCGCGGCGCGAGGAACGCCGGTGACCCTCCGGGCGGCACGACCTCGTCCGTGCGGGCGGCGAGGATCGCGGCCAGCAGCCCGTCGGCGGTACCGACCTGGCACTCGTGGCCGGTGCGCTCGGCCACCACGGACACCAGCCGCTCGGCCAGCGCCTCCTCCGTGCCGTGGAACCGCGCCGCCCCGCCCGCGGGCAGCAGGAGCAGGCCCGGTCGGGCGACCTCGATCCCGGCGACGACGGCCTCGGTGGCGACGGCCACGGGCTCGAACAGGCGGGCGTCGCGGTCGTCGTCGACGGGCAGCAGGACGAGCTCGGGGCACACGCCCTGCGCCTGCCGCCGGCGCATCCCGCGCCGCACGCCCTGGGACCGGGCGAGCGCCGAGACGGCCGTGAGCCGCGCACCGGACTGCACGGCCGCGGGCAGGTGCGGCGGCACCTCGGCGGCGCGCACCGCGGCGACGACCGGCCAGTCCGGCACCCAGA
>NZ_CABEGA010000103.1 GCF_901521055.1 Cellulomonas hominis | reverse complement strand
CGCGGGGGGGGGGGGGGGCGGGCCCCGCGGGGGGGGGGGGGGGCGGGGGGGGGGGGGGGGGGGGGGGCCGGCCCCCCCCGGGGGGGGGCCGGCCCGGGGGGGGGGGCGGGGGGGGGGCGCCGGGCGCCCCGCCGATCAGCGGGAGGCGTGGATCAGAAGTCCATGCCGCCCATGCCGCCGTCGCCACCCGGAGCCGGCGCGCCGGCCTTCTCGGGCTTGTCGGCGACGACCGCCTCGGTGGTGAGGAACAGCGCCGCGATCGACGCCGCGTTCTGCAGCGCGGAGCGGGTGACCTTGACCGGGTCGTTGACGCCGGCGGCCAGCAGGTCCTCGTACACGCCGGTCGCGGCGTTCAGGCCGGAGCCGGCCGGGAGGTTGCGGACCTTCTCCGCCACGACGCCGCCCTCGAGGCCGGCGTTCACCGCGATCTGCTTGAGCGGCGCGTCGATCGCGATGCGCACGATCTGCGCACCGGTCGCCTCGTCGCCCTCGAGCTCGAGGGTCGCGAAGGCCTTCTCGCCGGCCTGGATGAGGGCGACGCCACCACCGGCGACGATGCCCTCCTCGACGGCCGCCTTGGCGTTGCGCACGGCGTCCTCGATGCGGTGCTTGCGCTCCTTGAGCTCGACCTCGGTCGCGGCACCGGCCTTGATGACGGCCACGCCGCCGGCCAGCTTCGCGAGGCGCTCCTGGAGCTTCTCGCGGTCGTAGTCCGAGTCGGAGTTCTCGATCTCCGCGCGGATCTGGTTCACGCGACCGGCGATCTGCTCGGCGTCGCCGGAGCCCTCGACGATCGTGGTCTCGTCCTTCGTGACGACGATCTTGCGCGCCTGGCCGAGGACCTCGAGGCCGACCGTGTCGAGCTTGAGGCCGACGGTCTCGGAGACGACCTGGCCACCGGTGAGGATGGCCATGTCCTGCAGCATCGCCTTGCGGCGGTCGCCGAAGCCCGGGGCCTTGACGGACACGGACTTGAACGTGCCGCGGATCTTGTTGACGACGAGCGTGGCCAGGGCCTCGCCCTCGACGTCCTCGGCGACGATGAACAGCGGCTTGCCGGACTGGATGACCTTCTCCAGCAGGGGCAGCAGGTCCTTGACGTTCGAGATCTTCGACTCGACGAGCAGCACGTAGGCGTCCTCGAGGACGGCCTCCTGGCGCTCCGGGTCGGTCACGAAGTACGCCGACAGGAAGCCCTTGTCGAAGCGCATGCCCTCCGTGAGCTCGAGCTCCAGGCCGAGGGCGTTGGACTCCTCGACCGTGATGACGCCCTCCTTGCCGACCTTGTCCAGCGCCTCGGCGATGAGCTCGCCGATCGCGGTGTCGCCGGCGGAGATCGACGCGGTGGCGGCGATCTGCTCCTTGGTCTCGATCTCCTTCGCCTGCTCCAGCAGGGCGGCGGTCACGGCCTCGACGGCCTTCTCGATGCCGCGCTTGAGGGCGATCGGGTTGGCGCCGGCGGCGACGTTGCGCAGGCCCTCGCGCACGAGCGCCTGGGCGAGCACGGTGGCGGTGGTGGTGCCGTCACCCGCGACGTCGTCGGTCTTCTTGGCGACCTCCTTGACGAGCTCCGCGCCGATCTTCTCGAACGGGTCCTCGAGGTCGATCTCCTTGGCGATGGAGACGCCGTCGTTGGTGATCGTGGGGGCGCCCCACTTCTTGTCCAGCACGACGTTGCGGCCCTTGGGGCCCAGGGTGACCTTGACGGTGTCGGCGAGGACGTTGAGACCCCGCTCGATGCCGCGGCGGGCCTCCTCGTTGAAGGCAATGATCTTGGCCATGGGGCTATCGATCCTTCACTGTGGCTCGTGGTTCGGCCGGACGGCGCCCGCGACGGACGGCCCTGCCGCGCCCCACGGTCATGTCCCGTCGGGGCGGCGGACCTCACCGGTCGGCCTGTGTACTCATTCTGTCACTCTCGACCCGAGAGTGCTAAGTCCATGGTTAGCACTCGGCCTGGGCGAGTGCAAGGCCCATCGCTCTCGGCGGACGCCCCACGACCCCGTGCCGCGGACCCACGGGACGAGGGCCCGCGGGGACGGCTAGCCTGCCCGGCATGCTCTCCCGCAGCGTCGCCGCCGTCGTGGCGCTCGGCGTGCTCGCGGCGGGGCTCGTGGCCTTCGGGGCGTCCGGCCCGCGGGAGGCGCACGTCGACCTGTACGCCGAGGGCGTGGTCGCGACCCCCGACGGCCCGCGCACCGTCCCCGCCGGCGAGGTCCCGGAGCTGCACCCCGGCACGCGGGTGGTCGTCGACGACGCGAGCACCGAGGACGACGCGCTCGCCGCCGAGCAGCGCGCGTGGCTGGAGTCGGGCGAGGTCCCGGGCGCCGACGGGCCGTACGCCGACCTGGTGACCGACGCGCTGCTCGACCTGCGCACGCTGGTGCTCGACGACGGTGCGGCGGTGGCCGCGTGGACCCCGCACTGGCGGTACGTGTGGCCACGGGACGCGTCGTTCGTCGCGGTGGCGCTCGCCCGCACGGGGCACGTGGAGGACGCGCTGGAGGTCCTGGGCTTCCTGGCGCGGGTCCAGGCCGACGACGGGTCGTTCGAGGCCCGCTACCTGCCCGACGGCACCGGCGTCCCCGACGACCGCGCCGCGCAGACGGACGGCACCGGGTGGGCGCTGTGGGCCGCGGGCGAGACGGTGGCCGCCGCCGCACCCGAGGACCGGGCGGCGACCGCCGAGCGCCTGCGCGGGCTGGTCGAGCGGTCCGCGGGCCGCGCGACGTCGCTGGTGGCGGGCGACGGCCTGCCGGCGGCGTCCCCGGACTACTGGGAGGTCCCGGAGGACGAGCTGACGCTCGGCACCGTCGCGCCGGTGCTCGCCGGGCTGGAGGCCGCGGACGACGTGCTGCTGCTGCTCGGCGAGGACGACGGGGCGGCCGCGGTGCAGAGCGCGGCCGCCCGGACGCGGACCGCGGTGGAGCGCGCGTTCGGCGACGACACGGCGTACGGCCGGTACGCGGACGGCGGCGTCGCCGACGCGGCGAGCGCGTTCGTGCTTCCGCCGTTCCAGCCCACCGCCCTCGACGGCGCCGTCGAGGGCTGGCAGGCGTCCGCGGCGGCGATGGCGCGGCCCGCGGGCGGCCTCGCGCCGGGCGCCGGGTGGAAGCAGGACGGCATCTCCTGGACGCCGCAGACGTCGCTCTACGCCCTGGTCGCGGCGGAGAACGGCCTCACCGCGGAGGCGCAGGCCCGGCTCGACTGGCTGGACGCGCACCGGACGGGCATGGGCGCGCTGCCCGAGAAGGTGCTCGCCGACGGGTCGCCCGCGGCGGTCGCCCCGCTGGCGTGGACGGCGGCGTGCGTGGTGCTCGCGGCGGACGCGCTGGACGGCTGAGCGCCCGGCGCGTCCGCCGGTCGGCTCTACAGCGGGCGGACCTGCTCCGCCTGCGGGCCCTTGGTGCCCTGCCCGAGCTCGAACTCGACGGACTGGCCCTCCTCGAGGCTGCGGTAGCCGCTCGACTGGATGGCGCTGAAGTGGACGAACAGGTCCTGACCGCCGTCGGCCGGGGTGATGAACCCGTAGCCCTTCTCGGCGTTGAACCACTTGACGGTGCCCTGCGACATGCGGAACTCCTGGTGACGACGTGATCGGGCGCCGTCGGTGGCCGTGGTCCCCCCGGCGGGCCGGCAGGCGGTCACCGCGACGCGGCCGAGCGTAGCCGCGGGCCCGCGACCTGCGGAAGAGGTCAGCTGTCGAAGTCGCGCAGCAGGAGGACGACGACGCCGTCGTCCGCCACCTCGGCCGACTCGACCACGTTCGCGATGCCGAGGGTCGTCGCGACCTGCTGCGCCGTGGCGGAGAGCTCGGGCGTGCCGTAGAAGATGGTCGTCGCGGTGCTGCCGCCGGCGTTGCCGTTGCCCGTCTCGACGGAGGTGAACCCGGCGCCCTCCAGGTCCTCCGCGGCGCCTGCCGCGAGACCGGTGATGCCCGACGCGTTGAGCACGCGGACCGTCGCGTCCAGGTCGGGGGCGGGCGGCGGGTTCACCTCCGTCGAGACGGGCAACGGCAACGCCGGCGGC
>NZ_CABEGA010000102.1 GCF_901521055.1 Cellulomonas hominis | reverse complement strand
GTGCGTCGCCTCGACAGCGGCGCAAGGAGACGTCGGCAGGGGCCGATGTGTATACGAGACATGTTAATCAAATGAACGAACCAGTCCAAAGACTCGCCCGTGCCCGTCCGTCGCAGGGGTTAGAGTAGTATGAAGGCCCGCCCCACCCCCGGGGGGGAAAGGGCTTCCCCCCCGAGCCCGCCCGCCCCCCGCCGATCTGACCTGCGCGACGGGGTGAACCGCATCACCGCGGCGCCGTCACCCGCCGGGCTGCTCGGTGTCCTTGTGGGCGCCCCAGCCGTGCCAGCGCTCGACCTCCATCCAGGCGCTCCACCGCGGGTTCACGCGGTCCGGGTACGCCGACCCGCCGTAGTGCCGCGAGATGCGGTCGATGTCCGAGCGGTCCTCGTCGGGCCGCAGGTCGACCACGCGGCCCAGCAGGGTGACGTGGGTGTACCAGTTGTCCGCGTCGAGCACGGTGAGCGTGACGCGGGGGTCGCGGCGCAGGTGCTTCAGCCGCACCCGGGTGCCGTCCAGGTTCAGCAGCACGCGGCCGTCCTCCCACAGGTACCAGGTGGCGGCGCTGACGGGCGAGCCGTCCTTGCGCAGGGTCGCCATCACGGCGGGGTTCGGGCGCTGCAGCATGGCGACGGCGTCGGGCGGGAGCGGGGACGTGGACACAGGACCTCCAGGTCGGCGGCGGTACGGCTCAGGAGCCCAGTGTGCCCACGTCCCGGCCCGGACCGCTCAGCCCAGGCGGCGCAGCAGCTCGGCCGCGACGATCCCCGACGACGCCGGGTTCTGGCCGGTGACGAGGGTGCGGTCGGTCTGGAGGTGCGGGGCGAACGGCTCGGCCGCGACGACCTCGATGCCGGCCGCCGTGAGCCGGTCCTGCAGGAGCCAGGGCGCTCGCGGTGCGAGCCCGGCCAGGTGCTCCTCCTCGTTGGTGAACGCGGTGACGCGGTACCCCGAGAACACGTTGACCCCGTCGGGGTCGACCGCCGCGAGCAGGGCGGCCGCACCGTGGCAGACGACGCCCAGCGGGGTCCCCGCGCGGAGGGCGGCGGTCAGCAGCGCGCCGGAGGCCGGGTCGACCGCCAGGTCCTCCATCGGTCCGTGGCCGCCCGGCACGTAGACCGCGTCGAAGGCCGCGACGTCCACCGCCTCGATCGCCACGGGGCTGCGCAGCTCGTGCGCCCCGTCGATGACGGCGCGGACGTGTGCGGCGGCCTCCTCGCCGCCGGCGGCGTCGGGGGACAGGCTGCCGGGGTCGACGGGCGGGACGGCGCCGCCCGGGGTCGCGACCGTGACGCGGTGCCCGGCCGCGGTGAGCGCCTCGTACGGCACGACGAGCTCGTCGGCCCAGTACCCGGTCGGGTGCGTGCTGCCGTCGGCGAGCGTCCAGCGGTCGGCGGCGGTCATGAGGAACAGGATGTGCGCCACGGTGGTCTCCTCGGTGGGGGTGGGGCCGCGGTCGGCGGCCACGTCGACGCTAGCCCCGCGATCCATCGGCGCACCAATAGCGTCGGCGATGTCCGTCATCAGACGTCTGATGGCTAGGCTGCTGCGTATGGACCCGACCGGTGACCTGCACCTGCTGCGCACGTTCCTCGCGGTGTACCGCGCCGGGACGATCACCGCCGCCGCGGCCCAGCTCGGGCTGTCGCAGCCGGCGGTGACCGCCCAGGTGCGCACGCTGGAGCAGCAGGCCGGGCACGACCTGTTCGTCCGCCGCCCGCGCGGGGTGGAGCCGACGCCCCGCGCGCACGAGCTCGCCGCCCGGGTCGCGCGCCCGCTGGACGAGCTGGCCGGCGCAGCGACCTGGGACACCGGGGCCGCGGCCCCGCACCCGCCGGTGCACCTCGCCGGGCCCGCCGAGCTCCTGAGCACCCGCGCACTCGCCGCCCTGGCGCCGCTCGTCGCCGGCGGCGTCCGGCTCCGGGTCGTCACCGGGCTCACCGACGACCTCCTGGAGGGGCTGCGCGCGGGGCAGCACGACCTCGTCGTCTCGACCCACCGGCCCCGCGGCCGGTCCGTCGTCACCCAGGAGCTCGCCTCGGAGGACTACGTGCTGGTCGCCGGCCGGCGGTGGGCGGGAGCGGCCGCGAGCGCGGACGGCCCGGAGGCCGCGGTCCGGGACGTCCCGCTGGTCGCCTACGCCGAGGACCTGCCGATCGTGCGGCGGTACTGGCGGGCTGTCCTGGGTCGCCGGCTCACCGCCGAGGCGGCGCTGACCATGCCGGACCTGCGGGGCGTCGTCGCGGCGGTCGTCGCCGGCGCGGGCTGGAGCGTGCTGCCGCGCTACCTGTGCCGGGCCGAGCTCGCGGCGGGCGACCTCGTGCTGCTGCACGACCCCCCGGAGCCCCCGGGCAACACGGTGTTCCTCGTGCAGCGCCCGGCGGCCGCGGCGAACCCGGACGTGGCGCGCGTGGCGGACGCGCTCCTGGACGCGGGGCCTGCCTGGTAGGGCGGCGCCACCACGTGCCGTATCAGGCCGGGGCGTGCTCCGTCCCCAGAGCCGACGCGTACCGGCCCAGCCGCCGGGCGCTGTCCGCGTCGAGCCCGCGGACCACCGCGGTCTTGCCCTTCGCGGCGTACTTGGTGGTCACCGCGTCGAGCGCGGCGGCCGTCGACGCGTCCCACACCTGCGCGCCCGACAGGTCGACCACCACGTGCTCCGGGTCGCCGTCGTAGTCGAACTGGTAGACCAGGTCGTTCGACGAGGCGAAGAACAGCGCGCCCCGCACCTCGTACACGCGCACGCCGTCCGGGCCGTCGACCGGCGTCACGCGGGTGACGTGCGCGACCCGCCGGGCGAACAGCAGCGTCGCCACGAGCACGCCCGCCACCACGCCGTACGCGAGGTTGTGGGTGGCCACGACGACCGCGACCGTCACGACCATCACGGCCGTCTCGCTCAGCGGCATCCGGCGCAGGGTCCGCGGGCGCACGGAGTGCCAGTCGAACGTCGCGACCGACACCAGGACCATGACGGCGACCAGCGCGGCCATCGGGATGCTGCCCACGAGGTCGCCCAGCCCGACGACCAGCACCAGCAGGAACGCGCCCGCGAGGAACGTGGAGATGCGGGTGCGCGCGCCCGACACCTTCACGTTGATCATCGTCTGGCCGATCATCGCGCAGCCGCCCATGCCGCCGAACAGGCCGGACAGCACGTTCGCGGCGCCCTGGCCCCACGCCTCGCGGGTCTTGTCGGAGTGGGTGCCGGTGACGTCGTCGACGAGCTTGGCCGTCATGAGGGACTCGAGCAGGCCGACCAGCGCGATCCCGACGGCGTAGGGGGCGACGACCCGGAGCGTCTCCGCGGTGAGCGGCACGTCCGGCAGGAGCAGGCTCGGCAGGCTGTCCGGGAGCGCGCCCTCGTCGCGCACCCGCGGCACCTGCAGGCCGAGCACCGCGGTGGCACCGGTCAGCAGCACGATGGCGACGAGCGGCGCCGGGACCACGGTCGTGAGCCGCGGCAGCAGCGCGATGACCGCGATCCCGGCCGCGACCATCGGGTACACCACCCAGGGCACGTCGACGAGGTGCGGGAGCTGGGCGGTGAAGATGAGGATCGCCAGCGCGTTGACGAAGCCCACCATCACGGAGCGCGGAACGAACCGCATGAGCCGCGCGATGCCCGCCAGCCCGAGCGCCACCTGGATCAGCCCGCCGAGGATCACCGCCGCCAGCAGGTGGTCGAGGCCGTGCTCGCGGACCAGCGGCGCCACCACCAGGGCGACGGCACCCGTCGCGGCCGTGATCATCGCCGGTCGGCCGCCGAGGAACGCGATCGCGACCGCCATCACGAACGACGAGAACAGCCCGACCCGCGGGTCCACGCCGGCGAGGATCGAGAAGGAGATCGCCTCGGGGACCAGCGCGAGGGCGACCACGAGGCCGGCGAGGACCTCGGTGCGCAGCCGGCGAGGCGAGCGCAGGGCCGCCAGGACCGAGTGCGCGGCGTCCGCCTCCGGGACGGCGGCGGACGCCGCGCGGCCGCCCCGGCGCCGCCCCCCCGGCTGCCGCCCCTTCTACCCCCCTCCCGGCCCCCCCGGCCCCCCGCTCTCCCGTTATCCCTCCTCCTGTTTCAAAAAAAAAGA
>NZ_CABEGA010000101.1 GCF_901521055.1 Cellulomonas hominis | reverse complement strand
GGACGGCGGGGCGGGCGCGTGCGCTCCCGCGGGCTGAGGGCCGTCGGGGAGCACCATCCACCCAGCATAGGGAGGGGGTGTCGGTGGCGGCTGGCATTCTGCGGGGCATGACGGATCTGGCGCTGGTGATCGCCCTCGCGGGGGCCCTGCTGGTCGGGGTGGTGGTCGGGGCGCTGCTCGCCTCCGGCCGGTCGGCGGCGCGGCTGCGGGCGGCCGAGGTGGACGCGGCACGCTGGCGCACCGCGGCGGAGCTCGGCGGCGCCGCGGGCGAGGACCACCAGGCCGACCGGTTCCGCGCGCTCGCCGCCGACGCCCTGGCGGCCAGCGGGGAGCAGTTCCTCGCGCTCGCGCACCAGAGCCTCGCCGCGCGGCACCAGGAGCAGTCCGGCGACCTCGCCCAGCGCGAGCAGGCCGTGCGCGCGATGGTCGACCCGCTGGCCCGCACCCTCGACGCCGTGCGGGCCGAGCTGCGCACCGCCGAGCAGGCCCGGGTGCAGGGGGACGCCGCGCTCGGGGAGCAGGTGCGGCAGATGCGCGAGGAGGCCGGCCGGCTGCGGGAGCAGACCGCGCAGCTCGTCACGTCGCTGCGGTCGTCGCAGGTGCGCGGCCGGTGGGGCGAGGTCCAGCTGCGCCGGGTCGTCGAGGCCGCCGGGATGCTGCCGCACGTCGACTTCGTCGAGCAGGACCAGGTGCGGACCGCCGACGGGCTGCTGCGCCCCGACATGGTCGTGCAGCTCGCGGGCGGCAAGCGCGTGGTCGTGGACGCCAAGGTCGCGTTCCTGGGCTTCCTGGAGGCCGCCGAGGCCACCGACCCCGCCGAGCGGGACCGCCGGATGGCCGCGCACGCCCGGCACCTGCGCGCCCACGTCGACCAGCTCGCCGCCAAGCGGTACTGGGACCAGTTCAGCCCCGCCCCGGAGTTCGTGGTCATGTTCGTCCCGGCGGAGGCGTTCCTGCACGCGGCGCTCGACGTGGACCCCGGCATCGTGGAGCGGGCGTTCGAGCAGAACGTCGTCATCGCGACCCCGATGACCCTGCTCGCGCTGCTGCGCACCGTCGCGTACGCCTGGCGGCAGGACGCCCTCGCGACCAATGCGCAGGCCGTGCTCGACCTGGGCAAGGAGCTGCACGGCCGGATCGCGACCCTCGGCGGGCACCTGTCCAAGGTCGGCCGGGCGATCGACCAGGCCGCGACCGCCTACAACCAGTCCGTCGCGTCCCTCGAGTCCCGGGTCCTGGTCTCGGCGCGGAAGTTCGCCGACCTGCACGTGGTGGACGGCGAGCTGCCGACCCCGCCGTCCGTCGAGCGCCGGCTCTCGGTCGTGACCGCTCCGGAGCTGGTGGCGTGGGAGGAGCAGCGGGTGGTGGGGCTGGACGGCGACGCGCCCGGCACGCGGACGGAGTCGCGCCGCTCGGACGCGCTCGGCGCGCTGGACGACGCCGTGCTCGGGGACGTGCGCCCGGAGGGCTGACCTACCGCTTTCCGCGCGGGCGGGGGCGGGGTCAGACCGGCCGGATCGCCAGGTCCCGGCGCTGCTCGCGGCGCGGACGGGGGTCCTCCGTGCCGGCGGCCTTGAGGTCGGCGCGGAGCTCGCGGGGCAAGGAGAACATCAGGTCCTCGGTGGCCGTTCGCACCTCCTCGACGTCCGCGAACCCGTGCGCGGCCAGCAGGTCCAGCACGTCGCGGACCAGGATCTCCGGCACCGACGCCCCGGAGGTCACGCCCACGGTCCGCGCGCCCGTGAGCCAGGCCGGGTCGACCTGCGCCGCGGTGTCCACCCGGTACGAGGCGCGCGCCCCGGACTCCAGCGCGACCTCGACCAGCCGCACCGAGTTCGACGAGTTCGCCGAGCCGACGGTGATGACCACGTCGCACTCCGGGGCGAGCTTCTTCACCGCCACCTGCCGGTTCTGCGTGGCGTAGCAGATGTCGTCGCTCGGGGGGTCCTGCAGCAGCGGGAACCGCTCGCGCAGCCGCCGGACCGTCTCCATCGTCTCGTCCACCGACAGCGTGGTCTGCGAGATCCACACGACGCGGCTCTCGTCCCGGACGGTCACCGCGTCGACCGCCTCGGGGGACGCGACCACCTGGACGTGCGCGGGCGCCTCGCCCTGGGTGCCCTCGACCTCCTCGTGCCCGGGGTGCCCGATGAGCAGGATGTCGAGGTCGTCCGCGGCGAACCGCACCGCCTCGCGGTGGACCTTCGTCACCAGGGGGCAGGTCGCGTCGATGGTGCGTAGCGACCGGGCCTCGGCCGCCGCCCGCACCGCCGGGGACACCCCGTGCGCGGAGAACACCAGCCGGGCGCCCTCGGGGACCTCGTCGGTCTCCTCGACGAACACCGCGCCGCGGGCCGCGAGCGTGTCGACGACGTGCCGGTTGTGCACGATCTCCTTGCGGACGTACACCGGCGCCCCGTAGTGCTCGAGGGCCTGCTCGACGGCGACGACCGCGCGGTCGACGCCGGCGCAGTACCCGCGGGGGGCGGCCAGCAGCACGCGCCCGCGGGAGGGCGCTGCGTCCGGCCGGCTGCCGGTGGCGACGGTCACGCGGTCAGTCTAGGTCGCGAGCGGTGTCGGCCCGGCGTGGCAGGGTGGGGGCCGTGCAGCAGTCCTCCCCCGATGTTCGGCGGCCCGAGGCGGCGCGTCCGGGCGGGCTCCCCGCGGACCTGCCGGCCCGCGCGATCGAGACCACGCCCGAGCGGCCGTGGCCCGTGCGCCTGCTGTCCGCGAAGATCGCCGACTACGTCTCCAAGATGTCCGCGCTGTGGGTCGAGGGCCAGGTCGTGCAGCTCAACCGGCGGCCCGGCGCGGGCGTCGCGTTCCTGACGCTCCGGGACACCGACACCGACATGTCGCTGCCCGTCTCGATGCCGGCGCAGGTGCTCGCCGCCTCGGAGACGCCGCTCGCCGAGGGGGCGCACGTCGTCGTCCACGCCCGGCCGACGTTCTGGACCAAGCGCGGCACCCTGCAGCTGAACGCCGACGACGTCCGCGCGGTCGGCGTCGGGGAGCTCCTGGCCCGCATCGAGCACCTCAAGCGGGTGCTCGCCGCGGAGGGCGTGTTCGGCGCCGAGCGCAAGGTGCCGCTGCCGTTCCTGCCGCGCGTCGTCGGGCTGGTGTGCGGCCGGGAGTCGAAGGCGGAGCACGACGTCGTCGTCAACGCCCGGGCACGGTGGCCCCAGGTCGAGTTCGTCATCCGGGAGGTCGCGGTGCAGGGCGTGGGCGCCGTGCCGCAGGTCAGCCGGGCGATCGCCGACCTGGACGCCGACCCGCGCGTCGACGTGATCGTCGTGGCCCGCGGCGGCGGCTCCGTGGAGGACCTGCTGCCGTTCAGCAACGAGTCGCTGGTGCGCGCCGCCGCGGCGTGCCGCACCCCGCTGGTGTCGGCCATCGGGCACGAGACGGATACCCCGCTGCTCGACCTCGTCGCCGACTACCGCGCCTCGACCCCCACCGACGCCGCCAAGCGGATCGTCCCCGACGTCGCGGAGGAGCGCGCGCGCGTCACCCAGGCCCGTGCCCGTATCCGCTCGGCCGTGACGCACCGCGTGACCCGGGAGGCCGCGGGCCTGGAGCAGCTGCGCAGCCGCCCGGTGCTCGCGCGCCCCGCGACGATGGTCGACGTGCGCGAGGCCGAGGTGCACCGCCTCCGGGACCACGCCCGCCGCAGCCTGGACCACGCGCTGTCCGGAGCGGTGACGTCCACGCGGGCGCTGGCCGCGCAGGTCCGGGCGTTGTCGCCCGCCGCCACGCTCGAACGGGGCTACGCCGTGGTGCAGACCTCCGACGGCGCGGTGGTCCGGGACGCGACGAGCGTCGCCGCCAAGGACACGCTCCGCGTCCGCGTCGCACGCGGGGAGCTGATGGCGACGGTGCTGGCGATCGCCCCGGACCGCACCGGACGCGTCCCGTCGGGGCCCGTCCCGTCGAGCGGGCGCTCCACCAGGTCCAGCTCGACCACCGGCGCGGCGGGGGCGGCCGGCACCCGGAACGTCCGCAGCTGGTACGGCCCGAAGTCGGCCTCCAGCGTGCGGCCGACCAGCGGGAGGTCGATGCGGGCGGTGCCCGGCTCGCCGCGCGTCTCGACGGCCCGGACGACCAG
>NZ_CABEGA010000100.1 GCF_901521055.1 Cellulomonas hominis | reverse complement strand
CCGGAGCGGGTCAGCGCCCGCCGCAGCCGCCGTCCGCCGTGCGCCAGCAGCACCCGCTCCGGCACGCCCGGCACCTGGAACGCCGCCACGTAGGCGGACCGGAGCAGCTGGTGCCCGCGGCGGGCGGGCGCCCCCCCCCCCGCCCGGGGGGGGGGGGGGCGGGGGGGGGGGGGCCGCCCCCCCCCCGCCCCCCCCCCGCCGCAGCCGTCCACCGAAGCACCGCACCTCCCGCGCACCGACCCGCCGGGCCACCACGCGGACGTCGTCGGGCTCGGTCGCCGGCAGCGGGGGCACCCCGACCGGGCCGGACCAGAACAGCCACACCGGCAGCGCCGTGAGCTGCCCGGCGAGCCGGTCGACGAGCTCGCGCAGCGCGGCTGCCAGGCGGCCGGCGTACACGGCGGAGCCGAGCACCACCGCGTCGTAGACGTCGAGCGCCCGGACCTCGTCCGGGTCGACCTCCGTCACCTCGTGGCCGGCCTCGCGCAGCACGCGCGCGACCGCGGCACCGATCTCCTGCGTCCCGCCGTGCCGCGACGCCACCGTCACCAGGACCCGCATGTCGACCTCCCCCTGCGGCACCCGCCGTCGCCCCGTCGCCACACCGGCCTGCCGTCCCCCTCAGGCTCAGCCCGGCCGGTGGCGTGCCGCCAGGGACGGAGGTCCCGCCGTGCGCGAACAGCCCCGGGGGCGCGTCACGACCGCACCCGCCGCCGGTAGACTCGCGCCATGGCCCGTGACAAGACCGCGTCGGCGAGCGCGCCCGCGAAGGTGAAGAAGACCCGGTGGTACCACCAGGTCTGGCAGGCGTACACGATGACCCGCCAGCAGGACCCGGCGGTCACGTGGCTGATCCTCGCGGTGTTCTTCGGCATCGTCGCCGTGGGCCTGCTGCTCGGCCTGGTGTTCCTCACCTGGTGGTACATGCTGCTGCTGAGCATCCCGTTCGCCCTGCTGGGGGCGATGTTCATGCTGACCCGCCGCGCCGAGCGCGCCGCCTACTCGCGCATCGAGGGGCAGCCGGGCGCCGCGTACTCCGCGCTCGGCACGATCCGCCGCGGCTGGACGTTCGCCGAGGAGCCCGTCGCGGTCGCGCCGCGCACCCAGGACCTCGTCTTCCGCGGCGTCGGCCGCCCGGGGATCGTGCTGGTCGGCGAGGGCCCGTCGCACCGGATCGGCAAGCTGCTCGAGTCCGAGCGCAAGCGCACCGCCCGCGTCCTCCAGGGCGTCCCGATCACGCTGATCGAGGTCGGTCGCGAGGAGGGCCAGGTGCCGCTCCCCCAGCTCGCCCGCAAGGTCCAGCGCCTCAAGCCGCAGCTGACCAAGCAGGAGGTCGGCGAGGTCCTCAAGCGCCTGACCGCGCTCGGTGCGGTGAAGATGCCCGTGCCGAAGGGCGTCGACCCGATGCGGGTCCGCCCCGACCGCAAGGGCATGCGCGGCCGCTGACCCGCACGCCCGTCACCCACGCCGAACGCGCCCGGCCCCGCGAGGGACCGGGCGCGTCGTGCTTCCCGGGGAGTCGGTGCCGCCGGCGTGCCGGTGGGGTCAGCGGCGGACGATCGCGGTGCCGGCCAGGCGGTCGTGCAGGCCGCGGCCGTCGGCGTCCCACACCACCGCGGGGATCACCAGGCACAGCAGCACGGTGCGGACCAGGGCCTGCAGCAGGCTCGGCGGGACGTCGCGGCCCGGGTCGGGGGCGGGGGCGTCCGGGGCCTCCACGAGGGTCCGGGGCGGGACCACGCGCCGCACCCGGATGCCGAGGACGCGGTGACCCAGCGTGGTGCCGACCGTCCCGACGAGCAGCAGGTTCTCGACGGCGAAGATCGCCAGCGTGCCGAACGCCTCGGCGTCCGCGGGCAGGAACGCGTACGCGATGAGCTGGCAGACGAACCAGTCGAGCACGAGAGCGAGCACCCGGCGCCCGAGCGGCGCGAGCGCCCCGCGCCCCTCGGCGGGCAGGCCCAGCCGCGTGCCGTGCGCGACCCCCGGCCGCCCGACCGGCGGTCCCTCCAGCCACGACCCGACGTCCTCGCGATCCACCATGCGTCAACGGTAACCGTCGCCCGCGCGGCCGCCCGCCGCCCACGTCACGCGACCGCAACACGACCAGGGGGTCACGTAACACCTCGGAAACAATCGGTACACCGCAGGGAAACTGGGTCCGCCTAGCCTCGCTGGAGGCCCGGCACGGACGGGCACGGCAAACCCGAGGAGCAGCGGATGTTCAGCAAGCCAGAGGAAGTCCTGGCCTTCATCAAGAACGAGGACGTCAAGTTCGTCGACGTCCGGTTCTGCGACCTGCCCGGCGTGATGCAGCACTTCAACGTGCCCGCCGCGACCGTGGACGAGAACTTCTTCGTCGAGGGCCAGATGTTCGACGGGTCCTCGATCCGCGGCTTCCAGGCCATCAACGAGTCCGACATGAAGCTCATCCCGGACGTCACGACGGCCTACCTCGACCCGTTCCGGACCGAGAAGACCCTCTGCCTGAACTTCCACATCGTCGACCCGTACACCGACGAGCCCTACACGCGCGACCCCCGTCAGGTCGCCGCGAAGGCCGAGGCGTACCTGCGCTCGACCGGCATCGCGGACACGGCGTTCTTCGCCCCCGAGGCCGAGTTCTACATCTTCGACGACGTGCGCTTCGAGACGAAGCAGAACAGCTCGTTCTACTCGATCGACTCCATCGAGGCGGCCTGGAACACCGGCCGCGCCGAGGAGGGCGGCAACCTCGGGCACAAGACGCCCTACAAGGGCGGCTACTTCCCCGTCCCGCCGGTCGACCACTTCGCCGACCTGCGCGACAAGATCTCGCTGCAGCTCGACGCCCTGGGCCTGCAGGTGGAGCGCGCGCACCACGAGGTCGGCACCGCCGGCCAGGCGGAGATCAACTACCGCTTCGACTCGCTCGCCAAGTCGGCCGACAAGGTGCAGCTGTTCAAGTACGTCGTGAAGAACGTGGCGCACGCCGAGGGCCGCACCGCGACCTTCATGCCGAAGCCGCTGTTCGGCGACAACGGCTCGGGCATGCACGTCCACCAGTCCCTGTGGAAGGACGGCGAGCCGCTGTTCTTCGACGAGAAGGGCTACGGCGGCCTGTCCGACATGGCCCGCTGGTACATCGGCGGCCTGCTCAAGCACGCGCCGTCGCTGCTGGCCTTCACGAACCCGACGGTGAACTCCTACCACCGCCTGGTCCCCGGCTTCGAGGCCCCGGTCAACCTGGTCTACTCGGCCCGCAACCGGTCCGCGTGCATCCGCGTCCCCGTGACCGGCTCGAACCCGAAGGCCAAGCGCATCGAGTTCCGCGTGCCGGACCCGTCGTCCAACCCGTACCTGGCCTTCGCGGCCATGCTGATGGCGGGCCTCGACGGCATCCAGAACCGCATCGAGCCGCCGGAGCCGGTCGACAAGGACCTGTACGAGCTGCCCCCGGAGGAGCACGCGCTCATCCAGCAGGTCCCCGGCACGCTCGCCGAGGTCCTGGACAACCTGGAGGCGGACCACGACTGGCTGACCGCCGGCAACGTCTTCACGCCGGACCTCATCCAGACCTGGATCGACTACAAGCGGTCCGCGGAGGTCGACCCGATCCGGCTGCGCCCGCACCCGCACGAGTTCGAGCTCTACTACGACGTCTGATCGGCTGCTCCCGATCAGCACGCAGCGAGGGGCGTCTCCCGTCAGGGAGGCGCCCCTCGTGGCGTCTGCGAACCTCGGCCGTCCCGGACAGTTCGATGGTTGACAGTTAGGCGTCTAACGTTTAGATTCCTGACCATGGACGAGAACGACGTGCCCGCCAGCAGCCTGGAGCTGCTGCGCTGGATCGGTTGGGCCCAGCGCAAGGCCGGCGAGGACTGGATCCGGTCGCGCGAGCTCAGCCACGAGCAGGGCTTCGTCCTGGGGTATCTGGCCCAGAACCCGGGCGCCATCCAGCGCGACATCGCGCAGGTCAGCCGCACCAGCGCGGCGAGCGTCTCGAGCCTGCTGCAGGGGCTCGAGCGCCGTGGACTCGTCGAGCGCCGGACGGAGCCGGGTGACGTCCGGAGCAAGCGCGTCTACGCGACGCCGGAGGGCAGCGAGCTCATCGCCGGGTTCGCGGAGGCGATGGCCGCCGCCGACGACACGATCCTGGCGCCGCTGGACCCGACCGAGCGCGCCACCCTGCACGCCCTGCTGACGAAGGTCGCCGCGGAGCTCCCCCGGCCCACCCGCTCCTAGCCCCGCGTCCGCTCGTCACCCGGGCGCCGCCCGCGCGCCGCCCGGGTGACGAGCGGACGCGGGGCTAGGAGCGGGTGGGCCGGGGGAGCTCCGCGGCGACCTTCGTCAGCAGGGCGTGCAGGGT
>NZ_CABEGA010000099.1 GCF_901521055.1 Cellulomonas hominis | reverse complement strand
CTACACGCGCGTCAAGCACGTGATGACCGCCCTCGACTGGCCGGGATCAGTCGAGGGCGGTCATCACGTGCTTGACGCGCGTGTAGTCCTCGAAGCCGTACATCGAGAGGTCCTTGCCGTAGCCGGACTGCTTGAACCCGCCGTGCGGCATCTCGGACACGAACGGGATGTGCGTGTTGATCCACACGACGCCGAAGTCGAGGTCGCGGGACAGCCGCATCGCGCGGGCGTGGTCCTTCGTCCACACCGAGCTGGACAGCCCGTACCGGACGCCGTTCGCGAGCGCGACCGCCTCGGCCTCGTCGGCGAACGTCTGGACCGTGATCACGGGGCCGAAGATCTCGTCCTGCACCGCCTCGTCGTCCTGGCGGAGCCCGTCGACCACCGTGGCCTCGTGGAAGTACCCGCGCTCGCCCTGCCGGTGGCCACCGACGACCACGTCCGCGTGGTCGGGCAGCCGGTCGAGGAAGCCCACGACCCGGTCGAGCTGCGCGGCGTTGTTGAGGGGGCCGAACGACACGCCGGGGTCGTCGGGCATGCCCGTGCGGTGCGTGGCCGCGTGGGCGGCGAGCGCCGCGAGGAACTCCTCGTGCGCCGACGCCTGCACCAGGACGCGGGTGGCGGCGGTGCAGTCCTGCCCGGCGTTGAAGTACCCGGCGGCGGCGATGCCCTCGGCCGCGGCCTCCAGGTCGGCGTCGGCGAACACCACGACGGGCGCCTTGCCCCCGAGCTCCAGGTGCACCCGCTTGACGTCCCGCGCCGCGGACCCGGCGACCTCGGTGCCGGCGCGCACCGAGCCGGTGATCGACACCATGTCCGGGCGCGGGTGCTCGACCAGGGCGCGCCCCGTGTCCCGGTCGCCGCAGACGACGTTGAGCACGCCGGCAGGCAGGAACTCGGCGGCGATCTCGGCGAGCAGCAGCGTGGACGCCGGGGTGGTGTCGGACGGCTTGAGCACGACGGTGTTCCCCGCGGCGAGCGCCGGGGTGATCTTCCACACCGCCATCATCAGCGGGTAGTTCCAGGGCGTGACCTGCCCGATCACCCCGACGGGCTCGCGCCGGACGAACGACGTGTGCCCCGCCAGGTACTCCCCCGCCGCGAGGCCCTCGAGGACGCGCGCGGCGCCCGCGAAGAACCGGAAGTGGTCGGCCGACGGCGGCACCTCCTCGGTGGCGGTGAGGTGCAGCGGCTTGCCGGTGTCGCGCGACTCGACCGCGACGAGCTCGTCGGCGCGGGCGTCGACCGCGTCGGCGATCCGGAGCAGCGCGAGCTGGCGCTCCTGCGGCGTGCTGCGGCGCCAGCCCTCGAACGCCGCGGCGGCGGCCCGGACGGCGGCGTCGACGTCGGCGGCACCCGAGACGGGGGCCTCTGCGTACACCTCACCGGTCGTCGGGTCCACGATGTCGGACGTGCGGCCGTCGGCCGCGTCGACGGCCACGCCGCCCACGAAGTTCCGCAGGGCGAGCGGTCGGCCGGAGGTGCTGGTGCTCACGGTGCTCCCGTCTCAGGGCGTCGTCGGTGGCTGCACGCTAACGGCGGGCGGGCCGGCCGAAACAGACCCCAGCCGCGAAATCCCTGTAAACAGTGTGTTTCGACGCGTGAATCCGTCACCGATGACAGGCTGCACCACGGAATCACTTGCGCGGACGGCGCCTCCCGGGTCACGATCGACGGCGTGACCCCCCGCGCCACCGACCCCGCCGCCGGCCCCGCCAACGGACCCGCCGGGCCCGTACCGCCCGTGGTGCTCGACGACCTCTCCAAGGCGATCATCGAGCAGCTGCAGGAGGACGGCCGGCGTCCCTACGCCACCATCGCCCGGGCGGTGGGGCTGTCGGAGGCAGCGGTGCGCCAGCGCGTGCAGCGGCTCACCGACGCGGGTGTCATGCAGATCGTCGCCGTGACCGACCCCGTGCAGGTCGGCTTCGCCCGGCAGGCGATGATCGGCATCAAGGCGGCGGGCGACCTCGAGCAGCTCGCGGACGCCCTGGCCGACCTCCCGGAGGTCGACTACGTCGTCATCACCGCGGGCGGGTTCGACGTCATGGTCGAGGTCGTCTGCACCGGGGACGACCACCTCCTGGCGGTGCTCAACGACAGCATCCGCACGCTGCCCGGCGTGCGCGCGACCGAGACGTTCGTCTACCTCAAGCTGCGCAAGCAGCAATACGACTGGGGAACCCGATGACCGAGACGCTGACCTCCCTCACCCCCCGCGGGACCGACCGGCACGCCGCCGCCCGCGACCACCTGTGGGGCCACTTCACCCGCCAGAGCGCGTGGGAGGAGCGGGTCCCGACCATCGTGCGCGGCGAGGGCCACCACATCTGGGACGACCGCGGCCGCCGGTACCTCGACGGGCTCGCCGGCCTGTTCGTGGTCCAGGCGGGCCACGGCCGCGCCGAGCTCGCCGAGCGCGCCCGGCAGCAGGCCAGCGAGCTCGCGTTCTTCCCGCTGTGGTCCTACGCGCACCCGCAGGCCATCGACCTCGCCGAGCGGCTCGCCGGGTACGCCCCGGGCGACCTCAACCGCGTCTTCTTCACGACCGGCGGCGGCGAGGCCGTCGAGACGGCCTGGAAGCTCGCGAAGCAGTACTGGAAGCTCGTCGGCAGGCCCGGCAAGCACAAGGTGATCTCCCGGGCCGTCGCCTACCACGGCACCACCCAGGGGGCGCTGTCCATCACCGGCATCCCCAGCCTCAAGGCGCCGTTCGAGCCGCTCGTGCCGTCGACCACGCGGGTCCCGAACACCAACATCTACCGCGCGTCCGAGGAGCTGCGCGACGACCCGGAGGCCTTCGGGCGCTGGGCCGCCGACCGGATCGCGGAGGCGATCGAGTTCGAGGGGCCCGAGACCGTCGCGGCCGTGTTCCTCGAGCCGGTGCAGAACGCCGGCGGCTGCTTCCCACCCCCGCCCGGGTACTTCCAGCGGGTCCGTGAGATCTGCGACCGGTACGACGTGCTGCTGGTCTCCGACGAGGTGATCTGCGCGTTCGGCCGGATCGGTGAGATCTTCGCCTGCACCGACCTCGGGTACGTGCCGGACATGATCACGTGCGCCAAGGGGCTGACGTCGGGCTACTCGCCGATCGGCGCGACGATCGTCTCCGACCGGGTCTACGAGCCGTTCCGCACCGGGGACACGACCTTCTACCACGGCTACACGTTCGGCGGGCACCCCGTGTCGGCCGCCGTCGCGATGGCGAACCTCGACATCTTCGAGCGCGAGGGGCTGACCCGGCGGGTGCACGAGAACGCGCCGGTGTTCAAGTCGACGCTCGAGCAGCTCCTGGACCTCCCGATCGTCGGGGACGTGCGGGGAGCCGGGTACTTCTACGGCATCGAGCTCGTCAAGGACAAGACCACCCGGGAGACGTTCGACGACGCCGAGTCCGAGCACCTGCTGCGCGACTTCCTGTCCCCCGCCCTGTTCGACGCCGGCCTGTACTGCCGCGCCGACGACCGCGGGGACCCGGTCATCCAGCTGTCACCCCCGCTGACCTGCGGCCCGGCGGAGTTCGCCGAGATCGAGCAGATCCTCCGGGGCGTGCTCAGCGAGGCGTGGACGCGGCTGTGACCGCGCCGGAGCCGGGCCCCGCGCCGGCGGTGGCGTGGACGGCGGGCCGGGACCTCGCCGGCGTCTCGCTCTGGTTCGACCAGGTCGCCGCGGAGGCGCCGGTCGAGCCCCGCGAGCCGCTCGACGGCGACACCACCGCGGACGTCGTCGTGGTCGGCGCCGGCCTCACCGGGCTGTGGACCGCCTACTACCTGCTGGAGGCCGACCCGGCGCTCGACGTGCTCGTCGTGGAGCAGGCGGTCGCCGGGTACGGCGCCAGCGGGCGCAACGGCGGGTGGTGCTCCGCGCTGCTGCCCACGTCCGCGGAGGCCCTCGCCCGCCGGCACGGCGCGGAGGCGGCGCGGTCGATGCGCGCGGCCATGCGCGACACCGTCGTCGAGGTCGGCGGGGTCGCCGCGGCGGAGGAGATCGCCTGCGACTTCGCCTACGGCGGCACCGTCACCCTGGCGCGCACCCCGGCCCAGCTCGCCCGCCTGTCCGCCGAGGCCGAGGCCGCCGGCCGGTGGGGCGACGAGCTGGACCTGCTCAGCGCGGAGGAGGTCGCGACCCACGTCCGGGCCGACGGGGTGCTCGGCGGGACCTGGACGCCCGACTGCGCGCGCGTCCAGCCCGCCCGCCTCGTGCGCGGGCTGGCCGACGTGGTCACCGCCCGGGGCGTGCGCCTGGTCGAGGGCACCCGGGCCCTGCGGATCTCCCCGCGCGCGGTCGTCACCGACCACGGCACCGTGCGCGCGCGGCACGTCGTGCGGGCGGTCGAGGCGTGGACGGCCGCGTTGCCGGGGCACCACCGGGACCTCGCCCCGGTGTACTCGCTCATGATCGCCACCGAGCCGCTGCCGGCGTCGGTGTGGGACGTGATCGGCCTCGACCGCGGCCAGACGTTCACCGACGGGCGGCACCTGGTGGTCTACGGGCAGCGCACCGCGGACGACCGTCTCGCGTTCGGGGGCCGCGGCGCCCCGTACCACCGCGGCTCCGCGATCGAGCCGGCCTTCGACCAGGACCCGCGCGTCACCCGCGCGCTGCGGCGGACGCTCGTGGACCTGTTCCCCGCGGTCCGGCACGCCGAGATCACGCACGCCTGGGGCGGCCCGCTCGGCGTCCCCCGCGACTGGCACGCCTCCGTGGGGCTCGACGAGGACGGCATCGCGTGGGCCGGCGGCTACGTCGGGGACGGCGTCGGGGCCTCCAACCTCGCGGGCCGCACCCTCGCGGACCTGCTCACGGGCACCGACTCGGCGCTGACCCGCCTGCCCTGGGTCGGGCACCGCTCGCCGCGGTGGGAGCCCGAGCCGCTGCGCTGGGCCGGGATCACCGCGGGCCTGCGCGCGGCGGCCCTGGCCGACCGGGAGGAGCGCCTGACGGGCCGCGCCAGCCGCGTGGCGGCCGCGCTCGCCCCGCTGCTCGGGCACTGACCGCGCGCCCTCCCACTCCTCCCGCCCTCCCGC
>NZ_CABEGA010000098.1 GCF_901521055.1 Cellulomonas hominis | reverse complement strand
CGTCGGGGCGGACGCCGCCGCGGGCCTGGGCGACTTCCTCAACGCGCTGCTCACCGTCGTCGCGGTCGCCGTCGGGGTGCTCGTGGGGAGCGGGCTGTCCGAGCGCGTCGGCCGGGCGACCGGCGGGGGGGGGGGGGGGGGGGGGGGGCCCGCCGCACCGCCCGCACCACCGCGGAGGGCGGCCGGAGGGACCGGGGTGATCCAGGCCTCCTCCGGCCGCAGCGGCCCGGCGGCCGGCCCGGGAGGGGCCGACCGCCGGGACGTGCGGCAGGGGGTCACCGGGGGCGGTGACCCCCTCTCGTGTGCCCGGGGCCGCGGCGCCGCGCGCGGAGCCCGCCGCAGACTGCGCCCGCTGGCAGAGACTGCGCCCGGTAGCAGAGACTGCGCCCGCTGCAGGAGGCGCAGTCCCGGCCAGCGGGCGCAATCGTGAGCGGAAGGCAGCGGGCAGCGGGCGCAGCGGTGGCTGCGGGCGAGGCCGACGGGCCGGTCAGCGGTTGGCGAGGGCCGTCAGCAGGCGACGGACGCTGGACTCCAGGCCCCAGCGGGCGGTGAGGTCGACCAGGGCCTCCGGGTCGGCGGGCTCCCGCGGGAGGGTGAACGCCTGCGGGTCCGCGGGAGCACCGGGGGCGTCCGCGAGCTCGACGGGGGCGTCCGGCGCGACACGGACCACCGCGGGCGCGACGGCCAGGTACGCGTCCGCGTCGAGCAGGCGGCGTCGCTGGGTGGCGGTGAGCCCCGGGTCGCCGGAGTCGCGCGCCGCGAGCAGCGCCGGCAGGTCGCCGTACCGCGCGAGCATCGACGCCGCGGTCTTCTCCCCGATGCCGGGGACGCCGGGCAGCCCGTCGCTCGGGTCGCCGCGCAGCACCGCCATGTCGGCGTACGCCGGCCCGGACGCCACCGCGTACTTCTCCCGCAGCCGCGCGGCGTCGACGACCTCGATGTCCTTGATGCCGCGGATCGTGTAGAGCACCCGCACCGGCGCTACGTCGTCGACGAGCTGGAACAGGTCCCGGTCCCCCGTGACGACCAGCACCGGCGACCGCTCCCCCGCCGGGCGCGCCACCTCGCGGGCGGTCAGCGTGCCGATCACGTCGTCGGCCTCGTACCCCGCCGCCCCGGCGCGCGCGATGCCCAGCGCGGCCAGCACCTCGGCGATCACCGGCACCTGCGGGGCCAGGGTGTCCGGCACCTCCTCGACCGCGACCGTGCCCCCGGACCCGGCAGCCGCGGCCGCGTCCGCCCCGCCGACCACCCGGTGCGCCTTGTACGACGGGATCGCCGCGACCCGGAACGCCGGGCGCCAGTCCTCGTCCCAGCACGCGACGAGGCGGTCCGGCCGGTGGTCGGTCACCAGGCGGGCGATCATGTCGAGCAGCCCCCGCACGGCGTTCACCGGCGTGCCGTCCGGCGCCTTCACCGAGTCGGGGACCCCGTAGTAGGCGCGGAAGTACAGCGAGGCGGAGTCGAGGAGCATCAGCGCGTGACGGTCGGCGGCCATGCCCCGAGTGTGGCATCGGGAGGGCTGTCGGTGGCTAGCCTGTCGCCCATGACGGCGGACGCGCAGGGGCAGCCGGCCTGGGAGCTCGCGGACGCGTGGGTCCTCGCGTCGGTGGAGCGTGGGTGCTCCAGCACCGACCTGACCCGGCTCCTCGCTGCGGCCGACCGCCTCCACCACGCCATTCCGGAGCACGACGAGGTCGCGCGGGGCGTCGGCAGGCTCGCCGCCTCCGGGCTGCTGGAGGTCACGGCGCAGCACCTCGCACCCACCCCCGCGGGGGCGGAGGTGCTGCGGCGCGGCACCGGAGCCGGCGACGACCTCGTCCTGTCCCTGCTCGACGCCCTGAGGCCGGTCCCGCTCGTGGAGGGCGTCTGGGCGGTCCCGCCCGGTGCGATCGAGGCGGGCCACCGGCGGTACACGCACCCGCTCACGTGGTGGCTCCCACCCCGGAGGCGGAGGTACAGCAGCCGTGGCAGGCACTGAGCGCGCCTGGTGGCCGCCCCGTCCGGGCGCCGTCAGGCGGAGTCGCGCTCCACGAGGGACGTCGGGAGGGTGATGCGGGCGGGCTCCGCGCCCTCGACGACCTCCAGCAGCAGCCGCACCATCTCGGCGGCGATGCGCTCGAACGGCTGCCGCATGGTGGTCAGCGGCGGCTCGAGCGTCGCGGCGAGGCCGGAGTCGTCGAACCCGCCGACGGCCACGTCGCCCGGGACGGAGCGCCCCGCCTCCCGGAGCGCGACGAGCGCCCCGGCGGCCATGAGGTCGGAGGCGACGAACACCGCGTCGAGGTCCGGCCGGCGGTCGAGGAGCTCGCGCATCGCGGCCTGGCCGGACGCGCGGGAGTAGTCGCCGTGCGCGACCAGCGCCTCGTCGTACCCGTCGCCGAGCGCGTCCCGGTACCCGGCGAGCCGGCGCAGCCCGCCGGGGGTGTCCATCGGGCCGGTGATCGTCGCGACGCGGGTGCGGCCGCGCGACAGCAGGTGCGACGTCATCCGGCGGGCGCCGCCGTGGTCGTCGGCCGCGACCCAGCCGATGCGGTCCTCGTACCCGAGGGGCTCGCCGCAGGCGATCGTCGGGACGCCCTGCCGGAGCAGGTCGCCCACCACGGGGTTGCCGCGGTGGGACGAGATGAGCAGCACCCCGTCGACGTGGCCCGCGGCGACGTACTCGGTGATCCGGCGCCGCTCCTGCGGGGTGCCGGCGACCATGAGCAGCAGCGGCATCTCCCGCGCCGCGAGAGCCTCGGCGGCGGCGCGGAGCAGGATCGAGAACGTCGGGTCCTCGAACAGCAGGTGCTGGGGCTCGGTCAGCAGGAACGCGACGGAGTTCGCCCGGCCGGTGACGAGGCTGCGCGCGTGCTGGTTCGCCGAGTACCCCGTCGACCGGATGGCCTCCTGGACGGCCGCGAGCGCCTCGGGCGACACCCAGTGGCCGCCGTTGAGCACCCGGGAGACGGTGCCGCGCGAGACCCCGGCCGCCGCCGCGACGTCGCGGATGGTCGGGCGTCGGCGCGCGGTGGGCTCCACGCCGACAGACTTTACGGGCACGTCAGGCCTTCACGGCGCCCGCGGCGAGGTCGACCTGCCAGTAGCGCTGCAGCGTGAGGAACAGGGCGGTGAGCGGGATGATCGACAGCAGCGCTCCCGTGATCACCGAGGTGTACATCGCCGGCTGGGACGCCCCCTGGTTCAGCAGCCCCGAGAGGCCGACGGTGAGCGGGAACAGCCGGTCGTCGCCGAGCATGATGTACGGCAGCATGAAGTTGTTCCAGATCGCGACGAACTGGAACAGGAACACCGTCACCAGGCCGGGGACCATCATCGGCACGGAGATCGACGTGAACACCCGCCACTCCGGGGCGCCGTCGGTCCGGGCGGCCTCCAGCACGTCGTCCGGGACGGACGCCGCCGCGTAGATCCGGGCCAGGTAAATGCCGTACGGGCTGATGATGCTCGGCAGCAGCACCGACCAGTAGGTGTTGGTGAGCCCCACCTGCGCGAGCAGGAGGTACTGCGGGATGGCGAGCACGACGCCGGGCACCAGCACGCCCGCGAGGATGACGTTGAAGATCGCCTTCTTGCCGGCGAACTGGAACTTCGCGAGCCCGTAGCCGGCCATCGCCGACACGAGCACGGACAGCAGGCCACCGACGCCGGCGTACAGCGCCGTGTTCGCCATCCAGCGCCAGAACAGCCCGCCGCGGTACGCGGACAGCTCGGTGACGTTGTCCCACAGGTGCGTGGACGGCGCGAGGGTGAACGTGGAGAACAGCTCACCGGCGCTCTTCGTCGAGGCGATCAGCACCCACAGCACGGGGAACAGGCAGTAGGCGGCGCCGAGCAGCAGGATCAACGTCGGCCAGAACGCGGGCCGCTGCCGGGGCTGCCGGACGGTGGCGGCCGACGGGCCGCGACGGGCGACGGCGGGGCGGGACGGGGACAGGGTCGCCATGGGTCAGCCGTTCTCCTGGGCGAAGGCCCGGCGCTGCACGAGGCGCAGGAAGCCGAACGAGAGCACGAAGGTCGCCAGCGCGATCACGACGGACGTCGCGGCGGCGGAGTAGATGTCGTCGCGGGTGAAGGCGTCGCGGTACACCTTCATCAGCGGGCTCCACGTGGTGGAGATGGTGTTGGTCAGCGGCCGCAGGGTCGTCGGCTCGGCGAACACCTGCAGCGTCGCGATCATCGAGAACAGGAACGTGAGGATCAGCGACGGCAGGACGATCGGCACCTTGATCCGCCAGGCGATGCCCCGCTCGGTCGCGCCGTCGAGCCGCGCCGCCTCGTACAGGTCCGTCGGGATCGCCTTGAGCGCCGTGTAGATCACGATCATGTTGAAGCCGACGCCGCCCCACAGGCCGATGTTGGCGATGGCGAACAGGATCATGTTCGACGACAGCACGTCCGCGACCGGCAGGCCGAGCGCGTCCGCGACGTAGGCGAAGGGGCTGACGCGCGGCAGGTACAGGAAGCCCCACAGCAGCGAGGCGATCACGGCGGGCACCGCGTAGGGCAGGAAGATCGACACCCGCGAGAAGCCCTTCCCGCCGGTGCGCCGGGCGTCGAGCAGGAGCGCGAACAGCAGCGCGAGCCCCAGCATGGTCGGCACGAGCACGAGGCCGTAGAGCCCCACCCGACCGACCGACGCGAGGAACTCGGGGTCGGCGAGGGCGCGCGAGTAGTTGGAGAAGCCGGCCCAGACCTCCTGGCGCGCGCCGGCGCCCAGGCCGAGGCCGCTGACCTTGACGGTCCGCAGGCTCAGGTAGACGGCGTACCCGATGGGCAGCGCCAGGAACAGCACGAACAGCACCATCGCGGGGGCGAGGTACACGTACGGCGCGGCTCGGCGACGGGATCGCGGACGGCGCGGCACCTGCGCGGCAGGCGCTGCGGGCGCTGCGGCGGCGCGCGGCTCGGTGGTGGTCACGGAGGGATCCTTCCCGCGGGCGGGGCGGCAGTGGCGGGGGGGGGGGGGGGGGGCGGGGGGGGCGCCCCGGCGCGCCCCGGGGCGCCCGCCGGGCCCGTCGCTCCCGCCCTGCGCGCCGCCCTCGACGGCTACCTCGCGCACCTGACGGTCGAGCGCGGGCTCTCCGTCAACACCCTCGGCGCGTACCGCCGCGACCTCACGCGCTACGTCGAGCACCTG
>NZ_CABEGA010000097.1 GCF_901521055.1 Cellulomonas hominis | reverse complement strand
CCGCACCGGCGCCCCACCGAACTCCTCCGAGGCCTGCGTCGGCAGCGTCAGCTGTGTAGAAGAGACAGTCCCCGAGCAGCTCCGGGTCCGGCGCGAGAAGCGCGACCGCATGCTGGCCGAGGGCGTCGAGCCGTACCCCGTGGGCGTGCCGCGCACGCACACGATCGCCGACGTCCGCGCCGCCCACCCGGACCTCGAGCCCGGCGAGGAGACCCAGGACGAGGTCGGCGTCGCCGGCCGCGTCGTGTTCCTGCGCAACACCGGCAAGCTCTGCTTCGCCACGCTCCAGGACGGCGAGGGCAACCGCCTGCAGGCGATGCTCAGCCTCGGAGCCGTCGGCGAGGACCGCCTGGCCGCGTTCAAGGCGGACGTCGACCTCGGCGACCACCTGTTCGTGCACGGCCGCGTCGTGGCGTCCCGCCGGGGCGAGCTCTCCGTGATGGCCGACGCCTGGCAGCTCGCCGCCAAGTCGCTGCGCCCGCTGCCGAACCTGTACGCGCGCGGCGACGAGGAGGCCCCCGAGCTCTCCGAGGAGGTCCGCGTCCGCCAGCGGTACGTCGACCTCATCGTGCGGCCGGCGGCCCGCGACGCGGTCCGGCTGCGCGCCGGAGTGGTCCGGTCGCTGCGCGAGAACTTCCACCGCCGCGGCTACCTCGAGGTCGAGACGCCGATGCTGCAGACCCAGCCCGGTGGCGCCGCCGCCCGGCCGTTCGTCACGCACATGAACGCGTTCGACATGGACCTGTACCTGCGGATCGCGCCGGAGCTGTTCCTCAAGCGCGCGGCCGTCGGCGGCCTGGAGCGCGTCTTCGAGATCAACCGGAACTTCCGCAACGAGGGCGCGGACTCGTCGCACTCGCCGGAGTTCGCGATGCTCGAGGCGTACGAGGCCTACGGCGACTACGACACCATGGCCGCCCTCACGCAGGACCTCGTGCAGACGGCCGCGCAGGACGTGCTGGGCACCACGACGCTGACGCTCGCGGACGGCACCGAGTACGAGGTCGGCGGTGACTGGACGCAGCTGACCATGTACGGGTCGCTGTCGGAGGCGCTCGGCGAGGAGATCACGCCGCAGACCACGGTCGAGCAGCTGCAGAAGGTCGCGGACCGGCTCGACGTGACCCTCGACCCCGCGCGGGTCAGCCACGGCAAGCTCGTCGAGGTGCTGTGGGAGCACCTGGTGGGCGACCACCTGCACGCCCCCACGTTCGTGCGGGACTTCCCGGTCGAGACCAGCCCGCTGACCCGCGACCACCGCGAGATCGCCGGGCAGGTCGAGAAGTGGGACCTGTACGTGCGCGGGTTCGAGCTCGCCACGGCGTACTCCGAGCTGGTGGACCCGGTGATCCAGCGCCAGCGTTTCGAGGCGCAGGCCCTGCTCGCGGCGGCCGGGGACGACGAGGCCATGCGGATCGACGAGGACTTCCTGGCGGCCGTGGAGTACGCGCTGCCCCCGACCGGCGGGATGGGCATGGGCGTCGACCGGCTGCTCATGGCGCTCACCGGCCTCGGGATCCGCGAGACGATCCTGTTCCCCCTCGTGAAGCCCCAGGCCTGAGGAACGCCCCGTCCGCGGGCTGCCCGGTTCGTTCTGCGCCAGGACGACCGGCGTACCCTGGGCCGCATGAACATCGGTCCCGCGCTCGCCGCGTTGGCCCCGTCCGTCGGCGTCGGGCTCATCTTCTGGTTGGCCATCCGTGCCCTCGTGAACGCCGACCGCACCGAACGCGCCGCATTGGCGCGTATGGATGCCGAGGACGCGGCGCGTGCACAAAGCGCCGAGAAGAACCCGGAAATCTGAGGATTTCGGCGCGGGTGCTTTGACGCGCGCGCAATGGGATGCGATGCTTTTCCCGACCGCAGGATTCAGCCGCTCGATTCCAGGGGGCAGCGGCCAACGGCTCGGGAGGGCGAAATGGCACAGAAGGTTCAGGTCCTGCTCGTGGACGACATTGACGGCGGCGCCGCCGATGAGACGGTGACGTTCGCGCTGGACGGGGTCTCGTACGAGATCGACCTGACGACCGAGCACGCCACCGAGCTGCGTGACGCCCTGGGCACCTGGGTCGGGCACGCCCGCAAGGTCGGTGGCCGTTCGTCCGCGGGCCGCGGGGGCAGCAGCGGCGGCGGTGCCGGCCGTCCGCGCCGGTCCTCCGACGCCGGTGCGGTGCGCACCTGGGCGAAGGAGAACGGGTACGACGTCTCCGAGCGCGGCCGCATCTCGGCGGAGATCCGCGAGGCGTACGAGTCCGCCCAGCGCTGAGGCGAGCGGCACGGCGAAGGCCCGGCCCCCAAGGGGAGCCGGGCCTTCGTGCGTCCGCCGCTGCGTCCGTGGCGGCGTCCGCGGCCAGCGAGGTCGTCACTCCCGCACGAGGTCGTCCCGCAGGACTGACGACCTCGTGCCGTTGTGACGACCTCGGCGGCCGGGAGCGGCCGCGGCGGCCGGGGCGCCGCCGTCAGGGGCGGGTGGCCGTCAGGTCGCGGACGGCGGCGTACTGCTCGCGGACGTGCGGGGTCGGGCCGGCCTCGTGCACCTCGGCCTCGCCGGCGGCCGTCCACGCGGGCGGCTGCTCGGTCCCGCTCAGCGCCCACGCGGCCTGCCGGGCGGCGCCGTCGGCCACGTACTCGCCGGGGGTCGGGACGGTGACGTCGATGCCGAGCACCGCGGGCGCGATCCGCCGCACGGCCTCCGACTGCGCCCCGCCGCCGATGAGGGACACCCGCTCCACCGGCACGCCCTGGGCGCGCAGCGCGTCGAGCCCGTCGGCGAGCGCGCACAGCATGCCCTCGACGGCCGCGCGGGCCAGGTGCGCGGGCGTGGTGTTCGCCAGCCGCATGCCGTGCAGGGCCCCAGTGGCGTCCGGCTTGTTCGGGGTGCGCTCGCCCTCCAGGTACGGGACGAGCACCAGGCCGTCGGCCCCCGCCGGGGCGGACAGCGCCAGCTCGGACAGCCCGCGGTGGTCGACGCCGAGCATGCGCGCCGCGGCGTCGAGCACCCGGGAGGCGTTGAGCGTGCACGCGAGCGGGAGGTAGGCGCCGGTGGCGTCCGCGAAGCCCGTCACGAGCCCGGAGCCGTCCGCGGTGGGCGTCGCGGAGACGGCGGACACCACGCCGGAGGTGCCGATCGAGATCGCCACGTCGCCGGCGACCATGCCGAGCCCGAGGGCCGCGGCGGCGTTGTCGCCGGCGCCCGCGCCGAGCACCGTGCCGGCGCGCAGCAGGCCGTCGGTGACGACGCGGCCCGCGACGGCGTGCGGGGCCACGACCCGGGGCAGGACGGCGCCGTGCCCGAGCGCGAGCTCGAGGAGGTCGTCGCGGTAGCCCTCGGTGAACGGGGACCAGTAGCCGGTGCCCGACGCGTCGGACCGGTCGGTGGTCAGCAGCCGCAGGTCCGCGCTGCGCCCGTCCTCGCCCTGCCCGGCCAGGCGCCAGGTCAGCCAGTCGTGGGGGAGCGCCACGGCGACCGCCCGGGCGGCGGCGTCGGGCTCGTGGTCGCGCAGCCAGCGCAGCTTCGTGACGGTCAGGGACGCGACGGGGACCGAGCCGATCGCGTCCGCCCAGGCCTGGGGGCCGCCGAGCTCGTCGATCAGCGCGAGCGCCGACGGGGCGGAGCGGGTGTCGTTCCACAGCAGCGCGTCGCGGACGACCCGGCCCTCGTCGTCGAGCGTCACCATGCCGTGCTGCTGCCCGCCGACAGCGACCGCGTCGACGTCGTCGAGCCCGCCGGCGTCCCGGACCGCCACCTGCAGGGCGTCCCACCAGTGCCGCGGGTCGATCTCGGTGCCGTCGGGGTGCGACGCGCGGCCGGAGCGCACCAGGGCGCCGGTCTCGGCGTCGCGCACGACGACCTTGCAGGACTGGGTGGAGGAGTCCACCCCGGCGACGAGGGCCATGAGGATGCGTCCTTGCTCTGCTCAGGGAAGGGGGAGAGCGCCGAGGTCGAGGGTGTCACGGGAGGCAGGGGACGGAGACCCTCGACCTCGCCGGAGACCCTCGACCTCGGCGGTGGTGCTGCAGATCAGCGGGCGCCGAGCGCGTGCTCCAGCGCGAGCTGGTTCAGGCGGACGAAGCCGAAGCCGCGCTGGGCGACGCCCTCGACGTCGAAGTCCTCGAACGCGGAGCGGTCGGCCAGCAGGTCGGCGAGCGACTCGCCCTCGCCGAGCGTGGGCTGCGCGAGCTCGAGCACGCCGGACGCCTCGAGGGCCTCCTGCACCTCGGGGTCGGCGCGGAACGCCAGCGCCCGCTCCTTGAGGATCAGGTAGGTGGCCATGTTCGCGCGGGCCGACTCCCACACGCCGTCGAAGTCCTCGGTGCGCGACGGCTTGTAGTCGAAGTGGCGCGGGCCGTCGTAGCGCGGGCCGCCGGACGGGAAGCCGTTCTCGATGAGGTCGACGGTAGCGAACGCGGAGAACAGGTCGCCGTGGCCGAACACGAGGTCCTGGTCGTACTTGATGGACCGCTGACCGTTGAGGTCGATGTGGAACAGCTTGCCGGCCCACAGCGCCTCGGCGATGCCCTGCGTGTAGTTCAGGCCCGCCATCTGCTCGTGGCCGGTCTCGGGGTTCAGGCCGACGATGTCGCCGTGCTCGAGCTTGGCGATGAGCGCCAGCGCGTGCCCGATCGTCGGGAGCAGGATGTCGCCGCGGGGCTCGTTCGGCTTCGGCTCGATGGCGATCCGGAGGCCGTAGCCCTTCTCCTTGATGTACGCGGCGACGGTGTCGATGCCCTCGGCGTACCGGTCGTGCGCGGCGTTGAGGTCCTTCGCGGAGTCGTACTCCGCGCCCTCGCGGCCGCCCCACATGACGAACGTGTCGGCGCCGAGCTCGGCGGCGAGGTCGACGTTCCGGATGACCTTGCGCAGGCCGTAGCGGCGCACGCGGCGGTCGTTCGAGGTGAACGCGCCGTCCTTGAAGATCGGGTGGCTGAACGTGTTGGTGGTGACCATCTCGACGGTCACGCCGGTGTCGGCCAGGGCCTGCTTGAAGCGGGCGAGGATGCGGTCGCGCTCGGCGGCGTCGGATCCGAACGGCACGACGTCGTCGTCGTGGAACGTCACGTGCGCGGCGCCGAGCTCGGCGAGCTTGTGCACGGACTCCACCGGGTCGAGCCACGGGCGGCTCGCGGAGCCGAACTGGTCCTGGGCGTTCCAGCCCACGGTCCAGAGGCCGAAGGAGAACTTGTCTGCGCGGGTGGGCGTCGGTGCCATCACGAAACTCCTCGTCGAGGTTTGTCTTGTGGATGAACTTATACGCGGCACCGGCTAGGGTCAACCGCATGCCCGAGCCCGCGACCGCCCCCGTGCCACCGGTCGCGGGCTCGGGCATGCGGTTGACCCTAGCCGGTGCCGCGTATAAGTTCATCCACAAGACAAACCTCGACGAGGAGTTTCGTGA
>NZ_CABEGA010000096.1 GCF_901521055.1 Cellulomonas hominis | reverse complement strand
TGAATGGTGTCCGGCGGCGTCCTACTCTCCCACACCCTGGCGAGTGCAGTACCATCGGCGCTGAAGGGCTTAGCTTCCGGGTTCGGAATGGGACCGGGCGTTTCCCCTTCGCTATGACCGCCGTAACTCTGTCGAACATGTCAAGCACGGGACCCCCACACCGAGGTGGGGGCGTGCTCGTGGTTCGGGAACCGCACAGTGGACGCGTAGCAACAAAAAGTGTTGTGGTGAAGTTGTCGGCTTATTAGTACCGGTCAGCTGCGAGGGTCTTGCGTCCCCTCTTCCACATCCGGCCTATCTACCCGGTGGTCTAGCCGGGAGCCTCTCACCCCTCGAGGGGGCGTGGAAACCTCATCTTGAAGCAGGCTTCCCGCTTAGATGCTTTCAGCGGTTATCCCTTCCGAACGTAGCCAACCAGCCGTGCTCCTGGCGGAACAACTGGCACACCAGAGGTTCGTCCGTCCCGGTCCTCTCGTACTAGGGACAGCCCTTCTCAAGTTTCCTGCGCGCGCAGCGGATAGGGACCGAACTGTCTCACGACGTTCTAAACCCAGCTCGCGTACCGCTTTAATGGGCGAACAGCCCAACCCTTGGGACCTACTCCAGCCCCAGGATGCGACGAGCCGACATCGAGGTGCCAAACCATGCCGTCGATATGGACTCTTGGGCAAGATCAGCCTGTTATCCCCGGGGTACCTTTTATCCGTTGAGCGACGGCGCTTCCACAAGCCACCGCCGGATCACTAGTTCCGACTTTCGTCCCTGCTCGACCTGTCAGTCTCACAGTCAAGCTCCCTTGTGCACTTGCACTCGCCACCTGATTGCCAACCAGGCTGAGGGAACCTTTGAGCGCCTCCGTTACATTTTAGGAGGCAACCGCCCCAGTTAAACTACCCATCAGGCACTGTCCCTGATCCGGATCACGGACCGAGGTTAGATATCCAGAGCGACCAGAGTGGTATTTCAACGTTGACTCCACCGACACTGGCGTGCCGGCTTCACAGTCTCCCACCTATCCTACACAAGCCGCACCGAACACCAATACCAAACTATAGTAAAGGTCCCGGGGTCTTTCCGTCCTGCTGCGCGTAACGAGCATCTTTACTCGTAGTGCAATTTCGCCGAGTTCGCGGTTGAGACAGCGGAGAAGTCGTTACGCCATTCGTGCAGGTCGGAACTTACCCGACAAGGAATTTCGCTACCTTAGGATGGTTATAGTTACCACCGCCGTTTACTGGGGCTTAAATTCTGAGCTTCGCCTTGCGGCTGACCCGTCCTCTTAACCTTCCAGCACCGGGCAGGCGTCAGTCCGTATACATCGTCTTGCGACTTCGCACGGACCTGTGTTTTTAGTAAACAGTCGCTTCTCCCTGGTCTCTGCGGCCCTCCACGCTTCCCGGGCAAGCCGGTACACGCTTCAGGCCCCCCTTCTCCCGAAGTTACGGGGGCATTTTGCCGAGTTCCTTAACCACGATTCTCTCGATCGCCTTGGTATTCTCTACCTGACCACCTGAGTCGGTTTAGGGTACGGGCGGCTAGAACCTCGCGTCGAAGCTTTTCTCGGCAGCATAGGATCACCCAATCATCCAGCATACGCTGTCACCATCGGTTCTCAGGCTTGATGAGTGGCGGATTTGCCTACCACTCGCCCTACGGCCTTGGACGTGGACTACCATCGCCACGCTGGGCTACCTTCCTGCGTCACTCCTGTTAATACGCTTACCTACTACCGGATCGGGTCGCGCGCTCCCCCGCACGGTGTCTCCCGAAGGAGACGGTGTGCGGGCTCGGGCGCTTAGCATCACCGGGCTCGGTATGGGCGGTTCTTCGCCGGTACGGGAATATCAACCCGTTGTCCATCGACTACGCCTGTCGGCCTCGCCTTAGGTCCCGACTTACCCAGGGCGGATTAGCCTGGCCCTGGAACCCTTGGTCATTCGGCGGACGGGTTTCTCACCCGTCTTTCGCTACTCATGCCTGCATTCTCACTCGTGTGGCGTCCACCACTGGGTTACCCCGCAGCTTCACCCGCCACACGACGCTCCCCTACCCATCCACACGCCTGGACCACGAAGGCCTAGCGCAAGTGTGAATGCCACAGCTTCGGCGGTATACTTGAGCCCCGCTACATTGTCGGCGCGGAATCACTTGACCAGTGAGCTATTACGCACTCTTTCAAGGGTGGCTGCTTCTAAGCCAACCTCCTGGTTGTCTGTGCAACTCCACATCCTTTCCCACTTAGCATACGCTTAGGGGCCTTAGCTGGTGGTCTGGGCTGTTTCCCTCTCGACTACGGAGCTTATCCCCCGCAGTCTCACTGCCACGCTCTCACTTACCGGCATTCGGAGTTTGGCTAACGTCAGTAACCTGGTGGGGCCCATCGGCTATCCAGTAGCTCTACCTCCGGCAAGAAACACGTGACGCTGCACCTAAATGCATTTCGGGGAGAACCAGCTATCACGAAGTTTGATTGGCCTTTCACCCCTAACCACAGGTCATCCCCCCGGTTTTCAACCCAGGTGGGTTCGGTCCTCCACGCGGTCTTACCCGCGCTTCAACCTGCCCATGGCTAGATCACTTCGCTTCGGGTCTAGAGCACGCGACTGTGTCGCCCTATTCGGACTCGCTTTCGCTACGGCTTCCCCACACGGGTTAACCTCGCCACGTACCACTAACTCGCAGGCTCATTCTTCAAAAGGCACGCCGTCACCCCTGCTAGGGAGGCTCCGACGGATTGTAGGCACACGGTTTCAGGTACTATTTCACTCCCCTCCCGGGGTACTTTTCACCTTTCCCTCACGGTACTTGTCCGCTATCGGTCACTAGGTAGTATTTAGGCTTAGCAAGTGGTCTTGCCAGATTCACACGGGATTTCTCGGGCCCCGTGCTACTTGGGATCCCCTTCGGGAGGTCACGTCATTTCGTCTACGGGGGTACCACCCTCTGTGCCGGGCCTTTCAATGCCCTTCGACTATAACGCGACTTTCTGACTCCCTGATGACTCGGCAGAATCATCTGAAAGGTCCCACAACCCCGTACACGCAACGCCTGCCGGCTTGGCACGCATACGGTTTGGCCTCATCCGCTTTCGCTCGCCACTACTCACGGAATATCTCTTCCTGCCGGTACTGAGATGTTTCACTTCCCGGCGTTCCCTCCACACACCCTATATATTCAGGTGCGGGTCACACGACATGACTCGTGCGGGGTTTCCCCATTCGGACATCCTCGGATCACGGTTCGTTTGCCAACTCCCCGAGGCTTATCGCAGGCTACAACGTCCTTCTTCGGCTCCTAGTGCCAAGGCATCCACCCTGTGCCCTTAAAAACTTGACCACAAAGACATTACTTTAAAAGATGCTCGCGTCCACTGTGCAGTTCTCAAACAACGAACGATCCCCGACCAGCTGCCGGCGCCTACCCACCACCGAAGTGACAAGCGGTTCGACCGACCGACCGGGCCCGTCATGAAGCAACACCCCCAAAGCGGGCTGTTCCCTCAGGACCCAACAGCGTGCCAGGCGACCGATCCGACCAGCGATGCGAGGTTCCACCCACCCACAAGGAGCGAGGTACTGACGCTGTGCTGACCACCACGGCCGCCGTAGTTGATGTTCCACCCTTGAGCACCACCCCGAACGCATACGGTCCGAGCCTGGCCTCTGCACCCCGCACCCAGTGGGCCGGCGTGTCAGATGCTCCTTAGAAAGGAGGTGATCCAGCCGCACCTTCCGGTACGGCTACCTTGTTACGACTTAGTCCCAATCGCCAGTCCCACCTTCGACGGCTCCCCCCACAAGGGTTGGGCCACCGGCTTCGGGTGTTACCGACTTTCGTGACTTGACGGGCGGTGTGTACAAGGCCCGGGAACGTATTCACCGCAGCGTTGCTGATCTGCGATTACTAGCGACTCCGACTTCATGGGGTCGAGTTGCAGACCCCAATCCGAACTGAGACCGGCTTTTTGGGATTCGCTCCACCTCGCGGTATCGCAGCCCTTTGTACCGGCCATTGTAGCATGCGTGAAGCCCAAGACATAAGGGGCATGATGATTTGACGTCATCCCCACCTTCCTCCGAGTTGACCCCGGCAGTCTCCTATGAGTCCCCACCATTACGTGCTGGCAACATAGGACGAGGGTTGCGCTCGTTGCGGGACTTAACCCAACATCTCACGACACGAGCTGACGACAACCATGCACCACCTGTACACCGACCTTGCGGGGCAACCATCTCTGGAAGTTTCCGGTGTATGTCAAGCCTTGGTAAGGTTCTTCGCGTTGCATCGAATTAATCCGCATGCTCCGCCGCTTGTGCGGGCCCCCGTCAATTTCTTTGAGTTTTAGCCTTGCGGCCGTACTCCCCAGGCGGGGCACTTAATGCGTTTGCTGCGGCACGGAACTCGTGGAATGAGCCCCACACCTAGTGCCCAACGTTTACGGCATGGACTACCAGGGTATCTAATCCTGTTCGCTCCCCATGCTTTCGCTCCTCAGCGTCAGTTGCGGCCCAGTGACCTGCCTTCGCCATCGGTGTTCCTCCTGATATCTGCGCATTCCACCGCTACACCAGGAATTCCAGTCACCCCTACCGCACTCTAGTCTGCCCGTACCCACTGCAAGCCCGAGGTTGAGCCTCGAGTTTTCACAGCAGACGCGACAAACCGCCTACGAGCTCTTTACGCCCAATAATTCCGGACAACGCTTGCGCCCTACGTATTACCGCGGCTGCTGGCACGTAGTTAGCCGGCGCTTCTTCTGCAGGTACCGTCACTTTCGCTTCTTCCCTGCTGAAAGAGGTTTACAACCCGAAGGCCTTCATCCCTCACGCGGCGTCGCTGCATCAGGCTTGCGCCCATTGTGCAATATTCCCCACTGCTGCCTCCCGTAGGAGTCTGGGCCGTGTCTCAGTCCCAGTGTGGCCGGTCGCCCTCTCAGGCCGGCTACCCGTCGTCGCCTTGGTGGGCCGTTACCCCACCAACAAGCTGATAGGCCGCGAGTCCATCCCTGACCGATAAATCTTTCCAGACGCATCAGATGCCTGAGCGTCACGTATCCGGTATTAGACCTCGTTTCCAAGGCTTATCCCAGAGTCAGGGGCAGGTTACTCACGTGTTACTCACCCGTTCGCCACTGATCCCCCCAGCAAGCTGGGGTTCACCGTTCGACTTGCATGTGTTAAGCACGCCGCCAGCGTTCGTCCTGAGCCAGAATCAAACTCTCCGTTAATGTCTACATGGCAACCACCACCCGAAAGCGGCGATCCACCGACACACGAAACGACCACCCCGTCGCTGGCGACGAGGCAGTCAGTTGAATTCGGCTGTTGTGCAACCGACCCAGACGGAGCAGGGCCGATCACACGTCAACCAAGACTCACCCACTCTCGCGTCCACCCCGAATGAGGCGACCACCCGAGCCGATGAACCATCTTGGCATCAACTACTTGGCACACTGTTGAGTTCTCAAAGAACAGACGCGCATCCCCCACTCACCCTTGCGGGCTCCTGGCCGGAGGC
>NZ_CABEGA010000095.1 GCF_901521055.1 Cellulomonas hominis | reverse complement strand
AGGGCGGAGGAGAGAGGGGGGCTTCGGGTGGGCCGGAGAAGGTGTAGAAGACGCGGCCCGGCTGGTCCGCCCGGGCGGCCGCCCCCCCGCCCGGGCCGCCGCGACCAGCGTCGATGCGGCGCCCAGCGCGAGGGGGCGGCCGCCGGTGCGGACCAGCCGGCCCAGGTGGATCTGCGTCCCCAGCGCGGTCATCGCGGCGCCGAGCAGCAGGGTGGTGACCGGCTTGACCGCGGGCAGCAACGCGTCGGGCAGCACGCCCGACGACCGCACGGCCACCGCCACGACGAACCCGACCACGAACAGCGGCACGAGCGGCGGCCGTCCGGCGCCCGTCCGGCTCCCCTCCAGCGGGGTGCTCGCCCGCCGCGCGACCCCGACCCCCGCGACCAGCGGCGCGAGCAGCACCACGCGCGCGAGCTTCGCGACCACGGCGACCGACAGCGCCGCGGCGGACACGGTGCCGGCCGCCGCGACCACCTGCGCGACCTCGTGCACCGACATCCCCGCCCACAGCCCGGCGGTCCGGTCGGAGAGCCCGAGCGCGGCGGCGGCGAGCGGCACCCCGACGATCGCGAGGCTGCCGTACACGGTGACCAGCGCGACCGCGGTGGCGACCTCCTCCTCGTCGGCGTCGGCGACGGGGCTCATCGCGGCGACCGCGGCGGCGCCGCAGATCGAGAACCCGGTGGCGACCAGCAGGGTCAGCGCGCGCCCGACCCCGAGCCGGGGCCCGAGCCACCGCGTCGCCGCGAAGGTCACCGCCACCGTGACCAGCAGCACCGCGGCCTCGGCGACGCCCAGCCCCAGCAGGTCGCCGACCGACAGCTGCAGCCCCAGCAGCACGACGCCCGCACGCAGCACCCGCCGGCCGGTCCAGGCGAGCCCGGGCTCGAGCGCCGTCGGCAGCAGCCCCGTGGACCGCGCGACCGCCCCGAGCAGGATCGCGACCAGCAGCCCGGGGAGCACGGGGACGGCGCGGGTGAGCGCGAGGCACGCCGCGGAGACGCCGACCGCGACCAGCACGCCCGGCAGCAGCACGGCCAGGAGCGCGCGCGCCCCGGCGGTGGCGGAGCGGCGGGGGACGGCGGGGACGGGCTGCGGCACCCTGCCACGATCCGCGACGCCGCCGCCCGCCGGAACGCCCGATGCCCTCGCACCCTCTAGCCTGACGCTATGGCTCCGGACGCACCCGGCCGACGTGTCCCGCTCGGCGCGCTCGAGCTGCTCGACGCCGTGGACGCGCACGGCTCGCTGTCCGCAGCCGCGCGGGCGCTCGGGATGGCCCAGCCGTCCGTCAGCACGGGCCTGCGCCGGCTCGAGCGGCAGACCGGTCTGGCGCTCGTGGTGCGCACGGCGTCCGGGACGCGGCTGACCGACGCGGGGACCGCGCTGCTCGGGCGCGCGCGCGACGTGCTGGCCGCGTCGGACGCCCTGGAGCGGGAGGTCGCGGCGCTGCGGACCGTCCAGCAGGGCCGGGTCCAGATCGCGGCCAGCCTCAGCGTCGCGGAGTACCTGGTCCCCGGCTGGCTCGCGTCCCGCCCGGCCGGGTCGCCCGTGGTGGACCTGGAGGTCGCGAACTCCCGCGACGTGGTGGACGCCGTGCTGCACGGCCGCGCCGACCTGGGGTTCGTGGAGGGACCGGACGTCCCGGACGGGCTGCACGCCCGCCCGGTCGGCGACGACGAGCTGGTGGTCGTGGTCGCGCCCGGGCACCCGTGGGCCCGCCGGCGCCGGCCGGTGACCGCGGCGGAGCTCAGCGCGGCGCCGCTGGCCGTGCGGGAGGCGGGGTCGGGGACGCGCGCGGTGCTCGAGCGCGCGCTGGTCGCGGCGGGCCACCCGCTCGGCGGGTCGCCGGCGCAGCTGGGCTCGACGTCGGCCGTGAAGAACGTGGTGCGCGGCGGCTCCGCGGCCGCCGTGCTGTCGGCGCTGACCGTGGCCGACGAGCTCGCGCGCGGGGACCTGCGGCGCGTGCCGGTCGACGGGGTGGACCTGCGGCGCACCCTGCGGGTGGTCTGGGCCCGCGGGCGCCGGCCGTCCGCGGCGGCGCGCGACCTCGCGGAGCACGTGCTGCAGGAGTCGGGGCGCGCACGACGCTGATCCGCCGGGCAGGTCCCTGCGCCGTGGGGGCGGCGCGGCGGGACGCGTCCGGCGGCGGTCGGCCCGGGGGCCGGCCGCGGCGGGTCAGCGGATGCCGGCGGCCTTCGCCCAGGCGACCGCCTCGGCGCGCGTGGAGACGCCGATCTTGCGGTACACCGAGCGGACCTGGGACTTCACCGTGTTGCGGGTGACGAACAGGCGGCGGGCGATGTCCTCGAGCGTGACGTCCTCCGCCAGCTCGGCGAGGACGACGCGCTCACGGACCGTGAGCGGCTCACCGAGGATGCTGGTGGTGGACGGCGTGGGGGCGAGCTCCAGGGTGGCCATGGGTGTCCTCCGTGTGCGAGTGACGAGAAACCGGCTGCTGGGGGTCTCCGGCGGCCTACTCCCCGTTGATCGGCAAGTGTGGCCGTCGGTGTCGCAGTTCGGATCTCACCCGCTTCTCACCCGCGGCGGACCAGACGGTACTGGTGGGTACCGTGGTAGGTCCGAAGTCCCAGGTCACCCTCCGGCAAGCGATATCCAGCCCCTCGGTACAAGTCCACCCGAACGGGCTAACACCCTTTCGGGTGCATCTCAGTCCGTGATCTGAGCCGCGTACTCCTCGGCCGAGAGCAGCGCCCCGGTGCCCGTGACGTCCACGCGGAACAGCCACCCGGCGCCGTACGGGTCGGCGTTCACGACCGACGGCTCGTCCACCGCCTCCTGGTTCACCTCGACGACGGTGCCCGAGACCGGGGAGAACAGCTCCGAGACCGACTTGGTGGACTCGACCTCGCCGACCACCGCGCCCGCGGCGATCTCGCTGCCGACGGTCGGGAGCTCGAGGTAGACGATGTCGCCGAGCGAGTCGGCGGCGTTCTTCGTGATGCCGACGGTCGCGGGGGTCTCGCCCTCGATCCACTCGTGCTCGGCGGTGTACTGCAGGTGGGAGGGGACGTCGCTCATGGGGGTTCTCCGGGGACTCGGTGGGAAGCGGCGGGCGGGGAGGTCGGTCAGGACCGACGGTAGAACGGCAGCGCGACCACGCGGACGGGCTCGCGGCGGCCGCGCACGTCGACGGCCAGCTCGGTGCCGACCGCGCTGACCTCGGGCGTCACGTACGCCATCGCGATGGGCGTGCCGAGCGTCGGGGACGGCGCGCCGGAGGTGACCCGCCCGACGGTGGCGGCGTCCGGGTCGGTGCCGGCGACGACCTCGTACCCGTGCCGGGCGGCGCGGCGGCCGGTCCCGACCAGGCCGACGAGGACGCGGGAGGGGGCGGAGTGCGCGCGGGCGGCCAGGGCCTCCCGGCCGACGAACGGCAGCGGGTTCCCGTCGGCGTCGACCTTGTCGAGGCGCACGACCCGCCCGAGGCCCGCGTCGTGCGGCGCCGTGGTCCGGTCGAGCTCGTTGCCGTACAGCGGCATGCCGGCCTCGAGGCGCAGGCTGTCCCGCGCGGACAGGCCGGCGGGCACGAGGCCGAGCGGCCGGCCCGCCGCGAGCAGCGACTGCCAGAGGCCGGGCGCGGCGGCGGCGGGCACGAACAGCTCGAACCCGTCCTCGCCGGTGTAGCCGGTGCGGGCCACGAGCGCCTCCACGCCGGCGACGGTCGCGGGCACGGCGGCGTAGTACTTCACGTCGCGCACCGCCTCGACCTGCGCCGGGTCGGTCAGCCCGGTGACGATCTCCGCCGCCCGCGGGCCCTGCACCGCGACGAGCGCCGTCTCCAGGGACCGGTCCGTCAGCGAGGCGTCGAACGGGGCGAGCCGCTCGGCCAGCGCGTCACGGACGACGGCGACGTTCGACGCGTTCGCCACCACCAGGTACGACGCGTCACCCAGCCGGTAGACGATGAGGTCGTCGACGATGCCGCCGTCCTCCTGCACGATCATCGTGTAGCGGGCGCGGCCGATCGCGAGGCCGGAGATGTTCCCGACCAGCGCGCGGTCCAGCCCCGCCCCGGCCTGCGGGCCGTCGACGTGCAGCTCGCCCATGTGCGAGAGGTCGAACAGCCCGGCGGCGGTGCGCACCGCCTGGTGCTCGGCGAGGTCGCCGGCGTAGCGCAGCGGCATCATCCAGCCGGCGAACGGCGTCATCGTCGCGCCGAGGGCGACGTGCTCGTCGTGCAGCGGGGACAGCACCGGCTCGGTCGCGGTGGTCGTCGGCTCGCTCACAGTGCGGCTCCCTCGGCGTAGGCCTCGATCGGCGGGCAGGCGCACACGAGGTTGCGGTCCCCGTGCGCGCCGTCGATCCGCCGGACCGGCGGCCAGTACTTGCCGGCGCGCAGGCTCGCGACCGGGTAGGCGGCCAGCTCGCGGCCGTACGGCTTGTCCCACGTGTCCGAGGTGACGGCCGCGGCGGTGTGCGGGGCGCCCCGCAACGGGGACTCCGCGACGGTCCACCGCCCGGCGGCCACCGCGTCGATCTCCCCCCGGATCGCGACGAGCGCGTCGACGAACCGGTCGAGCTCGGCCAGGTCCTCGCTCTCGGTCGGCTCGACCATGAGGGTCCCCGCGACCGGGAACGACAGCGTCGGGGCGTGGAACCCGTAGTCCATCAGGCGCTTGGCGACGTCCTCCGCGGTGACCCCGGTCTCCTTGGTGATCGTGCGCAGGTCGAGGATGCACTCGTGCGCGACCAGCCCCGCGGGGCCGGTGTAGAGGACCGGGAAGTGCGGGGCGAGGCGGGAGGCCAGGTAGTTCGCGGACAGCACCGCGGTCTCGGTGGCCCGGCGCAGGCCGTCGCCGCCCATCAGCGCGACGTAGGCCCACGAGATCGGCAGGATGCCGGCCGAGCCGAACGGCGCCGCGGACACCGCCGGGGCGGACCCGCCCGCGAGCGTGCCCTCGTCGCCGGTCCACACGGCGTCGGTCGCCGGCAGGTACGGCACCAGGTGCGCCGCGACCCCGATCGGCCCGACGCCGGGGCCGCCGCCGCCGTGCGGGATGCAGAACGTCTTGTGCAGGTTGAGGTGCGACACGTCGCCGCCGAACTCGCCCGGCCGCGCGAGGCCGACCAGGGCGTTGAGGTTGGCGCCGTCGATGTAGACCTGGCCGCCCGCGGCATGCACCAGGTCGCAGACCTCGCGCACGTCCTCCTCGTAGACGCCGTGCGTCGAGGGGTAGGTGATCATGATCGCGGCGACCCGGGGGCCGTGCTGCTCGAGCTTGGCGCGCAGGTCGTCCAGCTGGACGGAGCCGTCCTCGGCGGTCGCGACGACGACGACCCGCATGCCGGCCAGGGCGGCCGAGGCGGCGTTGGTGCCGTGCGCGGAGGCGGGGATGAGGCAGACGTCGCGGACCGGGACGTCCTCGGGGGCGGCGCCGGCGGCGACCGCCTCGGCCCGGCGGCCCTCGTGGTACCCGCGGATCGCGAGCAGCCCGGCGAACTCGCCCTGCGAGCCGGCGTTCGGCTGCACGGACACCGCGGCGTACCCGGTGATCTCCGCGAGCCACGCGGTCAGGTCCCCGATGAGCTCCGCGTACCCGGCGGCCTGCTCGGCCGGCACGAACGGGTGCAGCCCGGCGAAGCCCGGCCACGAGATGGCCTCCATCTCGACCGTCGCGTTGAGCTTCATCGTGCAGGAGCCCAGCGGGATCATCGTCCGGTCCAGCGCGAGGTCCTTGTCGGACAGCGCCCGCAGGTACCGGAGCATCGCCGTCTCGGACCGGTGCCGGTGGAACACCGGGTGGGTGAGGTAGGCGCTGGTGCGGCGGAGCGACGCGGGGATCGCGGGTGCGTCGAGGCCCTCGGCGGCACCCGGCGCGCCGGCCGCGGCGTCGGCGTCCGCGAACGCCGCGAGCACCTCGGCCACGTGCGCCTCGGTCGTCACCTCGTCGCAGGTCACCTGGACGTGGTCGTCGTCGGCCGCCCAGACGTTGATCCCGCGGGCGGCCGCCGCGGCGACGACGGCGCGGGCCCGGCCCGGCACCACGGCGCGGACCGTGTCGAAGAACTGCGCGTGCTCGACCCGCACGCCGCCGGCGCGCAGGCCGTCCGCGAGCGCGACCGCCCGTGCGTGCACCCGCTCGGCGATCTCCCGCAGGCCGTCGGGGCCGTGGTAGACCGCGTACATCGAGGCGACGATCGCCAGCAGGGCCTGCGCGGTGCAGATGTTGCTCGTGGCCTTCTCGCGGCGGATGTGCTGCTCGCGGGTCTGCAGGGCCAGGCGGTAGGCGCGGGCGCCGTCCGCGTCGATCGAGACGCCGACCAGGCGGCCCGGCAGCGAGCGCTCCAGGCCGGTTCGCACGGCCATGTACGCCGCGTGCGGCCCGCCGTAGAACAGCGGGACGCCGAACCGCTGCGCCGAGCCGACGGCGATGTCGGCGCCCTGCTCGCCGGGCGGGGTGAGCAGCGTGAGGGACAGCAGGTCCGCGGCGACGGTCACGAGCGCGCCCGCGTCCTTCGCCGCCGCGATCAGGGGCGCCAGGTCCCGCACCGCGCCGGACGCGCCGGGGGCCTGCAGCACGAGGCCGACCAGCGCCTCGTCGCCCAGGTCCGGCAGGCCGGCGGAGAGGTCCGCGACCCGGACGGCCAGCCCGGCGGCCTCGGCGCGCCCCAGCGTGACCGCGAGCGTCTGCGGCAGGCAGTCGGCGTCGAGCACGACCACGCCGGTGCGGCCCTTCGCGGAGCGGTGCATCAGCGCGACGGCCTCGGCGACGGCCGTAGCCTCGTCCAGCAGCGACGCGTTCGCGACCGGCAGCGCGGTGAGGTCGGCGACGACGGTCTGGAAGTTCAGCAGCGCCTCGAGCCGGCCCTGCGAGATCTCGGGCTGGTACGGGGTGTACGCGGTGTACCAGGCGGGCGACTCGAGGACGTTCCGGCGGATCACCGGCGGCGTCACGGTGTCGTGGTAGCCCAGGCCGATCATCTGGGTCAGCACGGTGTTCTTGTCCGCGAGCTCGCGGAGCGCCGCCAGCACCTCGGACTCGCCGCGGGCCTCGGGCAGGGCCAGCGGCCGGTCGGTGCGGATGCTCGCCGGGACGGCGGCGTCGATCAGGGCGTCCAGGCCGGGCCAGCCGTCGCCCACGTGCGCGAGCATCGGGTCGAGGTCGGCCGTGCGGGGGCCGACGTGCCGGTCGGCGAAGCCGCGGGCGGCGTCCGTGCGGGACGCGTCGGCGGGCGTGCCGGCGTCCGTCGTGCGGGCGTCGGTCGGGAGGTGCTCGAGCTGGGTCACGCGGCTGCTCCGGGGTCGGACGAGCGGATGGGGCGTGCGCCTCCCCGCTCTGTCATCCGCCGGCCACGGGCGCGGAGCCCGGGACGTGCGACCTGAGAGTTTTGCCGGTCCGCCAGTGCCCGTCAGGGCCGGGGCGCGCCGACTTGCACCGTCGGTGGACCGGCCGAGGCCGGTCGCTTTCCAGAGTTGCCTCGCCACGACGGTACGGGGGCCTGAGAGTTTCCCGGGGAGGGTTGCTCCTTCGGCGCCTCGCGTCCGGCCGTCCGCACCCGACCGCGGAGGTCGAGCGTCCTGGCCGTGCGGGAGGGCTCTCCCGCCGCGGTTCGAGCAGCGTGTTGAGTTGTCTGCGCGCCAGCCTAGCCGGGCCCGGGCGCGGCGTCTGCCCCCGGGACCCCGTCGGGGCGCGCCACCTCGGCGGCGTCCGCCGCGACCCCCGGGGGCGGCAGCAGCACCGTGGCCGTCGACAGGGCGCCGCGGGCGCGGGCGTCCGCCACGACGCGCTCGACGTCGCGCAGCGTGCCCTCGACGAGCACCGGCTGACCCAGGCCCGCGTCGCCCGACCAGCGCACCGCGGCATCGGCGGGCGGCGCGAACCCGTCCGCTGTCGCCGGCAGGTGCACCACCGCCGCCGCACGCACCGCGGGGTCCTCCGCCCGCCGGACCTCCGCGGAGCGCACCGCGGCCAGCCGCCGCACCGTCCGCATCAGCAGCCGCTGCCGGCGCTCGGACGCGGTGAACGTGACGACGATCAGGCCGACCCCGTCCGCGACGTCGCCCGTGCTGAGGGAGTCGAACGAGACGCCCCGGGTCGAGAACACCCCCGCGACCGCCGTCAGCGTCCCGGTCGCGTCCGCGCCGGCCACGAACGCCACCCAGCGCGGGTCGTCCGCCGCGCTGCCCACGGTCCCCACGGTCGCGGTCACCGGTCGCCCCCGTCCGCCGCGCTGCCCAGGTCCCACGCCCGGAGCATCGCGTCGATCCGCCCGGCCGACGCGAGCAGCCGCCGCGCCTCGTCGGGGTCCGGTTCGTCCAGCAGCACCCGCGTCCACCCCTCCGGCCCCAGGACCACCGGCACCCCCAGCACCCCGCGCAGCGGCGTCCCGGCGACCGTGACCTCCCCGTCCAGCGCGACCTGCCCGGCCACGACGATGTCCCGCCCGTCGAGGATCGTGTCCACCAGGTCGACCGTCGCGTTCGCGGTGGCCGCCGCCGTCTTGGCCCCGCTCTGGTGGGTCAGCCACGGCCGCGCGACGCCCCGCAGGTCCGGCGGCCAGGACTCGATCAGGTCGAACGCCGCCGCGACGTCGTCCGCCATCAGCCCCGCCAGCGTCTCCTTCGCCGCGTCGATCTCCGCGGCGAACCCGTCCAGCGACCGCCCGCCGCGCAGCCCCGCGACGGCCCGCCGGCGCTCATCGGCGTCGAGCCCGCTGATCCGCACGGTCGACCACAGCGGCACCAGGTCGTCCCCGTGCTGGCCCGCGACGAACCCGCCGACGCGGTGCCGGCGGAGGCCGAGCGACACCGCGACCTCGCGGCGGAACCGCAGCGTGTCGAGCCACGCGCCCATCCCGATTACCCGGTGCCGGCCGAGCTCGCGCGCGACGACCGCGACGCCCAGCTCGACGGGGTTCGACACGACCACCACGACCTCGTGGCCGGACCCGTGCTCCGCGATCGCCCGGGCGTACGACGCGAACACCGCGTGGTTCTCGGCCGCGAGCGCCGACCGGTCCGTGCTCGCACCCGCCCGCGCCGGCGCCGTGCGGCCGGCGGTCAGCACGATCACGTCGGCGACCACGTCGTCCGGGTCGAGCGCGACGTCGATCAGCGGCGCGTGCTCGTCGTAGGCGTCGACCAGGTCGGCCCGCAGGCCGTACGACGCGCGGCCCGACGCACCCCCGGGCCGCCCGACCAGCTGCAGCCGCGACGTCGTCGGCAGCACCCGCCGCTCGATGAGCTGGGCGCACACCTGGCGCCCCACGTCCCCTGTCGCACCCAGCACCGCCACGTCCACGCGCCCGAGACTAGGTCAGCCGGATGACGGCCGCGTGACGGCCCCGACGTCGGGTCAGTCGAAGTCGAGGAGGTCGCCGAGCCAGGACTCGCGCTTCTTCTTCCGGCCGTACGGGGAGCGGGGGTCGCGCGGGTCGCGCACGGCGCCGCGCTCGTCGTACCGGCGGTCGCCCTCGCGGTACCGGTCGTCGCGGTACCGGTCGTCACGGGACCGGTCGTCGCGGTAGCCGTCCTCCCGGTAGCCGCCGTAGCCGGGCACGGGGGTGGTCGGGAACCGCTCGAACCCGCGGTCGGGCGCGGGTGCGGGGGGCGGGACGGGGGCGGCCGCCGGTGCCGCGCCGGCGCCCAGGCTCGCGGCGCGGTCCAGGATCTTGTCGAGCTCCCCGCGGTCCAGCCAGATCCCGCGGCACGAGGGGCAGTAGTCGATCTCGACGCCCTGCCGCTCCGCCATCACCAGCTCGGCCCCGTCGGTGGGACACCTCATGCCGTCCTCCTCGCCTCGTCGCGCCGGTGGCCGGCGCAGCGCTCTGGGTGCCGAACGAACGACCCGGACCGTGGGTTCCGCGCGCCGCTCAGAGACTGGCTTGCCAGGCCACGACGCGGTCGACCGCCTCGGCCACCACCGACGGTGCCGACGCGAACGACAGCCGCACCCAGTCGTGACCGTCGACCTGGTCGAAGTCCGTCCCGGGCGTCAACGCGACACCGGCCTCGTCCAGCAGGCGCGCGCACCACGTGCGGGAGTCCAGCCCCGAGGCCGAGACGTCCGCGTAGACGTAGAACGCCCCGTCCGCGGGCGCGACCCGGGACCAGCCGAGGTCCGGCAGCCGGTCGAGCACGGTGCGCCGGGACGCGGCGTACTGCGCGACGTTGGCCTCCGCGGCGGCGTACCCCTCCGGCGTGAAGGCCGCGACCCCGGCGTGCTGCGCGAGCGCGGGCGGGCACAGCGCCACGTTCCCGGCCAGCGCGTCGACCGGCCGGACCAGGTCGTCCGGCATCACCAGCCAGCCGAGCCGCCAGCCGGTCATCGCCCAGAACTTCGAGAACGAGTTCACCACCACCACGCCGGAGCCGAGCGCGGTCGCGGCGGTCGGCGCCCCGGCGGGACCCGGCTCGGCGGCCGCCGCGTCGGCGTAGGTGATGCCGTGGTAGATCTCGTCGGACACCAGCCGGACGCCGTGCTCCGCGCACCACTGCACGAGCGCGTCCAGCGCGGCCCGGTCGATGAGCGTCCCGGTGGGGTTCGCCGGGCCCGCGACGACCAGCCCGTCGATCGGCGCGTCCAGCGCCTCCAGCTGCTCGACGGTCGGCTGGTACCGGGTCTCCGGCCCGCAGGGCAGCTCGACGACCTCGCACCCCAGCGACGCGAGGATGTTCTTGTACGCCGGGTAGCCGGGGCGGGCGAGCGCCACCCGGTCACCGACGTCGAACGCCGCCAGGAACGCGAGCATGAACCCGCCGGACGACCCGGTCGTCACCGCGACCCGCGCCGGGTCGACGTCCACGCCGTACCAGGAGCGGTAGTGCCCGGCGATCGCCGCCCGCAGCGCCGGCGAGCCCATCGCCTCCGTGTACCCGAGGTCGCCGCCCGCCAGCAGCTGCACCGCGCGCTCGCGCACCACGTCGGACGCGCCGGTCGACGGCTCCCCCACGCAGAGGTTGAGCACCGACTGGCCCGCCGCCCGGCGCGCGTTGGCCGCGGCGACGATGTCCATGACGGCGAACGGGGGCACGTGCGAGCGCGTCGACACCTTCATGCGGCCATCCTGCCCCGGCCGGCCGCGCCGCGCGCCGCCCCGTCCCCGGCGCGTGCCCCCGGGCCCCTACCGTGGCGTCGTGCCCGACCTGCTGCTCGACCGCCCCGGTGCCCGCATCGCCTGGTCCGTGGACGCCGGTGCCCCGGGACGCCCGGTCGTCACCGCGCACGGCCTCACCGCCAGCCGCGCGGTCGACGACGCCCGCGGGGTGTTCGACTGGACCGCCCTCGCCGGGCGCGGCCGCCTGGTCCGGTACGACGCCCGGGGGCACGGGCGGTCGACGGGCGGCCCCGTGCCGGAGGAGTACACGTGGCGGTCGCTCGCCGGCGACCTGCTCGCGCTCGTGGACGCGGTGTCCCCGGACGCGCCGGTGGACGCCGTCGGCGCCTCGATGGGCACGGCCACGATCCTCTGGGCGGCGACCCTGCGCCCGGACCGGTTCCGCCGCCTCGTCCTCACCATCCCGCCGACGGCCTGGGCGACCCGCGCCGCGCAGACCGAGGGCTACGAGATCGGCGCCCGCACGATCGAGCGGCACGGCCTCGCGGTCTGGGAGCGCGCCGCCGCCGCGCAGCCGCAGACGCCGGTCCTGGCCCAGGGCGGCTGGCCCCGCGGGGGCTCCCCCGACGTCCCGGAGGACCTGCTGCCGTCGGTCCTGCGCGGGGCGGCGCTGTCGGACCTGCCCGACCCGGACACGCTGGCGGCGCTCCCCCACCCGGCGCTGGTGCTGCCGTGGACGACCGACCCGGGCCACCCGGTGAGCACCGCCGAGCGGCTGGCCGGGCTGCTGCCCTCGGCGACGCTCGAGGTCGCGGCCACGCCCGAGGCGATCCGCGGCTGGGGCCGGCGCGCGGCGGCGTTCCTCGCGGACTGACCGCCCGACCGGACCCCGGCCGCTGGCGCGCTCAGACCGTGGCCGCGTCCCGCCCGTCCAGCCCGGCGCGCACCGCGTCGACCACCCCGTCCGCCGCCGCCTCGATCTCGTCCAGGCAGGTCTCGAAGTTCTCCGGGCCCCCGTACCAGGGGTCGTCGACGTCGAGCAGGTGCTCGTCCCGCACGTCGGCCACCCGGGGGGCAGCCGGGTCGAACGTCCGGAACATCACCACGCGGGAGGCGGCCTCGTCGTCACGGGCGATCCGGCGCAGGGCGCGGGCGTGCGAGGCGGTCATGGCGAGCACCAGGTCCCGCTCCCGCAGGTCGCTCGCGCGCACCTGCCGCGCCGCGCGGTCCGGGACGGGGTAGCCGCGGGCGGCGAGGGCCGCGCGGGCGCGCCGGTCGATCGGGTTGCCGTGCTCCTCGTCGCTGACCCCGGTGGAGTCCACGACCACCCGGTCGCCCAGCCCCGCCTCGTCGAGCCGCGCGCGCAGCACGACCTCCGCCATCGGCGACCGGCAGATGTTGCCGGTGCACACCGTCATGACGCGGTACCGCCCGCGGTCGTCCGTCACGTGCCCTCCTCCGCTCGTGGTGCGCGCAGCAGCACGCGTCGCGCAGGCCCCATCGTGGCACCGCGGACCGGCCACCCCGTCGGCGCGCCGACCCTCGTCCCCAGGCGGCCGTGCCCCCTCTGCCGTCGCGGCCCCGGGCGGCTACCGTCGCTGCCAGCCGGGCGCACCGCCCGCGGCCCCGAGGAGCTGACATGGACGACGACCTGATCGTGGTGACCGGGGCCTCCGGGCGCATCGGGCGGCGGCTGGCCGTCCGGCTCGCCGCGGAGGGCGCGCACCAGCGGCTGGTGGTGCGCTCCCCGGACCGCGCGCCCGCGCTGCCCGGCACGGAGACCGAGGTGGCGATCAGCCCGGGCTACCGCGACGTGGAGTCCATGCGGGCCGCGTTCGCCGGGGCGCGCAGCGTGTTCCTCGTGTCCGGGCGGGAGTCGGCGGACCGCGTGACCGAGCACCGCGCCGCCGTCGACGCGGCCGTGGACGCGGGTGTCGAGCGGGTCGTCTACCTGTCGTTCATGGGCGCCGCCCCCGACGCGACCTTCACCTTCGCCCGCGACCACTGGGCGACGGAGGAGCACATCCGTGCCTCCGGGCTGCGGTTCACGTTCCTGCGGGACTGCCTGTACCACGACGCGATCGCCCGGTTCGTCGGGGAGGACGGCGTCATCCGCGGGCCTGCGGGCGACGGGCGGGTCGCGGCGGTCGCGCACGACGACGTCGCCGACGTGGCGACCGCGGTGCTGCTGGACGAGCGGCCGCGCGCGCACGACGGCCAGGCCTACGACGTGACCGGTCCGACGGCGTACACGCTCGCGGAGGCGGCCCAGGTGCTGTCCAGCGCCACGGGCCGCACCATCACGTACGTCCCGGAGACCCTGGACGAGGCCTACGCGTCGCGCGCCCGGTACGCCGCGGAGCCGTGGGAGGTCGAGGGCTGGGTCTCGTCCTACGCGGCCATCGCCGCGGGTGAGCTCGAGGCGACCGCGCCGACGGTGCGCCGGCTGTCCGGACGCCCGGCGCAGTCGTTCTCCGAGTGGCTGACCGTGAACCCCCGGGAGTGGGCGCACCTGCGGTCCTGAACCGGGGCCGAGTGGCGAGGGCGACGCGCGACCTCCCCCGAGCGCGCGCCACCCCCACCGGCCCGGAGCTCCTGGGTAGGAGGTTCCACCGAAGCATCACCCTCCCCGCTGACCGCGGGGCGGCCGCCGGGTGAACGCGCCCCGTCGCCGCGGCGACGATCGGGCGCCGTCAGCTCGTGCGGGCGGTGAGCACCAGGGGCCCGTCGGGGGTGATCGCGACGGTGTGCTCCGCGTGCGCGGCGCGTGCGCCGTCGGCGGTGCGGATCGTCCAGCCGTCGGGGTCGATCTCGTAGTCGTCGCCGCCGGCCATGAACCACGGCTCGATGGCGATGACGAGGCCGGCGCGCAGCTTCAGCCCGCTGCCGGGGCGTCCCAGGTTCGGCACGTGCGGCTCCTCGTGCATGGTCCGCCCGACGCCGTGGCCGCCGAAGTCCGCGTTGATGCCGAGGCCGGCCGCGCGCCCGACCTCGCCGATCGCCGCCGAGATGTCGCCCATCCGGTTGCCGGGTCGCGCCTGCGCGATGCCCGCCGCGAGCGCCTGCTCGGTCACCTCGATGAGGCGCTGGGACTCCGGGTCGGTGGTGCCGAGCTGGAACGTCAGCGCGGAGTCGGCGACCCAGCCGTTCACCTGGGCCGCGAAGTCGATGCTGAGCACGTCCCCGTCGGCCAGGACCCGGTCGGAGGGCAGCCCGTGCAGGGCGGCGTCGTTCACGCTGGTGCACAGCACGCCCGGGTACGGCATGGCGCCGAACGAGGGGTGGTACCCGAGGTAGACGGAGTGCGCGCCGGCGTCGTCGATCATCCGGTGGGCGTGCGCGTCGAGCTCCTTCAGCGTCATGCCGACGCGGGCGACGTCCTTCAGGCTGCTCAGCACGCTGGCGACGAACGCGCCCGCGGGACGCATCGCCTCGATCTCCCGGGGTGTCTTCAGCTGGACCACCCGGCCACCCTATGCGCGCGCCAGCTCCTGCACCCCGGCCACGAGCATGCCGACGAGGACGTCGAAGCTCCGGTCGAGGTCGCGCGGCAGGCGGTAGCCGCCGCCGAGCTCCAGGGTGACGAACCCGTGCACCCCGGCACGCAGGGCCCGCACGGCGTCGACGGCCCGGTCGTCCGGCAGGTCGAAGCCCCGCAGCACGGCGATCATCACCTCGACGGTCCGCGCCCCGGCGGCGGACAGCTCCGCGTCGGCGGGGTCGTCCGGGTCCGCGGCGACCTGGACCGCGGCGTACCGGCCGGGCCGGGTGCGGGCGTACTCCCGCATCGCCGCCGCGAGCGCACGCACCGCCTCGGGCCCGGACCGGCCGAGCGTGCGGTCCACCAGCACGGACGTGAGGTCACCGGCGGCCAGCACGGCGACCTCGCGCCGGAGCGCCGCCAGCGAGCCGACGTGCTTGTAGAGGCTGGGGGTGGCGACGCCGGCCTCGGCGGCCACCTTCGCCAGGCTGAGGTCCGCGAACCCCGTGAGCCCGCCCGCGTCGACCAGGTCGACCGCGATCCGGACGACCGCGTCCCGGGACAGCCCGGCCCTAGGCACGACGGGCCTCCGGGACCGGGGCGGTGTCGGCGAGGAGCCCGAGCACCGCGGCGGAGACCACGTCGGGCGTCTGGTGCTGCGGGTAGTGGCCGGCGTCGGCGACGAGCAGCGTGCGGGCGTCGACCACGGACGCGATCCACGCGAGCTCCGCCGCGGGGTCGGTCCAGTCGGGGTCGAGGGCTCCGACCACCGCGAGCGCCGGGGCCTGGATGCGGGCCACGCGCGGCTCGACGACCGCGTGCGTGAGGCCGAGGGCCAGCCGGCGGAACGCCCCCAGGTACCCCGGCCGGCGCAGGCTCGCGCGGATCGCGGCGGTGTGCGCGGCCAGGCGGGGCGACCGGGTGCCCTTGTTCAGGACGCCGTAGTAGGCGGCCCACGCCCGGGCACCCCACGGCGCCGCCAGCATGACGCGGAGCACGACCCCGAGCAGCGCGCGCTTGGCGGCACCGCCCGGCGCGTCACGCAGGAACGGGCTGATCAGCACGAGCGCGCGCACGAGCTCGGGCCGGTCCGCCGCGACGACGGCCGCGGCCGAGGCACCCATCGAGTTCCCGACCAGGACCGCGGGGCCGGCACCGAGGTGCTCCACGAGGGCGGCGACGTCCCCGGCGGTGGCCTCGTCGCCGTGGGTGCGGAACCCGGCGTCGGAGTCCCCGTGCCCGCGCAGGTCGGTGGTGACGACGCGGTACCCGGCGTCGAGCAGCGCGGCGCGCAGCTCGTCGTAGGTGGACCGGAGGTCGCCCATGCCGGGGACCGCGACCACGAGCGGTCCGGTCCCGGCGTCGTCGTAGGCCACCAGCCCCTCGGGACGCTGCAGGTGGAGCGTGCGCCGTGCTGTCGATGTGTCCATAGCCCCCAGGCTAATGCCATTAGCCAATGGGAGGCAAGGGGTGCGGTCTGCCATCCTCGACCCCGTGCAGCACGACCTCGCCCTGGAGGGCCACGGAACCCGTCTCGTCCCGCTCGACGCCCCGCACGCCGAGGCGCTGGCCGCGTTCGTCGACGCGCGCGTGTGGGCGGGGATGTCGTCCCTTCTGCCCGTGGGGGTCGACGGGTGGCGCGCCGAGATCACCGCGGCGCAGGCCGCTCCCGGGCGTCTCGCGTTCGCGGTCCTGGACGCCGCGACCGGTGAGGTCCGCGGGAGCACCTCGTTCTACGACTGGGACCCGCGCGTCGGCCGCGTCGAGATCGGGCACACGTTCTTCGCGCCGCGCTGGTGGGGCACGGACAACAACCCGGCGTGCAAGCTGCTGATGCTGACCCACGCCTTCGAGACGTGGGGCTGCGCGCGGGTCGCGCTGCGGGCCGACACCCGGAACACCCGCTCGGTGGGCGCGATCACCCGGCTCGGCGCCGTGCCCGAGGGCGTGCTGCGGAGCCACCGGCTGGCACCGGACGGCACCCGCGGGGACACCGCGTACTTCTCGATCCTGCCGGCGGAGTGGCCCGCGGTGCGCGACGGGCTCCGGGCCCGCCTCGGCGCGGCGGGCTGACGCGCCCGGGCAGGGAACAGCCCGTGGGCCGGACCTCCTTCAGGAGGCCCTGCCGCGAAGGACGAGGTCGCGGCTCCCACGGGCTGCGGTGACTGCGGGGATTCGCTCGTCGCCGTGCCGGTCGGACCGGCAGGGCGGGCGAACGGATCGAGCAATCCGTCCGATGTGCTCGGGCGACTAGCGGACAGTCACCTCACGCGTCCTGGAAGACTTCATGTCTCGGACCACCTCCTTCCCGTGTGGAAAAACCGTACGACTGCGATCCGCGACCGGCCAACCGGTTTTCCGCAGAGCGGACACCCGGCCCGGTGACCAGGAACAACGAGGGCGCCCAGCCCGTTGCCCCCGGCATGACCACGATCGGATTCATCGGCTCCGGCCACATCGGCGGCGCCCTCGCACGGCTGGCCGTCGAGCACGGGCAGGCAGCCGTCGTCAGCAACTCCCGCGGCCCGCACACCCTCGTCGACCTGGTCGCCGAGCTCGGGGACAACGCCCGCGCCGGCACCGCGCAGGAGGCCGCGGCCGACGGCGACGTCGTCGTGGTGACCGTGCCGTTCCACGCCTACCGCGAGGTCCCGGCCGCCCCGCTGCAGGGCAAGGTCGTCATCGACACGAACAACTACTACTGGGAGCGCGACGGCCACGTCGCCGCGCTGGACGACGGCTCGACCACCAGCGCCGAGCTGCTCGCCGAGCACCTCGGGGGCGCGCGCGTCGTCAAGGCCTTCAACCACATCACCGCGGCGGACCTCGGCTCGAAGGGCACGCCCGCCGGCACGCCCGGGCGCCGCGCGCTGGCGATCGCCGGGGACGACGCCGAGGCGAAGGCCGTCGTCACGCAGCTCATCGACCGGTGGGGCTTCGACGTCGTCGACGCCGGCCCGCTCTCCGAGGGCTGGCGGTTCCAGCGCGACATGCCGGCGTACGGCACCGAGCTCGACGCCGAGGGCCTGCGCGCCGCGCTGGCGCAGGCCACCCGGGACTGACCCGCACCCTGACCGCACCCGGGGCGGCGGCGCTCAGTCCGCGTCGCCGTCCCGCTGCCCGGGCACGAGCACCTCGGGTGCCAGGCGGTACCCCAGCCCGCGCACCGTGCTGATCGACCCGCGGTCCCCCACGCCCTCCGCGAGCTTGCGGCGCAGGTTCGCCATGTGCACCTCGATGCTGCGCCGGTCGGCGTCCGTCGGTGACGGCACCGCGTGCGGCCCGTGCACCGCCACCGCGAGCGCGAGCTCGTCCTTCGACACCGGCTGGCCGGCGCGCTCCGCGAGCGCCACGAGGATCTCGAACTCGCTGCGGGTCAGCGGCACCGGCCGGTCCGCGACGCGCACGCACCGCGCGGGGACCTCGACCACGAGGTCGCCACGCACCAGCACCCGGCCGTCGTCGTGGCCGGGCATCTCCCCGATCGCCATCGCCTCACCGTACGGGCCGTGCTCGCGGCTCGCGCGACGAGCCGTGCTGTGCATGCGCTGTGGGTGGTAGCACCCGGACCGTCGCAGCCGACCCTCAGTTTTCCTGACGCGTCGTGATCTCCCGCCGATCAGGGCCCCGTCCAGAACAGGTCGGGGATGGGTCCCCGTCGAGACGAGGGAAGCCCATGCAACGCGAACGACTGACATGGTGGGGCCGGCTCCGGCGTCCCGCCTCCCTGGTGGCAGCGGCGGCCGTCGTGGCCGTCGTCCTGCCGGCATCGCCGGCGATGGCCGCGAACAGCGTGACGATCTCCCCGCCGGTCGCCGGTGCCGAGCGCGCCGGTGAGAGCGCGACGTACGACTTCAGCTGCGACCTGGACACCAGCTCGCGGCTCGGTGCCTACTGGGTGCTGACGGACGCGGAGGGCGTGATCGCCTCCAGCGACATCGACCTCGACGAGGACACCTTCACGCACCGCTCCGGCTCGTTCACGATCAACTACGCTGACCTCGCGGCCGGCCAGTACACGATCGTCGCGGCCTGCTACCTCTCCGGTCAGGCCTCCGAGCCGCAGATCCGCCCCGTCGCGCTGGTCGGTGACGTCGAGACCGTCACCTCCGTCGTCTCCCCCGGCACGGTCGTCGCGGGCCAGCCGGCCACGCTCGCCGCGACCACGACCGGCGTGCCGGTCGGCTCGCCGATCGAGTTCAAGGTCGGGCAGACCGTGGCCGGCACCGCGCCGGTCGACGCGAACGGCCGCGCGGAGATCACCTACACCTTCACGGAGTGGTCCGAGCTGCGCGCGAACTACGCCGGCGCACCCGGGTTCAAGCCGTCCGGCTCCTACTCCTCGGTGAACGTCATCACCGACGTCACCGCCGGCCACTACGGCTACGGCCCGTTCCCGACCGTCGGGCAGCCGGCGTACTTCGAGACGGACGGCTGGAAGCCGACCGTCGAGCAGGGCCTCCGGCTGAGCTGGTCGTGGGCCCTCGACGGCGTGCCGGTCAGCGAGGACCCGACCTTCACCCCGCAGCCCGGCCAGGAGGGCAAGGCGCTCAGCGTGACCGTCACGGGCTCGCACCCGACGCTCGCGCCCGGCACCGCCAAGTCGATCTCCCAGACCCTGGGGACGATCCAGCGCGGCACGATCGCGGCGGGCGACCTGGCCCTCGACGGCACGGTCGACGGCCAGGCCGTCCTCGGCCAGGTCCTCACCCCGCGGCCGTCCGGCTGGGCGGGCGCGTCGATCGCGTACGAGTGGTTCATCGGCGACAACGAGTTCTCCGTGCCCGGCGCCACGTACACCCCCACCGCCGCCGACCTCGGCAAGACCATCCGCGTCCGCGCCACCGTCACCGCCCCCGGCATGACCACCGTGCACGACGACGCCTGGGCGTGGGCGGCCGTGGCCACCCCGACCGTCACGGTCGGCTCGTCGACCGTCGTCGTCGGCCGCGACGCGGTCGTCCCGGTCAAGGTGAGCGGCCCCGCGGGCGCCCCCGTGCCCGCCGGCGACGTGCGGGTGACGCTGACCCCGAAGGCCGGCGGTTCGGCGATCGTCCTGGACGACGCGCTGCTGAACGGCAAGGGCTCGGCGTCCGTCACGGTCCCCGGCCTGGCCGTGGGCACGTACGCCGTCTCGGTGGCGTACCTGCCGACCCCGAGCATGCTCGCCCGGTACGCGGTCACGGCCGTCGACATGTCGACCAACCCGTACCTCGAGGCCCAGGGGTCCGGCACCGTCACCGTCACCAAGGCCACGCTCGCCGTGTCCGCGCCGGCGACGCTCGACGTCCCGGTGGCGACGCAGGGCGCGCTGAAGGTCACCGTCGGCGGGTTCGTCCTGCCGCAGACCTTCGTCGTCCGGGAGGGTGAGACGGTGCTCGGCCAGGGCCAGCTCGCGCAGGACGGCGTCATCGCCATCGACCTGCCGGTGCTCACGCCCGGCACGCACGACCTCGTCGTCGACCTGCCCGAGACCGCCTCCACCCTCGCCGCCTCCGGCGCGGTCCGGGTGACGGTCGGGGGCGAGCCGGCCCGCGTGGGCGCGCTGCCGACCGCGGAGCTGGAGACCCCGAAGGCCGCCACGGCCCCGGGTCAGCAGATGGAGCTCGTCGCCGAGGGCTTCGAGCCCGGTGAGACGGTCGCGTTCTACTTGCACTCCGACCCGGTGTTCCTGGGCACCGCGGTGGCCGACGCGAACGGTGTCGCCCGTCTGCTGGCGAGCATCCCGGCGGACGTCCCGACGGGTGCGCACACGGTCATCGCGACCGGTGGCACCTCGGGCCGCTGGGCGAGCCTCCCGGTCGTGCTCGCGGTCCCCGGGGCGACTCCGGCCGCGAGCCCGGCCGCGGCCGGCGACGACCTCGCCGTGACGGGTGCCCAGAGCGGCGCCCTGATGGCCGGGGCCTGGCTCCTGCTGCTGGTCGGGGCCGGCCTGGTGGTCGTCGCCCGCCGGGTGCGCAGCGCCCGCTGACGCACGTGCCCGACGGCCCCCCGACCCCCGCGGTCGGGGGGCCGTCGTCGTCCGCGCGGCAAAGAGGTCGACGACCCCGCCGGGGGTGGTGGCAGAATCACTCCGGTGCCGCGGGACCGCCGCGGCCGATCAGCACGGAGCTCGAGGGAGCAGGCGCATGCGCGCAGGGAGCGAGGCCGGCCGTCACGGCCACCTTGCGTGACGCGACGTCACCCGTCGCGCCCCGCTGACCCACCCGCCCGCCGCGCCCTCCGGCGCGAGCCCGGCCGGGTCCCCGTGTCGTCCCCGCGACGGGTCCTGCCCTCCCTCCCAGCCGCACTCCCGCGCGCTCGACGCGCGCCGCGGCGACCTGATCCGAGAGCGAGCCCCGCCATGCGTCCCGTCACCGATGCCCAGATCCGCGCGTCCTTCGTCAACTGCTCCCGCCGCGAGGCGGCCCAGGCCACCCTGCCCGCCGGCCTCGCCGCGACGGACTGGGACCGCCTCGACTACCTGGGGTGGGCCGACCCCAAGAACCCCCGCCGCTCGTACGTCGTGACCTGGCTGGACGACCGGCTCGTCGGCATCGTGCTCCGCGCGGCGGACGGCGGCACCAAGCGCAACGCCGTGTGCGCGTGGTGCGAGGACGTCGTCGCGACCAACGAGGTCGCCCTGTTCGTCGCGAAGCGGGCCGGCGTCGCAGGCCGGAACGGCGACACCGCGGGCACGCTGATCTGCACGGACTTCGCGTGCTCCGCGAACGCCCGCCGCCGCCCGACCATCGCCGAGGCGGGGAACGACGCCGCCGGGGTGGTCGCCCGGCGCATCGCGGGGCTCCAGGAGCGCAGCACCCAGTTCGTCGCCCTGGTCGCACGCCCCTCCTGACCGGAGTCCCCGCCCCGGTCCCGGCCGGGGGTCAGAGCACCCCGGCGAGCGCCTCCAGGGCTGCGAGCCGGTCCGGTCCGGCCGGGGCGAGCGCCACCGCGTCCGCCCCGGCCGCGCCGATCGCCGCGATCCGCGCCCGCGCCTGCTCGGGCGTGCCGACCACGGCCAGCTCGTCGATCCAGGCCTCGGGCAGCTCGGCGGCGAAGGCGTCGGGGTCGGGGTGGCGCTCGCTCAGCGCGCGGAGCTCCGCACCGAACGACAGCGGGTCGACGTGCGGGGCCCACGACGGCTGGCCCATCCAGCCGAGCAGGGGCCGGACGGCGGCGCGCGCCGCAGCCGGGTCCGCGTCGACCGCGGCGACCTCGTAGCCGACCACCCGGTGGCCCGGCGCGTCACCGATGTGCCCGCGCGCCGCGCGGACGTACTCGGGTCCGACGGGCTCGGCGAGCACCGTCCCGTCCGCGCACCGGCCGGCGACGGCCAGCGACTTCGGCCCCCGCACCCCGGCCAGCACGGGCGGCACCACCGCGGGCGGGCTCTCCAGCCGCACGCGGTCCAGCTGCACGTACCGGCCGCTGACGGTGACCTCCTCGCCGCGCAGCAGCGCCCGCAGCGCCGTCACGTACTCCTCGAACGCGGTGAGCGGGCTCGCCGGCCACGCACCGACCTGCCGCATCCAGTCCGGCATCCCGTGCCCGATGCCCAGGTGCAGCCGGCCGGGGAACAGCTCGGCGACGGTCGCGGCCTCCATCGCGGCGAACGCCACGTTCCGGGCGCCGACGGGCAGGATCCCCACCCCGACGCGGATCCGCTCCGTCACCGCGAGCGCCGCGGCGGCCTGCGCCATCCCGCCGCGGAACCCGAGGTCCTCCACGACCCACAGCTCCGCGAAGCCGAGCTCGTCCGCGCGCCGCACGTAGGGCAGCACCTGGTCCACGGGCAGGTCACGGGGCAGGATCACGCCGATGTCGGGCAGGCCGGGGGTCGCGTCGTCGAGGCTCACGCGACGACTCTAGGGCCCGTGCGTGGCCCCGCGTGGCCCGTTGTGCTGTGCTGTCCGCAGAGCCCCCGCGCCGTCGCGGGGACGCACCGGGGAGGTCGGCATGGCCACGCTCGTGTACTCCGCGATCACGTCCCTCGACGGCTTCGTCGCCGACCGGTCGGGCCGGTTCGACTGGAGCGTCCCCGACGAGGAGGTGCACCAGGCGGTCAACGACCTGCACCGCGGCGTCGGCACGTACCTCTACGGGCGGCGCCTGTACGACGTCATGGTCGCGTGGGAGACGATGCCGACGGCCGACCAGTCCCCGGCGGTGCAGGACTTCGCCCAGCTCTGGCGCGCGGCGCACAAGGTCGTGTACTCCACGACGCTCACGGAGCCGCGCAGCACCCGCACGCAGGTCGAGCCGACGTTCGACCCCGGGGCGGTGCGGCGGCTGCTCGCGAGCTCCCCGCACGACGTGCTGGTCGGCGGGGCGCACCTGTCGGCGCACGCGTTCCGCGCCGGGCTGGTCGGCGAGGTGCACCTGTTCGTGTCACCGGTGCTGGTCGGCGGCGGGACCCGGGCGCTGCCGCGCGGGGTGCGGCTCGACCTGGAGCTGCTCGGCGTCCGGCGGTTCGGGAACGGGGTCGCGCACCTGCACCACCGCGTACGCCCGGGCGCACCGGAGCCCGTCACCGCAGCGCCCGTCAGCGCAGGACCGGGAACGACAGGTGGGTGACGTGCCGGCCCTGCACGACCGACGTCGGGTCGCCGAGCACCGCGGGCCAGCCCGCGTCGCCGGTGAAGTAGCGGCGGCCGGACCCGAGCACCACCGGCACCAGGTCGACGTTCACGGCGTCGAGCAGCCCCGCGTGCAGCGCCTGCGTCGCGATGGTCCCCGCCGCCACGCCCACCACGGCGTCCCCCGCGATCTCCTGCGCGGCGGCCACGGCCTCGCCGATCCCCTCGTGCATCACGACGAGGTCCGGTGAGCCGAGCGCCGCGGACGCCGCGACGGGCCGGTGCGTCAGGACCACGAACGGCACCCCGAGCGGGTGCGCGCCGCCCCAGCCGTCCGTGAGGTCGAACAGCTCCCGCCCCACGACGAGCGCCCCGAGGGACGCGCGCCAGGCCAGCCAGTACTCCGCGCTCGCCCGGGTCAGGCGGAACGGGGGCAGGTCGCCGTGGTTCTCGACCACCACGTCACCGTTCTCGTACCACGCGAACAGCTCGTCGATGCCGTGGTCCTGCCGGGCGATGAAGCCGTCCAGCGACATCGTCGCCGACGCGATGACCTGTCCCATGGCCCGACGCTAGCCCTGCGGCGGGGTGGGGAGAAGGGGCCGGGGGACGGGGCCCGCTCAGACCTTCGCGTGCCGCGCCCGGCCGAACGCGTACACCCCGTACGCCGCGAACCCGAGCGCCACCAGGGTGAGCAGCACCGCGCCGAACGGCAGGTCCGCCAGCGCGTGCAGCGCCCCGTCGAGCCCCTGCGCCTTCTCGGGGTCGCTCTGCACGGCGGCGACCACCAGCAGCACCCCGACGACCGCGAGCGCCGCGCCCTTGCCGATGTAGCCGACCCGGCCGGCGGTGCGGACCCACGGGGCCGGGCTGCTCTCGAGGTCCTCGAGGAACTTCTCCGTCCAGCCCTTCACCACGTGGTACCCGCCGACCACGACGACGCCCACGCCGACGAGCCCGACCAGCACCCGGCCGGCGCCCGAGGACATCAGCCCGGCCGTCTGGCCCCCGGACCCGCCGGACCCGCCGCCCGAGCCGCTGGTCAGCACCGACACGGTCGTCCAGGCCAGCACCGCGTACACCACGGCCTTGCCCGCGGCCTTCGCACGGTCGGAGGCCTCGCCCCAGGCGACCGCCTCCGTGACCTGCCAGAGCGCCAGCAGCACGAACCCCACGACCAGCACCCACAGCAGCGCCTTGCCGAGCCCGTTCCCCGCGAGCTGCGCGAGCGCGCCCTGCTGGTCGGCCTGCTCCCCGCCGGACGACCACGCGAGCTGGACGGTCACCCAGGCGAGCAGCAGGTGCAGGACGCCGCTCGCCGCGTAGCCGAGCCGGGCGCCCTTCTCGAGGAGCGGGTGGTCCCCGGCGCGGGACGCGGCGTTCTGCATGTGTCCGGTCATGGGGCGAGCGTGGCACCGGACCGGCTCACGCGCGCGCGATGGCGCCCAGGTCCAGCTCCAGGTCAGATGAGCGCGCGGCGGTCCACCTGCTCCGCCGCGGCGTCTGCGTCACGCGCCCCGGCCCACGGCACCGCGCGACCGGCGGCCAGCGACCGCGGCACGTCGAGCACCCGCTGGTTCCGGCTGCCGCGGAACGCCAGCGTCAGGTCCCGCTCGGCGAGCTCGAACCGGCCGTCGACCAGCACGTCCAGCTCGGCGAGCAGCTCCCGCTTGTCGTCCTGCCCGGCACCGGCCTCGGCCAGCAGCTCCTCGAACGTGTAGCCCGTCCAGCACCACACGTCCTTGCCGCGACCGTGCTCCGCGCGTAGCCGCCGCACCACCCGCAGGCACACGCCGGTGCTGAGGAACGGCTCGCCGCCCAGCAGCGACAGGCCCTGGACGGCCTCGTGCGCGAGGTCCGCGGCGATCCGGTCGCCGAGCTCGTCGTCGAAGGGCCGGCCGTACCGGAACGACCACGCGGCCTCGTTGAAGCAGCCGGCGCAGGCGAACGGGCAGCCGCTGACGTACAGGCTGCACCGGACGCCCTCGCCGTCGACCATGACGAACGGCTTGTAGTCGGCGACGTGGTCCTGGCTCAGGGCGGCCGCGCGCCACTGGCCGGGTCGTGGGTCCCGCGCCACGGCGTCAGACGGCGGCGGGCGCGTCGCCGGTGGGCGTCTCGCCGCCGGGCATCGCGCCGGTGCTGCCCGCGAGGTGCTTCACGCGGGACGAGATCTCGACGTGCCGCCCGTGCACCATGGGCCGCTGCTGCGGGTTGCCCAGGTAGCCGCACGTGCGCTTCACGACGTCGCAGGTGCGCGGGTCGGTGTTGCCGCAGCCGGGGCACGCGAACCCGCGCTCCGTCGGCGTGAAGTCACCGGAGAACCCGCACTCCAGGCAGCGGTCGATCGGGGTGTTCGTCCCGAGGTAGCCGACCCGGTCGTAGGCGTAGTCCCACACCGCCTCCAGCGCCTTGGGGTTCTGCTGCAGCACGGGGTACTCGCAGTAGTGGATGAACCCGCCCGACGTCAGGGGCGCGTAGTCCTGCTCGAAGTCGAGCTTCTCGAACGGGGTCGGCGCCTTGCGGACGTCGTAGTGGAAGCTGTTCGTGTAGTAGTCCTTGTCGGTGATGTCCGGCACCGAGCCGAACTTCTTCTTGTCGAGCCGGCAGAACCGGTCCGTGAGGGACTCGCTCGGCGTGGAGTAGACGCTGAACTGGTACCCGTGCCGGGCGGTCCACTCGCGGGCGTGCGTGGACAGGGTGCGCAGGACGCGCAGCGTGAACTCCTTGGCCTCCGGGTCCGACTCCCAGGCGCCGCCGTAGAACGCGGCCGCGGCCTCGTACAGGCCGATGTAGCCGAGCGACACCGTGGCGCGACCGTCCCGGAACAGGGCGTCGACGTCGTCGCCGGGGGCGAGCCGGCGGCCGAACGCCCCGTGCACGTAGAGGATCGGGGCGTTGGCCGGCACGGCCTCCTTGCACCGCTCGACGCGGTAGAGCATCGCGTCGTGCACGGTCTCGAGCCGCTCGTCCAGCAGCGCCCAGAACGCGTCCAGGTCGCCGCGGGTCTCCAGCGCGATGCGGGGCACGTTGAGCGTGACGACGCCCAGGTTCATCCGGCCCTCGACCACGTCCCGGCCGTCCTCGTCCGCCCAGCCCTGCAGGAACGAGCGGCAGCCCATCGGCACCTTGAACGAGCCCGTGATCTCGACGATCTTGTCGTAGCTCAGGACGTCCGGGTACATGCGCTTCGTCGCGCACTCGACGGCCAGCTGCTTGATGTCGTAGTTCGGGTCGTCCGCCGCGAGGTTCAGCCCGCGCTTCAGGGTGAAGATGAGCTTCGGGAAGATCGCGGTCCGCCGCTCCTTGCCGAGCCCGCCGATGCGGATCTGCAGGATCGCCCGCTGGATCTCGCGCTCGAACCAGCCCTCCCCCAGCCCGAAGCCCACCGACGTGAACGGCGTCTGCCCGTTGGAGGTGAACAGGGTGTTGATCTCGTACTCGAGCGACTGCATCGCGTCGTAGATGTCCTTGCGGGTCTTCTCCTCCGCGTACGCGCGCCGGCGGTCGGCCTCGCTGATCCAGCGCTCGGCGTCCGCGAGGTGCTTCGCGAAGTTCCGCTCGGCGTACGGCGCCAGCAGCTCGTCGATCCGGTTGACCGAGCAGCCCCCGTACTGGCTGGACGACACGTTCGCGATGATCTGCGAGATCTGCGCCGTCGCCGTCTGGATCGACCGCGGCGGGTCCACCTGCGCGTTGCCGATCCGGAAGCCCTCGCTCAGCATCGTCCGGAAGTCGATGAGGCAGCAGTTCGTCATCGGCGCGTAGGGGTGGTAGTCGAGGTCGTGGTAGTGGATGTCGCCCTTGGCGTGCGCGTTCGCGACGTGGGCGGGGAGCATCCGCAGCCCGATCGACTTGCTCACCGCGCCGGCCGTCAGGTCGCGCTGGGTGTTGAAGACGTCGCTGTCCTTGTTGGCGTTCTCGTTGACGACCGCCTGCTCCTTGCCGATGAGCTGGCCGATCGAGTGGTTGATGTCGAGGGCCTTGCTCCGGGTCAGGTCCCGCTGCACGCGGTAGTCGATGTACGCGCGGGCGACCTCGTACTCGTGGGACTCCAGCAGCGTGTGCTCGACGACGTTCTGGATCTCGTAGATCTTCACCTCGCCGGTGAACCGCGCGGCGAGCTCGCCCGTGATGCGGGCCTCCAGGTCGGTCAGCGACAGCTCGTGCAGCGGGGTGACCTCGCCGTGCACCTCGACGAACGCCTTCGCGAGGGCCGCGCGGATGCGGGACGAGTCGAACGGGAGCGTCCGGCCGTCGCGCTTGCGCACCAGCAGGCCGGTGGGGCTCTCGGGCGGCTCCGGGGCCGTGCCCACCTGGTCCGTACCGTCCAGCTCGATCGTCGTCACTGCCACCGCTCCCCGTTGATCCGTGCACTACATGTAGTGCGAACTACAGCGCTGCAACACTAGATCTGGTGTTAGGCGCGACCTGGGCCCAAAGGCCCAGCCCGCAGGCTGGAGCGAGGTGTTCACCCACCGTTCCGTTCGCAGTACGGCGGTCTCGTAATTCCCGGCCACCTGACCGAGTTGAAGTACCGGTGTTCTCGGAAACGTCCCCCGAACCCCGGAAAGGTCACCCCGATGCGCCGCTACTCGCTCCCCGCGATGGGCATGCTCGGCATCACCGCGCTCGCGCTCGCCGCGTGCTCGTCCCCCTCCGCCTCCGCCTCCGCCGACGAGGCACCCGCCTCCGACGCGCCCATCACGATCGCGACGCTCCCCGTCTCCGACGACCCCACCCAGGTCAACCCCGTCGAGGCGCTGGTCGAGCTGCTCGAGCAGGAGACCGGCCGCGAGGTCGAGGTGACGGACGTGCCCGACTACCTCAGCGTCGTCGAGGCCATCCGCGCGGACCACGTCGACATCGGCATCATGAGCGGCTTCCCGTCGGCCCTGGCCGTCAACACCGGCGAGGTCGACGCGCTCCTGGCGTGGGAGGGCAGCGACGACCCGGTGTCCACGTGCGTGGTCCTCGACGACTCGCCGGTCCAGACCGTCGCGGATCTGAAGGGGAAGACGGTGGCGTTCGCCGACCAGGCGTCGAGCTCCGGCTACTTCATGCCGGTCTACATGCTCCACGAGGCCGGTCTCGAGCAGGGCGAGGACTACGAGGCGATCTTCGCCGGCGGCCACGAGGGCAGCTTCGCCGCCCTGCAGCAGGGCCAGGTCGACGCGGCCTGCACCGCCGTCGTCCTCACGCAGATGGGCGCCCCGATGTTCCCGTTCGCCGACGGCGAGTGGCGCGCGGTCGGCGAGAGCCCCGCCATGGACATCATGGGCACCGTCCTGGCCCGGCAGTCGCTCGACGACGAGACGCGCACCCTGCTGGAGGAGGCGCTGCCGCGGGTGTTCTCGGAGGAGAACGCGGAGGCCCTGGGCGCGTACAGCTCGTTCACCGGCCTGGACGTCGTGATCGCCCCGGAGCCCAGCGCGTTCGTGTCGTTCGCCCAGATCGCCGCGGTCGCCGGCGTCGAGCTCGAGGACCTGGAGTGACCGTCGCGACGGCCGGCACGGCGGTGCCCGTCACGGGGGCCCGGCCGGTGCTGCCCCTCGTCACGGTGCGGGACCTGCGGGTCGCGTACGACGAGCACGTCGTCCTGGACGGGGTCGACCTGGAGCTGTTCCCCGGGGAGATGGTCGCGCTGCTCGGTTCGTCCGGCTCCGGCAAGTCGACCCTGATGAAGAGCCTCACCGGGTTCGCGCCGGTCACCCGCGGGTCGGTGCGGGTCGCCGGCCACGACGTCACGAACCTGCCGCGCGGGGGCCTGCGCACGCTGCGCTCCGACGTCGGCCAGGTCTTCCAGCAGTTCCACCTGATCCCGCGCCTCAGCGTGCTCACCAACGTTCTGACCGGCGCGCTGCACGGCGCGGGCCCGGTCAACGTGGTCGGCGGCTTCTCCAGCGGCGACCGCGTGCGGGCGATGGAGCTGCTCGACCGCGTGGGCATCGCCCACAAGGCGAAGCAGCCCGCCCGGTCCCTGTCCGGCGGTCAGCAGCAGCGCGTCGCGATCGCCCGGGCGCTGATGCAGCAGCCGAAGATCATCCTCGCGGACGAGCCGGTGGCCTCCCTGGACCCGAAGCTGGCCGGCTCGGTGCTGCGGCTGCTGCGGCAGATCGCGACCGAGGACGGCATCCCCGTGCTCGTCAGCCTGCACGTGCTGCACCTGGCGCTGGAGCACGGCGACCGCGTCGTCGGCCTGCGGGACGGCCGGGTGCTCGTCTCCGCACCGGCCGCGCACCTCGACGCCGACGCCCTCGCCGGGCTGTACGACGAGGAGGAGGACGACCGTGAGCACGACCTCTGAGGCCCCGGCCCGCCGGACGACCCCGCCCCCGCTGCCCCCGGCGGAGCGCGCCCGGCTGGAACGGGCGTTCTCCGTCCCGCGGACGCGCTTCCTCGTCGGCATCCCGGTCGCCGCGATCGTGCTGATCTGGTCGATGGGCGGTGCGGAGTTCAACTTCGTCAAGCTCGGCGAGGGCGGCGTGAACATGGCGGAGTTCCTCTCCCGCCTGTTCCCGCCGAGCTTCGCGAAGCTCGGGGTCATCGTCGAGCTGCTGGTCGAGACCCTGCAGATGGCGGTCGTCGGCACCGTCCTCGGCGCCGTCCTGTCCCTGCTCGTGGCCTTCGCGGCGGCGTCGAACATCGCGCCACGGTGGCTGTACTACCCGGCCCGCTGGGTCATGAACATCATCCGCTCGGTGCCCGACCTCGTGTTCGCGCTGATGTTCGTCTCCGCCGTGGGGCTCGGGCCGTTCGCCGGCATCCTCGCGATGACGCTCGGGTCGCTGGGGTCGATCGGCAAGATCTTCGCCGAGGCCATGGAGTCCGTGGACCGGGGGCCGATCGTCGCGATGGAGGCCGTCGGGGCGTCCAAGCGGCAGGTCATCCAGTACGGCGTGCTCCCGCAGGCGGCGCCGCTGCTCGTCTCGTACACGCTGCTGCTCTTCGAGGGCAACGTGCGCGGGGCGACCATCCTCGGCCTCGTCGGGGCCGGCGGCATCGGCCTGGAGCTGACCACCGCCATGCGCATGTACGACTACGGGCACCTCAGCGCCATCATCATCTGCATCATCGTGCTGGTCACGGTGATCGACCAGGGCAGCGCCCTGATCCGAAGGAGGATCACGTGACCACCACCAGCATCGACCTGGCCCTCAGCGCTCCGGTGAACCTGCGGGACCTGGGCGGCATCCCGGTCGCGGGCGGCGTCGTGCGCCGGGGCTTCGCGCTCCGGGCCGACGACCTGTCGACCATCACCCCGCAGGACGCGGCGGACCTGGTCCGCGACGGCCTGACCGCCGTCATCGACCTGCGGTCCCCCGCCGAGGTCGCGGTCACCGGCCGGGGGCCGCTCGCGGACCACCCCGTCGCCTACCACCACCTGCCCCTGATCGCGCACGTCGGGGACTCCGTCGGAGGGGACCCGCTCGTGCTGACCCACGAGGGCATGGGCGAGATGTACGTCCGGATGGTGCACGACGCCGCCCCGCAGCTCGTGACCGCCCTGTCCGTCATCGCGCACGCCCCCGGCGCCACGGCGTTCCACTGCGCCGCCGGCCGCGACCGCACCGGCGTGCTCGCGGCGTCGCTGCTGCTGGCGCTCGGAGCCGCCGACGACGACGTCGTCACCGACTACGCCCGCACCGGCCCGAACATGGCCGCCGTCATGGAGCGCTCCCGCCCCCTGATGGCCGCGATGTTCGCCGCGCTGGACCTGCCCGCGGGCATCGCGAGCTCGTCCGCGCTGCTCGACGGGTCCATGGACGTCTCGATGCGGATCCTGCTGACCCGGCTCCGCGACCGGCACGGCGACCCGCTGGCCCCGCTCCGTGCCGCGGGCCTCGGTGACGAGACGATCGCCCGGCTGAGGGCGCGGGCGCTCGCCGCATGACGACGGACACCCAGGCTGGGAGCGTGCCGCGGCGCGTTCCCGGCCGGCCCCGCGACGAGGACCTCGACAGCCAGATCATCGAGGCGACGCTCGGCCTCATCGACGCGGAGCAGGAGGTGACGGTCGCCCGGATCGTCGCCCGCAGCGGCGTCAGCCGGGCCGCGCTGTACCGCCGCTGGCCCTCCCTCACCGCCCTGATCGCCGCGGCGCTCGACGTCGGCCGCACGATCCCGCCCGACCTCCCGACCGAGGGCGACCTGAAGGCGGCGGTCATGGCCGCGACCCTCGGAGACCCGACCTCGGCCGCCGGCTCGGTCGCCGTCGGGTACCCGGAGGCGCGGTTCCGCCAGCGAATCCGGCTGGTCATGTCCGACCGCGCGCTGCAGAAGGCGTACTGGACGTCGCACGTCGCCCGGCGGCGCGTGCCGCTGGAGGCCGCGCTCCGCTCCGGGATCGACCGGGGCGTCCTGCGCGCCGACCTCGACGTCGCCGCCTGCTTCGACGCGATCGCCGGGGCCGTCTACTACCAGATCGTCGTCCGCGGCGACCGGTTCGACGACCCCGCCGCGCAGGCCCGGCTGCGGGCGGCGTTCGAGGTCGTGTGGCGGGGGATGCTGGCCTGACCCGGTCGGCTACGGTGCACCCACCAGACCGTCAGCCCGCACCCCGGGGAGCACCCATGCCGAGCGTCGCCGACCTGCTGCACGCCAACCTGCACGACGTCTTCGGCACCCGCGACGCCGCAGCCCGGCACGCCGCCGTCGAGCGGACCTACGCCGCGGACGTCACGTTCACCGACCCCGAGGGCACCGTCACCGGGCGGGACGCGCTGGAGGCCAAGGCCGCCGCGCTGCTGGAGGCGGCCCCGGTGGACTTCGTCTTCGCCGACGACGGGCTGCGGTACGTCTCGCACGACACCGGGGCGCTGGCGTGGGCGTTCGGGCCCGCCGGTGCTCCCGTCGTGCGGGGGATCGACGTGATCACCGTGCGGGACGGGGTGATCGCGTCGGTGGTGACGGTGTTCGCGGAGGGGCAGACGGACTGATCCCCAATCGCGCGTTCGGCGCACCACGGCGTACACGCGCGTTGCTCGGTCAGCTGTGCGGGAGTGTCATCGCCCCCCGCGGCGAAGGGTCTGCGGGGGCGTGTACTTGCGGTAGCGCAGCGGTAACCACGGGTCGAGCGCGCCGCGCAGGCTGAACGGTGCCGGCTGAAGATTGAGGGGGACGTCGTGCATCGACGCCCACTCGCGTAGCCTCCGGGACTCCAGCCAGTCGAACCGCTGCTCGCGCGCGAAAGCCAGCACCTCCGCAGTGACGGGCGTCGTCGACAGTCGATCAGCGATCGAGTAGGCCACGATGACGGCACCCATCGGGTAGGGAGTGCCGGAGTTCGCAGGGAAGTGGCCGCGGAGAACGCCCTCGACGATCACGTTGAACGAGGTCGCCTCCCGGATGAATGGCATCGTTACCGCCCGGAAGTGCTCCACGATCACCCCCGGCCACCCGGGATACCCCGGTTCGTCATAAAGTGGCTGGTGAAGTCCGGTCGCCGCCCGTACTTGGTCGAACTGGTACAGGGTGTATGCCGGATCCTCGACGGTGGCGCACGCGACTGACACCGTCCGGATGCGCTTGAGTCGATTCTCCGGGTTCAAGTACACCGTCATCATGACGTCTCCGGACCGACCTTTGAACTCCTTCCCAGCCCTGACGAAGCCGATCGGCTCCAAATCGTGACCAATCGCGTCGTGCAGACTGAACCTGCTCACGCATTCTCCTTTCGAGGATGAAGCTGATTTCGCCGACAGGGGCCGTGAAGCCACTGAGCATCACGGTGCCGCACCGCGTTGCGGCGACCGCACGGGACAGGGGAAGTCCGACACCAGCGCGTCGTACTCGGCCCTGCCCATCAGCTCGTGGTCGACGTCGAACTGCCCGGGGGGCAGGTCGCGGATCTCCCGGACGTCGACCCGTCCCGCGCCGAACCAGGTGTCTGACGTGTCCACGGTGACGTCCAGCAACGTGTCCGCACCGGCGTAGCTGCCGTCCACCACAGCCCAGTCCTCGCCGTCCAGCCTGACCCCTTCAGGAACGGCGCCGGTGAAGTCCGAGGCCTCCCACACGGCCGCCCACGTGTCCTCACCTGAGAGCTGCTCGACCCTCGCCGAGACGACGCCCTGTCCCGGGCACTGCGGGATCAGGACCGTGATCACGTCCCCGTCGACCCGCAGCCCCACGGGCGGGAGGAGCGGGTCCGACGGAACGAGTGCGCAGGAGGTGATCGCGCTGAGCACGAGCACCGCCACCGTGATCGCAGCGCTCGGCCTCATCAGACCGGGCGGTGTCCCTCGAGGGCCCGTGCCGCGGCGCCGGAGCGGGGAGCCGACGACCGGGGTCAGGACGACGTCTCCGTCCGGTGCATGGACGCGCAGCAGCGGTGAGCGTGGCCGGTGACGACGCACCTCGGTGCCGCCGTGCACGAGGTACCGCACGGCGTCGTCGCCCTCGGTCACCAACTCGGCGGCGATGCCCTCGTCCCGGGGCACCAGGGACCGGAGCAGAGCCGCGACGGTGTCCGTCCTCATCGGGCCTCCTCCGCGGTCCTGCACTCGTCGCCGACCCGACGTGCCACGGCCTTGACCATCGCCGCGCGTCCCACGAGGCCCCGCACGATGATGGTTCGCCCGGTGGTCGGGCGGATCTCCAGCATCGACAGGTACCCCGAGTCGCTGAAACCGTTCGCGAACCCGGAGTACCCGACGGCCCGGACGCTCTGGATCTGGTCCCGCGCGACGCGCCTCGTCATGAACCAGCTGACGCAGCGCACACCACGGTCGTCGACGTCGACGCCGATGAGGGCCGTCCTCACCACCAGCGCCACGGCCAGCACGGCGACGCCCGCGGACGCCCAGGGCAGCCGGTGTGCGCTCTGGCCCACGAAGAGGGCGGCCATCCCGACCCAGTACGCGGCGAAGGTCCAGGCGAGTGGTCCGCGAGCGGCGATCCGAGTCCGGGGCCGGCGGGTGGGCCACGAACCGGCCACGCTCACCACCGCCCCGGCACGTCGAGCAGCTGCTCGACCGCGCGCCGCTGGTCCGGTCGGAGGTCGCGCGCGAGCAGGTCCCGGGCGTGCTGCTTCCCGAACAGCATTCGACCATCACCCGTCGCCCACCGTCGGCCGGTCACCCGCGCACGAGCCCCATCGACACGTACTGCGCGAGCACACCGACCTGGAAGCCACCCACCGTCTCGACGAAGGTGACGTTGAGCAGCACGAAGCGTGCCCGCAGGTCCACGTCGTGCTCCCCGGCGCGGAACGCAAGCTGGCGGATCTCACTCAGGCCCTCGAGCTCCATGCCATCACCGACCTCCTCGCGGCACGTCGTGTCGACTCGCGCGCCGCACGGCTTCGCGCCGTGCACGCGCAGACGCCAACCGGCGAGCGGGAGGCTGCTGGGGCGAACGTAGGGGATCGCGAGGCGACGGCCGTCGCGTTCGGGGTGGAGTCACCCCCTCGGCGTAGCCGGCGATCGCCATCACGCATCATCGCGAGCGGTGAGGGACAGGTGCTGAGCGAGCAACCGGGCGCGGAGTTCCGCCGTCCGGCGGGACGCTGCCGTGCAGCTCAGGTCACGGCGTCTGCCGTCCGCGGTCACGCTCAGCACGAAGACGAACCGGGAAGGACTCCCCTCGGTCACCCAGCCCGCGTACGGCACGGCGTCGACGGACGTGATGGCCGCGAGGTCCACGCTGACGTCCCGCCACCAGGACCGGACGAGCAACCGTCGCTCGTCGAAGCGCATCCCGAGACGCAGGCTGCCCACCAGCAGCACGGCGCTCGCGGTGGCCAGCGCCCAGCCCTCCAGAGGCAGGCGGCCGAGGGTCGATGCGTCCTCCAGGCCGACCACGAACGCGACGACGAGGACACTCGCGACGGCACAGCCGACGACGCGCGCCGCTCGGCACGCGTGCCGCAGTGCCGTGACGTCGGCGCCCCGAGACCTCGTCACGGCTGGAGCTGCGCCTGCAGCGCGTTGTAGTCCGCCACGAGCGCGTCGACCCGGGCGCGCTCCGCGGCGTTGGCCGCCTCCGCCGCCTCGACGGCAGCGAGCCGGACCGGCAGGTCCCGGTCGTCCCGCGCGAGCAGGTCGGCTGCGGCGTCGAGCGTCTCGACCGCGGGTGCCATGGGCAGGTCGGTGCCGTCCCACCAGGTCCACGACAGCAGAAGCCCGGATCGCTGCTGCTCCGGGAGGGCCGCGACCTCCGCGACCTTCTCCTCGTACGCCTGCCGGTAGGACGCCACGGCGCGTGCGTCAGCCTCGTACTGGGCGCGGTCGTGCGCGGTCGTCGTCTCGGTGGCGAGGACGGCCTGGTACCCGGCGTCGATCGCCGCGGTCAGCTGGGCCATCGACGCGCCGACCGCCTCGTGCACCCCGACCAAGGCCGCGCGGTCGGTCACGAAGCGCGCGTACACCTCCTCCAGCCGCTCCCCCAGGCCGCCGTCGCGCCACACCTGCGTCCCGACGTAGGCGAACAGCTCCGTCGGCCGGTTCTCCGCGCGGCCACCGACGGAGCCGGTGATCTGCTCGTGGATCGCGTCGTCCGGCGGCACCCCGGCGACCACGGCGTCCAGTAGACCGGCGAGCTCCTCCTGCTCCGGCGCGCTCAGGGTCGTCCACGCCGCGTGCAGCGCCTCGTGGGCCGTGGTCTCGACGATGAAGCCGCGCAGGCGCGGGTCGGGCGGCGCGTAGACGACGATCGAGCCGTCCGACCGGTAGCACCCCACCCTGCCGTCGGCCTCGACCGCGGCGTGACCGTCCTCGCACTGCCCCGCGAACGCGGCCGCGTCGAGGAACGCCGGCCGGGCGGCGAACAGCAGCCGGCGGCCCTCCTCGGACAGGTGGGCCTCGTCGGCGATCGCCACGAGCTCCGCTGACGGCGGGGGCACCGAGGCAGCGGGTGGGGCACCGATGCCGGTGTCGACGACCGCGAGGAGCCGGTCGGTGCCGCCGGTCGCCCACCACGCCAGCACGACGGCCGCCAGCACGACGAGCGCGAGCACCGGTCCGGAACCGCGCCGGCGTCGTCGAACTGCGCGTCGCCCCTCGACCGGGCCGGCCGGGGGACGCCACATGGCGTCGACGCTCGCGGGCGCGGTGGCCTCGTCGACGACCCACTGCGGCACCCGCCCCGTGGGCGAGCGCGGCAGGTCTTCGGGAGCGGACGGCATGCTCACGTCATCGGCGAGACCTCCGCCGAACTTCAGCGAGACGGCTGCCGCGGTCCGGTACTACTGGTCGAGGTCGTCCGGGTTCGGCCCGGGGTTCGTCGGCGTCACCGGCGGCGTGGCGGTCGCGGCGCCGTGCGTGCGGGCGTCGTCCGCGTCGCGGTCGTCGTCGAGGTCGTCCGGGTTGGGCCCCGGGCTCGTCGGGTGTCCGGACGAGGCGGGCAGTGCCGCGCCGGACGACTGGTCGTCGGGCGTGGGGCCGGTGCTGGGAACCGAGGTGCTCATGAGGGTCACTCCCTTGTGACGGCGACCATGCCCGGGTTCGGGTACGAGCAAGGGTCTCCTGCTGATCATCGCGCGCCTGCGGCCGCACCGCTCGACGGGAACGCGAGAACACTGACCGCCGCGGTCAGGGACGCGGAAGCACACCGAGCAACGCCGACGTGAAGGCCAACCGGAGCCCCTCGCGCAGATCCACGTGCAGCGCCGCGAGCTCGGGCTCGTCCGCGTAGGCAGCAACGAGGCTGGCCGGTGGCGTGACGTACGACGACAGGGCGCCCGCCGAGACGAGGCTCATCAGGCAGAACACCTGCGCGCCCTCACCGAGCTCGGGCACGTGCTGGCGCACGAGCTCGGTCATCGTGGCGAGCCTGGTCAGGGACGAGCGCTTGTGCCGCTTGACCACGTCGACCGAGACGTTGTGCTCCAGGACGCCGCCCTGCGCCCCGAACAGGTCGCACAGCACCACCCGGCCCGCCAACGAGCGACTGAGCGTCTCGGCGAGCTGCCTCGCTCGCACCTCCGGTGCCGCGCTCGCCTCGACACCTGCTGCCAGCTCGCTCTCCAGCTCGTCGAGCCAGCTCCCCAGGAAGTCGTCCAGCAGCTCGAGCAGGACCGCCTCGCGCGACTCGAAGTACCGCAGGACGTTCGACTTGGCCAGGCCCACCCGCCGGCTGAGCTCGTTCAGGGTCACCTCGGCCACGGGCATCTCGTCGAGCATCGCCGCCGCCGTGTCGAGGATCGCCCGACGGCGGATCTCCTTCTGCTCCTCGCTCCGCGCTCGTTGGAAGGTCACCCGCCCACGATATCGGACCGCCGGTCCCTTGACAGCAGACCGCCGGTCCCTTACGTTCGCAATATCAAACCGGCGGTCTTTTAGGAGCGAATCGTGAGCCACGACTGGACCCAGCAGCACATCCCTGACCAGCAGGGCCGGGTGGCGGTCGTGACCGGCGCCAACACCGGGCTCGGCTTCGAGACGGCCCGGATGCTCGCCGAGCGAGGAGCCACGGTGGTCCTCGCGGTCCGTGACGTCGAGAAGGGCAAGCAGGCAGCCGCACGCATCACCGGTGACGTCAGCGTCCAGGCGCTCGACCTGACGTCCCTGGACTCGATCCGGTCCGCCGCAGCAGATCTCCGCGCCGCACACCCGCGCATCGAGCTGCTGATCAACAACGCCGGCGTGATGTACACCCCGCGGCGCACCACCGCCGACGGCTTCGAGCTGCAGCTCGGCACCAACCACCTCGGCCACTTCGCCCTGACCGGTCTGCTGCTCGACCGGCTGCTGCCGGTCCCCGGCTCGCGCGTCGTCACCGTCAGCAGCACCGGGCACCGCATCCGAGCCGACATCCACTTCGACGACCTGAACTGGGAGCGCTCGTACGACCGCGTCGCCGCCTACGGCCAGGCCAAGCTCGCCAACCTGATGTTCACGTACGAGCTGCAGCGTCGGCTCGCCCGGCACGGCACCACGGTCGCGGTAGCGGCCCATCCCGGTGTGTCCGACACCGAGCTCGCACGCAACACCCCCGCCGCACTCCGGCTGCCCGTGACCTGGCTCGCGCCGCTGCTCACCCAGACGGCCGCGATGGGCGCCCTGCCCACCCTGCGCGCTGCCACCGACCCGGCTGTCCTCGGCGGGCAGTACTACGGCCCCGGCAACCGCGGCGAGGTGCGGGGGTACCCGAAGGTGGTCACGTCCAGTCCCGCTTCGTACGACCAGGCCGCCCAGCAACGCCTGTGGGCCGTCTCCGAAGAGCTCACCGGTGTCACACTCCCCCAGGCCTAGTCCACGGGGTCGATGGTGGAACGACGTCGGTCGCCCGGTCACTCATCAGAGCGTGAAGGTCAGCACCGGCCGACGAACGGCTGCCGCGGTCATCGCCCACTCCCGGTCGCCAGGTTCGCGCCAGTTCGCCTCCTGGCAGCACTAGAACTCCAGCGCGCTGGTGGACTCGGGTCGACCCCGAGGACGAAGAAACCCCCGGTCGGAGGATCTCCGACCGGGGGTTCTCGTCTGTGTGCGCGAGGGGGGATTTGAACCCCCACGCCCTTTCGGACACTGGCACCTGAAGCCAGCGCGTCTGCCGTTCCGCCACTCGCGCGCCGCAGAAGATTAGCACGACTCGGAGGTCGGTCCTGACCACCCGCTGACCACCCCGGTCGCGGCCGGACCACCCGACCAGACCCGCCCGGCCCCTCCCGGACCCCCGCGACCACACCCCGCGCGCGACTGCTTCACCAGGTCCGCGCCGCCTCGCCGTCCCCAGGTCGGGGCGGCGGACCTACCGCGTGGCTACCATCTACGCAGGATGTCGGGTGCAGCGAACGTGCCCGACGGTTTGCGCGTGCGGTGAGGAGGTGGTGGGCGTGGGCATCCTGGACCGTTTCGAACACGGTGTGGAGCGCGTGGTGAACACCGCGTTCGCCAAGGCCTTCCGCAGCGAGGTGAAGCCCGTCGAGCTGGCGAGCGCGCTGCGCCGTGAGGTCGACGACCGTGCGGCCGTCGTGGGCCGCGACCGGACGGTGGTCCCGAACGAGTTCACGCTGGAGCTGTCCCCGGGCGACTACGACCAGGTCGAGGCGTGGGGTGCGGAGGCGCTGGCGGACGAGCTGGCGGCGAACGTCACGGAGCACGCGACGGGTCAGCGGTACGCGTTCGTCGGCCCGGTGACGGTGGCGTTCCACGAGTACGAGGACCTGGAGACCGGCCGGTTCCGGGTGAAGTCGGCGACGGTGCGCGGTGCGGCCGCCCCGGCGACGACCTCCGCCCCGAGCCCGCGCCACCCGCTGATCGACATCGACGGTCAGCGGTACCTGCTGACGGGCCCCGTCACGGTGATCGGCCGCGGGTCCGAGGCGGACATCGTGGTCGACGACCCGGGCGTCTCCCGCCGCCACCTGGAGATCCGGGTGTCGCCGCAGGGCGTCGTCGCGTCGGACCTGGGCTCGACGAACGGCCTGTTCGTGGAGGGGCACCAGGTGCCGGCGGCGACACTCCTGGACGGGAACACGCTCACGATCGGCCGGACCCGCATCATGTTCTGGACGGGCGAGGGCGACGGACAGGAACCGGGCGAGTGAGCGACGCGACGAACGGCACGCATGAGTGAGCTGACGGTCACCCTGCTGCGGCTGGGGTACCTCGTGCTCCTGTGGGCCTTCGTGCTGTCCGCGATCGGTGTGCTGCGCCGGGACCTGTACGGGACCCGCATCGTGAACCGCCGCCGGACGGCGACCCCGGCACCCGCACCCGCCGGAGGGGTCCCGACGCCCGCGCAGGAGAAGGGCCGCGGCCGTCGCGCCGGTCCGACCCGGCTGGTCGTGACCGAGGGCCCGCTGCGCGGCACGACGCTGCCGCTGGGTGCGTCGGCCGTCCTGATCGGCCGCGCGCCGTCGTGCACGCTCGTCCTGGACGACGACTACTCCTCCTCGCGGCACGCCCGCGTCTTCCAGGAGGGCGGCCAGTGGCTCGTCGAGGACATGGGCTCCACGAACGGCACCTTCCTGGACGACCAGAAGGTGACCGGCCCGGTGGCGGTGCGCCCCGGCGCGCAGATCCGCATCGGCCAGAGCGTCCTCGAGCTGCAGGGGTAGCGGGGGGATCGTGAGCATCGCGCTGCGCTACGCCGCACGGTCCGACGTCGGGCTGGTGAGGTCGAACAACCAGGACTCCGCCTACGCCGGCCCGCACCTGCTGGTCGTGGCGGACGGCATGGGCGGGCACGCCGGCGGCGACGTCGCGTCGTCCGTGGCGATCGCGGCGCTGGCCCCGCTCGACGGCGAGTCGCACGGGCCGGACGACGCGCTCGACGAGCTGGAGCGGGCGCTGGAGGAGGCGCGCGAGGAGATCATCACGCGCTCCGAGACCAACCCCGAGCTCGCGGGCATGGGGACGACGGTCACGGCGATCCTGCGGGCGGGCAACAAGCTCGCGATGGTGCACCTGGGCGACTCCCGCGGCTACCTGCTGCGCGACGGCGTGCTCACGCAGGTGACCACGGACCACACGTTCGTCCAGCACCTGGTCAACACCGGCAAGATCACGCCGGAGGAGGCCGAGCACCACCCGCAGCGCTCGGTCGTCATGCGGGTGCTCGGCGACTTCGACGTGGACATCGCCCCGGACCTGTCGGTGCGCGAGGCGCGGCCGGGCGACCGGTGGCTGCTGTGCTCCGACGGCCTGTCGGGCTTCGTGAGCGGCGAGACGATCGCCCGCACCCTGCACGAGCTCCCGGACGTCGACACGTGCGCGGAGCGGCTGGTGCAGCTCGCCCTGCGCGCCGGCGGTGGCGACAACGTCACCGTCGTGGTCGCGGACGTCCTGGAGCTCGACCAGGTGCGCGACGGCGCCGGGCCGACGACGAACGCCGTGGTGGTGGGGTCGGCCGCGATCTCCCGCAACCGGCCGACGAGCGCCCACGACGGTCCGGCCGCGCGCGCCGCCGAGCTGTCCCGGCAGGCCGCCGCCAGCACCCCGGGCGGCGGCGTCCCCGCCGTCGACGAGGACGAGGACGACGCGGCCGAGCGCCGCGACCGGCGCCGCCGCCGCACCCGCGCGCTCGTGCTGACCGTCCTGGCCGTCCTGGTGCTCGGCGCCGGGGCCTTCGGCTTCTACCGCTGGACGCAGACCCAGTACTACGTCGGCGTCGACGGGGAGGTGGTCGCGATCTACCGCGGCATCCCCCAGACGATCGGCCCGATCGGCCTGTCCGACGTCGTCGAGACCACGGACGTGGCCGTCGACGACCTCCCGGTCTTCGTCCGCGAGCGCGTCGAGCAGACCATCCACACCGCGTCGCTGGCCGACGCCCGCGAGCGCGTCGACGCCCTCGCCGAGGACGCCGAGCAGGAGTCGGCGCCCTGATGGCCACCGTCGAGGCGCACCGGGTGCGCGCCGGCCGCGGGACGGAGCTGGGGCTGATCGTCCTGGCGCTGGCCATCGCGATCGCCGCGTACGCGCTGGTCGGGCTGGGCGCGACCGACGAGCTCCCCGCCGACGTGCTCGGCTACGGCGCGGGGATGGCCGGCCTGGCCCTCGTCGTGCACCTGGTGCTGCGCTGGCGGGCGCCGTACGCGGACCCGGTGATCCTGCCGGTGGTGATCGCGCTGAACGGCATCGGCCTCGCGATGATCTACCGCATCGACCTCGCGCGGGAGGCGCGCGGCGGCACGGAGATGTTCGCGGGCCGCCAGCTCGCCTGGTCCGCGATCTCGGTCGTGCTGGCCTGCGTCGTGCTGATCGTGCTGCGCGACCACCGCACGCTGCGCCGGTACACGTACACGGCGATGGTGGCCGGTCTCGCGCTGATCGTGCTGCCGCTGGTCCCGGGCCTCGGCGTCGAGATCAACGGCGCCCGGATCTGGGTGCACGCCCTCGGGTTCTCGCTGCAGCCCGCGGAGCTCGGCAAGATCGCGCTGGCCGTGTTCTTCGCCGGCTACCTCGTCACGCACCGGGACACGCTGGCGCTGGCCGGACCCAACGTGCTGGGCCTGCAGCTGCCGCGCCTGCGGGACCTCGGCCCGATCATCGTGGCGTGGGCCGCGTCGATCGCCGTCCTGGTCCTCGAGCGGGACCTCGGCACCTCGCTGCTGTTCTTCGGGTTGTTCGTCGCGATGCTCTACGTCGCCACCGAGCGGCTGTCCTGGATCGTCATCGGCCTCGTGATGTTCGCCGGCGGCGTGGCACTGGCCGCGACGTCGTTCGGGCACGTGGCCGCGCGGTTCGACGTGTGGCTGCACGCGCTCGACCCCGAGATCTTCGACCGGTCCCCCGGCGGCTCCGGCCAGCTGGTCCGCGGCCTGTTCGGGCTGGCCAGCGGCGGGCTGTTCGGCACCGGCTGGGGCCAGGGCCGGCCCGACCTGGTGCCGTTCGCCGAGTCGGACTTCATCATCGCTTCCCTCGGCGAGGAGCTCGGGCTGACCGGCCTGATGGCGATCCTCGTGATGTACCTGGTGCTGTGCCAGCGCGGCCTGCGCACCGCGATCGGCGTGCGGGACGGGTTCGGCAAGCTGCTCGCCGCCGGCCTCGCGTTCGTCATCGCCTTCCAGTGCTTCGTGGTCGTCGGCGGGATCACGCGGATCATCCCGCTGACCGGCCTGACCACGCCGTTCCTCGCGTACGGCGGCTCGTCCCTGCTCGCGAACTGGATCATCGCCGCGCTGCTCCTGCGCATCTCCGACGACGCCCGCCGTCCCGCGCCCGAGCCCGGGGGCGAGCTCCTGTCCACGCCCGCCGGCGGCATCCCGCTCGACGACGACGCCCGCAACCCCGTGGCCGTCGCCGGCCCGGCCGACGACGCGCCCCGCCGTCCCGCCGCGGGCGACGACCAGCCGACGGAGCAGCTCCGCCGCACCTCCGGGGGTGGTCGGCCGTGAACACCGCGCTGCGTCGCCTCGCGACCGTCGTCGTCGTCATGTTCCTCGCCCTGCTCGCCGGGACCACCTGGGTGCAGTTCGGGCAGGCGTCGGCGCTCAACAACGACTCCCGCAACGTCCGCACCCTGTACCGCGAGTACGGGAAGCCGCGCGGGCCGATCATCGTGGCCGGTGAGCCCGTCGCGCAGTCGACCGCGGTCGACGACCCCTTCGGCTACCAGCGCTCGTACTCCCAGCCGGAGCTGTACTCGACCGTCACCGGCTTCTACTCCGTGGTCAACGGCGGCACCCAGCTCGAGCGGTCGATGAACGACGTGCTGACCGGCTCGGCCGACTCGCTGTTCTGGAGCCGGGTGCAGGACCTCATCACGGGCGCGCAGCCGCAGGGCTCGTCGATCGAGCTGACCCTCGACCCCGCCGCGCAGCAGGCGGCGCTCGACGCGCTCGCCGGCCAGCAGGGTGCCGTCGTCGCGATCGAGCCGTCGACCGGCAGGATCCTCGCGATGGTCTCGACGCCCGGCTTCGACCCGAACGCCCTGGCCACGCACGACACCACCGCCGCGAACGCCGCCTACCAGCAGCTGGTCGCGGCCGACGGGGACCCGCTCATCAACAAGACGACCAGCGAGAACTACCCCCCGGGGTCCACGTTCAAGCTCGTGACCGCCGCCGCCGCGCTCGAGTCCGGGTCGTACACGCCGGACTCGGTGCTCGCCGCCCCGCGCGAGCTCACCCTGCCCGGGACCTCGACCACCCTGCCGAACTTCGGCGGGGCCTCCTGCGGGGCGAACGACCAGACCACCCTGGCCGACGCCCTGCGGGTGTCGTGCAACACGGCGTTCGCGCAGCTCGGGGTCGACCTCGGCGACGACGCCCTCCGCGAGCAGTCCGAGAAGTTCGGCTTCGGCTCCGCGGACCTGACGGTACCGATGCGGGTGGCCGAGTCGACCTACCCGGAGGACCCGGACGCCGCGCAGACCGCCCTGTCGGCGATCGGTCAGGAGTCGGTGCGCGCGACCCCGATCCAGATGGCCATGGTCGCCGCCGGCATCGCGAACGACGGCACCGTCATGACGCCCTACCTGGTGCAGACCGTGCGGACCGCCGACCTCGACGTGGTGAGCGAGGCCGAGCCGCAGGAGCTTTCCGAGGCGGTCTCGGCGACGACCGCCCAGCAGCTCACGGACATGATGGTCGGCGTGGTGGAGTCCGGGTCCGGGACGTCCGCGCAGATCTCCGGCGTGCGGGTCGCGGGCAAGACCGGCACCGCCCAGACGGGCCGCGACGGCGAGTCACCGCACGCGTGGTTCACCGGGTTCGCGCCGGCGGACGACCCGCAGGTCGCGGTCGCCGTCATCGTCGAGCACGGCGGGTCCGTCGGGTCCGAGGCCACCGGCGGCCGGGTCGCCGCACCCGTCGCCCGCGCGGTCATGGAGGCGGTGATCGGGCAGTGAGGCCGGCTCCGGGCGTCGTCCTCGGCGGGCGCTACCGGCTGACGCGGCAGATCGCCGTCGGCGGCATGGGCGAGGTGTGGGCCGCGCACGACGAGTCCCTCGCGCGCGACATCGCGATCAAGGTGCTGCGCGAGGAGTTCGCGGGCGACACGGGGTTCCTCGAGCGGTTCCGCACCGAGGCGCGCAACGCCGGCAGCCTGTCGCACGACGGCATCGCCGCGCTCTTCGACTACGGCGAGCAGGACGGGTCCGCGTTCCTCGCGATGGAGCTGATCCACGGCGAGCCGATGAGCGACCTGCTGGAGCGCGAGCCCGTGCTCCCGCCGCGGCGGCTGCTGCCGATCCTCGCCCAGACGGCGCGCGCGCTGCACGCCGCCCACCAGGCCGGTGTCGTGCACCGCGACGTGAAGCCCGGGAACATCCTCGTGACGCCGACCGGCAAGGTGAAGATCACCGACTTCGGGGTCTCGCTGTCGAGCAACCAGGTCCCGATGACGGCCACCGGCATGGTCATGGGCACCGCCCAGTACCTCTCGCCGGAGCAGGCCGTCGGCGGCCCCGCGACGGCGGCGTCCGACCTGTACGCGCTGGGCATCGTGGCGTACGAGGCGCTGGTCGGGCACCGGCCGTTCACCGGCCCCACCGCGGTGGACATCGCGGTCGCCCACGTCAACACGCCCGTGCCGCCGCTCCCCGCGTCCGTGGACCGGCAGCTGGCGGCGCTGGTGATGCGGCTCCTCGCCAAGGACCCCTCCCAGCGGCCGTCGAGCGCCGAGGAGCTCGCGCGGATGTTCGACGCGCTCGTCCCGCACACGCCGGCGGGAGGCAGCCCGCCGGTGTCGATCGTGCCCGGTCGGGCGCGCTCCGCGGTGGCGGTCGGTGCGCCGCCGGCGTCGGCCCCCGCGGACGGCGAGCCGGCGGCCACCCGGCGCGCACGGCAGGGCGGGTCCCGCCCCACGGACGCCGGGGCGACCCGGGTGCGCGGCTCGGCCGCCGCCCCCGCAGCCCCCTCCCCGCACGCCGGGGCGGACGCGGCACCCCCGTCGTTCGACCCCCGGACGGGACGGCCGGTCTCCGCGGCCGGTGCGCAGGCGCCGACCTACCGGGCGACCGGCGGGCGCGGCGGGGCGCACAGCCACCCCACGACCCGCGCGCACGCCCGGGTGCAGGCCGGGGCCGGCAGCGGTGGGTCCCACGTCCGGTGGCCGCTGCTCGTGCTGGCCGTGCTCGTGGTCGCCCTGCTCGGCGCGGCCCTCGCAGACCGGCTGACGGGTGACACCGGCACGCTCGGCCCGATCGGCACCACGGGATACACCCAGGCCGACGGTGCAGGTGGGATGATCTGGCGAGCACAGTCCGGGGCAACCGCACCGGACGCGCGAACGACGACAGCGAAGGACGCCTAGTGGTGGACGACGGATCCCGGATCCTCGCCGGACGGTACGAGGTCGGTGAGCTCATCGGCCGCGGCGGTATGGCCGAGGTGCACATCGGGCACGACACGCGCCTCGGGCGCACCGTCGCGATCAAGATCCTGCGCTCCGACCTCGCGCGCGACCCGTCGTTCCAGGCGCGGTTCCGTCGCGAGGCGCAGGCCGCGGCCGGGCTGAACCACCCGTCGATCGTCGCCGTGTACGACACCGGCGAGGACGTGTACACCGAGCCCAGCGGTGCCGTCGCGCACGTGCCGTTCATCGTCATGGAGTACGTCGAGGGCCACACGGTCCGCGACATCCTCCGTGACGGCCAGGCGGTGCCGATCGAGGAGGCCATCGAGATCACGGCCGGCGTGCTGTCGGCGCTCGAGTACTCCCACCACGCCGGCATCGTGCACCGCGACATCAAGCCCGCGAACGTCATGCTGACGCCCACCGGCGCGGTCAAGGTGATGGACTTCGGCATCGCCCGGGCCGTCGCCGACTCCGCCGCGACCATGACGCAGACGCAGGCCGTCATCGGGACCGCTCAGTACCTGTCGCCCGAGCAGGCGCGCGGCGAGACCGTCGACACCCGCTCCGACCTGTACTCCACCGGCTGCCTGCTGTTCGAGCTGCTGACCGGGCGTCCCCCGTTCATCGGCGACTCCCCCGTCGCCGTGGCCTACCAGCACGTCCGCGAGATCGCGCCCGCGCCGTCCTCCGTCGCGTCCGACGTGCCGGAGGTCCTCGACCGGATCACGGCGAAGGCGCTGGCGAAGGAGCGGGACGCCCGCTACTCCACGGCCGCCGAGTTCCGCGCCGACCTCGAGGCCGCCGCGCGCGGCGGGGCCGTGTCCGCTCCCGCCGTCGCCGCCGCCGCGCTCGGCGCGGGTGCCGCGACCCAGGTGCTGGGCCCGGACGCCGCCTCGACGCAGCTCATGCCCGGTGACGCCCCCGCGTGGGCGCCCACGGCCCCGGGGACCTCCGTGCTGCCCGCGCAGACCGACCCCGACCCGGAGCCCGAGGAGAAGTCGAAGCGCTGGCTCTGGATCACCCTGTCCGTCATCGCCGCGCTGGCTGTCGGCGGGCTGATCTGGCTGCTCCTGCAGGACCGCGAGCCCGACGTGCAGACGGTGACCGTGCCGAACGTCGCCGGCCAGACCGAGGCCGACGCCGTCGCGGCCCTGACCGAGGCCGGGTTCGAGTACACCCGCCAGGAGGAGCCGAGCGCGGACGTCGACGAGGGCACCGTCACCCGCAGCGACCCCGAGGGCGGCACGGAGGCCGAGGAGGGCTCGTCCGTCACCTTCTGGGTGTCGAGCGGCCCGAACGCCGTCAGCGTGCCCGACGTGGTCGGCCTGACCCAGGAGGCCGCCCGCGCGCAGATCGAGGAGGTCGGCCTGACGGTCGGCAGCGTCGAGCAGCAGAACGACCCGAGCCAGCCCCAGGGCCGCGCCCTGGGCACCGACCCGGCGGCGAACCAGCAGATCTCCCCGGACCAGCCCGTGACGCTGTTCATCTCGTCCGGCAACGTCGACCTGCCCGACCTGCGCGGCCAGGCGCAGGCCGACGCGGTGAACACGCTGAACGGCCTGAACCTCGTGTCGAACATCGTGCAGGAGGAGACGGCCGAGGCCGCCCCGGGCACGGTCATCGCCCAGGACCGCGGCGCCGGGATCGTGCCCCAGCGCTCCACCATCGTCCTCACGGTCGCCGCGGCGCCCACCACGGTGACCATCCCGCAGGACATCCTGAACAAGACCGAGGCGGACGCGACCGCGCAGCTCCAGGGCCTCGGCCTGACCGTCGAGTCCATCGCCTCCGACGGGCCCTCGAACCAGCCGGTCGGCACCGTGATCTCGTCCGACCCGGCGCCGGGGCGCACCGTCGACATCGGCAGCACCGTGACGCTGATCCTGTCCGCCGGCCCCGCCACCGCGGACCCCGGCAACAGCGGCGAGAACGGGAACGGCGGCGACTGACGCACCTCGGCCCAGCACGACGCAGGCCCCGGACCCGTGGAGGGTCCGGGGCCTGCGTCGTCCGGTGAGGGAGTGCCTCAGGGGCGCACGAGCGGGTGCAGGTCCGCGGACCGGGCGACCGCATCGGTCTCCCCCGTGAGCACCAGCCAGTTCGCGAGCAGCCGGTGACCGCCCTCGGTCAGCACGGACTCGGGGTGGAACTGCACGCCGTGCAGCGGGAGGTCGCGGTGCTGCAGGCCCATGATGATCCCGTTCGCGCGGGCCGTGACCACCAGGTCCTGCGAGGCGGTCCCGTCGACGACGGCCAGCGAGTGGTAGCGGGTGGCCGTGAAGGGCGTCGGCAGCCCGTCGAAGACGCCCTCCCCGTCGTGCGACACGAGGCTCGTCTTGCCGTGCATGAGCTCCGGCGCGTGCGTGACGGTGCCGCCGAACACCTCGCCGAGCGCCTGGTGGCCCAGGCAGACGCCGAGCATGGGCGTCCCCGACGCGGCGCAGTCGCGGATCACCTGCATGGACGCGCCCGCCTCGGACGGGGTCCCCGGTCCCGGGGAGATGAGGACGCCGTCGAACTCGGCGCGCTCGTCGGCGGGCGGCACGGCGTCGTTCCGGACGACGACTGTCTCGGCACCGAGCTGGTCGAGGTAGCCGACGATCGTGTAGACGAAGGAGTCGTAGTTGTCGACGACGAGGATGCGGCTCACGGGTTCTCCCCCACGGTGGTCTCGTTGAAGGGCATGAAGGGGGCCAGCCAGGGGAACACCCACTGGAAGCAGACCGCCAGCACGGCGGCCGCGAGGACGAGCAGCAGGAGCACCCGGACGACGGCCGGCCCGGGCAGGTGCCGCCACAGCCAGCCGTACATCAGGACGCCTCCACGAGCTCGGCGGGCACGCCCTCGGAGACGGGCGCCCAGTAGTCCAGCACACCGTGCACGATGTAGCGCTCGCGCGCGGAGAACATCGGGTGGCAGGTGGTCAGGGTGATGAACCGCTCGGTGGGGGCGACGCCCGGCTGGTCGGGCACGGGCGCGATCACCTGGCTGTCCTCCGGCATCACGATCTGCGACGAGGTGACGCGGTAGACGTACCAGGTGTCCGCGGTCCACACGACGATCGGGTCGCCCTCCTGGAGCTCCTCGATCCGGTTGAACGGCTTGCCGTACGTGGTGCGGTGCGCGGCGAGCGAGAAGTTGCCCACGCCCCCGGGCATCGCGGTGCCCTCGTAGTGGCCGACGCCCAGCGGGTTCAGCACGTTCGGCCGGTCCGTGCCCTGCGTGATGGTGCGCGTCGGCTCGCCGTCCCACTTCGGGACGCGCATCGACGCGAACGTCGTGAGGTACGGCGGCTCCTCGATGACCGGCGGCTCGTCGTAGCGGGGCGTGACGACCACGGGGCCCTGGTCGAGCGCCTCGAGCGGCGCGTCCCAGCCCTGCTCCTGCACGAGCTCCGCCTGGGCGTCGTTCGCGACGACGTCGGTCCACCAGAGCTGCCACGCGAGGAACGCCAGCAGGAGCACGCCGGCGGTGATGAGCAGCTCGCCCAGCACCCCCACCGCGCCGAGCACGACCCCGCCGCCGCGCGGCGACCGGCGTGCCGGGCGGCGCTCGCGACGTCGGGCGGGTGCCGCCTCCGACACGCGCCCCTCCGGACCACCGGGGCCGTCGAGCGTCGGCCAGGACACGTCGGTCCCGCTCACTCGGAGCCCTCCCGGCTCGGCTTGCCGCTCGTCGCGGTGCTGCCCTCGGCGACGAGACCGGGCAGGACCTCCGTGCCGAGCGGCACGCTGGCGTACCGCATGTCCACCGACCCATCGTAGGCGGGCACCTGCAGGTCCTCGGCGGGGCGCGTGACCTGCCACCCGAGCCCCACGGCGTCCACCCACGACCGGTAGGCGCGCACGGCCGGGTCGGCGTTGAGCGCGGCGACCAGCTCCTGCGGGTCACCGACGGCGGTGACGACGTACGGCGGCGAGTACCGGCGCCCCTGCAGCGACAGCACGTTCCCGATGCACTGGAACGCGCTCGTCGAGATCACGCGCTGGTCCATGAGCGCCATGGCCTCCGCTCCCCCGGCCCACAGCGCGTTGATGACCGCCTGCAGGTCCTGCTGGTGCACGACGAGGTCGTCCGGGACCGTGCCCGCCGGCCGGGGCCCGTCCGCGGGGGCGTCGTCCAGGCTCACGGTGATGCCCCGGCCGCTGACCGCGACCTTCCCGGAGGCGATGTCGAACGCGGCACCGGCGGACTGCCACTCCAGACCCACGGTGTCGGTCTGCTCCTGCGCCAGGGTGTCGACGCGGGCGCGCAGGTCGGCCACCTGGTCCGCGAGCCGCTCCCGCCGGGCGTCCTCGTTGGCCTGCAGCCCGGCCAGGTCCTGCGGCTGGCGGGTGTTGGTCCCGCGCGCGAGCCGGGCGTTGGCCGTGAACAGGGCGCCGGCGAGCGCCATGACCAGGGCGACGGAGACCGTCCCGCGCAGGGCGCGGCCACGGCGGTGCCGGGTCAGGCGGTGGTGGGCCTGCTGCCGGGCGGCGTGCAGGCGCGCCGACGGCTCGGCGGGCTCGGACGGCTCCGCCGCGTGGGCGCCGTGCGTCCGGCGCTCGGGGTGCTGCTCGGGCACGCTCGTCCCCCTCGGTCTCCCCACTACGCTAGGCCACGTCACGCCCGCGCGTGCGCGCGTCCACAGCTGGAGCGTGCGGTGGCCGGGTCAGGTCCAGCGCAGTCAGACGTACGAGGTCAGGAGCATCCCGTGCCCAAGTCGAGGACGCGGCAGAAGTCGCACTACACCGCGCCGCCCGAGCGCTCGGCCGGACCGGCGGTCAACCCGACGTGGTTCGTGCCCGTGCTCGTCGGCCTGCTCGTGGTCGGCCTCGTCTGGATCGTGGTCACGTACCTGACGAACTTCGACTACCCGATCCCGGGCATCGGCTCCTGGAACCTCGCGATCGGCTTCGCGTTCGCGCTGGTCGGGCTCGGGATGGCCACGCGCTGGAAGTGACGCCACCGGCGTCAGGGACGGTCCACCACAGGGCCGTCCCCAGGCGGCGGGCGCTCCTCCACAGGCTCGGACCGCTGTTTCCCCAGGGGTGCACAACCCTGTGGATAACTACACCAGTGTAATTCCACAGCTGTGAGCAGAGCTGGGGACGGGCGTCAGACGCCCGCGTACGTCACCAGCGCGGCACCGACGAGCAGCACGGCCATGCCGGCGCAGGTGCCGATCGCCACGGGGAGCCGCCGCTCGCGGGGGGCGTACGCGAAGGCCGCCCCCACCGCAGCACCGACGACCAGGCCCCCCAGGTGCGCCTGCCACGCGACGCCGGGCAGCAGGAACCCGAGCACCCCGTTGATGACGAGGATGCCGACGATCCCGCGTGCGCTGCGTCCCACGCGCCGCAGGACCACGAGGACCGCTCCGAACAGGCCGAACACCGCCCCCGACGCCCCGACGAGCACGGTGAACCACGACGCGGTGTAGGGCGTCGCCAGCAGCAGGAACATCACCGAGCCGCCGACCGCGCTCAGCAGGTACAGCGCCAGGAACCGCCACCGGCCGAGCGACGCCTCGAGGAACGGGCCCACGGACCACAGGGCGATCATGTTGAACGCGATGTGCAGCACCTGGTTGGGCGCGTGCAGGAACGCGGAGGTGAGGAACCGCCACGGCTCCACCTCGCCCAGCACCGGCACGAACGCCAGCGCCCGGGTCCAGCCGGGGTTCGCCAGCTGCAGCACGAAGCTCACCGCGCACAGCGCGATCAGGGTGAGGGTGACGACGGGCCGGCCGGTGGTCGCCCGGCCCCCGAACGCCGTGCGCGCGACGGGCTGCGACCGGGCCGCCTCCCGCACGCAGTCCACGCACTGGATGCCCACCGCAGCCGGGCGCTGGCACTCCGGGCACGCCGGCCGCCCGCACCGCTGGCACCGCACGTACGCGATGCGGTCGGGGTGCCGGGGGCAGACGGGCGGCGGCGCGGCGGGCGCGGGGCCCGGCTGCGGCTGGGTCATCGAGGCGTCAGGACTCGAACGACACCGACTCGATCACCACGTCCTCGACCGGCCGGTCGCCCGGGCGGGTGCGCGTCGTGGCGATCGCGTCGACGACGGCACGGCTCTCGTCGTCGGCCACCTTGCCGAAGATCGTGTGCTTGCCGTTGAGGTGCGGCGTCTCGGTGACGGTGATGAAGAACTGCGAGCCGTTCGTGCCGCCGACCTGGCCGGTGATCGGGTCGCGTCGCAGGCCGGCGTTCGCCATCGCGAGCAGGTACGGCTCCGAGAACCGCAGCTCGGGGTGGATCTCGTCGTCGAACGTGTAGCCGGGGCCACCGGTGCCGCGGCCGAGCGGGTCGCCGCCCTGGATCATGAAGCCGTCGATCACACGGTGGAAGACGACGCCGTCGTAGAGGGGCGTGGTCTTCTTCTCCCCGGTCGCGGGGTCGGTCCACTCCTTCTCGCCGGTCGCGAGGCCGCGGAAGTTCTCGACGGTCTTCGGGGCGTGGTTGGGGTAGAGCTCCAGGCGGATGTCGCCACGGTTCGTGTGCAGGGTCGCGTGCATGCCCGCCATCCTGTCACGGACCCCTGTGCGGCGGCCCGGTGGGGATCGTGTGTTCACGCGCGACGAACACACGCCTGCCACCTGCGCGAAAGGGCTGACGGTGGCAGAGTGGGACGACACCGGACCAGCTGAGCAGGAGAGTGTGGACATGGCGTTCCTTCACCGACGGAACAAGATCGAGATCGTCTCCGACCCCGCGACCTCCGAGCGCCTCAAGGGGCAGGCGGCCGACGTGGGGGCCGTGCTGGCCGACGCCGGGGTGAAGGCCGCCGACGGCGCGGGCAAGCTCGCCGCCGCCGCCAAGCTGCAGGCCGCGGAGGCCGCCGTGCTGGCCAAGGGTGCCGCCGGCCACGCGGTCGACTGGGGCCAGCCGCGCGTCGACGCCGCCGTCGAGTGGCTCGTCCCCCGCATCGACCACCTGTACAAGGAGAGCGTGAAGGCCGCCGCCCCGCGGGTCGAGAAGGCCGCGGTCGCCGCGACGCCGGTCATCGACACGGCGCACGACAAGCTGGTCGACGAGCTGCTGCCCAAGGTGGTCCAGGCGGTCAACGACGCCGCGGAGCGGGCCGGCGCGGTGGTCGAGAAGGTCGCCGACAAGGAGTCCGCGAAGACGAAGTCGCTCCTGGCGGCCGCGGCCGCCGGTGCTGCCGCCGCCGCGGGCAAGCCCGCGAAGAAGAAGCACAAGGGCGCCAAGCGGTTCTTCCTCGTCGCCCTGCTGCTCGGCGCCGGCGCCGGCGTCTTCGCCTGGACCCGGTCCCGCACCACCACCGACCCGTGGGCCGAGCCGTGGGAGCCCGAGGCCCCCGCCGGCGACCAGCTCCGCGCCCGCGCCGGTGACGCGGCGGAGGCCGTGGGCCAGGCCGCCGGCGAGGCCGTCGCCCGCAGCCGTGAGGCCACCCAGAAGGCCGCCGAGCGCGTCGCCGAGGTCCGCGAGGACGTCGAGGAGCGCGTCGCCGACGCCACCGAGAAGGTGACCGAGGCGACCAAGAAGGCCACGCAGCGCCGTGCCGCCCCGAAGAAGCCCGACACCGGCGCGACGGCGTCCGAGGGCACGACCGGCACCACCCCGGTCGAGGGCACCACGGAGAGCGGGCCCCAGGCCTGACCCGACCGCACGACCCGCACGACGCACGAAGGCCCGGCACCTGCGAGGTGCCGGGCCTTCGTCGCGCGGTGTCGTCGCGCGGACAGGGTCGGACGCTGAGCTGCTAGCGGAGGCGCGGCTGCACCGTGGCCGGACGGAGGTGCTCTTCAAGAGCGACGATGTCACCGCGGCTCGCCGCGTCGCGGATCCGGCCCATCAGGGGATCCCAGTGCCGGGAGTCGATGCGGTTCCTCGCCAGCACGTTCCCGGCCGACACCAGTCGTCCCGCCCAGGCCAGGAGCGGCGGTGCCGTGTCGGGCTCGCGGTCGGCGATGTTCTGGAGCGCATCGAGGGCCTCGCTGATCGCCGCCTCATCGTCCTCCTGCAGTGCGGTGAAGAGGCGCTCCCGCCAGGGCTCGGCATCGATGTCGAGGGTCCCCTCGTAGTAGAGCCGATCCAGCCGTGCGAGAAGCTGCCCGCCACGTCCGGCCGGCGTCTCGGCGGCAGCGTCGCGAACGGCGAGGATCTGCTGGATGTTGCCCGGCAGGAACGGTCCGTGGTTGCCGGTGACCTTGTCCATGTAGCGCAGGATCTGCGCCCCGCCGATACCGATTCCGTCGACACCGGAAATGACGGCGTCGGGGATGTTGTCGTAACGGAATCCCGCCGAGAAGTACGTCAGCAAGCCGGATTCGTGCGCTCGGTGGACGAGAGAGAGGGCGACCGGCCGGGTCAGCTGATCCGTGATGCACCGGCTCGGGTAGGTGTCCGCCGTGCCGTCCCAGGTCACCTTGTCGAATCCCGCCGCGACGGCGATCGCCACGCCCAGCAGTCCGATCTCCTCGTGCGTGCTCGCCCATCGCGCTTCGCCGTGCGCCTTCACGGTCTCCGAGCGGTCGTCGAGAATGGGGATGTTGATGTTCACGGCCGCGGACAGAACTTGTGCGTGACGGTCGCGCCGGACTTCCCGCGCCAACGACGACAGCAGCTCGACTGCCTCCCGGGCCGTCAGCCGTTCGACGGCGAACTTCACCTCGGCCAGACCGTCGGAGAGCAACGAGGACGCTGCTGCGGCGAAGGTCCGGCTGGTCTTGATCAGCGAGTCGGCGACCGTGCCGTCGAACAGCGGTCGACCGATGTAGCTGGACGTCGGTGCGGCCGCACCCACGTGGAGCCGGACGCGGGCGACCATGCGAGGAGACGGAATGCGGTACGGCTCGAGCTCGTCACGGCTCCGGTCCACACCCCGCTCGAGATGCTCGACGTGGACGATGACCCCGTGCAGGTTGCCCGGGAACACCGTGGTGCCCGCCAGGTGACCCTCGCCGGGATCGGTGATGGAGGCGTAGGTCTGCACGTCGCGGAACCCCGAGGTCCCCCAGATGGGGAAGGAGCCGGGGATCTGGACGCCCTGGTCGAGGAGCCAGTAGGCGGCACGCACGGCGATGCGCTCGTCGACGGTCAGGTTGTCCTCCGCTTCCCGCCGCGACCCGAGCAGGGCGGAGGCCGCGGCGAGGAAGTCCTGATCTGCCGAGGCGTGCTGCGGCCGGACCACGCGCACGTACACGTCGAGACCCTCGTCGGTGAAGACCGCGTGGGCGCGGGATCCCGACGCGCTCGGTTCGAACGCGTCGCGGAACGCCTCCAGGGCCGAGCGATAGGCCACGCCGATCTCCCCGAGTCCGGTCTCGCGTGTCGCTGCCGTCGCCAACGCGGCGGAGAACGAGGCTACGAGTCCCCTCTGGTCCGGGAAGCGCGCGGAGAAGGCACCGAGATCGGCGCTCACCTGCTGCACCGCGTCGACGAAGACCTCCTGGCCGCGCACGCGGTAGGGGTCGTCCTTGGTGAAGTTCTCGTTCGTGAACCGCTCACGAGTGAGGTGGGCGTCGGCGCGCACCAGCAGGTCGCCGAGGTGCTCCACGACCAGGTGGGAGGCGGCTCCGGCTGGGACCTGCGTGCTGACGGGCTGATGCACGGTGCGTTCGACGAGCGTGACCATCATTCGTTCCTCTCGAGGGATCGCCGCGAAATTCTGTGGAAGGCTGCGGTGAGTCCACCGCGAATCCGTCGGGACTGCGCCCGTCACCGATCTGTCACCACGGATGCGACTTCTTCTGTCGGTCGTGCGACGCGGGTGAAGCGCCGCACGAGCAGGACGAATTTATGCCGTCGTCGATGGTTACCCGCAAGGGCCGCTACTATCGGACGGGAAGTAGTTCGGCGTTTCGGCCGGACAGGGGGAGTGGAACATGACGATATGTGAAAGCGAAACGACCGGCCTCGACGGCGGACCTCGCGGCGACGTCTATTCGGCGGATTGCCCGTGCCGGGACCTTCTCGACGTCGTGGCGAACAAGTGGGCGGCGCTCGCGATCGGGGCCCTGGCGGACGGTCCACGGCGCTTCGGCTCGCTGCAGAGGCAGCTGCAGGGGGTGTCGCCGAAGGTGCTGACCTCGACGTTGCGCCGGCTGGAGCGTTTCGGCCTCGTCGACCGCACGGTCTTCCCCGCGGTGCCGCTGCACGTGGAGTACTCGCTCACCGCGGACGGCCGCGGTGCGCTCGTGCCCGTGTTCGCGCTCCGCACGTGGGCCGAGTCGCAGTACGCGCGCGCGGTGCCGCAGGGAGACCACGCCTGAGGGCACTACCCGATGGATAGCAGGTCCCCTTTCGGGTAACCACTGCCCCGGAGCTATCGTCCGCGTGCCGCCGCAGCCGGCAGCACCACGACGAGAGGGCTCACACCGATGACATCCGCCACCACCTCGCCCACCGGCACGATGCGTGCGATCGTCTCGCGCTCCGGAGGGCCGCTCACGGGTACCCGCAGCCTGGTCGACGCGGAGATCCCGGCTCCCGCTGCGCCGACCGGTCACGACGTCCTCGTCGAGGTGAAGGCGGTGTCGGTCAATCCCGTCGACGTGAAGGTGCGCGCCAGCGGCGGTCCCGCCACGGACGATCGCGTGCTCGGGTGGGACGCGTCGGGAACCGTCAGCGCGGTCGGCGAGCTGGTCACCCTGTTCCGCCCCGGCGACGACGTCTACTACGCAGGGACGCTCGATCGTCCCGGCACGTACGCCGCACGCCAGCTGGTCGACGAGCGCATCATCGGGCACAAGCCGAGGACGCTCACCCACGCCGAGGCTGCGGCGTTGCCGCTGACGACCATCACGGCGTGGGAGGCGCTCTTCCACAAGCTCCAGCTGCACAAGGAGACCACCGGGACGTTGCTCGTCCTCGGAGCTGCCGGCGGCGTCGGCTCGATCCTCATCCAGCTGGCCAAGGCGTTGACGGATGTCCGCGTGATCGCCACCGCGTCTCGCGAGGAGTCACGGGCGTGGGTGGAGGAGCTCGGCGCGGATGCGGTCGTGGACCACGGCGCGCCGGACCTGGAGGAGCAGATCCTCCGGCTCGCTCCCGGCGGGGTGGACTACGTCTTCACTCCCCAGAGCAGGGGACGGATGCCGCTGTTCGTCTCGGTCACCCGGCCGTTCGGTCAGATCGTCGCGATCGACGACGAGGGCGACCTGGACTTCGCCGCCCTGAAGGGCAAGAGCATCTCCTGGCACTGGGAGTTCATGTTCGCCCGCCCGCTGCACGGCTGGGACCTCACCGCTCAGCACGAGCTGCTCGACGTCGTCTCCGGTCTCGTCGACTCCGGGCGCCTGAGGACGACGCTCACGCACACCTACGCGCCGCTGGAGGCCGAGCAGATGCGCCGCGCCCACGCCGACGTGGAGACCGGGCACGTGATCGGCAAGGTCGTCGTCGCCGACGCCGGATGACGCACGAAGGCCCGGCACCTGCGAGGTGCCGGGCCTTCGTCGCGCTGCGGGTGGTGGAGCCAAGGGGACTCGAACCCCTAACCCCCTGCTTGCAAAGCAGGTGCGCTACCAATTGCGCCATGGCCCCGGGACGCCCCGGTGCACCGGGACGCGGGTGGTGGAGCGAGCCCTACTCGACAGGGTCGGTGACCTCGGCCCACAGGTCGCGGTCGTCGCGCTCGGCGGCGTACCGCGTCCAGGCGACGTAGCCGGCGGCGGCGACGACCACCAGGAGCAGGAGCTTCTTCATGGGTTCCCCCAGGGGCTCGGGAGTGGGCCTAAGAGGACTTGAACCTCTGACCTCTTCCTTATCAGGGAAGCGCTCTAACCGTCTGAGCTATAGGCCCGTGGCACGCTGGCGTGCCGGTCGAGACTACCCCAGCAGGGGCTGCCCGCCCAAACCGGGTGTCACTCGTCCGTCATCGTGACGTGCACGCCGCCCACCAGGGCGGCCGTGATGTTGTACAGGAACGCCCCGATCGTGGCGAGAGCCGTGATGAGGAACACGTCCACGACGGCGACCAGGGTCGCGACGGAGATGACGCGGTCGAACTCCACGTACCGCATCAGGTCGATGCTGGAGTCGGCCAGGATCTCGGTCACGAGGTCGTTCAGCGACGCGAAGACGTGCAGGCCGTCGAGCGTCAGCCACACCACCGCGGTGGCGACGACGATCATGATGCCGATCGCGACGGAGATGAGGAACGACAGCTTCATCACCGACCACGGGTCGACCCGGGAGACCGCGAGGCGCACGCGCCGCGGGCCGGAGCCGCTGGTGAGCGAGCCCGACGCGGGACGGGACCCGGCGGAGGGGGACGCCTTCCGGTCGGTGTCGTCGCGGGGAGAGCCGGCCGGGGTGCTCGTGCGCGGCGCGGCGGCGGCCGGGCGCACGGGCTCCTGCGTGGTGGTCGCAGCGGCTGCCGCGGGGGTCGCCTTGGTGCTCGGCGACGCCGTTGACGCGCTGCGCGCCGGGGCGCCGGACCCCTTCGACGTGGTGCCCGTCGAGGTCGCGCCCGTCGGCGTGGTGGCCGTCGGTGCCTTGCCGGAGGTGGTCGTGGTGGTGCCCGTCCGCGCGCCGGTGTCGGTGGCCGTGCGGCCGCCTGCCGGCTTCTCGGCCGTGTCGCTGCCCGACTGCTTGCGGGGCGGGATGGACGGCGGCGTGTCGCTGCTCATGCATCCTCCTCGGAGGTCTCGTCAGCCACCGGGGCGTCCGGAGCTGTGGTGGCGCTGGTGTCCTCGAGGGCCGCGGATGTCACGTCCTGCTCGCCCGACTCACCCACGGTACCCGCCTCGTCGCCGAGGTGGCGCTCGATGTTGCGTGCGACCGCGATGATCCGGTCGCCGTTGTCGGGCTTCGCGAAGATCACGCCCTGCGTGGTGCGGCCCGTGGCGTTCACCTCGGAGGTCGCGGAGCGCACGATCTTGCCGCGCTCCATGATCACCAGCACCTCGTCGTCCGCGTCCGTGACCAGCGCGCCGACCAGGTCGCCGTTCGCCTCGGGGAGGTTCGCGACCTTGATGCCGAGACCGCCGCGACCCTGGACGCGGTAGTTCTCCACCGTCAGGGCGGTCCGCTTGGCGATGCCGCCCTGCGTGACGGTGAACAGGAACGCCTCCTCGCGGACGACGTCCATCGCGAGCAGCTCGTCGTCCGCCCGGAACTTCATGCCCGTGACGCCGGAGGTCGCGCGGCCCATCGGACGCAGCGCCTCGTCCGTCGCGGTGAACCGCAGGGACTGGCCCTTGCGGGACACCAGGATGAGGTCGTTCACGGAGTCGACGATCCGCGCCGAGACGAGCTCGTCCGGCAGGCCGTTCTCGTCCTCGCGCAGGTTGATCGCGATGACGCCGCCGGACCGGTTGGAGTCGTACTCCGACAGGCGGGTCTTCTTCACCAGGCCGCGCTTGGTCGCGAGGACCAGGTACTCGGCCTGCTCGTAGTCCCGCAGGTCCAGGACCTGGGCGATCTTCTCGCCCGGCTGGAAGGCCAGCAGGTTGGCGACGTGCTGCCCCTTGGCGTCGCGGCCGCCCTCGGGCAGCTCGTACGCCTTGGCGCGGTACACGCGGCCGAGGTTCGTGAAGAACAGCAGCCAGTGGTGCGTGGTCGTCACGAAGAAGTGGTCGACGATGTCGTCCTCGCGCAGCTGCGCGCCGCGCACGCCCTTGCCGCCGCGGCGCTGGGCCCGGTAGTTGTCCGACCGGGTGCGCTTCGCGTAGCCGCCGCGGGTGATGGTGACGACCATCTCCTCCTCGGCGATGAGGTCCTCGACGGACACCTCGCCGTCGAACGGCAGGATCGTCGTGCGGCGCTCGTCGCCGTACTTCGCGACGATCTCGTCGAGCTCCTCGCGCACGATGCCGCGCTGACGCTCCGGGGACTCGAGGATCGCGCGGTAGCCGCGGATCTCGGCCTCGAGCTTCGCGTAGTCGTCGAGGATCCGCTGCCGCTCCAGCGCCGCCAGGCGCCGCAGCTGCAGGGTGAGGATCGCGTTGGCCTGGACCTCGTCGATGTCCAGGAGCGCCATGAGGCCCGTGCGGGCCTCGTCGGCGTCGGGGGAGCGGCGGATGAGCGCGATGACCTCGTCCAGCGCGTCGAGCGCCTTGAGGTAGCCGCGGTAGATGTGGATCTGCTCCTCGGCCTTGCGCAGCCGGAAGTTCGTGCGCCGCACGACGACGTCGAGCTGGTGGCTCGTCCAGTGCCGGATGAACGCGTCGAGGCTGAGCGTGCGCGGCACGCCGTCGACCAGCGCCAGCATGTTCGCGCCGAACGTGTCCTGCAGCTGCGTGTGCTTGTACAGGTTGTTCAGGACGACCTTCGCGACCGCGTCGCGCTTCAGCACGACGACCAGACGCTGACCGGTGCGGCCCGAGGTCTCGTCGCGGATGTCGGCGATGCCCTGCACCCGGTTCTCGCGGACGAGGTCGGCGATCTTCTTGGCCAGGGTGTCGGGGTTCACCTGGTACGGCAGCTCGGTGACGACCAGGCAGATCCGGCCCTGGATCTCCTCGACCTCGACGACCGCCCGCATCGTGATGGAGCCGCGGCCGGTGCGGTACGCCTCCTCGATGCCCCGGTGGCCGAGGATCGTCGCGCCGGTGGGGAAGTCCGGGCCCTTGACGCGGCGCAGGAGCTCCTCGAGCAGCTCCTCCTTGCTGGCCTCCGGGTTGTCCAGGTGCCAGCGGACGCCCTCGGCGACCTCGCGGAGGTTGTGCGGCGGGATGTTCGTCGCCATGCCGACCGCGATACCGGCGGAGCCGTTGACCAGCAGGTTCGGGAACCGCGACGGGAGGATCGACGGCTCCTGGGTGCGGCCGTCGTAGTTGTCCTGGAAGTCGACGGTGTCCTCGTCGATGTCCCGGACCATCTCCATGGCCAGCGGGGCCATCTTGCACTCGGTGTACCGCGGGGCGGCGGCCGGGTCGTCGCCGGGGGAGCCGAAGTTCCCCTGGCCGGCGACCAGCGGGTACCGCAGCGACCAGTCCTGCACCAGGCGCACCAGGGCGTCGTAGATCGCCGTGTCGCCGTGCGGGTGGTACTTGCCCATGACGTCGCCGACGACGCGGCTGCACTTCGAGAACTGCCGGTCCGGGCGGTAGCCGCCGTCGTACATGGCGTACAGGACGCGGCGGTGCACCGGCTTCAGGCCGTCGCGGACGTCCGGGAGCGCACGGCCCACGATGACGGCCATCGCGTAGTCCAGGTAGGACCGCTGCATCTCGAGCTGCAGGTCCACCTGGTCGATGCGGCCGTGCTCGATGTTGTCGCCGGTCAGCTCTGTCACGAATCAGGTCCTTCGGTGGGACTGGTCCCGGCGCAGGCGGCCGGGAGGTCGGGGAGGAGCGGGTGCGCCGCGGTCAGATGTCCAGGAAGCGCACGTCGCGCGCGTTCCGCTGGATGAACGAGCGGCGGGACTCGACGTCCTCGCCCATCAGCACGGAGAAGATCTCGTCCGCCGCGGCCGCCTCGTCCAGCGTGACCTGCAGCAGCGTGCGGTGCTCGGGCGCCATCGTGGTCTCCCACAGCTCCGAGTAGTCCATCTCGCCCAGACCCTTGTACCGCTGGATCGCGTTGTCCTTCGGGATCCGCTTGCCGTTCGCCTGGCCGTCGGCCAGCACGGCGTCCCGCTCCCGGTCCGAGTACACGTAGTCGTGCGGGGCGTTCGACCACTTGATGCGGAACAGCGGCGGCTGCGCCATGTACACGTGGCCCTTGAGGATCAGCTCCGGCATGTACCGGTAGAGCAGCGTGAGCAGCAGCGTGCGGATGTGCTGGCCGTCGACGTCGGCATCGGCCATCAGCACGATCTTGTGGTACCGCAGCTTCGAGATGTCGAAGTCCTCGCCGATGCCGGTGCCGAAGGCCGTGATGAGCGCCTGCACCTCGGCGTTGCCGAGCGCGCGGTCGAGGCGGGCCCGCTCGACGTTGAGGATCTTGCCGCGCAGCGGGAGGATCGCCTGCGTCTGCGGGTTCCGGCCGCGGACGGCGGAGCCGCCGGCCGAGTCGCCCTCGACGATGAAGATCTCGCACTCGGCGGGGTTGTTCGACTGGCAGTCCTTGAGCTTGCCCGGCATCGAGTTCGACTCGAGCAGGCCCTTGCGGCGGGTCGCCTCGCGGGCCTTGCGGGCCGCCATGCGCGCCTGGGACGCCTGGATCGCCTTGCGGATGACGTCGCGCGCGTCGTTCGGGTGCGAGTCCAGCCAGTCGGCCAGCTGCTCGTTCACGACGCGCTGCACGAACGTCTTCGCCTCGGTGTTGCCGAGCTTGGTCTTCGTCTGGCCCTCGAACTGGGGCTCGCCGAGCTTCACCGACACGACCGCCGTGAGGCCCTCGCGGATGTCGTCGCCCGTGAGGTTGTCGTCCTTCTCCTTGAGGATGCCCTTCTCGCGCGCGTACCGGTTGACCAGCGAGGTCATCGCCGCGCGGAAGCCCTCCTCGTGCGCACCGCCCTCGGTGGTCGAGATGGTGTTCGCGTAGGTGTGCACCGACTCCGAGTAGGCGCTGGTCCACTGCATCGCGATCTCCACGGAGATCTTGCGCTCGGTGTCCTCGGCCTCGAAGTCGATGACCTCGGGGTGCACGAGCTCGACCTTCTTGGCCGCGTTGAGGTGCGTGACGTAGTCGACCAGGCCGCCGTCGTACTTGTAGGTGACGCTGCGGAACGCGGGCGCGTCGCCCTCGGCCGCCTCGCCGCTCTCGCCGGCGACCTCGTCGTCGGTGTCCGAGTGCAGCGGGCGCTCGTCGGTCAGCGAGATCTGCAGGCCCTTGTTGAGGAACGCCATCTGCTGGAACCGCGACCGCAGGGTCTCGAAGTCGAACTCGACCGTCTCGAAGATGCTGGGGTCCGGCCAGAACGTCTGCTGGGTGCCCGTCTCCTGCGTCGGCTCGCCGCGGCGCAGCTCGCCGTTCGGCTTGCCGCCGTCCGCGAAGTCCTGCTCCCAGGTGTAGCCGTCGCGCTTGACGACGGTCTCCACCTTCGTCGACAGGGCGTTCACCACGGAGATGCCGACGCCGTGCAGGCCGCCCGAGACCGCGTAGCCGCCGCCGCCGAACTTGCCGCCCGCGTGCAGGATCGTCATGACGACCTCGACGGTCGGCCGGCCCTCGGTCGGGTGGATGGCGACGGGGATGCCGCGGCCGTTGTCGACGACGCGCACGCCGCCGTCGGCCAGGAGCGTGACCTCGATGTGGTCGCAGTAGCCCGCGAGGGCCTCGTCGACCGAGTTGTCCACGACCTCGTACACCAGGTGGTGCAGGCCGCGCTCACCGGTGGAGCCGATGTACATGCCGGGACGCTTGCGGACCGCCTCCAGGCCCTCGAGCACCGTGATCTGCGAGGCGTCGTAGGCGGGAGTCCCGTTCACCGTCCCCCCGGGTGCGTCGTGCGGAGGGTTCGGTCCGGTGGAGGGGCTCTGGTCTGCCACGGGCGGTGGTGCTCCTCAGTTCTCACACGCGGCGGAGACGAGCGTCCTCCGGGCGGGAGGGCGGATCACTCCACGACGACGGAGATCGTGCGTCCTGGACCGGCGCAGACGCGCCAGACATGTCGATTCACAGTGTACCCGGCCCCACGCCAGAACCCCTCAGATCCGCGGCCCCTGTGGACCGTGTCCCCCGCGCGCGCGGGTGTCAGCCCCAGGTGTCGCGCGGGCCCCGGCCGCGGACCGCCCGCCGCCCCTTGCCGAACCCCGGGCCGGCCGGGCCGAGCACGCGCACGTCCTTCACCACGCCCTCGCCGACGTCCTCCGCCATCCGCCGCACGAGCTGCGGGGCGAGCATCTTGAGCTGCTGCGCCCACGCCGAGGAGTCGGTCCGGACGACGAGGACCCCGTCGGCGAACGTCTCCGGGGTGCAGTGGTCGGCGATCTGGTCCCCGACGACGTCGCGCCAGCGGCCGACGACCCCGCCGACCGAGACCTCCTGCACCCAGCCGCGGTCGCGGAACAGCGAGGCCATCGTGCTGGACACGGTCAGCGGGTCGCGAGGGTGCACCCCGGGTCCGCCGCGCTCGGCGGGGGACAGCGGGGACCGGCCGCGTGCCGCCTGACCGGGCCGGTAGCCCTTCGACCGCGCCACGGAGCGGAACCGGGCGAGCGACCGCTTCGCCATCTGGGTCGCCGGCGTGATGTCCAGCTGCTCGCACACGGGCACGGCGGGGTCGACCTCCGGGGTGCTGCTCCCGTCGCGCGCGGGTCCGGCGTCGTCAGACGGCACGGGCGACCTCCGACGCCATGACGTCGTACCGCGCGCCGGACAGCTGCTCGGGGACGTCGCCCGGGACGGCGGCGGTCACGAACACCTGCCGGGCACCGGCGACCATGTCCGCCAGCCGCTCCCTGCGCTTCGCGTCCAGCTCGGCGAACACGTCGTCCAGCATCAGGACCGGCTCCCCGTCCGGACCGGAGTCCGCGACCCACAGCTGCGCGACGTCGTCGGCGGTCCCGGGACGCGGGCCGTTCGTCAGGAGCTCGTAGGACGCCAGCCGCAGCGCCAGCGCCACCGACCACGACTCCCCGTGGCTGGCGTAGCCCTTCGCCGGCAGGTCGCCGAGCGTGAGCACGAGGTCGTCGCGGTGCGGGCCGACGAGGCACACGCCCCGCTCCAGCTCCTTGGGTCGCAGCCGGGACAGCGCCTCGAGCATCTGCGCCTCGACCACCGCGACCGGAGAGGCGGGGGAGTCCGGGCGGGGGGCGTCGTCGCCGGGGTCGGCGAGCGCGGCGGTGAGGGAGGACCGGTAGCCGGCGCTGGCGGCGCCCTGCCCGTCGCTCACCCGCTCGTACGCCTCCGCGACGTACGGGTCGAGCGCGGACACGACGGCCTGCCGGGCCACGATCACCTGCGCCCCGAGCTCGGCGAGCTTGGCGTCCCACACGTCCAGCGTCCGGATGTCGAGGTTCCCCGCGCGCGCCCCGCGGAACCCCGCGGCGGACTTGAGCAGGGCGGTGCGCTGCCGCACCACGCGGTCGTACTCGCCGAAGACGCCGGACAGCCGCGGCGTGACCTGCACCGCCAGCTCGTCGACGAACCGGCGCCGGCCGTCGGGATCGCCCTTGACCAGCGCGAGGTCCTCGGGCGCGAACAGCACCGAGCGCAGCGCACCCACCACGTCCCGGGCGCGCGACGGGGCTCCGTTGAGCTTGACCCGGTTGGACCGCCCCGACCCGAGCTGCAGGTCGATGACGAGCGCGCGCTCCGACCCGTCGTCCTGCGCGCGGACCACGCGGGAGCGCACCACGGCCGCCGACGCCCCGGCTCGTACGAGCGGGGCGTCGGTCGGCACGCGGTGGCTGGAGAACGTCGAGACGTAGCCGATCGCCTCGACGAGGTTGGTCTTGCCCTGCCCGTTCGGCCCGACGAGCGCCGTGATCCCGGGCTCGAAGGTGAGGTCGACCTGGCGGTACGACCGGAAGTCCGTCAGGGACAGGTGCGAGACGTACATCGAGCGGCGTCAGCCCTCCGAGCGCACGCCGGACGGGGCGTCGCCGGAGATGGGGGCGCCTGCGGCCCGGACCGCGTGGCCGCCGAACTGCTGGCGCAGCGCCGCGACCGCCTTCATCGCGGGGGACTGCTCCTGGCGCGACTGGAACCGGGCGAACAGCGCGGCGGTGATGACCGGCAGCGGCACGGCGGCGTCGATCGCCTCGTCCACGGTCCAGCGACCCTCGCCCGAGTCGGCGACCCAGTCGTCGATCCCCTCGAACTGCTGGTCGTCCTCGAGCGCCTTCACCAGGAGCTCGAGCAGCCAGGACCGCACGACGGTGCCGCGCTGCCAGGCCTTCATGGTGCCGGCGACGTCGGTCACGATGTCCTTCGCCGCGAGCAGCTCGTAGCCCTCGGCGTACGCCTGCATGAGGCCGTACTCGATGCCGTTGTGCACCATCTTCGCGTAGTGCCCGGCACCGACGGCGCCCGCGTGCACGAAGCCCTCCTCGCGGGGGCCCTCCGGGCGCAGGGCGTCGAACACGGGCATCACGCGCTCGACCTGGGCCGCGTCGCCGCCGACCATCAGGCCGTAGCCGTTGGCCAGGCCCCAGACGCCGCCGGAGACGCCGACGTCCAGGAAGTGCACGCCCTTCGCGCCGAGCTGCTCCGCGTGGCCCTTGTCGTCACCGAAGTACGAGTTGCCGCCGTCGATGACCAGGTCGCCCTCGGTCAGCAGGCCGCCGAGCTCCTCGATCACCGCGTGCGTCACCGCGCCGGCCGGCACCATGACCCACACGACCCGCTCGCCGGCGGGCAGCGCCTCGACCAGGTCGGCCAGCGACGCGACGTCGGTGACGTCCGGGTTCCGGTCGTAGCCGGTGACCTCGATCCCCGCGTTCCGCATCCGGTCGCGCATGTTCGCGCCCATCCTGCCCAGACCCACCAGGCCGATCTGCATCGCTCCACCTCTCCTCGCCCGACCGCCGCCGGGCCGGTGGGGCCCGGGGCGACTGTGTCGCCCGCCATTCTGCTGCCGAGGCGGGGTGCTGACGAACGATGCGCGCGTCTCGCCCGTCACACCGGCGGGAGGTCCCGCCGGCGCCGGGAGGCTGAGGCGCCGGTCAGGACGCGAAGCGGATCGGCACCAGCAGGTACCGGTACTCCTTGAGGTCCTCGCCCTCGAGCGACTCCTGGCCGGTGAACTCGACCGGCTTGTTCGGGTGCGTGAACGACAGGCGCACGAACGACGTGGTCAGCGCGCCGAGGCCGTCGAGCAGGAACTGCGGGTTGAACGCCACGGCGATGTCGTCGCCGACCAGCGTGGCCTCCAGCGCCTCGGACGCCTGCGCGTCGTCGCCCTGCCCGGCGTCGAGGACGACCTGCCCCTCGGAGAACGTCAGCCGGATCGGGGTGTTGCGCTCCGCGACGAGGGCCACGCGCTTGGCCGCGTCGGCGAGCAGCTGTGTGTTCACGACGGCGTGGATCGGCGACTCGTCCGGGAACAGCCGGCGGACCGCGGGGTAGTCCCCGTCGACCAGGAGCGACGTGGTGTGCCGGCCGCCCGCCTCGAAGCCGATGAGGTCGACGCCTTGGCCCGTGGCGAGCGCGACGTTGACGGAGCCGGACGCGCCGAGCGACTTCGCGGCGTCGTTCAGGGTCCGGGCACGGACGAGCGCGACCTCGGAGACCTCCGGGCGCGCCGGCTTCCAGGTGAGCTCTCGCAGGGCCAGGCGGTAGCGGTCGGTCGCGAGCAGCGTGATCTTCTCGCCCTCGATCTCGACGCGGACGCCGGTCAGCAGGGGGAGCGTGTCGTCACGGCTGGCGGCCACGGTGACCTGGCCGACCGCCTTGGTGAGCTCGTCGCCGTCGACGGTGCCCGTGAGCGCGGGCATCGCCGGGAGCTGCGGGTAGTCCTCGACGGGCATCGTGAGCAGCGTGAACCGGCTGGCGCCGCAGGTGACGGTGACCTTGGTGCCCTCGAGGGACACGTCGACCGGCTTGGCGGGCAGGGCGCGGGAGATCTCCGCGAGCAGCCGGCCGGAGACGAGGACGGTGCCGGGTTCGCTGACGTCGGCGGGGACCTCGGAACGGGCGGAGACCTCGTAGTCGAAGCTCGCGAGCCGCAGCGTGCCGTCGGAGTCGGCCTCGATGCGCACACCGGCCAGCACGGGGACCGGGGGACGGGTGGGAAGGCTGCGAGCGATCCACGTGACGGCTTCTGCGAGGACGTCACGTTCGACGCGGAACTTCATGCCCCACCCTCTCGGTCGGGGGATCACCGTGATCCCTGCTGGTGCTGTGCGACCCCGGCCGCGAGGGCGGCAGAGGTCGTGCCGAACACTACGCGAGTGACCAGGGGTGCGGAACCGAACGCGCGGGCTTGTGGACGCCGGTCGGAGGGCTCCAGCGTTCGTCTGGACGCGACGAGAGCGGGGTGCCGGAGCCGGTGCGTCCCGGGCCGCGGGCGAGGGCTGCGCCAGGAGGCCGCTCCGCGAACGTTCCGGCCCTGCCGGGACGATCCACAGGGGCGCCGGCGTCCTCGTCGTGGGCCGTAGTGGTCGGGCGTGTGGTCCGGAGTGCCGGACCGGCCGGCAGAGCACTGACGGGTTGTGGATCTTCTTCCTAGGGATCAGTCGTCGTCATCGTCGGTTCTGTGAATTCTGGGGACGACGCCCGTTCGTGCTGGTGGGAGCCTTCTGCGGCGTGTGCACGACGACTGTGGACCGGCTGGGGACGACGCAGATGAACGTGGACGACGACGGGTCCGTGCTTCGCCGTCCACGGAGAGCGGAGGACCCGTCCACACGAAAGGTGGGGGTCGTCCACCGGTTTCCACAGGTCCGTCCACAGGTGTGAACATTCGTCCCACCGCTGTTTCAGGGCGTGGTCGAGGGTCGGCCGACGCGCCCTGCCGGGGACACGGGAGAAGGCCCGCCACGAGGTGTGTGACGGGCCTTCTCCGGAACGGGGACTCAGCCCCGGCTCTCCTGCTTGATGCGGTTCGTCAGCTCGGTCACCTGGTTGAAGATCGAACGCCGCTCCGCCATCAGCTCGCGGATCTTCCGGTTCGCGTGCATGACGGTGGTGTGGTCCCGCCCGCCGAACGCCTGACCGATCTTCGGGAGCGACAGGTCGGTGAGCTCCCGGCACAGGTACATCGCGATCTGCCGTGCGGTCACCAGCACGCGCGACCTCGACGACCCGCACAGGTCCTCGATGGTCAGACCGAAGTACGCCGCGGTCTGCCCGATCACGGCCGTGGCGGTGATGTCGGCCTGGTCGTCGTCGGTGATCAGGTCCTTGAGCACGATCTCCGCCAGCGACAGGTCGACCTGCTGCCGGTTGAGGTTCGCGAACGCCGTCACGCGGATCAGCGCGCCCTCGAGCTCGCGGATGTTCGTGGAGATCTTCGAGGCGATGTACTCCAGGACGTCGTCGGGGGCCTGGAGCTTGTCGTTCGCGGACTTCTTCCGGAGGATCGCGATGCGGGTCTCGAGGTCCGGCGGCTGGACGTCGGTGATCAGGCCCCACTCGAATCGGGACCGCATCCGGTCCTCGAACCCGTTCAGCTGCTTGGGCGGCAGGTCGGACGTGATCACGACCTGCTTGTTCGCGTTGTGCAGGGTGTTGAACGTGTGGAAGAACTCCTCCATCGTCTGTTCCTTGCCCTGCAGGAACTGGATGTCGTCGATGAGGAGCACGTCCACCTCGCGGTAGCGGCGCTGGAACGCACCGGCCTTGCCCTCACCGATGGAGTTGATGAAGTCGTTGGTGAACTCCTCGGAGTTCACGTAGCGCACCCGCACCGACGGGTAGAGGTTCCGGGCGTAGTGCCCGATCGCGTGCAGCAGGTGCGTCTTCCCGAGGCCCGAGTCGCCGTAGATGAACAGCGGGTTGTAGGCCTTGGCCGGGGCCTCGGCGACGGCGACCGCCGCCGCGTGCGCGAACCGGTTGGACGAGCCGATGACGAACGTCTCGAACAGGTACTTCGGGTTCAGCCGGGCCGGCTCGACGCTGGGCGTGGGCCCGGCGGGCTCGCGGCGGAACGGCTCGGAGCGGACCGGCGCGTCGACGTGCGCGGAGTCCCCGGTGCTCGGGTGGCCGGTCGCCGCGTGCGCGACCACGGGCGTCGGCTCGGAGTCGGTGCGCGCCGGCGGCGGGGTGGTCGCGAGCCCGGCGTCGGCCGAGTCCAGGGAGGGGTCGACGGTGATCGCGAACCGCGCCTCGCGGCCGAGAGCGGCGGCGAGCGCGTCGGACACCTCCTGGCGGACCCGCGTCTCGAGGTAGTCCTTCGTCAGGTCGTTGCCGACCGCGAGGAGCATCGTGCCGTCGAGCAGGCCGAGCGGCTTCGCCAGCCGGACGAACGCGAGCTGCCTCGGCGTGATGTCCGGGCTCACCTCGAGCTGCGCCATCGCGGCCGACCAGACCTGGCCTGGCTGATCGTCCTGTCCTGACACCTGTACCTCGCTGCCGTCGTGAGTCGCGTGGTCGAGTGTCGCACGCACCTGTCCTGCGTCCACAGACTTGTCCACACCTGTGCGTGACGCCCGATCAGGGACGATCACGGCCTTGCGGGAGCACGTCGGCTCCGTCGGGTGCGGCGTTGTCCACAGGGCCGGCCGGGTCTGTCCACGGGCTGGGGAGACCGGACGCTGCGGGACGCATCGAGCGACGATGCTAGTGGCCGCGGAGGGCGGGCGGGAGAGGGTGCCTCAGGCGGTTTGACCGGACGGCGCGCCCGACGTAACGTTGACCAGCCTTCCTGATGGCTCCTGCTGGCGTGCCCCGACGCCGGCCGCGTCTGGCGACGTGGGTACCGGAGCAGTCGAGCACGGCACACAGACCTGGCTGCACACGCGCGTGCGGCCGATGCACCGAAGTACTTGGAGACCATCGTGAGCAAGCGGACCTTCCAGCCGAACAACCGGCGTCGCGCCAAGACGCACGGTTTCCGTCTGCGCATGCGGACGCGTGCCGGCCGTGCGATCCTCGCCGCCCGTCGGCGCAAGGGTCGCTCCGAGCTGTCGGCCTGACACCACCTGACGCGGTGCTGCCCGCCGCGCACCGGATGCGCAGGTCCGCCGACTTCGAGCGGGCCGTGCGGTCGGGTGCCCGTGCCGGGCGGAACACGCTCGTGGTGCACCTCGTGACGCGAACCGACCCCGGACCTGGTCCGGCGGTCGGTTTCGTCGTGTCCAAGGGCGTGGGCAACGCGGTCGTGCGGAACCGGGTCAAGCGCCGCCTGCGCGCCCTGACCTCCGACCGGCTCGCCGAGCTGCCCCGTGACGCGGACCTGGTCGTGCGCGCACTGGCGCCGGCCGCGACCGTGGACTACGCGACGCTGGGCCGCGACCTCGACGGCGCGCTGCGCACCGCGACCCGGCGCCGCGCCGAGCGAGCGTCGCCGGCCGCACCGACCGGGGACGCACGATGACCGCGGCCTCCCGGGCGCTGCACGCCGTGGTGCGCGTCCCGCGCCGGCTGCTCGTCCTCCTGATCCGGGGCTACCAGCGGTTCGTGTCCCCGCTCACCCCGCCGACCTGCCGGTTCTACCCGTCCTGCTCGCAGTACGCGGTGCTCGCACTCGAGCGGCACGGCGTCGTGCGGGGGACGCGGCTGGCGGTCTGGCGGCTCCTGCGCTGCAACCCGTGGAACCCGGGCGGCGTCGACGACGTTCCACCGGCGGGGTCGCACCGTCGACACTCGCACGGCGCGGTCGCCTCCGCGCACTGACCATCCCCTGGAGAGTTCCCCGATGAGCTGGTTCGACGGCCTGCTGTACCCGATCATGGTCGCTGTCGCGTGGATCATGGTCCAGTTCCACTCCCTGCTGGACTGGCTGGGCCTGGACCCCGCGGGCGGTGCGGCGTGGGGTCTGTCGATCGTCGGCCTCGTGATCGTGATGCGGATCATCCTGATCCCGCTGTTCTTCCGCCAGATCAAGGCGTCGCGCGGCATGCAGCTGCTCGCGCCCGAGATGAAGAAGATCCAGGCGAAGTACAAGGGGAAGACGGACCCGGCGTCCCGCGAGGCGATGAGCCGCGAGACGATGGAGCTGTACCGGAAGCACGGCACGAACCCGTTCGCGTCCTGCCTGCCGATCCTCGCCCAGTCGCCGATCTTCTTCGCGCTGTTCCGCGTCCTGAACTCGCTGCCGCAGCTGGCGGACGGGACGTACGCGCGGCCGAACCTCGGCCCGCTGACGCAGGAGCTCGCGGCGCAGGCGGAGAGCGCCACGATCTTCGGCGCCCCGCTGTCCGGGACCTTCATGACGGCGTCGTCGTTCGGCGACGGCTCGCAGGCGCTGCACATCCGCGTCGTGACGATCATCCTCGTCATCGCGATGTCGCTGACGACGTTCCTCACGCAGCGCCAGCTCACGATGAAGAACATGCCGCCGGCCGCGCTCGAGGGCCCGATGGCGCAGCAGCAGAAGCTGCTCATGTACGTCTTCCCGCTGATCTTCGCCTTCTCCGGCGTGAACTTCCCGATCGGTGTCCTCATCTACTGGACCACCACGAACCTGTGGTCGATGGGCCAGCAGTTCTACACGATCCGCCGGATGCCGGCCCCCGGCTCGCAGGCGGAGGCGGCTCTCCAGGCGCGCAAGGCGAAGAAGGCCGCCGCGAAGGGCATCACCATCGAGGAGGACGTGCCCACCATCGAGGAGCGTCCCGTGACCGGGCAGCGCCAGCAGCCCGTCGGCAAGGCGCGCGCCAAGAAGCGTGCGGCCGGTCCGTCGACCGGGACGGCCTCGTCGGCAGCAGGCGCTGGCTCCACGCCGGCGACCCCCGCTGCGCCCGCGACCCCCGCTGCGTCGGGGACCGGGAGCACGGCCGCGGCGGGTGGCGCCAAGAGCGCGACCCCCGGCTCCGGCGCGAAGAAGAAGCGCAGCGGCTCCGGCGGCGCGGGCGGTGCGGCCGGCAAGGGCGGCAGCGCCGCGAAGCCGTCCGGCAGCTCGACCGACGACTGAGACCTCGCGCCCCGGCGCGGCACCGTTCCCCCATCAAGGAGCACAGATGAGCACACCGATCGACGCGACCGGCGAGACCGGCGCTGCCTCCCGCCTCGAGGAAGAGGGCGAGATCGCCGCGGACTACCTCGAGGAGCTGCTCGACATCGCGGACCTCGACGGTGACATCGACATCGACGTCGACCACGGTCGCGCCGCCGTCGAGATCGTCGCGGAGCCCGGCACGGAGCGTGCGCTCCGCCGCCTCGTCGGGACCGACGGGGAGGTGCTGGACGCGCTGCAGGAGCTGACCCGGCTGGCGGTCCAGGCGAAGACCGGCGACCGCAGCCGGCTCATGCTCGACATCGCCGGCTACCGGGCGGGCCGCAAGGCGGAGCTCGTCAAGGTGGCCGAGCAGGCGATCGCCGAGGTGCGGTCGTCGGGCGCCGCGGTGTCCCTCGAGCCGATGAACCCCTTCGAGCGGAAGGTCGTGCACGACGCGGTCGCGGCCGCCGGGATGACGTCGGACTCCGAGGGCGTGGAGCCGTCGCGCTACGTGGTGGTCAAGCCCGCGAGCTGAGTCGCTCGTCGAGCGTTCGCCAGGAGGCGAGGAGAGGCCGGTCCCGCGGAGGGGCCGGCCTCTTGTGTGTGGCGCGGGCTCCGTACAGGGCGTCCTGGCGAGGTCGTTTGCGCGTGAACTTGCGGCCGGGGTTCGATGTGCAAACGGATACTGCCAAGTCGGTGGACATGTACCGGGCCCGTGGCGACGGCTGGTCGCCGCCACACACGGAGCGGCGGCGTCGAGAAGGGCGTGATCTCGGCCGTGCTCCTTGGGGGGCGTGCGGGCACGCGCGTTGCTTCGCGAGGGGGTGCGCCACGTGCCCCAGCGAGCGGCGGCCGTGGGGAGCTTCAGGGGAGGCGCCTCGGAGGAGCAGGGGCCCGGCCTGGCGGTGAAGGTCGGTCGCGTTCAACGTCGACTCGTGCGGCGGTCGTGCGTCGGCAGGCCATGCCGGGCCAGGACAGTGCACGCGTGCGTTGTCGGTCCGCGAGCAGCGCGCTGTGCGGTGCGGGGCCGCGGGAGTGACGTGACGCCGCCGCGGCACGTCGCCCGGCGCAGGCGGGCGGGATCGCCGGGCGACAGATCGCTGGAACTGCTGCTGCGCCCCACGCGCTGCCGAGGCGCCTTCAGAGAGCTCGCCGGGCGTCGTGGCGCGGAGGTGTCGCCGCACAGGCTCACGTCAGTTCCACGTGAAACGGCTGACACAGCGCACGGCCCCTGTGCGAGCCGACGATTTAAGGGCCCTACCCGCCGTGCCGGTCCGTCGAGCAAGAAGACCCGGCGCGGGCGTGTTCCACGTGGAACACCGTCGCTAGGCGTGCAGCCGACCGCACGCGAACAACGCGGGGCCGTCAAGCGGCGTCTCTGCCAGCACCACGGGAGGCGGCGCGACGCCGGCGCGGGAACTGAACGACAGAAAGACGATCCCACTGGGCGGCGACGGTGCCGCGGCGTGGCCCTACGAGGCGGGACGAAAGCGCTGGGGGGTCGCCGCGCGCCGCGCACGTGAGGTGGGGCGCCTCGGCTCGCTGGGGCATGCCTGGGGGAGTGCAAACGCCTGGGTCCGTGGGACCGAAGCGGCCATTGCACCTTCCAAGGCGACACGCCCCCGCGCCGGCGTCGACCAGCACGGCCCGGCCAAGGCTGGCGCCGCGAGGGGGTCGCCTCGCTCGTAGACCGCCAGCAGAACGGTAGCCGTGCATCTGCGGTCCGGAACGAGCGAGGGCGGGTTGGTCAGAAGGCGCAGCCACGGGTGCGTAGTCATGCAGGGAGCCCCTAGATGCCCGCCGGGACCACACCGCAGAGCGACGAGCCGCGGCGTACGCGGCTGGTACGTGGGGCCGCACCTGGAGTGGGGACTGAACGCGCCCGCCCGCGACGTGGTCGCGTACGGGCCGTCGCGTTCCACGTGAAACACGTCTCGTTCGGAGCGCCGAGGAAGCGGCAGATCGCCTCAGGGATGTGTCACCAGCCCGCTGAGAGGCGTGGGGTGCCTTCAACGGCCAGCGTGTTGCAGCCGCCCCCGTTCGACAGGGGGCTCTGCGTGCGGCGGCACAACCGCGCAACGGGCCCGTTCCACGTGAAACAGCAGCTCCGCGGAAGCCGGACCGTCGCTGAGCGGCTGTCAGGCCCCGGGTAAGCACCGAGCGCGCTTGGTGCCCAGCGTTGGGGGGCCGTCGGCCTGCGCTCAAGCGCGCGGGCGTCCGGTGCGGGCACTGGTTGGGAAGCTCATGCTGCGGATCGGGGGCGTGCGCCGAGCCTGGACCAGAGGCGTCCCCGTGCCGCGGAGGCGAGCGCTGACGCCCCGAGTCGCTCGCCAAACGATCGACCCTGCCGCCCGCGCGTGTTCCACGTGAAACACCGCGACGCACTCTCGGCGGCGAGGACTCGGGGCCCGGCGCGGTACCGTAGAGGACCACGCGCGGGCACGGAGAATGAACCGAGCTGCGCCCGTGAACCACCCGATCTCGAGCTCAGGGGAGTGCTGTGCGGCCTGACCCGGCGACCGCGTCGAGCTCCGACACCGGCGACGTCCTGGCCGACCCTCTGGCGGGCGACGACCGGCTCCCCGCGCTCTTCGGAGCCGCGTGGCCGGCGGTTCAGCACTTCCACGCGCTGCTTCGGGACGAGGGGGTGCTCCGGGGCCTCGTGGGTCCACGTGAGGTCTCCCGGCTCTGGGAGCGCCACCTGGTCAACTCGGCCGCCGTGGTGCCGTTCCTCCCCGAGCACGGGCTGATCGTTGACGTCGGCAGCGGCGCCGGGCTTCCGGGCGTGGTCGTCGCGGCGATGCGGCCCGAGGCCGAGGTGGTGCTGCTGGAGCCGATGGAGCGCCGCACCGACTGGCTGCGCGAGGTGGTCGACACGCTCGGCCTCGGGAACGCCCGGGTGCTGCGAGGGCGGGCCGAGGACCAGATCGGCACGCTCGCCGCAGATGCCGTCACCGCCCGAGCCGTCGCGGCCCTCGAGAAGCTGTACGGCTGGACGTTGCCGCTGCTCAGGGTGGGCGGACAGCTCGTGGCTCTGAAAGGCGGCCGTGCCGGCGAGGAGGCCGACGCCGCGCGCGCCGCGGGGGAGCGGCTCGGCGGCGGGCCGGCGGAGATCCTCGTCGCGCCGACGCTCGACGGGCTCGACCCGACCAGCGTGGTCGTGGTGCACAAGACGAACCCGGGCGACGAGACACCTGCCCGTGTTTCACGTGGAACAGAGCGCGGGCCACGACGTCCGCGACGCTCGACGAAGGGACACCGCCCGTGACGACGGACGCGAGACGCTGGACCTCCGACGACGGCGACGAGCGGCGCCGTGCCGCTCTCATCGAGAGCCTGCCGACGGCCGACGACGAGACGCCGCTCATGGCGGAGCTGCGCCGGGACGCACGCCGACGCATCGAGCTGCGCGGTCGGATCTTCCCGAAGCCGGACCAGACGCGCGTGATCACGGTCGCCAACCAGAAGGGCGGCGTCGGCAAGACCACGACCACGGTGAACCTCGCCGCTGCGCTCGCGCAGTCCGGGCTGCACGTCCTGGTCATCGACAACGACCCGCAGGGCAACGCGTCGACCGCGCTCGGCATCGACCACCACACCGGAGTGACGTCCGTGTACGACGTCCTGGTCGACGGAGCGCCCCTCGCCACCGCGGTGCACCCCAGCCCGGACGTCCCGAACCTGTGGTGCGTCCCGGCGACGATCGACCTGTCCGGAGCCGAGATCGAGCTCGTCTCGATGGTCGCCCGGGAGACCCGGCTGCGGAAGGCGCTCGGGGTCTACCTGGAGGAGCGGGTCGCGAACGGTGAGCCGCGCATCGACTACGTCCTTGTCGACTGCCCGCCCAGCCTGGGTCTGCTCACCGTCAACGCGTTCGTTGTGGCGGACGAGGTCCTCATCCCGATCCAGTGCGAGTACTACGCGCTCGAGGGTCTGAGCCAGCTGCTGAAGTCGATCGAGCTGATCCAGGCGCACCTGAACAAGGGCCTGCACGTGTCGACCATCCTGCTCACCATGTACGACGGCCGGACCAACCTCGCGCAGCAGGTCGCGCAGGAGGTGCGCGAGCACTTCCCGGAGCTGACGCTGCGCACCACCGTCCCGCGGTCGGTGCGCGTCTCCGAGGCGCCGTCCTACGGGCAGACCGTGCTGACGTACGATCCGGGCTCGAGCGGTGCGCTCGCCTACCTCGAGGCGGCACGCGAGCTCGCAGAGCGCGGGACCACGACGAACCGGCAGAAGGAGGACGCGTGAGCGAGAAGCGGCGGGGGCTCGGGCGCGGCCTGGGCGCCCTCATCCCCACGGGCCTGGAGACTCGCAGCGGTGAGGGCAGTCGTCCGGTCGACGTGTTCTTCCCCGAGCGGAACTCCGAGGCGTCGCAGGCGGCCGAAGCGGCGCGTGACGCGCACGACACCGCTCTGACCAGCACAAACGCTCCTGTTCAGCCAGATTCCGCCACCGACGGTGCCCCGGTGAGCACCGGGCACGAGGTCGACGGGCTGTCGGACGGCACCGTGGACGCGCCGAGCGCCGCGGACGGCAGGGCTGCGGACGGCGGCACCGCTCAGTCCAACGGCACCGCTCAGTCGAACGGCACCGCGCAGTCGAACGGCACCGCGCAGTCGGGGAGCACCGAGGACCACGACGCCGCGGCACCGACGCCCGACGCCGGGGGCCTGCTCCCGGTGCCCGGGGCGTCGTTCGCGGAGCTGCCGGTCGGCTCGATCCGGCCGAACCCGAAGCAGCCCCGCACGGTGTTCGACGAGGACGCGCTGGAGGAGCTCGTCGGATCGATCCGCGAGATCGGCGTCCTGCAGCCGATCGTCGTGCGCCCGGTCGACGACGGCTACGAGCTGATCATGGGGGAGCGGCGGTGGCGTGCGACGCAGGCCGCCGGGCTCGCGACCGTGCCGGCGATCGTGCGGCACACCGAGGACTCGGACCTGCTGCGCGACGCCCTCCTGGAGAACCTGCACCGCTCGCAGCTCAACCCGCTGGAGGAGGCGGCCGCCTACCAGCAGCTGCTGGACGACTTCGGCTGCACGCACGACGAGCTCGCGGCGCGGATCCACCGGTCGCGCCCGCAGATCTCGAACACACTGCGGCTGCTGCGCCTGCCCCCGCTGGTGCAGCGCCGGGTCGCGGCCGGCGTGCTGTCGGCCGGGCACGCGCGTGCCCTGCTCGGGCTGAGCGACGGTGCGGCGATCGAGCGGCTCGCGCAGCGGATCGTCGCCGAGGGGCTGTCGGTCCGGGCGGTCGAGGAGATCGTCGCCATGGACGAGGGCAGCGTGCGGCGCCAGCAGCGCCGTCCGCGCGCGGGCGTGCGGAACGAGGCGCTCGACGACCTCGCCAGTCGCCTGTCGGACCGGTTCGAGACCCGCGTGAAGGTGGACCTCGGCAAGCAGCGGGGCAAGCTCACCGTCGAGTTCGCCTCGGTCCAGGACCTCAACCGCATCCTGGCCAGCCTCGCACCGGACGACCCGGGCATCTTCCGGGGCTGACGCCGCAGACGCGGCTGCAGCCCCGGCGGGTCGTCAGAGCCGGCGGGTCAGGGCCAGCGGGTCAGGGCCAGCGGGTCAGGCCCCGCGAAGACCCGCCTCGACCAGGCTGCGGTACAGCGTCGGCAGGTGGTGCCCGCCGGCCTCGGCCGCCTGCGGGAACAGGGACGTCTCCGTCATGCCCGGCGCGACGTTCACCTCGAGGAACCACGGCACGCCGTCGCCGTCGATGATGAGGTCGGTCCGGGACAGGTGCCGCAGCCCGAGCACCTGGTGCGCGCTCACCGCCACCTCGGCGGCGCGCTGCGCGAGGTCGTCGGGCAGCCGGGCGGGCGCGAAGTACTCGGTGCGCCCGGGGTTGTACCGCGCGTCGTAGTCGTACGGCCCGTCGGTGACGACCTCGACGGCCGGCAGGGCGGTCGGGGATCCGTCGAGGTCCACGACGCCCACGGCGACCTCGACGCCCTCCACGGCGCGCTCGATCAGCGCGGTGTCGCCGTACGCGAAGCACGCCACCATCGCCCGCGGGAGGTCCTCGGCCGTGCGCACGAGCGTCACGCCCAGGGCGGAGCCCCCACGCGACGGCTTCACCACGAGCGGCAGCCCGAGCTTCGCGACGACGGCGTCCATGACGCGCCCGGCACCGAGCTCACGGAACAGGCTCTGCGGCAGGGTGACGAACTCGGGCGTCGCGATGCCGGCGCGTGTGACCGACGTCTTGGCGATCGGCTTGCTCCAGGCGACGCGGCTCGCGCGCGGACCCGTGCCCAGGCTCCGGACGCCCAGGAGCTCCAGGACGTCGCGGACCGACCCGTCCTCCCCGCTGGCCCCGTGCAGCAGCGGCCACACGAGGTCGGGCGCCACCTCGGAGAGCGCCGGCACCAGGTCGGCGTCGACGTCGTGCACGGCCACCTCGACGCCCGCGGAGCGGAGGGCCTCGGCCACGCGCCGACCGGAGCGCAGGGAGACGTCGCGCTCGTGGGAGAGGCCGCCCGCGAGGACGACGACGCGCGGGCTGGCGGGGACGGGGTCGTGCGGCACGGGGTCAGGTCCTCCAGGGCGGTGCCGCCGCGGCGGGCGGGTCGGCGGGTCGGGTTGTCGGCGGGTGCGGCGGTCGGCGGGTCGGGTGGTCGGCGGGTCGCGTGGTCGGTGCGTCGGGGCCCCGCGGGCGAGGTCCGCCGGGGATCCGATGCTGCTCGGCGCCCGCGGTCGACGGTACCGGCACCCGGAGGGCGCCCGGGACACGTCGGTGCCGGTCAGGCCAGGTCGGGACCGGGTGACTGCACCGCGTCGCCGGAGCGCGCGCCGCCGGTGCCGAACAGGGAGACGAGCTCGCTCTCGCCGGCGACGACGCCGGCCAGGCGCCGCACACCCTCGCGGATGCGCTCCGGGGTGGGGAAGCAGAACGAGAGCCGCATGTGGTCGGCACCCTGCCCGTCGGCGTAGAACGCGGTGCCGGGCACGTACGCGACGCGTGCGGTGACGGCGCGGGGCAGCATGGCCTTCGCGTCCAGGCCGTCCGGGAGCCGCACCCACGTGTAGAAGCCGCCGTCCGGGACGGTCCACGTGGCGTCGGGCAGGTGCTCGGCGAGCGCGCCGACCATGGCGTCGCGCCGCTCCCGGTACAGCTCGCGGAAGGCCTTGACCTGACCCTTCCAGTCGCACGTCGCGAGGTAACCGCTGATCGCGAGCTGCGAGGCGTTCGACGGGCACAGGATGGCCGACTCCGACGCGAGGACCAGCTTCTCGCGGACGGCGTGCGGCGCGACGGCCCAGCCGACCCGGTAGCCCGGGGCGAACGTCTTGGAGAACGAGCCGAGGTAGATGACGCCCTCGTCGTCGGCGGACCGCATCGCGGGCAGCGGGTCGCTCTCGAACCCGAGCAGGCCGTACGGGTTGTCCTCGATGACCAGGACGCCGTAGCGCTGTGCGATCTCCAGGATGCGGGGCCGGCGCTCGGCGGACAGGGTGACGCCGGCGGGGTTGTGGAAGTTCGGGATCGTGTACAGGAACTTGACCCGGCGGCCGTCGCGCGCGAGGCCGGCGAGCGTCTCCTCCAGCGCCTCCGGCACCAGACCGTCGGCGTCGAGCGGCACGTGCACGACGTCCGCCTGGTACGCCCGGAACACGCCGAGCGCGCCGACGTACGACGGCGCCTCCGCGACGACCACGTCGCCCGGGTCGATGAACAGCCGCGTGACCAGGTCGAGCGCCTGCTGCGACCCGGTGGTGACGACGACGTCGTCGGGGTGGGCGTCGATGCCCTCGAGGCGCATCACCTCGAGGATCTGCTCGCGGAGGCCCTCGTCGCCCTGCCCGGAGCCGTACTGCAGCGCGGTGGTGCCGCGGGTCGCGACGACGCGCTGGGCGAGCTCGCCGATCACGTCGAGCGGCAGGCCCTCCAGGTACGGCATGCCCCCTGCCAGGGAGACCACCTCGGGGCGGTTGGCGACGGCGAACAGGGCGCGGATCTCGGAGGCGCGCATGCCGTGCGTGCGCTCGGCGTAGGAGCCGAGCCAGCGGTCGAGCCGCGTGCCGGCGGCGGGGGTCGGGAGGGGGCCCGACGACTCGCCGGGCCGCGGAGTCGCGGTCATCTCCCGAGTGTCGCACGCCACCCGGGGCCTCCAGCGGCGCGTCCACGACGGGCGCGCCGCACGTTCACACGACGTCCCCGGACCGCCGTGTCAGGACGTGGCGATCTCCGCGAGGGCACCGTCGAGCTCAGCGGTGTACGCCAGCTTCTCCCGGGCGCCCGGCAGCGATCGGACGAGCTCCCCCTCGTGGAACACGTACAGCGTCGGGATCGACAGGATCCCGTACCGGCGGGCGAGCTCCGGGTGCGCGTCGGTGTCGACCGCGACGAACCGGAGCCGCCCCGCGTAGGCGTCGGCGAGCTCCTCCAGCACGGGCGTGACCATGCGGCAGGGCACGCACCAGTCCGCCCAGAAGTCCACGACGACCGGCAGCGGCGACCGGAGGACCTCCTGCTCGAAGGTCTCCCCGGTCACCGCGAGGGCCGTGGCCACCCCGTGGTCAGTGCCCCGCAGCGGCCGCAGCCGCCGCGGTGTCCGCACCCTGCGCCGCGAGGGCGTCCGACGCGTCCACGTCCGCCTGCTCGACGGCCGTCGGGATGTCGGCTGGGGAGGCGGGGTCGACGTCGCCGAGCGCGGCGAGGTAGTGCTGGGCGTCGAGCGCCGCGGCGCAGCCGGAGCCGGCCGCGGTGATCGCCTGCCGGTAGGTGTGGTCCACCGCGTCGCCCGCGGCGAACACCCCGGGCAGGTTGGTGCGGGTCGAGCGGCCCTCGACGACGATGTAGCCGTTCTCGTCCAGGTCGACCTGCCCGGCGAGCAGCTCGGTGCGCGGGACGTGGCCGATCGCGACGAACACGCCGGTCGCGCCGTGCTCGCGGGTCTCACCCGTGCGGGTGTCGCGCAGGGTCACGCCGGTGACCTTGTCCTCGCCGTGGATCGCGACGACCTCGCTGTGCCAGGCGAACTGGATCTTCGGGTCGTTCTTCGCGCGGTCAGCCATGATCTTCGAGGCCCGCAGCTCGCCGCGCCGGTGCACGATGGTGACGGACTTGCCGAACCGGGTCAGGAACGTGGCCTCCTCGACCGCGGAGTCACCGCCACCGACGACGATGATGTCCTGGTCCCGGAAGAAGAACCCGTCGCAGGTCGCGCACCAGGACACGCCCCGGCCCGACAGCCGCTTCTCGTCGTCCAGGCCGAGCTCGCGGTACGCGGAGCCGGTCGACAGGATCACGGCGCGGGCACGGACGGTCTCGCCGCCGCCGGTGACGATCGTCTTCACCGGCCCGGCCAGGTCGACCTCGGTCGCGTCGTCCCACAGCACCTCGGCGCCGAACCGCTCGGCCTGCTTCTGCAGGTTGTCCATCAGGTCCGGGCCGAGGATCCCGTCGGGGAAGCCCGGGAAGTTCTCGACGTCGGTGGTGTTCATCAGCGCACCGCCGGCGGTGACCGACCCGGCGATGACGTACGGGGACAGGCCCGCGCGCGCCGCGTAGATCGCGGCGGTGTACCCGGCGGGTCCGGAACCGACGATGACGATGTCGCGGACGGGGGTCTCGGTCACGGTGCTTCCTCAGATGTCAGGGGACGAGCTGATGCTGCGGAGAACAGATCGTAGGCGTGGTCTGTTCCGCCGCGGGGAGTGCCGGTCAGGAGACCGCCACGTTGCTGATCTCGATGCGGTTCTGGCCGTCGGGCGTCTGCGACAGCGACGTGAACCACAGCACGAGGCTCTGGGTCTCGGTCGGCTGCGCGAGGGTCAGCACGGTCTGCGGGGCGAGGGCACCGGCGGCGAGGACGTCCCCGGCCGTCGGGTTGGCCGCGTCGGTCGACCGGACCTCGACGTTCCCGCCGGAGCCGTTGACGTCCAGGGTGACCGAGGTGACGGTGGCGGGCGCCTGGAGCGTGATGACCAGGCCGACCGCGTCCTTGAAACCCGCGAAGTCCGGGCGGTTGTAGGTGTGGGTGTACCAGGTGGTCGCGGGATCGCCGTCCACGAGGCGGCCGACGAGCTCCTCGTGCTCCCCGTCGCCGTCGGACGGGTCGATGGTGGTGACGCCGGCGATCACCGGGGGCACGGCGGCGGGTGCCTCACCGGCGGCGTCGCCCTCACCCTCGGCGGGCTGCTCCGCCGGCGGTGCGGTGGCGACGGGCGCCTGCGTGGCGGCCGCGCCCGCGTCGTCGTCGCCGGAGCCGAACGGGGAGAGCACGTTCGCGAGGGCGACCACGACACCGACGACCACGGCGAGTGCGACCAGTCCGAGGACCCAGCGGGTGGGGTCGAACCGGCGCTCGGTCACGGAGTCGGCGGGCCGCTCGGACGGGAAGGGCAGGTCCCAGTCGGGGCGGGAGGGTCCGTCGCCCGCGTCGCCCGCCGCCGGGGACACGGGTGCGTCGTCGGGCTGCTCCTCCGGCGCGACCTCCTCGGGGAGGAAGGCCTCGGGCCGGTCCGTCGACGCGGTGCCGGCCGCGGGCGTCGTCGCGGCGGACCCCGCAGCGGCGGTGCGGCCGAAGGCGGAGGACGTCCGGCGCACCGGCGTCGGGACGACAGCGGTCGGCGCCGGTGCGGTCGGGCCGCCGCCCGAGGGCACGGTCGCGTCCGAGGGCACGCTTCCGTCCGAGGTCACGGCGGACGGCTCGTCGGTCCGGTCGTCCGACACGGAGGTGATACCGGCCACGGCGAGCTCCGCCGCGGCGGGGGCCTCGGCAGGCGAGGGGGCCTCGGCGGCGGCGGAGGGCTGAGGAGCGGCGGACGCCGGGGG
>NZ_CABEGA010000094.1 GCF_901521055.1 Cellulomonas hominis | reverse complement strand
CGCCTGCGGTTTGTCGTTCATGCTCTCTCTTCCGGGGGCTGCGGGTACTCGCTGCCGAGCAGGGTCCGGACGCTCACGGGCGGGGGCGGTGGAGGCGGTGGAGGCGGCTGTGCCTCGTCCTTCGGGTCAACGCGGTCAGACATGGGTCGGACTCCCTTCATCTGCTGCTCTGGCTGATCTGAGACTGGGTACCGGAGGGCTCCGAGGTAGCGGCGTCCTCGCTCACCCCGGCGGTGACCGGGGAGGTCACGAGTACGACCACTAGGGCGATGATGCCGCCGAGGAGCGTGAACGCGGACGTGGTGGTCAGGCGACCTCGGCGAGTCGCCAGCCGCTCAGCTGAGCGCAGCGGCTGCATGGGCAGCGGCTTCATGTGCAGCCGAGCGCGCCACCAGCGTCGGAGGCGAGCTGGTCGGCTGTCGGCGCCGCGCTCTGGCGGGGCCTCGACCAGGAGCATGTGCGCGAAGTGCTGTGTCGAGCGGTCCCAGTCTGGGGTGACGAGCTGCTTCGCCCAGTGGGAGATCGTGGTGTCGGCCGGTACCGAGTACATCCCAAACGGCACGAGCACCAGCACCCCGATCAGGGCGCTCAGCGCGAACAACAGAGCGGCGACCGTGCCGGCCCACCACGCCGCGGAGTAGCGAACGAAGGTCCCCAGCGTGTCGTTGCTGAGCAGCAACGCGAGCAGCACGCCGTCGAACCCGACGAGCGCCACCGACGTCTGTTGGAACGTCGTCGCGCGACGCTGCTGCTGCTCGAGCAGCCAGCGGGCCTGCTCGAGAAACGCGAGGTGCTTGGCCGCGTGGGGCGCCATCGGGTCGCCTGAGCCCGGTGCCGGTGCCGGTGCCGGTGCCGGTGCCGGTGCGGGCTCTGGCGTCGACTTGGCCGCGCGTCGCTTCCACATGACGCCAGTGTGACGGGCGCCGGTGACACCGCCGCACTGGTTCCTGGGCTAATCACCCTCCGGCTGGCCAGGGATGGCACGCTGTCCCTCGTGATCGACTCCGGGTGGGTTGCCGCGGGTGCTGCTATCGCCGCCGCGGGGGTGGTGGTCTGGCAGTCGTGGGAGACGCGCCGGTCCGCTCAGGCCTCAGAGCGCGCAGTCGCCACCGCCAACCAGGCGCTGGAGCTGTCGCGGCAGCAAGCGGCCGAGGCTGTGCGTGCACGCATCGACGCGGCGACGCCGGCGATCTCGGTCTTCGTCGAGCCGGAGGTCGATTGGCCTCCGCTCGAGCCGTCTCTCTACCTCGGCGGCGAGCCGAACCCGATCCGCTCCGGGCTGCGTGACGAGCCCATGCACACCCCCCGCGACCAGGATCGTCGGATCATGGTGCGCGCCTGGGTGGAGATCAGGAACGATTCCGATCGCCACGTTCGCCTCGAGGTGTATGGACTGCTCGCGCCCGACGGGGTAACACCACTGCCGTCGCCCCTCGATCTCAAGCCGCGCGGGTACGCGAACGGCTGGTGCGCCGCCACTCACACCCTCATGGAGTGGATCGAGATCTACCAGGCTCGCGCCCAGCCCGCGCCGGGCTACACCAGCGATGAGGTTGTAGGGAGCGTGCATCACCTCGATCCTGCTGACACCGGAGCGAACGACCGGTGGGACCTCATCGTCTCGGGCACGATCGTGGAGCCGGTCGCCGACCTCAACGGTGCCTGGACGGTCATCGGCCAGGCAGGTAGGAACTCCGGTGACGCAGGCTCGATCCGCACCGGAATGGCCCTTCGCCGCCGCCGCTACTACCTGTCGAAGAGCCGCAACCACGAGCTCGCGCCGTAGCTCCACCTTGCCGGCCGGTCGTGCGGGGAGACGAAGCTTGAGCAGCACGCGCCGGTGCTACCCGCGGACCTGGAGGCATACCGACGGCCTCGAATACGAGACGCAGTCAGGTGCGCGTGAAGACGTCGACCCAGCAGAGGTCGACCTACCACCGGCGCTCACGCGCCGGTCCTGACCGAGCCCGACGACCCTCAGATGTCGTCGACGGCAACCAGCTCGGCGATCTTCTTCGCGACCACGGCCATCGAGTCGTCCGCCGTGTTGAGCCCGTTGCGCGACGCCAGCAGCGGGCTGATCTTCCGGAGTTCGTCGTACGTCGTGTTGTGCACGACGGGGATCAGCAGATCACGGGCAAGCAGCTCGGAGAGCTCCTTGTCGGAGATCCCCTGGTTGTCGACCCGCTCCAGCAGCGCCGGGGTCACCAGCACCAGGCCCGTGCGGGACTTCGCCAGACCCCGGTCGATCTCCCGCAGGAACGGCTGACCGAGCACGATGTCCTTCTCGCTGAACCAGACCGACACGCCCTCGGCCTCGAGCAGGTCGTGCAGCTCCATCGCCGCACCGCGGCGGTCGTCCCACGCGTGACACAGGAACACGTCGCGCAGATCCGGGTCCTGCCGCGCCCGCAGCTCGACCGTCCGGCGAACAGGAGCCAGCGCCCGCACCTCTGCGGCCGTGTACGTCACCGTCGACGTACTCGGCGACCACTTCGGCCGGGTCCTACCACCGCCGGACCCGCCCCCGACGCTCCCGCCGCCCCCGCCGCTGCTCGGCGGGTAGATCGGCGGGTAGCTCGGCGGCCGGTAGTACGACGGGCTCGAGTACCTCGAACGACCGCCGTGCACAGGGCACGCCGCCGCTCCGCTGGCAGTCCTGTGGCCGTTCCTCGGCGCGGTGCATCCACTCATGACCACACACTATGTGAACCACGTCACGAAGTGGCGTGAACCGCAGCCCGGATCGCGGCCGGATCCGGAACCCAACCGGACGCGCCTACGGCGCGGCAGATCTTCCGTCGGCGGCTACCGCCGCCGGATCCCTCGCCGCACTGCTTTCAGCCCGGAATGTTCCGCGGGTCGTTCCCGTAGGAGTTCTTCTCGTGCACCCGCCCATCGAGGCGGTGGATGTGGTGCTCCAGGCCCCGCGCGATCGCCAGCTCACGGCCAGCAGCCACCGCCGGGTCCTTCGTCTCGAACGTCCCGCCGGCCTGCTGGCCACCGACCTCGTTCAACCACAGACCATCGCGGTGCACCGTGTGAACACCGTTGCCCTCGCTCACGCCCACCTCCCACATCGTCGATGACCAGCAGTCTCATCCGACCCGCGGCTGCAGGCATCCCGAAAGCCCGGAAGTTCGAGTACGAGCGCGAGGACTTCCTGCACGTCGTCCGCCAGCAGTACACGAACGCCGGCGAGCTGTTCGTGCCCCGCCACGCTCCCCGCGCCAGCGTCCCGCTCGCGCCTGGTCAACCACCGCTTGACCAGCAACAACACGCGCCCCCACCAACGACTCCACTAGTGCGGACACGTCTCCAGCGGCGCCAGCCACCCGACACGCCGGGCGCTGCTCGACAACGGTGACGAGACCCACACCGTCTCGTGACGTGCGACACACCCGATGGTCTGCGGGGAGTGTCGAACCCCCCGGCTAGCCTGGTCACCAGGTCTCCAAGAACGACCCGGCCGGACCCACGCGGGAGAGGTGCAGACGACTTCCCGGCCAGCCTCCCTGCTGACACCCGTCAGCAGGCTGGGGGGGAAGAGATTGGAGACCGAGTTGGCCAAGAAGAAGAAGCGGCGCAAGCCGCAGACGCGACTAGCCGAGCGCAACGGGAAGAAGTCCCTGGACAAGGAAAGAGCCAGGACCTGGCTGGAGTGCAGTGCACTCCCGCTAGTGATCCTGGCTGATCCCAAGGTGCAGATACTTCTCGAGTTCAGTGTGCATCTGAACTTCTAACCCGTGCGGTGTCCTGCTGGGACTGCCATCCCGGCAGGGCACCGTGTTGCGTACGCGCAACGTTACCCGCCGCGTACGCCCAACTTCAACAGCATCACGAACTACTCCTCGATCGTGTCCCTCACGAACACGAGCTCCCAGAAGTTCACGCTCCACCGTAACCACAGGCCACAGCAAGAACTTCCCCCGAAGTAGTCACCCGCCCACCACGACGTAGTGGACAGCGAGGTCGTCGACCACTTCTACACCGCCGGGCTGCGCACGGACCTCCAAGCCGAGATCCAGCGACCCGGCCGCATCGATCCACGCGACGAGCGCGCCTACCGCCGGCGTACCCCTCGCAGCGACTCGACTCCGTCTCCTAGCTGCTCGCCCTCACCTCGAGCACGCGGGGGAGCGGGGCGCACCACGCCGCCCGGCGCCCCAGGGGGCACCGACCGGGGAACCCGAAGCACCTGCGGTGCGCACTGCCAGCTGCGCCGGACCTGGCCTCCCACCACGTCAGCGCCGCGGCCCACCCTGGCCGGTATCAGGCCGTCGCCCCCACCCGATGCCGGCCGGCCATGACGTCCCCCACACCGACGCTGCGCGCCGGCATGCGCGACGTCACAGCCCCCCGGCCCCGCGCGGGGCCCCTTCCGCTCCTTTGGCCCGATACCTCGCGCCTGCCGGTGAGGCCCGAAGAACACGGGCACTCACCGGCCTGGCCCACCACCGGGACAGGCAGACGACCGCCAAGGAGAGCGACACCATGACCAGCACCACCAAGCCCGACACCACCACCAGCACGTCCGCCGACGTCCTGGCCGCGATCGACAACGGCGCCGAGTTCGCCCACCTCGACCCGGCAACCCTGCTCATCGAGACCAACGTCCGCTCCGAAGCCCACCTGTCCGCCCGGTTCGTGCAGTCCATCCGCGACCACGGCGTCCTGACCCCCGTCCTGGTCGTCCGCACCACCGAAGGGCTCCGGGTCCGCGCCGGGCAGCGCCGCACCCTCGGCGCGATCGAAGCCCAGCAGGCCACCATCCCCGCGTGGATCATCACCGGCGACGAGGACCACGTCCGGCGCATCGAACAGCAGATGGTCGAGAACGAGGACCGCCAGGGCCTCACCGACACTGACCGCGCCGCCGCCTACCAGCAGTTGGCGCTGCTCGGCGTCCCCGCCGCGAAGATCGCCAAGCGGCTCGGCACGACCAAGGACGCCGTCACCGCCGGGATCACCGTCGCCACCTCCCGCACCGGACTCGACGCCCTCGTCAACCAGGAACTCACCCTCGAAGAAGCAGCGCTGTTCGCCGAGTTCGAGGACGACGACGAAGCCACCGAAACGCTCACCCGGAAGGCGTCGCACGGATGGGACCTGCGGCACGCCGCCCAGCAGATCCGCGACCGCCGCACCGAGGACGCGGCCGTCGCCGCGCTCACCGCCACGCTCACCGAGCAGGGCATCACCATCGTCGCCCGCCCCGGCCTCTACATGACCACCCCCATGCGCGCGCTCGACGCCCTGCGCGCGAAGGGCTCCACCGAACCCCTCACCATCGAGACGCACGCGACCTGCCCCGGGCACGCCGCCTACATCGACACCGACAACGACGTCACGCCCATGTTCGTCTGCACCGATCACCGCGCCCACGGCCACACCAAGATCGCCGCCGAGTGCACCGACGACGACGGCCAGGCCGTCGCCAAGACCCCGATGAGCGACGCCGACAAGGCCGAACGGCGGATGGTCGTCGCCAACAACAAGGCGTGGCGGTCCGCCGAAGTCGTGCGCCGCGAGTGGCTGAAGTCGTTCGCCGCCCGCAAGACCTCACCCAAGGGCGGCGCCGAGTTCATCGGCCGCGCCGTGACGACCGGCACCTACCACCTGGCCAAGGCCGCCGACGACGGGCACCGCCTCGCCGCGACCCTGCTCGGCACCAAGACCCCCACCCACCGCGGCACCGACCACATCACCGGACTGCTGACCAAGGCCAGCACCCCCCGCTCACAGGTCATCACCCTGACCGTCGCCGTCGCCGCGATCGAGCAGGCCACCGACGTCCACACCTGGCGCAACACCGACGCCATCAGCCGGGCCTACTTCACCGCCCTCGGGGACTGGGGCTACCCGCTGTCCGACGTCGAGCAGATCGCCGCCGGACGCACCCCCACCCCCGAGCCCGACCCGGCCAACGCTGCAGAGCCCGCCGACGTCCTGGCCGCGTAACCGGAAGGACCGGTCGGAGCCGGAACTAGCGGCTCCGACCGGTCCCCACCGGGCAGGGAGGGGGACCCAGCCCACCAGCACCGTAGCGACGCACCACCACCCACGACCCGGACCCGACCACCCACCCGGCCGTCCGCCCGCGGTGCGTCCCGGGCGCATCGAGCGCCGGCGCCCACCCCGGGGCCCCAGC
>NZ_CABEGA010000093.1 GCF_901521055.1 Cellulomonas hominis | reverse complement strand
ACAAGAGCGCATGCCATGACTCCCGCCACCCCGGAAGGTGATCCATGCCCGTCGACGTCGACGCCGCCCGTGTCCTGCAGCGCGTGCAGCGGTTCCTGCACGAGCGCCTGACCCCCGCCCTGGTCGCCGGCCGCGCGCCGCTGACCGTGACCGCGTGGACGGCGCCGGGGGAGCCGGTGCCGTTCGGCGAGGCCGTCGCCCAGGAGTACGCGCCGGCGCCGCCCGGGACGCCGTGGGGTGCGCCGTGGAGCACCACGTGGTTCCGGATGACCGGTGACGTGCCCGACGGCTGGCTCGCGTCCGACGCCGTGCGCGCGGGCCGGCACGCCGTGGAGCTCGCGATCGACCTCGGGTTCACCACCACCCAGCCCGGGTTCCAGGCGGAGGGCCTGGTCCTGCGGCCCGACGGCGTCGCGGTCAAGGGCCTGTCCCCGCTGAACCAGGCGGTGCCGTGGGCCGACGCGACGGTGGACGTCTTCGTCGAGGCCGCGGGCAACCCCGACGTCGGCAGCAGCACCTGGTACGGACCCACGCCGCTCGGCGACCCCCTGACCGCGGGGACGGACCCGCTGTACGCGCTGCGGTCCGCGGAGGTGGTGCTGCGGGACGTCGAGGTGTGGGAGCTCTGGCAGGACCTGCTCGCGGTGCAGGGGCTGGTCGAGGTCACCGACCCCGGCTCCACCCGGTACGCCCGGGCGCTGCGGGCGCTGGACCTGGTGGTCGACGCGATCGACCCCCGCGACGTCGCGGGCACGGCCTCGGAGGGCCGGGCGGTCCTGCGGCCGGTGCTGGACGTCCCGGCCGCCGCGGGCGGGCACCGGGTGCTCGCGACCGGGCACGCGCACATCGACTCCGCGTGGCTGTGGCCGGCGCGGGAGACGGTCCGCAAGTGCTCGCGGACGTTCGCCAGCGTCGTGTCCCTGATGGACGAGCGCGAGGACTTCGTGTTCGCGTGCTCGTCCGCGCAGCAGTACGCGTGGGTCGCCGAGCGGCACCCCGAGCTGTTCGAGCGGATCCGGGAGAAGGTCGCCGCCGGGCAGTTCGTCCCCGTCGGCGGCATGTGGGTCGAGTCGGACACCAACATGCCCGGCGGCGAGGCGCTGGCCCGGCAGATGGTCGAGGGCAAGCGCTACTTCCTGGACGAGCTCGGCGTCGAGACGCAGGACGTCTGGCTGCCCGACTCGTTCGGCTACACCGGGGCGCTGCCGCAGATCGTGCGCGCCGCGGGCTCCCGGTGGTTCCTGTCGCAGAAGCTCTCCTGGAACGACACCAACGCGATGCCGCACCACACGTTCAGCTGGGAGGGGATCGACGGCTCGCGGGTGCTCGCGCACTTCCCGCCCGTCGACACCTACAACTCGAACCTCTCCCCGCGGGAGCTCGCGCACGCGGAGCGGAACTTCCGGGACAAGGACGTCGCGAGCACCTCGCTCGTGCCGTTCGGCTGGGGCGACGGCGGCGGCGGCCCGACGCGGGAGATGCTCGCGGCGGCGGACCGCGCCCGGTCGCTGGCCGGCCTCCCCGAGGTCGAGATCGGGTCGCCGAACACGTTCTTCGAGCGCGCGGAGCAGGAGCTGGCCGCGGCGGGCCCGGGGAGCCCCGCGGTGTGGTCCGGGGAGATGTACCTGGAGTACCACCGCGGCACCTACACCTCGCAGGCCCGGACCAAGCGCGGCAACCGGCGCAGCGAGCACCTGCTGCGCGAGGCCGAGCTGTGGGCGGCGACCGCGACGGTCCGCACCGGCGCGGCGTACCCGGCCGACGAGCTGCGCGCGCTGTGGCGCGTGGTGCTCCTGCACCAGTTCCACGACATCCTCCCGGGCTCGTCGATCGGGTGGGTCTACCGGCAGGCGGAGGAGGCGTACGCCGACGTCGAGCACCGGGCGGAGGCCGTGATCGCCGCGGCGCTCACGGCCCTGGTGGGCGAGGGCGACGGGACGGTCCGCGTGAACGCGGCCCCGCACGACCGCGACGGGCTGCCGGCGCTGGGCGGTGCCCTGGCGTCGGACGCCGCCGGGGCGGGCGGCGGCACCGTCGAGGTGCTGCGCGAGGGGGACGGGCTGCGGGTCCGCACCGACCTGCTCGACGTGCGGCTGACGCCCGGCGGCCAGCTCGCCTCCGTGCGGGACCTCGCCGCCGACCGCGAGGTCGTGGCGCCCGGGACGGTCGCGAACCTGCTGCAGCTGCACCGCGACGTGCCGCGGCAGTGGGACGCCTGGGACATCGACGCGGAGTACCGCCGCACGGTGCAGGACCTGCTCGACGCCGACTCGCTGGAGGTCGTCGCCGAGAAGCCGGACCTCGCGGTGGTCCGGACCTCCCGGACGGTCGGGGAGTCGACGATCGTGCAGGACCTGACGTTCCGGCCGGGTACGCGCGTCGTCGAGATCGACACGGAGGTCGACTGGCACGAGCGGCAGCGGCTGCTCAAGCTCGCGTTCCCGCTGGACGTGCACGCCGACCGGTCCGCCGCCGAGACGCAGTTCGGTCACGTGCACCGCCCCACCCACACCAACACCTCGTGGGACGTGGCGCGGTACGAGATCTGCGCGCACCGCTGGCTGCACGTCGGCGAGCCCGGGTACGGCGTCTCTGTGGCGAACGACGCGACGTACGGGCACGACGTCACGCGGACCGTCTCCGACGACGGCGGCACCGCGACCGTCGTGCGGCAGTCGCTGCTGCGCGCGCCGCTGTTCCCCGACCCCGAGGCCGACCAGGGCACCCACCGGTTCCGCACCGTGCTGCACGTCGGCGCCGGCATCCCCGAGGCCGTGGTCGACGGGTACCGCGCGAACCTGCCGGTGCGGGAGGTCCGCGGCGGCCGGGGGGTCGAGCCGCTGGTCACGGTGTCCGGGGCGGGCGTCGTGGTCGAGGCGGTCAAGCTCGCCGACGACGGCTCGGGCGACGTCGTCGTCCGGCTGTACGAGGCGCACGGCACCCGGGCGCGGGCCGTCGTCACGCCGGGGTTCGACGCCGCGGGGGTCACCGAGGTCGACCTGCTGGAGCGGGAGGTCCCCGCGCGGGCGGTGGTCGGCGGCGGCGACGTCCCCGGCGCGGCGGCGCTGGACGTCCGGCCGTTCCAGCTGGTGACCCTCCGGATCCGCCGGGCCTGACCGCCCCGGCCCGTCACCGCGCCGCCCGGGCGTCCCCCCGGGCGGCGCGCTAGGGTCGGCGCGCATGGGGACCTGGGGATCGGCGCCGTTCGAGAACGACGGGGCGGGCGACCTGCTGGCGGACATCCGGCACGGCGAGTTCACGTTCGAGGACGTCGACGCGGCGTTCGCCGACGACGAGTACCTGGAGGCCGACGGCGGGCAGCTGGCGCTCGCGCTGGTCGAGCTGGCGCTCGCGGTGCACGGGCAGCCGCACGCCCCGCTGCCCGACGGCGACGAGGACGCGGTCGTCGCGGCGTTCGCCCCGCACCTCACGCCCGGGCGCACGGTGTGGCTGTGCGAGCAGGCCGAGCGCGCGCTCGCCGACCCCGACACCTCGGAGCTCTACGAGCTGTGGACCGAGCCGGGCGCGGACGCGTGGCGCGAGGCGGCGCTGGCGTCGGTCGCCCGGCTCCGGGCCGTGGCGCGCGGCTGAGCCCGGGGGCCGCGCCCGGCGGCCGGGGGCGCGTCAGCCCGCGACGGCCTTCGTCAGCAGGACGGCGGGGTCGGCGGCCCGCACGCGGTCGAGCACCGGCAGGGCCGGCCCGGAGAACAGCCGGCGCGCGCCCCCGACGTCCCGCGGGCGGTCGACGGCGAACGCGGCGGTGAGGGTCCCGGTGCCGGGCGCGAACCACAGCGCCGTCCAGCCCGCGTCGCCCGCCGGGTCGCCGCGCAGCAGCACCTCGTCGTCCGCGCCCGGCAGCCCGTACAGCGCGAGCTCGTGCCCGAGCTGGGTGGAGAACACGTACGGCGCGAGGTCGGGCTCCGCGGGCGTCCCGCCCAGCAGCCCGGCGACGGCGACCGCCGGACCCCGCAGCGCGGCGTCCCAGTGCCCGCCGGGGACCCAGCCGTGGCGTGCCGACCGGCGCCGGGCGGCGTCGCCCACCACGCGCACCCGCCACGGGCCGCCGACAGGGGCGTGCCGCTCGTCCACCCGCACCGACCCGTCGGGGTCCCGGGGGAGCGCGTCCCCGATCCAGGCGGTCGCCGGCCGCGCGCCCACGGCGGCGAGCACCACGTCGGCGGGCAGCACCGCCCCGTCGGCGAGCGTCACCGCGTCCTGCGTCACCGCCGCCACCGCGACCCCCGTGCGCAGCCGGACGCCCGCCCGCTCGAACCACGGGGCGGTCAGCGCGCCGACGACCGGGCCCAGCGCGGTGCCGAGCGGCGCGTCGCGCGCCTCGACCACGGTCACGTCGGCACCGGCGGCCGCGGCGACCGTGGCGACCTCCGCACCGACCCAGCCCGCGCCGATGACCACGAGCCGCCGCCCCGGGGCCGCGGGGGTCGCACCGGCGCGGAACCCGAGACCGGCCCGGAGCCGCTCGGCGTCCGCGGCGGTGTGCAGGGTCAGCGCGGCTGCCCAGGCGGGCGGTCGCACGGCGGACGCGCCCGTGGCGACCACGACCGCCTCCGCGCGCACCGGACCGGCGGCCGTCTGCACCTCGACCCCGTCGTCGTGCACCGCCAGCGCCGTCGCCGGCCGGGCCAGGTGCACCTCGTCGGCGAGCGCCAGGGCGTCCGCGGCGAGCTCGTCGGAGAGCCAGGCGGGTGCCGGGCGGTCGAGCAGGTGCTTGGACAGCGGCGGCCGGTCGTAGGGCGCGACGCCCTCGGCGCCGAGCACGGTCACCCGGCCGCCGTACCCCTGGGCGCGCAGCTCCAGGACGGTGCGGGCCCCGGCCAGGCCGGCCCCGACGACGACCACGGACGACGGCACGAGCGGGGACGCGGGGGCACCGGGAGCAGGCACCCCGCCACCGTAACCGCCACCGCGGACGTCCCGGGCCGTCCAGGCGCCCGCGGTACCCTCGGAGCCGTCGCGCGGCCCGCAGCCGCGCCGTGAGCGGGGAAGGGACGGACGTGACGCACGAGAGCGCACCGGAGCCCGCCCCGCAGCCCACCCCGCCGCCGGCCCCCGTACCCGGCGACGAGTGGTACGACGCCGAGGGCCGGCCGCTCGACCCCCGCGCCATCGCCCGCGCGTCCCTCGCGGCCGACCGCAACTGGTCGCTCTGGGTGATCGTCGGCGCCGTGATCCTGTCCGGCGCCGTCGCGCTGGTCGCGGGCACCCCGACGGGCGCGCTCGTCCTGGCCGTGTTCCTGGCGTGCTGCGCGGTGGTGCGCGGCGTCGTGCGCGGGGGGCCGGCCGCCCTGGTGGTCCGCAGCCGCGCGGTGGACGTCGCGGCCCTGGCGGGGCTGGCACTGGCGATCGCCGTGCTCTCGCAGATCGTGCCCGCGCCCCCGTCCTGACGCGCGTGACCCCGGACGTGCCGAGGGGCGGCGACCCGGCCGGGTCGCCGCCCCTCGGGCGCGGGGTGCTCGGTCAGACGACCGGGCGGACCTCCACGTCGATCTCCTCGAGCTCGAGGTCCTCGTCCAGGACGTCGTCGTCCTCCGGGGCGGAGGAGAACGCCCGGTACAGCAGCGCGGCGAGCGCGGCGCCGACCAGCGGCGCGACCCAGAACACCCAGACCTGGCCCCAGGCCCACGAGTCCGAGAAGATCGCCGTGGCGGTCGCCCGGACCGGGTTCAGCGCGGCGTTCGTGACGGGGCCCGCGACCAGCACCGCGAAGGCGAGGGTCAGGCCGACGGCGAACGCGGCCTGGCGACGCGCGCCGCGGCGGTCGGTCGCCCCCAGGTACACGCCGACGAGCACGGCGGTCAGCACGCCCTCGATGAGCAGCGCGGCGATGACGCCGAAGCCCTCGGGGCTGCTGGTCGCGGTGGCCAGCGGGGAGTGCGTGTCGTAGCCGTTCGCGGCCTGGCTGAAGAACTGCCGCTCGGCGCCCTCGAGCGCGGGGAACGACGACACGGTCACGAACAGGACCGCCGCGGCGAGCGCGCCGCCGACCAGCTGCGCGATCCAGTAGGGCAGCACGTGCGTCCACGGGGTGCGGCCGGCCAGGGCGGAGCCCAGCGTGATCGCCGGGTTGAAGTGCCCGCCCGACACGTGCGCGACCGCCAGGAACGCCGCGATGGTGCCGAAACCGAACGCCAGCGCGGTGCCGAGCGTCTGGGCGCCGGTGAACGACGCGAACAGCGCCGTGCCGAGGCCCGCGAG
>NZ_CABEGA010000092.1 GCF_901521055.1 Cellulomonas hominis | reverse complement strand
CCCCCACCCGCCTACCGGACCCCGACCCGGCGATCGACGCCCTCGACCCGCTGCTCGCGGAACGGTTCCGCGCGGCGCAGGAGGCGGCCGCCGCCGACGGCGTCGAGCTCACGCTCACCTCGGGCCGCCGCACCGTCGAGGAGCAGGAGCGGCTGGTCGCCGACGCGCTCGACCGGTACGGCGACCCGGACGAGGCCCACCGCTGGGTGCTGCCCCCCGACCGGTCGGCGCACGTGCAGGGCCTCGCGGTCGACGTCGGGCCGACCGCCGGCGCGTACTGGCTGGTCGAGCACGCGCCCGACCTGGGGCTCTGCTCGACGTACGCCAACGAGCCGTGGCACTTCGAGCTCCCGCCCGTCGCTCGCGTCGTGGGTGCGCGACCGCGGCGTCAGCACGCGCATCCTCGCCGCGGTGCTGCTGGCCGCGCTCGTCGGCGGCGTCGTCGGTGTCGTCGGCATCTCGTCGCTTGCCACCACGAACGCCGCGACGGCCGCGATGTACGAGCAGAACTTCGCCGGTCTGCAGCAGGCCTCGACGATGCGGCGCGCGATGGTGCAGATGCGCCTCGACGTCACGAACCACGTCCTGTCCACCGACGAGGCCGTGATGGCCGGCTTCGAGGACAAGATCGCCGCCAGCGAGCAGGAGCTCCGCGCAGCGCTCGCCGCCTACCACGGGCTCGCGCTGGACGCCGACGACGAGCAGGCGCTCGCCGACTTCGAGGCCGCGCTCGCGGAGTACGTGGACGTCCGCGACAACCAGATGCTCGTGGCCAGCCGCGAGGGCGACCCGGAGGCGTTCGCCGAGATCCGCGACACGGTCGCGCAGCCCATCCTCGACGCGATGTCGACGAGCGTCACCACCCTGGTGGACGGCGAGGAGGCCGACGCCGCGGCGGCCGCGCAGACCGCGGCCGCCGAGTACCGCGCCAGCCGCACGGTCATGCTCGTCGTGCTCGTGGTCGGCGTGGGCCTCGCGCTGGGGCTCGGCACGGTCGTGGCCCGCTCCATCGTCCGCGGCCTGCAGCGCGTGCAGGCCCTCGCCGACGCGCTGGCCCGGGGTGACCTCACCGTCACCGCCGGACTGGACTCCCGCGACGAGGTCGGCCGGACGGCCGCCGCCCTGGACTCCGCGGTGGCGAACCTGCGCGAGGTGATCGCCACGATCGACCTGTCCTCCGCGTCGCTCGCCTCCGCCGCCGAGGAGATGTCCGCCACCAGCGGCCAGATCGCCGCGTCGGCCGAGGAGACCGCCGCCCAGGCGGGCGTCGTGTCCGCCGCGGCCGAGCAGGTCTCCCGCAACGTGCAGACGGTCGCCGCGGGGTCCGAGCAGATGGGCGCGTCGATCCAGGAGATCGCCCAGAGCGCGTCGCGCGCCGCGCAGGTGGCCGGCCGCGGCGTCGCCGCCATCACCGCGACGACCACCACGATGGACCGGCTCGGCGACTCCAGCCGTGAGATCGGGAACGTCGTCAAGATGATCACGACGATCGCGGAGCAAACGAACCTCCTGGCGCTCAACGCCACCATCGAGGCCGCGCGCGCCGGTGAGGCCGGCAAGGGGTTCGCGGTGGTCGCCGGCGAGGTCAAGGAGCTCGCGCAGGAGACCGCCAAGGCCACGGAGGACATCGCCCGCCGCGTCGAGTCCATCCAGGAGGACACGCACGGCGCGGTTGGGGCGATCGGCGAGATCACCGGCATCATCACGCAGATCAACGACTTCCAGCTGTCGATCTCCAGCGCGGTCGAGGAGCAGACCGCCACCACCGCCGAGATGAACCGCAGCGTGTCCGAGGCCGCCACCGGCTCGGGCGAGATCGCCGCGAACATCGCCGGCGTCGCGGGCGCGGCGGACCTCACCACCGAGGGCGCGTCCGAGTCGCAGCGCGCGGTGGTCTCGCTCGCGCAGATGTCGACGGAGCTCAAGCAGCTGGTCGGCCAGTTCCGGGTCTGACGCGGCGGGGCCGCGCGCGGACCGGTGACGGCTACGCGCGCAGCCCCACCGCGTCGTGCCGCCAGAACACGTCCCGGTACACGAGCGTGCCGGTCATCCGGGGCGCGTGCCCTGCCAGGGGGACCGCCTGGAGCGCGCCCTCGGGGATGCGCAGCGACGGCGACCGCACGCCGAGCGTCGCGGCGAGCACGAAGCCGAGCCGTCCGTAGTAGCCAGGGTCGCCCTCCAGGAGCACGAGCGGGATGCTCTGGTCCTGCGCGACCGCGAGAACGTGCCGGACGAGCGCGCTCCCGGTGCCGCGGCGCTGAGCGGCCGGGTGCACCGCGAGCGGGCTCAGCACCAGCACGTCCACGAGCCGCGGCGGCGCGTCCAGCCACGCGGCGGTCAGCATGACGTGGCCGATCACCCGACCGTCGTCGTCGGCGACGACGGAGGCACCGCCGGTGACGGCGATCCCGGGGCGCAGGTCGTCCGTCAGGTCCGCGACCGTGCGCCCGTGGTCCCCGAACGCGGCACGGTGCAGCGCACGGACGGCGTCGTGGTCGGCGGGCGTCTCGGGTCGCAGGTGCACGGCGTCACCGTACGGACGCGCGCGCCCCGGCGTCGCCCGGTTTCCGCGTCAGCGCAGCGACCACCTCAGCGCAGTCTCCACCTCAGCGCAGCCACCGACGCAGTCCCGCGCCGCGAGCCGCCTTCCAGGTCGGCCGGATCCGCTGCTGGGCCTGCTCGGCGCGCTCCTCCTCGAGCGCGTGCAGCCGCCCGTACCGGAACGCCGCCTCCGTGCTCGCCGTGCGCCGGGCCAGCTCCCGCAGCCGCTCCCGCGTGATCACCGCGTCCTGGTGCTCGCCGAGCACCTCCTGCACCGCCTCCAGGGCCCGGGCATATGCCGCCGCCTGCTTGCCGAGCGCCGGGCGGACCGCCTCGCCGGCGTAGCGCGCGGCCTTGGCGGCCTTGCGCGCCTCGTGCAGCACCCGGTCGCGCTCCGGGCCGGCGGGCGCCCGGCGGGCGCGCTTCAGCAGGCGACGCACCCGGGCGTCGCGGCGGGCGACGAGCCGCGGCAGCGCCGTGCGGGCCGGTGCCGCGGCCCGGGCCCGCAGCGGCGGCGACGCGGCGAGCGCCGCGAGGGCGACGACCAGGTGGTGGTACCGCTCGCCGTCCAGCTCCGCGAGCACGCGGTCGTGCGCGGCCCGCCGGTCGTCCTCGAGCTCGTCCGGCCCCGCGTCGGCCACCGGCCCGGCGGCGACGTCGGCCGCCCGTACCCGGTCCCGCAGGACCTCGGCGTCCCGCACGGTGCCGAGCTCGCGCGCGAGCCACCGGAGCTCGTCACGCAGCGGCCCGGTCACCGTCGTGTCGAGCAACGGCGCGAACGTCCGCAGGGCGCTGCGCAGCCGGCGCGTGGCGACGCGCGTCTGGTGCACCGCGTCCGGGGCGCCGAGCCGGACCGCCAGGTCCTGCGCCAGCACCTGCTCGACCTGCTGCGCCAGGTACACGCGGACCACCTCACCCGCCGGTGAGCTCCGCCGCAGCCGCGACGACTCGTCCCGCCGCTCCCCCAGCCGCGTCCCGAGCACCCGCGCGAGCTTGGACTGCACGTCCGCCGGCCGCAGCCCCGCCTCCCGCAGCGCGGCGTCCAGCACGCCCAGGAGCTCCTCGGGCCCGTCGACCACCTCGGCCTCGACCTCGCGCCACGACTGCACCGCGCCGAGGGCGTCGCCGCTCCCGCCGGCGGGCAGCACCCGCCGCGCGGTGACCCGGTCGTCCGCCAGCTCCAGCAGCACCCGGCCCGAGGCGTCGACCAGCCGGTGCTTGTGGCGCTCGGTGGTCACCTCGGCGACCGGGCGCAGCACCGCCCCGCCGGTGCGGGCCTGCACCAGCGCGCGCAGCGGCGCGGGGACGGTCCGGACCGCACGCCCCAGGGGGAACCGCACCTCCGTCCGGGCGTCCGGGCCGGCCGGCACCTTGAGGTGCCACCCCGCGTCGTGGCCGCCGGTCCGGCGCCGGAGCGTCAGTCCTGCCGCGGCCAGCCGCAGGTCGGCGGTGTCGAAGTACGTCGCCGCGAGGTGCACCGCGCCGCCGCTCTCGGTCGCCGGCGTGCCCGGGTCGAGCAGCGAGCCGTCCGCCCCCGCGACGAGGGCGGCGAGCGACGGCAGCGTCGCGTCGTCGGCAGCGGCGTACGTGCGCTCGACCTCGCGGTGCAGGACCGTCATGGGCCCGTTCTACCGTGATCAGCCCCGCCGGGCGAGGGAAGGGCCCACCTCAGACCGCGGACGCCGCCCTGCGCACCGCCGCGACCGCGCGCTCCACGTCCTCCTCCGTCGTGGCCGCGTTGCTCACCGAGACCCGCAGCACGTCGCGCCCGCGCCACCGCGAGCCCGACATCCAGGCCTCCCCCTCGGCCAGCACGCGCGCGGTGACGCGCCGGGTGCGCTCGTCGTCCTCGAACGCGACCGACACCTGGGTGAACACCACGTCGTTCAGCACCTCGGCACCGGGCACCTCCGTCAGGCCCTCGGCGATGGCACGGGCCCGGTCGACCAGGCCGTCGACGAGCGCGGCGACCCCCGACCGGCCGAGCGCCCGCAGCGCCGCCCACACCGGCACGCCCCGGGCCCGGCGGGACATCTCCGGCGTCTTGTCCAGCGGGTCAGCGGCCTGCTGGAACGCGGCGAGGTAGGCCGCCCCGACCTGGACCCCCATCGCTCGGCGCAGCGGCTCGGGGTCGGCGACCACGGCGATCCCGCAGTCGTACGGCACGTTCAGCGTCTTGTGCGCGTCCGTGGCCCACGAGTCGGCGCCCTCGTGGCCGGCGAGGAGCGGCCGCAGCCGGGGCGACGCCGCCGCCCACAGGCCGAACGCCCCGTCCACGTGCACCCACGCGCCGTGGGCGTGCGCGGCGGCGACGGCCTCGGCCATCGGGTCCCACGCCCCGGAGTGGATGTGTCCCGCCTGCAGGCAGACGATCGTCGGCCCGGTCCCCGCCGCGAGCGCCCGCCCGAGCGCGCCGGCGTCGATCCGGCCCTGGTCGTCGGCCGGCACCTCCTCGGGCACGCCGAGCCCCAGGTAGCGCAGCGCCAGGTCGACGCTCACGTGCCGTTCCGCCCCGACGAGCACCCGCACCCGCGGGCCGCTCGCGAGCCCGTCCCGCTCGACGTCCCAGCCCGCCGTGCGGAGCACCTGGTCCCGGCCGGCGGCGATCCCGGTCAGGTTCGCGGACGTCGCGCCGGTCACGAACCCCACGTCCGACCCCGCCGGCAGCCCCAGCAGGTCCAGCAGCCACCGGCCGGCGACCTCCTCGACCGCGGCGGCGCCCGGCGACATCGCCCGCATGCCGACGTTCTGGTCCCACGCGCTCACGAGCCAGTCGGCCGCGAGCGGCGCCGGCTGCGTGCCGCCGACCACCCACCCGAAGAACCGGCCGGACCCGAACGTCATCAGCCCCGGCTCCGCGAGCGCCGCGAGCTCGTCCACCACGGCGTCCGGGGGCGTCGGCCCCTCGGGCAGCGGCGCGTCGACGGCGGCGAGCGCCTCGGCGGGGGTGAGCCGGGGCGGCACAGCGCGGTCGGCGGCGGCGGCGAGCCACTGCCGGGCATGGGCGTCGGCGCGCGCCAGGGCCGGGCCGAAGACGTCGTCGTCCGCGGGCATGGCGCCAGTGTGCTCCGCGGCGGTCCTGGTGGGAAGGGAACAGCCCCCCGGCGCGGGTCAGTCCGCGTCGTGCGCGAGCGCCTCGGTGAGCGCCGCGAGGTCCGGCGCCGCGCGCACGGCCGCGGCGCGCAGAGACTCGGGGGCCTCTCCCAGCCGCTCCGCCCAGAACCGGCGCAGGTGCCGCAGGCTCTCCTCCGCCCGGGCGGTGGGCACGAGCTCGACGACCCGGCCGTCGGCCGCCGCGTGCTCGCGCACGACCAGACCGCCGGCCTCCAGGGCGCGCACCGCCGTGCTGACGTTGCTGCGCCGGAGCCCGGTCGCGGCCGCCACCTGCGTCGGGGTGCTGCGGGGGCGGTTCAGCACCGCGCGGATCACCGTGGTCTCGGTGCCGGTCAGCGGCACGTCCCGGAGGGAGGCCTGCGTCGCGTCGAGCTTGCGGGCCAGGTCGAGGACGGCGTCCGCGAGATCGGCGAGGCGGTCGTCGTCGTCCTGCTGCGGCATGGGTGCAGTGTCGCGCATCACCACCGCCCCTCTCGACCGACATCACCTGCAGATGCGTATACTTCCATAATCAAATCTTTCACGGACCCGGGCATCGCCATGCCCCGGGAAGGGAGCTCCATGTCTGTCTCGTCCCCGCCCGCGACGCCGACGAGCGTGAGCCGGGGC
>NZ_CABEGA010000091.1 GCF_901521055.1 Cellulomonas hominis | reverse complement strand
CCCCTCCGGGGGCAGGTGCCCGCCGGCGTGGACCGCGCTCACCGCCTGCGCCGCGAGCGCGGCCCGGTCCAGCCCGGCGAGCGCACCGAGCGCCTCGAGCCGCGCGGGGACGTCGGTCGCGGCGTTCGCGATCGGCGGCGGACCCGTCGGCGGCCCTGGGCGCGGCCGTCACCGCGGTCGCCGCCGAGCTGCGCGCGGGCCGCTCGCCCGGGGAGGCGTGGCGCGCGGTCCTGGGCGTGGCGACTGAACCCGACGGCACCCCGCGGGCGTCCGACGTCCTCGCGGCCCTCGTGGGACCGCCGGTGCACCGGCGCCGGGGCGGCCCGGGCGGGCACGCTCGCGCGCTGCTCGAACGACGGGTCGCCGGAGTGCTCGCGGCCACCCGGCTGGCCGGGGTCGTCGGTGCGCCGCTCGCCGGGGTGCTCGACGGCTATGCGCGCTCGCTGACCGCCGACGCCGAGGCGGAGACCGGCGTGCGTGCCGCGCTGGCCGGGCCCGCGCAGACCACGACGCTGCTGACGTGGCTCCCCGCGGTGGGAGTCGGCTTGGGCGCGCTGCTGGGAGCCGACCCGCTCGGTGCGCTGCTCGACGGGGGCGTCGGGAGCGCCGCGGGCGTCGCCGGCTCCGCCCTCACCCTCGCCGGCCGTGCGTGGGTGCGCCGGATGGTCGCGGCCGCCCGGGAGGCAGGGCTCGGTGGGGCGGGTGGCTGACCTGCTGCTCGTGCTGCTCGTCGGCCTCTCCGTGCTCGTGGCACGTCCGCGGGCACGTCGGCCTGCGGCGGTCGGGCGGGGGTCGCCTCGCGCGGCTCTGGGGGAAGGGACGGGCGGCGCCGGGGTGGACGGGGTGACCGTCCTGGAGCTGCTCGCCGTGGCGGTCGAGGCCGGGGCCAGCGTGCCGCACGCCCTCGCCTCGGTGGGCGCGGCGCTCGGCGGACCCACCGGCGCGGACCTCGCGCGGGCCGGGTCGGCGCTCCTGCTGGGCGCGTCCTGGCCCGCCGCCTGGACGCACGCGCCCGACCAGGGCCGGCAGCTGGACGGGCTCGCCGCGTCGTGGACGACCGGCGCCGCCTGCGGGCCGATCCTGCGTGCGTCCGCTGCCGCGCTCCGCCGGCGACGCGAGCGTGCCGCGCAGGAGGCCGCGGGCCGCCTCGGGGTGCGCATCGTCCTGCCGCTCGGGCTGTGCTTCCTGCCCGCGTTCGTGCTCGTCGGGCTGGTGCCGGTGCTGCTCTCGCTGGCCGGGAGCCTGTTCGGCTGACGCGCGGTCGGGCCGCCGCGGGCGAGCGGCCTGTTGCGGAGCTTCTCGACCGTGAGGGTCGCGATCCACGCGCGTCGCGGTCCCCGAGTCGTCCACAGCGCCGGCGGGCAGGCGTCGTCCCCAGGTCGGCCTCTCGGGCACGCGGGTCGACCGCTCCGGTGCGGGAGCGTCGAACCGTCGGCCGGTGGGCGGTCGACGGCGACGGGAGGTGCGAGATGGCGGAGACCAGGAGCAGCGCGGGCACGGTGCGGGGCACGACGCACGGCGCTCTGCGGGGCACGGCGCACGGTGCGGTGCAGGAGCCGGCGCGCCGGTCGGTGCGAGACGCGGCGCGAGGCGCAGGGCGCGGGGTGCGTCGGGCGGTCGCACGGCGTGCCCGAGCGGTGCGCCGCGGGGTGACCGGGGCCGGCCGCGATGCCGGGATGGCGACGGCGGAGTACGCGATCGTGATGATCGCGGCCGTGGGGTTCGCGGGCCTGCTCGTGGTGATCCTGCGCAGCGCCGAGGTCCGCGAGGCGCTGACGTCGCTGGTGCGCGACGCCCTGTCGGTGTGACGTGGAGCAGGGACGACGGCGGACCGCACACCTCTGGAGAACCCGGCTCGCGGCATGCAGTCAGGGACCGGCGGCGGGACCCCTCAGCCGGCGCCGGGCGGGTGCGGCCGCCGACCGCGGTTCCGTGACCGCGGAGTTCGCGGTGCTGCTGCCGGTCGTCGCGCTGCTCGTCGCGGTGGTCCTCGGGCTGACGGCGGCCGCTGCGACACAGCTCCGCTGCGCGGACGCCGCCCGGGCCGGTGCTCGGGCGGCCGCGCTGGGGGACGACGACGCAGCGGTGGCCGCCGTCGCGCAGCGGGTCGCGGGGGACCGGGTCCGCGTCGCGGTCGGACGGGAGGACGGGTGGGTGGTGGTGTCCGTCGAGGGCACGGTCGGCCCGACCCTCCCGCTGGTCGGCGGCCTCGTCGTGCACGCCGCGGCGACGGGGCGGGCGGAGCCGTGAGGACCGACGGCGGGGACGACGGCCCCTCGCGCGACGGACGCCTCTGCGGCTCCGACCGCGGTTCGGGGTCCGTCCTCGTCGTCGTGCTCGTCGCCGTCGCGCTCGTGCTCGCGGCGGCGCTGGGGTGGCTCGCCGGTGCCCAGGCTGCGCGCGGGCGTGCGCAGACGGCCGCCGACCTCGGGGCGCTCGCGGCCGCCCAGCGGCTGTTGACCGGTCGCGGCGACGGCTGCGACGTCGCCCGGGACGTGGCGGTGCGCAACCGTGCGGTCCTCACCGAGTGCGTCGACGAGGACGGCGGCGTGGTCCGCGTCGGCGCGGCAGTGGCGTTCCCGCTCGGTGACGCCACAGCCGTGGCGCGCGCCGGCCCACGGGGTCCCGCGGGTGCCGGCGTCCGCCCGTCAGACGGTGCCGGCGTGCTCGAGGACGGCGTCCAGCAGCCGCACGGCGGCGGCCTTCTCCAGCGGGTTGTTGCCGTTCCCGCACTTCGGGGACTGCACGCACGCCGGGCACCCGGACCGGCACGGGCAGGTGGCGATCGCCTCCCGGGTGGCCCGCAGCCACGTGGCACCGAGCGCGAACCCCCGCTCGGCGAACCCGGCACCGCCCGGGTAGGCGTCGTGCACGAACACGGTCGCCTGCTCCGTGTCGACGTGCAGGGCTGTCGACACGCCCCCGAGGTCCCACCGGTCGCAGGTCGCGAGCAGCGGAAGGAGCCCGATCGAGGCGTGCTCCGCCGCGTGAAGGGCGCCCGGGGCCGTCTCGACGGTGATCCCCGCGCGCTCCAGCACCTCGGCGGGGGCCGTCCACCACACGGCGGTGGTCGGCAGGGTCCGGGCGGGCAGGTCCAGCAGCTCCGAGCCCAGCACCTCCATGCCGGGGATGCGCTTGCGCTGGAAGCTCAGCACCTGGGTCGTCACGTCGACCGCCCCGAACCCCCACGTCACGGGGCCCCAGCGGCGCTCGGCGGTCGTGGAGCGGATCTCCGTCGTCGTGACCCAGCGGGCCCACGTGCCGTAGTCGACGTCCCGCCGGTCGACGAGCGCGACGCCGTCCTCCAGGCGCAGCTCGTCCACCACGTACGTCGCTCCCTGGTGCACGTAGACCGCGCCGGCGTGGACCGTGGAGTCGGCCGCCGCGGCGTCCACCGTCCCGAGCAGGCGGCCGGTGACGCCCTCGACCACCCGTACGGGGTCCCCGCCGGTGCCGCGCAGGTCCGTGAGCCGGGCCGCCTGCTCGGCGTGCGTCCAATACCAGCCCGACGGGCGCCGGCGCAGCGCCCCGCGCTCGACCAGCACGTCGAGCAGCTCACGCGTCCCAGGCCCGAACAGGTCGAGCTCCTCCGCGCGGATCGGCGTCTCGGCGGCGGCCGCGCACAGGTGCGGGGCGAGCACGTACGGGTTCGTCGGGTCGAACACCGTCGCCTCGACCGGGGCGTCCAGCGCGGCCTCCGGGTGGTGCACCAGGAAGGTGTCGAGCGGGTCCTCCCTCGCCACGAGGACGACCAGCCCCTCCGCGCCCGCACGGCCGGCGCGCCCCGCCTGCTGCCACAGCGACACGCGGGTGCCCGGCCAGCCGGCGATCACCACGGCGTCCAGGCCGGAGATGTCGACGCCCAGCTCGAGCGCGTTCGTCGTCGCGAGCGCCCGCAGGCGTCCCGTGCGGATCGCCTCCTCCAGCGCGCGCCGCTCCTCCGGCAGGTAACCGCCCCGGTACGCGGCCACGGCGGACGCGAGCTCCGGGTCGACGTCGCGCAGGTGCTCGCGCGTGACCGTCGCGACGGACTCGGCGGCGCGGCGGGACCGGGTGAACGCCAGGGTGCGCGCACCGGCCGCGGTCAGGTCGGCGAGCAGGTCCGCGACCTCGGCGGTCGCCGAACGTCTCGGGCGGTCGGGGTCGTCGGCGACCAGGTCCTCGCCCGTGCCCCGCGGCCCGGAGCCCTCCCGCGCAGGGCCGACGGAGCCGGCGTCCGGGCCTGGCGCCGGTGCGGCCGTCCGGGCCGAGACGTCCGTGCCGTCGGCTGCCGCCCCGGGGGCGTCCTCGGGGACCGCTCCCGGCGCGTCGCGGTCGACGTCCACCGGCGGCTCGTCGAGCGGGAGCGCCCAGGGGTCGTCCTCCGGGAGCAGCCCCGACCACGGCCCCGCTGCGGCCGGGACCTCGGCGGGCTGCCACAGGGCGACGGTCTTGCGGCCGGCCGGAGAGGCGTCGTCGGCGACCGAGACGACCTCGTGGGGCGCGACGCCGATCAACCGGGCGGCGCTGGCCGCGGGCTCGGCGGTGGTCGCGGACGCGAGCAGGAACACCGGGTCGGCCCCGTAGGTCGCGGCGAGCCGTCGCAGGCGTCGCAGGACCGCCGCGACGTGCGCGCCGAACACGCCGCGGAACGCATGGCACTCGTCGAGCACGACGTACCGGAGCGACCCGAGCAGCCGCGCCCACCGGCGGTGCTGCGGGAGCAGCGCGAAGTGCAGGAAGTCGGGGTTCGTCAGCACCACGTCCGCGTACTCCTGCGCCCAGCGGCGTTCCTCCTGGGCGGTGTCGCCGTCGCAGGTGGAGACCCGGATGTCCCGGACGCGCGCCGCCGTCAGCACCCGGTCGAGAGCGTGCAGCTGGTCCGCGGCGAGCGCCTTCGTCGGGCACAGGTACAGGACGGACCCTCGGCGTGCGACCGTCTCGATCCGCCCGGGGTCGAGCGTGCGGGCCGCGGCCTGAGCACGAACGGCGGACAGCGACGGGAGCCAGAACGCGAGGGACTTCCCCGAGCCGGTCGACGTGGACAGCACCGTGTGGTGCCCGGACCAGGCGGCGTCGGCGGCAGCGGCCTGGTGCTGCCACGGACGCTCCACGCCCAGCGCGCGGTACCCGGAGACCAGGTCCGCGTCCGCCCAGCCGGGCCAGTCGACGGGCACGCCCTCCCGCGCAGGCAGGTGGCGCACGTGGGTGAGCCGGTCGGCCCGGCGGCCGCCCGCGAGCAGGACGTCGAGCAGCTCACCGGTCCGGACCACGGCACCATCCTCGCCCCTGCGCGGGGGTGGGGCGCCCCGACGGGGTGCCGGCCGGACGACCGTCACGCGCCGGGGACGCCGTGCTCCTCGTGGGAAGGCCGGTCGCGGCAGGATGGGACGGTGGCGACGCACATCGACCTGAACTGCGACCTCGGCGAGGGCTACGGCGCCTGGACCCTCGGCGAGCCCGGCACGGACGACGCCCTGCTCGACGTCGTCACCAGCGCGAACGTCGCCTGCGGGTTCCACGCCGGCGACCCGGCGATCATGGCGGCCCGGTGCTCGACCGCTCTCGCGCGGGGCGTGGCCGTCGGTGCGCACGTCGGGTACCGCGACCTCGTGGGGTTCGGGCGCCGCCGGCTGGACGTGCCGCCGGACGTCCTGGCTGCCGAGGTGGCCTACCAGATCGGCGCGCTCCAGGCCGTCGCGCGCACCGTCGGCGCCCGCGTCGGCTACGTGAAGCCGCACGGCGCCCTCTACAACCGGATCGTGCACGACGAGGAGCAGGCGCTCGCCGTGGTGACCGGTGTCGCGGGGGTCGACCCCGGGCTGGCGGTGGTGGGCCTGCCGGGGTCGGCCGTGCTCCGGCACGCGCGTGCGGCGGGGCTGCGCACCGTCGCCGAGGCGTTCGTGGACCGGGGCTACCTCGCCGACGGGACGCTCGTGCCGCGCGGGCAGCCCGGTGCGCTCGTGACGGACCCTGCCGAGGCCGCCGCCCGCGCCGTGCGGATGGCGCGCGACGGGGTGGTCGGCAGCCTCGACGGCGGGGACGTCGCGGTGGAGGCGGAGTCCCTCTGCGTGCACTCGGACACCCCGGGAGCGCTGCCGCTCGCCCGCGCCGTCCGGGAGGCCCTGGTCGCCGCGGGTGTCGAGCTCCGGCCGGTCGCCGCGTGACGGGCCGGCGGGTGATGAGCCCGCGCATGACGGATCCGCGCGCGATGGGCGGACGCGTGACGGGCCCGCGCGCGGCAAGCGTCCGCCGATGACCGTCCGCGCGGTCCCGTACGGCCCGGAGGCGGTGCTCGTCGACCTGCCGGACCTCGCCGCCGTGCGGGCGCTGGACGACGCGTTGCGGGCGGACCCGCCCACCGGTGCGGTCGACGTCGTGCCCGCGGCCCGCACCGTGCTCGTGCGGTTCGGGTCCGCCTCGGCCGCCCGCGCGGGCCTCGGCGCCGTGCTGGCGGCGGCGCGGCGGGGGCCCGGCCCCCGCGGCGGGTGGCTCTTATACACAACTCCCAGCCCACGAGACGCCACGCTATCTCCTATGCCGGCTTCCGCCTGGAAAAAAA
>NZ_CABEGA010000090.1 GCF_901521055.1 Cellulomonas hominis | reverse complement strand
CGACGGTGGTCCGCGTGCTCATCCGACGAGCCTCAGCCCGGGCGTCACGGGCTGGTCCTGCGGCGGCAGCCCGTAGGGGTCGGTCGACGGGTCGAGCGGCAGCACGACCCGCAGGTCCTGCGCCTGACCGGCGCTGCCGCGGCCGGTGCGGGTGAGGTGGAGCTCGTGCGCGCGCAGGCGTCCGTCGCCGTCCCCGACGCCGGTCCACCGGCCGCCCTCGACGGTCAGCACGGTGCCGGCGCCGGACCAGGGCGCGGTGGACAGCAGCACGGAGCCACGGTCGCGGGCCCGCGCCATGAGGCGTCGGCGGTCGGCGTCCGACAGGTGGGCCCCGGGGCCGACCACCACGACGTCGATCCCGTCGAGCAGCGCGGCGATCACCGTCGGCGCGTCCACCCCGGGGTGCGGCACCACGGCGAGCCGCTCCAGGGCGACGCCGGTCTGCGCGGCCGCCAGCAGGCCGAGGCTGGGCTGGCCGACGACGGCCGCCCACGCCTCCCGGGCGGTGCAGGCGGCGGCGATCATCGCGAGCACGAGGGAGGTCGAGCCGAGCACCGCGGTGGTGCTGCCCCGCCGCAGCCCGTCGGGCAGCAGCGGGGTCAGGGCGGGAGGGACGGCGAGCGGCGGGCGGTCGGTGAGCAGCAGCGGGCCGCGCGGGGGCGCCGGCCGGGACGGACGCTCCGGGGCACGGTCGGGCAGGTCCGGGACGGCGACCGGACCGCTGAGCACCTCGGGCGCGGCGACCGTGCCGGCCGGGGACCCGACGACCGCGAGCGCCGCGCTGCCCGCCACCACCGGGACCGGTGACGGGGCTGACGACGACGCCGCGGCACGGCCGTCGGCGGGGCGGGCGGCGTGCGGGACGCGCCCCGTGCGAGGTGCCGGACCGCGGACGTTGGGAGCAGGTCCGGGGACGGGTGCGGGTGCGGTCCGTCCGCTGTCGGCCGGGCGTCCGCTGTCGGCCGGGCGTGCGAGACTGCGCGCTCCGGTCCGCAGCTCGGCGTGCGCCAGGGCGGCCCGCGCCCGGGCGATCCGTTCCTCCTGGCTCACCGCCCCCACACCCTCTCGCTGCATCGTTCGAACACGTGTTCGATTGTGCCAGTAGACGCTGACACTCCCGCCGCCGTCAATCCGGCGTCGCGCGGCCTGTGGACGACCTCCGGCGAGTCGCTCGGGCCCGCCTGCAGACCCCGTCGGGCCGGGGCATGATGACCGGGCACGGCACGCCCGGACGGCCCACGGGAACGGCCGCCCGCGCCCATCAGGAGGAGGACCATGACCGTCTCGCTGACCCGTCCCGTCGCCCCGGAGCCCTACGCGCTCCTGCCGTCCGTCGCGGCCTTCGACCTCGCGAGCGCCGACGTCGTGCACGGCGAGCCGATGCCGTCGAGGTTCGCCGCCGACGGCGAGGACCTGTCCCCCGCGCTGGAGTGGTCCGGGTTCCCCGAGGGCACGCGCTCGTTCGTGGTCAGCTGCTTCGACCCGGACGCCCCCACGCCGGCGGGGTTCTGGCACTGGACCGTGGTGGACGTGCCGGTGAGCACGACGTCGCTCCCCCGCGGCGCCGGCTCGGCGGACGGCGGCCTGCTGCCGGACGGGGCGTTCCAGGTCCGCAACGACGGCGGGTCGGCAGGCTACGCGGGCGCGGCACCGCCGCCCGGGGACCGGCCGCACCGGTACGTCTTCGCGGTGCACGCGCTCGACGTCGAGCACCTGGACGTCCCGCCGGACGCGACCCCGACCGCTGTGGCGTTCGCGGCGCTGTTCCACACGGTGGCGCGCGCGACCCTCGCCCCGACCTACGCCCTCTGACCTGCGCCCGCCGACCGGGGCGTCAGCCCGCGGGCAGCCCCAGGTCCAGCACCATCCCCGTCGCCCCGGGCGCCACGTCGCGGAACCCGAGCGACTCGTACAGCGCCCGCCCGGGCGGGTCGGCGACGAGCGTGATGTAGGCCCCCTGGGGCGCCCGCGCCCGCACGTCGTCGAGCAGCCGGGTCAGCACGCGCCGGCCGAGCCCGCGGCGCTGGTGCGCGGGGTCGACGGCCATGTCGGCGACGAGGAAGTACCAGCCGCCGTCCCCGACCACGCGCCCCATCGCGACCACCGTCCCGTCGGCGGTCCGGACGTGGCACCACGACCAGCTCCCGGCGAGCGCCCCGTCGGCCTGCTCGGGCCGCTTGGGGGGCAGCCCGGAGTCGCGGCGCAGGCGCAGGTAGTCCGCGCGGGGCGGCGCCGCCGGGACGACCACGTACGGGTCGGCGGCGAACGGGTCCGCGGCGACGGGGCCCGCGGTGAGAGGGCCCGCGGCGACGGGCCCCACGGGCGTCGGGTCGGTGGTCACCCGCCCATCATGACGCCCGGCCCGACGCCGCGCCCGCACCCCTGGCCCTGTCCCCGTCCCGCCCCGCGGCACGACCGGGCGCCGCGTCGGTGCAGGTGGGTAGCCTGCACCGCATGCCGTTGACGCTCGGGACCCTGACCTGGCTGCGCGCCGTCGACCGCCTCGACCTGCTGGCCGAGCCCACCGCCGCGGCGGTGTCGGGCTGGGCGGCGGCCGACCCCGCGGTGGCGGACGCGGTGCTCGTGACCGAGATCGACCCGGAGCTGGCGGACACGGCGGCGATGACGGAGGCGTACGACCTGCCGCTCGCCGTCTCCGCGAACTGCGTCCTGGTGTCCGGCCGGCGGGCCGGCGAGGAGCGGATCGCGGCGGCCGTGGTGCGCGCGACGACGCGGGCCGACGTGAACAACGCCGTCAAGCGCCTGCTGGACGTCCGCAAGGCGTCGTTCCTGCCGATGGACCGCGCCGTCGAGGAGTCGGGCATGGAGTACGGCGGGATCACCCCGCTGGGCCTGCCGTCGGGCTACCGGGTGCTGCTGGACGCGTCGGTGGCCGCGGACGGGGAGGCGGGCGGCACGGTCATCATCGGCTCGGGCCTGCGCCGGTCGAAGATCGCCCTGCCGGGGTCCGTGCTGGCGTCCGCGCCGGGCGTCGAGGTCGTCGAGGGCCTCGGCCTGGCCTGAGCCGCCCCAGCCGCCCGCGCCTCCCGGGCCGCCCGAGCCGCACCACCCGCGGCCCACCACCGGGGTCACGCCCCGGCGGGCACCCGCAGCCCCACCGCGGCGGCGGTGCGCAGGGCGACGGCGTCGAGGTGCTCGGCGCGGGACTCGACGACCCGCCGGTAGTGGCCGAACAGCTCGAAGCTGACGCAGCCGAACAGCTCCGTCCACGCGTCGACGACGGCCAGCGGCAGGCGCGGGTCGACGCTCGCAGCGTCGGGCCGCCGCTCCTCCGGGTACCCGTCGAGGGCGTAGGCCAGCAGGGTGCGCGCGTCGTCCAGCAGACCGGGCGGGAGCATCACGGCACCCGCGGCGGCCGGGTCAGCCGCGCCGGACGTCCACGCGTCCACCGCGATGGTCGCGAGCAGCAGCGCGACCCGGGCGGCGGGCGCCGTGGTGTCCTCCGGGGCCCGGTAACCGGGCACGGGCGAGCCGTAGATGAGCGCGTACTCGTGCGGCCGGGCGAGCGCCCAGCCGCGGACGCCCCGGTGCACCGCGAGCCACCGCCCCAGCAGGTCGTCGCGGGCGACGGCGGCCTCGGCCTGCGCGGCGGCGTCGCCCAGGCCGGCGTACGCGTCGGTGATGAGGGCCGTCAGCAGCGCGTCCCGGTTGGGGAAGTACCGGTAGACCGCCGAGGGCGCCATCCCGAGGGTCCGGGTGACGGCGCGCACGGACAGGGCGGCCGCACCGACCTCGCCGAGCTGGGTCCGCGCGGCGTCGGTGATCTCGCGCAGGAGCTCCCTGCGGGCACGGGCACGGGCGCCCTCGCCGGGGGTGCTGGTGGTCATCGCCCCAGCCTCGCACCCGCGCCCGCGGAGTCCGGGCACGACACCCGCCCTTGCGCTGGAACGTGAACAGTGCTCACACTAGAGATCACCGTTCACACACTGCCCTCCGGGAGCCCGCATGTCCACGTACCTCGTCGTCGGCGCCGGCCCGGTCGGGACCGCGCTCTCGCGGCTCCTCGCCGACCGCGGCGACACCGTCACGGTCGTCACCCGGTCCGGCCGGGGCCCCGCGCACCCACGGATCACGCGCGTCGCCGCGGACGCGAGCGACCCCGCCGCCCTCGGGCCGCTCGCCCGCGAGGCCGCGGCGGTGGTGAACTGCGCCAACCCCGGGACCTACATGGAGTGGGAGGCGCAGTGGCCGCCGCTCGCCGCCTCGCTCCTCGCGGCCGCGGAGGGCAGCGGCGCCGTCCTGGTCACGCTGAGCAACCTGTACGGCTACGGCCCCGTCGACGTGCCCATGACGCCGGACCTCCCGCTCGCCGCCACCGGCCACAAGGGCCGCCTGCGCGCCCGGATGTGGCAGGACGCGCTCGCCGCGCACGACGCGGGCCGGGTCCGGGCGACCGAGGTCCGGGCGGCGGACTACGTCGGCCCGACGGTCACCGCGGCAGGCGGCCTGCTGCGCCGGTACGCGGACGCGGCGCTGCGCGGGCGCACCGTGTGGTCGTTCGGCGACCCGGACGCGCCGCACTCCTTCTCCTTCGTCGACGACGTCGCCGGCCTGCTCGCCACCGCCGCGGACGACCCCCGCGCGTGGGGCCGCGCGTGGCACGTGCCCGGCGCGGGACCCCGCTCGGTCCGGGAGGTGCTCGCCGACCTCACCGGTGCCGCGCCCGGCTCCCCGGGGACCGGACGGCCCCCGCGCGTCCGGCGGGTCCCGCGCGCCGCGCTCACCGCCCTGGCGCCGGTCGTCCCGCTGCTCCGCGAGCTGGGCGAGGTGCTGTGGCAGTTCGAGCGCCCGTTCGTGCTCGACGCCACCCCCACCACCGCGACCTTCGGGCAGACCGGGACCCCCTGGCCGCAGGTCGTCGCGGCGACCGCCCCCGCGTGGGCCCCCGCCTGACGGGTCCCCGGCCCTCCGCCGCCGGCCGTCCTCGACGCGCGCCGCGACCGCCCCGCGACTAGCGTGACCTGCGCAACCGCGCTCCGGTGGCGTGGACCACCCCGGGGAGCGCGCTGGCCTCTGGAAGCGGGGCCGCCGGGACTGCCGCGCGCAGGTGCGCGGCGCGAGGAAGGCCACCGATGCGAGCACCGAGCCCCCGTGGACCGTTCAGCGAGCGCGTGCTGGCCGCCCTGACGTCGGGGACGGTCGGCCCGGACCTGCCGGAGGCTGCTGCGCGGGCGGTGCGGGCCTCGGACGACCTGCTCACCGACGAGGACGTGCAGGTCGCGCTGACCGCGCTCTACGAGCTGCACCACCAGGGCCTCGACGGCGTCGACGAGCGCCTGGAGTGGGACACGACGCTGCTGCGCACCCGCGCGGTCGTCGAGGAGCGCTTCGAGGAGCAGCTGCGCGCCGAGGTGTCCGTGCCCGCGGACCTGGTGGCCGAGCTCGAGGCCCACGTCGCCTCGGAGGGCCTGGGCCCGGCCGTCGCGCGTGCCCTGTTCGACCTGACCGGCCGGGACGACGGCCCGAGCCTGTCGGCGTACGTGGCGCGCCGGGCGACCGACGAGCAGCTGCACGAGATGCTGATCCACCGGTCGGTCTACCAGCTCAAGGAGGCGGACCCGCACACCTGGGCGATCCCCCGCCTCGCGGGGTTGCCGAAGGCCGCGCTGGTCGAGATCCAGGCCGACGAGTACGGCGGCGGCCGCCCCGAGCGGATGCACGCGGCGCTGTTCGCCCGCACGATGCGGGGGCTGGGGCTGGACGACACGTACGGCCGCTACGTCGACGACGTGCCGGCGATCACGCTGGCGTCCGTGAACATGATGATGATGTTCGGGCTGCACCGGCGGCTGCGCGGCTGCGTCGTCGGGCACCTCGCGGCGTTCGAGATGACGTCCTCGCAGCCGAACCGCCTGTACGGCAACGGGTTCCGCCGGCACGGGTACGACGCCGACGTGACCTGGTACTTCGACGAGCACGTCGAGGCCGACGCGGTGCACGAGCAGATCGCCGGGCGGGACCTCGCGGGCGGCCTGGTGGAGCAGCAGCCGGAGCTCCGTGACGACGTGCTCTTCGGCGCCGCGGCGTGCCTCGCGGTCGACGGCCGGGTCGGCGCGCACATCCTGGAGCACTGGGCCGCGGGCGAGTCGTCCCTGCGCCGGCCCGCGCCGGTCGGGAGCCCGGCGTGACCCTCGCGGACGCGGAGTACGTCCTGCCGCTGCGGTGGCAGGACGACCGCGGTCTGGCCGAGCTGGCCGGCTACCTCGGGCGGCTGGTCCGGTGGCTGCCCGTGACGGTGGTGGACGGCTCCGACCCCGACCGGTTCGCCGCGCACGCCCGGGCCTTCCCGCCGGAGGTGCGGCACGTGCGCCCGGGCCCGTGGCCCGGCGGCAACGGCAAGGTCGCGGGTGTGGTGACGGGCCTGGCGCTCGCGACGGCCGAGCGGGTCGTGGTCGCCGACGACGACGTGCGGTACGACGCGGAGACGCTCCGCGCGGTCCTGGACCGGCTGGACCACGCCGACGTGGTGCGCCCGCAGAACGTGTTCGACCCGCTCCCCTGGCACGCGCGCTGGGACACGGCACGCACGCTGCTCAACCGCGCGTTCGGCGCCGACTACCCCGGCACGCTCGCGCTGCGGCGGACGGCCCTGGGCCCGGACGGCTACGACGGCGACGTGCTGTTCGAGAACCTCGAGCTGCTCCGGACGGTCCACGCGCGCGGCGGCACCGAGCACCGGGCCGACGACGTGTACGTGGTGCGGCGACCGCCCGAGGTGGCGCACTTCTGGCGCCAGCGGCCCCGCCAGGCTTACGACAGCCTCGCCCAGCCCGCGCGGTTCGCCGCCGAGCTCGCGGTCCTGCCGGCGTTCGTCGTGACCGCCCGGCGACGGCTCGGGCTGCTCGTGCTCGTGGCCGTCGCGGCCTGCGCGGCGGCCGAGCGCGGGCGCCGCCGGTCCGGGGGCGCGACGGTCTTCCCGGCCTCGACGACGCTCCTCGCGCCGCTGTGGGTGCTCGAGCGCGGCGTGTGCGCGTGGCTCGCGCTGGCGCTCCGCGCGACCGGGGGCGTCCCCTACGCGGGCCGGCGGCTGACGCGGGCCGCCACCCCGCCGCGCGAGCTCCGTGCCCGCGCAGCGACGCCCGACCGGCCCGGCCGCGACGACGCGCCCGGCCGCGACGACGCGCACGACCCGCACGACCACTCCCCGCGGCACCGCGCCCCCGGTCCGGCGACCGACGCCCCCGGTCGCGCGGAGCGCCAGCGCGAGCCACGCGCACACGCCGCGCTCGAGCACCCACAGCGGCGCGAGGAGCGTCGTCGAGGCCGGGAAGACCGTCGCGCCCCCGGACCGGCGGCGCCCCGGCCACGGGCACGAGCAGCCCGAGCCCTCGCCCGGCGGTGCCGGCGGCCGCCGCCAGGACCGCCCCCTCGCGCGCG
>NZ_CABEGA010000089.1 GCF_901521055.1 Cellulomonas hominis | reverse complement strand
GGGGCGCGCAGCATAGCGGCCCTGCTAGGGGCGTGCGGCGGACGGCCGCTCCGGCTCGCGCGAGGCGCGCGAGCGCAGGCGCGGGCACCAGCCGCGCTGGCCCGGGAGGAGCCAGCCCCCGCCGCACCGCCGTCGGCCCGCCCCCGGCCCGATGGCCGCGGTCGCGGCGGTGCTGACGCTCCTCGGGCGGGTCGCGCTGGTCACGCTCGTCGGTCCCGGTGGCGTCGGGAAGACCCGGCTCGCCCTGGAGACCGCCGCCCGCGCCGGGACGCCGGCCCGGTTCCTCGAGCTGGGCGCCGTGCGGGACCCCGCCGCCGTCCCCGCCGCCGTGGCCGCCGCGCTGGACGCCGACCCGGAGGACCCGCCGGCGCGCACGCTGTCCCGGGCGGGGCACCGTGAGCTCCTGCTGGTCCTGGACAACTGCGAGCACCTGCCCGCGGCCGTCGCCGAGTGCGTCGACCTGCTGCTGTCCGAGCCGGGGCCGCTGCGCGTGCTGACGACGAGCCGGACCCCGCTGCGGGTGGCCGGCGAGCACGTCGTCCCCGTCGCCCCGCTCGGCACCACGGGCCCCGACTCCCCCGCGGCGGTGCTGTTCCGCGAGCGCGCGCGTGCCGCCGGCGGCCACGCGCCCGCCTCTGAGCCGCCGGCCGGCGACGACGGTGACGACCCCGTCGAGCGCGTCGTGGCCCGCCTGGACGGGCTGCCGCTCGCGCTCGAGATGGCGGCCGCCCGCACCGCCACGCTGAGCGTCGCCGACGTCGCCGACCTGCTGGATGCCCGGCTGGCCGCGCTGGCCGCGCTCGCGTCCCCGCGCCGGGACGCCCCCGCGCGGCACCGGTCGCTTGGCGCGGTGGTCGCGTGGTCCCGGGAGCTGCTGCCGCCCGACGCGCGCCGCGCGCTCGACGGGTGGCCGGTGTTCGCGACGGCCTGCCCCCCGGACCTCGCGGCGCGGGTGCTGGACGTCCCGGCCACGACCGCCGAGGAGCTGGCGGCCGCCTCGCTGCTCGTGCGGGACGACGCCCGCGGCCGCACCCGCTACCGGATGCTGCAGACGGTCCGCGCGGTGGTGGGCCCGCCGCCCGAGGACCTGCGTGCCCGGCACGCGGCGGTGCTGCTGGGCGTCGCGCGTGAGGCCGACCACGCGCTGCGCGGACCGGGCGAGGCCGACGCCCGCGCCCGGCTGACCGAGCTGCTGCCCGACCTGCGTCTCGCGCACGCGTGGTCCGCGACCCACGATCCCGAGGTGGCGGTCCGGCTGACCCGCGCCCTGCACGTCCACGCCGTCGACGCCCTGCGCACCGACGTGCTCGCCTGGCCGGTGCCGGGCCGGGAGGACGCCCCCGCGGTGCTGGCGGCCCTCGCCGCGCGCGCGCTGGTCCAGGGCCACCGGGCCGCCGCCGGGCGCCGGGCCGCCGCCGCCCTCGCGACCGCGACCGACGTCGCGGACCGGCTGCACGCCCTGGAGGTGCTGGCCGACCTCGCCCTGTACGAGGGCCGCACGGACGAGGCCGTGGCGCTGGGCGCCCGCATCGCCGCCACCGCCCAGCACGCCGGCGACCCGCACTACCGCACCGTGGGGCTGACGTACCCGGTGCTCGTCGCCGCCTACCGGGACCGCCCGACGCAGGCCCGCACCGCGCTGGCCGCCCTGGAGCACGCCGTCCACCCCGTGCACGCCGCGCCCACCGACCGGGGATGGCTGGCGTTCAGCACCGGGGAGGTGCTGGCGCGCACCGACCCGGAGGCGGCGCTCGGCGCGCTGGGCGAGGCGCGCGCGCTGGCGGACGGGACCGGCAACCGGTACCTGTCCGGGGTCGCGCGCGCGGCGACCGTCGCGGCCGTCGCCCGGCGGCCCGACCCGGCGGGCGCCCTCGACGAGCTGCTGGACCTCGCACGGGCCTGGGCCCCCACCGGTGACCGCACGCACCTGCTCACCGCGCTGCGCAACGCGGTCCCGCTGCTGCTCCGGCTGGGCAGGCCCGACGACGCCGCCCGCCTGCTCGGCACGGTCACCGCGCCCGACCTGCCGGAGACCTACGGCGTCGAGGCCGATGCGCTGGCCACCGTCCGCGCGGATCTGGGCGAGCAGCTCGGGGCCCGCCGGCTGCGGCAGCTCGTCGCGCAGGGGCGTGCCCAGGACCTGTCCCTCGCCGCGGACCGGATCGGCGGGTCACAGGTGGAGGCGGTAGAACCGGAACAGGTCGTGCCGGACCGGCAGGACCTCGAGGGCTGAGAACCCCGCCGCACGGGCGTACCCCTCCAGCGTCGCCGGCCGCATCACCGTCCCGGTGCCGACGCCGCCGGTGTGCGACAGCCCGTCGGGCAGGCACACGCCCAGCGAGAACCCGTAGAACCAGCGGTCCAGGGGGCCGGCGGGCGCCGTGAACTCCGGCTCCACCCGCTCGTCCACCACCAGCACCCAGCCGTCGGGCGCCGCGAGGCCCCGCGCCGCCCGCAGCACCGCCACCGGGTCGCCCATGTCGTGCACGCACTCGAACGCGGTGACCAGGTCGTAGCGCTCCCCGCCCGCCTCGACCGCCGCCGCGTCCGACGCCACGAACCGCACCCGGTCCTCCACGCCCAGGGCCGCCGCGTGCCGCCGCGCCGCCTCCACCGACGGCGCGTCCACGTCGATCCCGGTCACCTCGACCTCCTCGTGGGCGAGCGCGAGCCCCACCGACGACCAGCCCTCCCCGCAGCCGATGTCCGCGACGCGAGCCCCCGCTCGCAGCCGCCCGTCGAGCTCGGGCAGCGCCTCGGCGACGAGGCCGGCGAGCCCGTGCAGGAAGAACGGCCGGTTCAGCGCGGCCTGCGCCTCCCGGGCGTCGGCACCGAGCCGCTCCCACGAGACGCCGCCGCCCGACCGGTACGCCGCGTGCAGGTCGTCGACGACCCGCCCGCTCGCGGCCTGCATCCGCCCGAGCGGCGCGAGGTACGCCGCGGAGTCGACGTCGGTCAGCACCTCCGCCGCCCCGGGCGTGAGGGCGAACGCGTCACCGTCCACCGTCACGTACCCGGCGGCGGCCTGGTGCTCGAGCCACTCCCGCACGTACCGCCCGTGCGTCGCCGTCAGCGCCGCCAGCTCCTCCGCCCGGCAGGGACCGTGCCGGGCGAGCGCGCGGTACCAGCCCAGGCGCTCGCCCGCGTGGACGGCCGCGAGCTCCTGGGCTCCCAGGCTCGCCGCCATGACGCGGGCGGCGACCTCCTCGGTCGTGCCACCGACGGGCTGGAACAGGTCCGACGGGCCGGCCTGCGTCGCGGTCGTGGTCATGCGGTCCTCCAGGGGGTCGGGCCACGGGCTGCGCCGCGGCGTGCGGGACCAGCACAGACCCGCACCCTCGCAGCGGCCTCGCAGCCACGTCGCAGCGGCGCCGGGGCCCCGCCCGCGGTCGCCGACCGCGCAGGTCCGGGGCACGATGGCTCGCATGAGCGACCACTGGACCGCCCTGCTGGCCTGCGTCGAGGACGACGACCACGTCGAGGCGTCGGTCGCACGGGCCCTGGAGGCGGCGACCGCCTCCGGGACGCCCGTCGACGCGGCGCTGCTCGGGCTCGACGCGACGCCCGGACCGGCACCCCGGTCGAACGAGGAGTGGCGCGCCGCGGTGGTGGACCTGGTCAACGCCCACGCCGGCGCCCTCCAGCAGCTGCTGCCGCTGGACGACGACGGCGAGACGGCCGCGACGGCGCCGTACGAGGCGGAGGAGGCGTTCCTGCACGCCCTCGCCGCCGGCTACTCGGACCGCCCGGCGGACTGACCGGCCCGCGCCCCGTCAGTCCTCGAGGGCGACCGCCGCCGCGAACTGGCTCGCGTACAGCCGCGCGTAGGCCCCGCCGGCCGCGAGCAGCTCGTCGTGCGAGCCCTGCTCCACGATCGACCCGTGCTCCATCACGAGGATCACGTCGGCGTCCCGGATCGTCGACAGCCGGTGCGCGATGACGAACGAGGTCCGCCCGGAGCGCAGGGTGCTCATCGCCTGCTGCACGAGGACCTCGGTGCGCGTGTCCACCGAGGACGTCGCCTCGTCGAGCACGAGGATCGCCGGGTCGGCGAGGAACGCCCGTGCGATGGTCAGCAGCTGCTTCTCGCCGGCGGACAGGTTCGCCGCCTCGTCGTCGACCACCGTGTCGTAGCCGTCGGGCAGCGCCCGCACGAACTGGTCGACGTGCGTCGCGACGGCCGCCTCGACGATCCGGTCCTCGTCCGGGTGCTCGACCCCGTACGCGATGTTGTCCCGGATCGTGCCGCCGAACAGCCAGGTGTCCTGCAGCACCATCCCCACCCGGGAGCGCAGGTCGTCGCGGGTGAGCTCGCGGGTGTCGACGCCGTCGAGCGTGATCCGCCCGCCGTCGATCTCGTAGAACCGCATGAGCAGGTTCACCAGCGTGGTCTTGCCGGCGCCGGTGGGGCCGACGACGGCGACCGTCTGGCCGGGCTCCGCGACCAGCGACAGGCCGTCGATCAGCGGCGTCCCCGGGACGTACCGGAACGACACGTCCTCGAACACCACGCGTCCGCGCACCCGCTCGGGCAGCCGCGCGGGCCGGTCCGGGTCGGGCTCCTGCTCCGGGGCGTCGAGCAGCTCGAACACCCGCTCCGCGGAGGCGACGCCCGACTGCAGCAGGTTCATCATCGAGGCGATCTGCGTGATCGGCTGGGTGAACTGCCGCGAGTACTGGATGAACGCCTGCACGTCGCCGAGCGTGAGGGAGCCCGACGCGACGCGCAGCCCGCCCACCACGGCCACGACCACGTAGTTGAGGTTCGCGAGGAACCCCATCGCGGGCTGGATGATCCCGGAGATGAACTGGGCCTTGAACGACGCCGCGTACAGCTCGCCGTTCTGGTCGTGGAACTGGCTGATCGCCTGCTCCTGGCGCCCGAACACCTTGACCAGCGCGTGGCCGGTGTACATCTCCTCGATGTGCGCGTTGAGCGACCCCGTCCACCGCCACTGCGCGATGAACTGCGGCTGCGACCGCTTCGCGATGGCCGCGGTGACAACCACGGACAGCGGCACGGTGACGAGGGCGACGAGCGCGAGCAGCGGGGAGATCCAGACCATCATCGCCAGCACGCCCACCACGGTGAGCACCGCGGTGATCAGTTGAGACAGGGTCTGCTGCAGCGTCTGGGCGACGTTGTCGATGTCGTTCGTGACGCGGCTCAGGACCTCGCCGCGGGCCTGCCCGTCGAAGTACCGCAGCGGCAGCCGGCCGAGCTTCGCCTCGACGTCCTCGCGCAGCCGGTAGACCACCCGCTGCACGACGCCCGTCGTGAGGAGGCCCTGCAGGTACCCGAACAGGGACGACGCCACGTAGATCGCGACGACCGCCAGCAGCAGGCCGCGCAGGGCCGTGAAGTCGACGCCCTGCCCGGGGACGACGTCCATCCCGCCGAGCATGTCGGCGAGCCGGTCCTGCCCCTGCGCGCGCAGCCCCTCGATCGCCTCCGCCTTCGTGGCGCCCGCGGGCAGCTGCTGCCCCACGACCCCGTCGAAGATGACGTCCGTCGCGCTGCCGAGCACCTTCGGGCCGGTGACCGCGAGCGCGACCGACGCGATGCCGAGCAGCACCACGGCGACGAGCCGCCAGCGCTCGGGGCGCAGCACGCCGAGCAGGCGCCGGCCGGACCCGCGGAAGTCCAGCGACTTCTCGCCGGGCATGCCCAGGCCGGCGCCGGGCCCCATGCCCCGCCCGGGCATCCGGCGCGGCGCGGCGACCGGTGCCTGCTCGGTGCGGGTCTCGTCCTCGGTGCTCACGCCGCCTCCTCCGCGCTGATCTGGGACAGCACGATCTCCTGGTAGGTCCGGCAGCTCGCCATCAGCTCCGCGTGGGTGCCGGTGCCGACCACCGCGCCCTCCTCCAGGACGACGATCCGGTCGGCGTCGCGGATGGTCGCCACCCGCTGCGCGACGACGATCACCGCGGCGTGCCGGGTCTCGGGCACGAGCGCGGCCCGCAGCGCGGCGTCGGTGGCGTAGTCGAGCGCCGAGAACGAGTCGTCGAACAGGTAGATCGCCGGCTTGCTGACCAGCGCCCGCGCGATGGCCAGCCGCTGGCGCTGCCCGCCGGACACGTTCGTGCCGCCCTGCGCGATCGGGGCGTCGAGCCCCTCGGGCAGCTCCTCGACGAACGACCGCGCCTGCGCGACCTCGAGCGCGTGCCAGAGGTCGTCGTCGGCGGCGTCGGGGTTCCCGTACCGGAGGTTCGACGCGACCGTGCCGCTGAACAGGTACGGGCGCTGCGGCACCAGCCCGATCAGCCGCCAGAGGTCCTGCGGCGCGATGTCCCGGACGTCGACCCCGTCGATCAGGACGCTGCCGCCGGTGGCGTCGAACAGGCGCGGCACCAGGTTGACCAGCGTCGTCTTGCCGGACCCGGTGGAGCCGATCACCGCGGTGGTCTCCCCCGGCTCGGCGACCAGGTCGATCCCGTGCAGCACGGGCCGCTCCGCCCCGGGGTACCGGAGCTCCACGTCCCGCAGCTCGACGCGCCCGCGCGGCTGCGCGAGCCGGACGGGTGCGGCCGGCGGGACGACGGACGACTCGGTGTCCATGACCACCGCGATGCGCTCCGCGGACACGACGGCCCGGGGCACCATCACGAACATCATCGTCGACATCATGACGGCCATCAGGATGTACATGATGTAGCTGAGGAACGCCGTCAGGGCCCCGACCTGCATCTCCCCCGCGTCGATGCGCCCGGCCCCGAACCACAGCACGCCGACGCTGGTGACGTTCATGATGAGCATGACGACCGGGAACATCAGCGACATCAGCCGGCCGACGCGCAGCGAGGTGTCGAACAGCGCGTCGTTGGCCTGGCCGAACCGCTCGGCCTCCCGCCGCTCCCGCACGAACGCCCGGATGACCCGCAGCCCCGTGATCTGCTCGCGCATGACGCGGTTGATCCCGTCGATCCGCTGCTGCATCACGCGGAAGTACGGCACCATCCGGCTGACGATCAGCCCGACGACGACGCCCAGCACCGGGACGACCACGAGCAGCAGCCGGGACAGCGCGACGTCCTCCTGGAGCGCGAGGACGACGCCGCCGACCAGCATGATCGGGGCCATCACCATGATCGTGAACGTCAGCAGCACGACCATCTGCACCTGCTGCACGTCGTTGGTCGTGCGGGTGATGAGCGAGGGCGCGCCGAACTGCGCGACCTCCCGGGCGGAGAACTCCTGCACGTGGGTGAACAGCCCCTCGCGCAGGTCCCGGCCGAACGACATCGCGACGCGCGCGCCGAAGTAGACGGCCAGGACCGAGCACAGGACCTGGAGCAGGCTGATGCCGAGCATCAGGACGCCGATCCGCAGGATGTAGCCGGTGTCGCCGACGGCGACGCCCTTGTCGATGATGTCGGCGTTCAGGCTGGGCAGGTAGAGCGTGGCGATGGTCTGCGCGAGCTGGAGCAGCAGCACGTACGCGACCTGCGAGCGGTAGGGCCGCAGGTACTCGCGGAGCAGGCGGAGCAGCATGGGACTCCCGGCGCGGGCGGGGGGGGGGGGGGGGGGGGCCCCCCCCCCCCCCCCCCCCCCCCCCCGGGGCCCCCGCCCCCCGCTCTTTTTAAAAACTCCCCGCCCCCCACCAGCCCACCCTCCTCCTCTTGCCGCCTCTTCCTTTCAAAAAAAACACGACACACTACCCACTCCCG
>NZ_CABEGA010000088.1 GCF_901521055.1 Cellulomonas hominis | reverse complement strand
CGGTGGGTGCTCCGGTGGGGGGTAGGAAGGGCGGGAGAAACGGACCGGGGCGCGGGCGGGCGGGACGGACGCACCCGCGCCCCGGCCCCCTCAGCGACGCTGCGCGGCCGGCCGGCGGGCGGTCAGCAGCGCGGCGCCGAGCGCGGCGACGAGGGCAGCGCCGCCGAGCCAGACGATCGGGGAGGGCCCGTCGGCGGCGAGGCCGAGCTCACCGGACGGCACGCCGCCCGGCGCGGAGTGCAGGCCGTCGATGGTCTGCACGGCGAGCTGGAGGTTCCCGGCGTCGAGCGAGCCCCAGGCGTAGACGATGGTGCTGACGCCCTCGGCGAGCGGGAGGTCGGTCGGGCCGATCACCGGCTGCGTGGTCCCGGTCGCCGCGACGGCGGCGGACACGGTGCCGGCGGGGACGGTGAGCGACTGCTCGTCCGGGTTGGACAGGTTGGTGATGACCGGGCTGCCGCCCGCGAGCACGTCGACGGCCGGGGCCGCCGCGGTGTGCCGGACCGTCAGCCGGGCCTGACCGGCGGCCACGGGGGACGTGTCGTTGGTGAACAGCGTGGCCGTCGGCTGACCGGCGGCGTCGAGGTGGGCGACCGCGGTGTAGCTGGTGCCGGCGTCGAGCGTGAGGTCCACCGGCCCGATGGCGGGCGAGCTCGCGTCGGCGGCGTCGGCCGCGGTGATCGCGACGCTGTGGGCGCCGGCGGGCAGGTCCAGCGGTCCGGCGAGGCTGCCGGGGGTGAAGTCGTCGAGCGCGCGAGCGCCGTCGACCCAGACGTCGACGGTCAGGTCGGGCACGCCGTGCAGGACGGACAGCGACGCGGTGCCACCGGTCGCGGCGCCGGCGGGGATGCCCGCGGCGAGGGTGAGCGCGGCGGCGGCGACGCCGACCGTGGCGATGCGGGACGGACGATGCATGGGGTGCTCCTCGGTCCGTGCCCCCTCCATCGGGGGCGAGGTGTGCTGACACCTCCTCTACGGCACGGACCCCGGCCGTGGATGCACGGCGGCTACAACGCGTCCGCGAGCGCCCGCCCGACGGTCCGCCCGGTGAAGAGGCAGCCGCCCAGGAACGTCCCCTCCAGCGCGTTGTACCCGTGCGCGCCGCCGCCGCCGAACCCCGCGGCCTCCCCCGCCGCGTACAGCCCCGGCACGGGCGCGCCGTCGGTGCCGAGCGCCCGGCCGTCCAGGTCCGTCTGGATGCCGCCGAGCGTCTTGCGGGTGATGACGCGCAGCCGGACGGCGATCAGCGGCCCGGCCGCTGGGTCGAGGATGCGGTGCGGCGTGGCGACGCGCAGCAGCCGGTCGCCGCGGTACCGCCGGGCGTTGCGGATGCTCAGCACCTGCGCGTCCTTGGCGTACGGGTTGGTGAGCTGGGCGTCGCGCTCCCGGATCTGCCGCTCGATCGCGTGGGCGTCGAGGGCGGGGGCGCCGCCGGTGAGCGCGTTCATGCCGTCGACGAGCTCCCCGAGGTGGTCCGCGACGACGAAGTCGGCGCCGTTGCGCTTGAACGCCTCGACGGGCCCGGGGGCGCCGCGCCCGAGCCGCGTCCGCAGCAGCAGCCGGTAGTCGCGCCCGGTGAGGTCGGGGTTCTGCTCCGACCCGGAGAGGGCGAACTCCTTCTCGATGATCTTCTGGGTCAGCACGAACCAGGAGTGGTCGTACGGCGCGAGGTCGGGGTCGGTGCGCAGCAGCCGCAGGGTGCCGAGCGTGTCGTGCCCCGGCAGGCCGGGCGCGGGCAGCCGCCGCCCCAGCGCGTCGAGCCACACCGACGACGGGCCGGGCAGGATCCGGATGCCGTGTCCGGGCCAGACGGGGTCCCAGTTGGCGATGCCCTCGGTGTAGTGCCACATGCGGTCCCGGTTCACGAGCCGCACGCCGTCGCGCTCCGCGATGTCGAGCACGCGGCCGTCGACGTGCGCGGGCACGCCGGTGAGCATCCGGGCGGGCGGGGTCCCGAGGCGGTCGGGCCACCAGCGGCGCACCAGCTCGTGGTTCCCGCCGATCCCGCCGCTGGCGAGGACGACCGCCTGCGCGGTGAGCGTGAACTCGCCGACGGCGGTGCGGTTGGTCGGTGCCCCGCGGGGCGCGTCGTCCGGCGCGAGGACGGTGCCGTGCACGCCGGTGACGGCACCGTCGGTCCGGACGAGGCCGTCGACGCGGTGCCGGTGGTGGAAGGTCAGCCGCCTGTCGGCCGCGGCGGCGCGCGCCCGGTCGGCGAACGGCTCGCTGATCCCGGTGCCGGTCCCCCACGGCACGTGGAACCGCGGCACCGAGTTGCCGTGCCCGCCGGGCCGGCCGTCGCCGCGCTCCGCCCAGCCGACCACGGGGGTGAACCGCACGCCGTTCGCCTGCAGCCACGGCAGCGCGTCGCCCGCGGCGAACTCCACGAACGCCCGCCCCCAGCGCTGCGCCCACGCGTCCTGCGGCAGCTCGCCGTCGAGCCGGTCCCAGCCGGCGCTGCCCTGCCAGTCCTGCCACGCGAGATCGAGGGAGTCGCGGACGCCGAACCGGCGCTGCATCGGGGTGTCGACCAGGAAGATCCCCCCGAACGACCAGTACGCCTGGCCGCCGAGGTTCGCCGGGCCCTCCTGCTCCACGACCGCGACCCGGTACCCCGCGCCGACGAGCTGGCCCGCCGCGACCAGCCCGGCCAGGCCCGCCCCCACGATGATGACGTCCGCGTCCACCGGCTCCTCCGAGCGCTGTCGAGCACCGGGCGACCGCGTCGTCGTCGCCTCGCGCTGCCGCGACTGTAGCGGCAGCGGCGGGCTCAGCCGCGCTCGGGCGGGAACTGCTCCGCGCCCTCCCGGGCGTGCTCGACCAGCTCGGCGCGGTCGACCGGCGGCTCGTCCTCGGACGTCTGGAAGCCGACCGCGAGCAGCCGCCACTCGTCCAGCGGGATCAGCACGTACTCGCCCCACTCGCCGTCGCTCGTGCGGGTGGTCCAGCCCACCTCCCCCTCGCCGAGGCCGGTGAGCGGCTCGATGGAGTAGCCGCGGGTCGTGGCGTCCGAGCGCGCGCACGAGTCGGCCTGCGCTTCGTACTGCTCGAGCATGTAGTCGGCGGGCAGGTCGTCGGGCGAGCCGTCGATGATCGTGGCCGCGGCCCGCTCACGGTCCCCGAACGTGAGCGACGAGCTCACCGCCCCGCCGTCGATGTAGGAGCTCGGTCGCAGGGCGTCGCACCACGTCCAGCCCGGTGCGTAGGCCGCCTCGTTCTGCTGCTCCGCCTGCACGCCGGTGAAGTCGGACTCCTCGAGGAGGACGGGCGACGACCCGCACCCTCCGAGAACCAGCAGGCCAGTCACCACGAGGCCAGTCACCGTGGGGAGACGCCGCTCACCCACGGTCGGACGGGAACTGCTCAGCGCCGTCTCTCGCGTGCTCGATCAGCTCGTCCAGGTCGACCGGCGGCTCGTCCTCGAACGTCGAGAAGCCGACCGCGAGGAGCCGCCACTCGTCCAGCGGGATCAGCGCGTACTCCCCCCACTCGCCGTCGCTCGTGCGGGTGGTCCAGCCCAACTCCCCCTCGCCGAGGCCGGTGAGCAGTTCGATGGAGTACCCGCGGGTCGTCGCCTCGGAGTCAGCGCACGCCGTCGCCTGCTCCGAGATCTTGCCGACGAAGTACTCCGCCGATGCGGAGTCCGATGAACGGTCGATGAGCGCCGCCCCGGCGTCACCATGATCGCCGAAGGACAGCCATGAGCTGGCGGACCCACCCGCCGCGTACTGCGCGGATCCGATGCCCGAGCACCAGGTGGGACCAGGCGTGCCACCACCCCACTCGTTCTGGCTGGTCGACGTCACGCCCGTGAAGTCCGAGTCGTCCAGCAGGACCGGCTCGCCCGCACACCCCGCGAGGACCAGGACGGCGGCCGCGGCGACGACGAGCCGCCCGCCCCTCACTCGCCGTTCCACGAGGTGAAGGGGTCCTTGTACGTCAGCTCCAGCTCGGTGACGCTCAGCACCTTGCTGAGGGCGTCCGCCGCCTCGGAGCGGAACGTCTGGAGGTCCTCCGGCCTGATGCTCTCGAGCGAGACGATCTGGCCGCCGGGCATCCACGTGTCGCGCATCGTCTCCGGGACCTCCAGGACGCCTGCCTGCGCAAGCGAGAGGTAGGTCGAGATGACCATCCGCTCGCGACCGAGCTGCGCCTCCCCCGTCTGCTCGTTCCGGGCGGCGTCCTCGTTGTTGCCGAACGCCTCGGTGACGTGGTCCGTCGGGATCTGCTGCACGTGGCCCCACGCCGCCTCCCACGCCTTCTTCCCGACCTCGCCGAGCGCGTCGCCCGCCTCGTCGGCGAATGGCACCGGCAGCAGACCCGCGGCCTCGGACACGAGGCCCGTGAACACAGCGACCTGCTGATCGGCCGACTTGGCGCCCTCGATCGCGATGTCACCGACCGAGTGCTGCATGTAGCCCTCGAGGCGCGAGCCGTCGTTGAGGATCTTCTGCAGGTCCGCGAAGTTGGCCTGCGCGCCGTCCACGCCGGGGTGCTGGAGGGCGAAGTTCGTCAGCTGCATCTGCCGGAACCCGGCGACGCCCTCGGCGATCCGCGACATGCCGTCCTCGGTGCTCAGCGCCACCTTGAGCAGGCCGTCCAGGTCCACCTTGTCCAGGACGGGGTAGTCCAGGAGTGTCCCGAGGTACGCGTTGGTCGTGAAGTCCCGCAGCCTCGCGCCGTGGTCGGCGCCGTCACCCGCCGCGGCCGCCTCCACCGAGGGCATGTAGTGCTTCAGCAGGTCCGCGACCGGCTCCGCCCCCGCCGCCGCGTGCTCCGCGTCGAACCGCGGGTTGTCCGGCAGCTGGTCGAAGAACCGCGAGACGAACATCCCGGTCTTCTCGGGGTCGGCGGCGAGGTTGTCCGGGTCGGTGCCGATGGCCAGCGCGGCCTCGGAGATTCCGCCGAACCCGTCCCGGCTCCAGTCCCGCTTCCCGAAGTAGAACTCCGACCGGTCCTCGCCCTTGCCGTCCGAGAAGAACTCCAGCCCCAGCCCGGGGTGCTTGCCGAGCTGCCCCATCACGCTCGCCATCGGGTCCGGCTCCCGGATCGTCAGCGAGTCGCCGGAGTCCAGGCCGTTCAGCGGGGAGGCGAAGGAGTTGTGGTGCATCCAGGTCTGGGCCCACTGCGGGTCGGCGCGCTCGAACTCGTCGAGCTCCCACGCGACGCCCCGGACGAAGCCCTCGCCGTACTCGCCCTCGCGCAGCAGGTAGTCGAGGACGGCCGCGCCCCCGCCGCTCGCGGAGGGGTACGCGTACTGGAAGGCGTCGCGCTCGTCATCGGTGATGCCGTAGGTGGCGTAGCGGACCAGGTCCTCGCCGAAGCCCTTGCCGTCGAAGCCGGGGGCGGTGCTCGCCGCCTGCAGGCCGGAGCGCAGCTCGCCGGCGAGGGCGCCGAGCTCCTCGACGTTCGAGCCGACGTACATCATCGACGACATGCCGTTGTAGGTGGCGAGCAGGCCGTCCGGGCCGAGGCGCTCGTACATCGGCGCCATGACCGCGGGGTCGTCGCCGAAGGCTCCGAGCAGCCCGTTGAGGCGGGCCACCTGGTCCGCGTCGCCGAACGCGGTCGCGTCCCGGGCAGCGTCGTCCAGCTCCCCCGCGATCTCCTGGCCCACCAGCGCCTTCACCTCGGGCGAGGTGTAGTCGTCCAGGAGCGCGTAGTCGCCGGGGTGGTCCAGCAGGTACTGCGCCTGGTCGGCGGGGCTCAGCTCCTGGAACTCCAGGACCTGCCGCTGCTGCTCCAGGCTGCCGACGGTGTTCACGTCGGTGGTCGCGGCGGTGCTGAGGGCGGCCGCCAGGGCGTCGTCCGCGGCCTGCGCGTCGGTGAGCGCGGTCGTGATCTGCTCGGCGACCTCGTTCATCACCGTCCGCGCGTACTCGAGGTCCTCGGGGTCGTCGTAGGTCTTCGTGCTGCTGACGGCGCCGGTCGTGGTGTCGACGTGCAGCCCGTGCGACCCGGCCCGGCGCATGGCGCCCTCGAGCAGGTTCTGCGCGGTCTGGATGGAGGTCGCCGCGGCGTCGAGGGCCGACACGACCCCGACGGTCTCGGAGACCTGCGTCGCGAGCGCCGCCGTGAGGCGGTCGTGCTCGGTCCGGGCGGAGTCGGCGTCGGCGAACGTCCAGGACGCGGGCGGCCTGCCGGTGGCGAGGTCGTCGTCGAGGCGCGTCAGGGTCGTCCGGTGGGTCGCGATCTCGTCGGCGATCTCGCTCAGCCGCGCGGGACGCCACGAGGCGAGCTGGGAGGGCGAGACCATCAGCGCACCGCCTGGCCCTGGCGGTCGAACCGGGACGCGACGCCCTGGTTCGTGGCCTCCCACGCGGCAGCCGCGTCGCGCATCCCCTGCGCGTGCGTCTCGGCGCTCGTCGCCCAGTCGCCGAAGGCGGTGCTCCAGGCGGTGGCGAGCGACGTGGCGGCCGCGCCGCTCGCGCTGCCGCTGAGCGCGGTGGCGACGTCGCCGACCTCGTCCGGCACGTTCTTGCGCGCGATCGCCGCGGCGTACTCGACGTAGCTCGCCGCGGTGCGGACGGCCCCCGGGTCGATCTCTCCCACAGCTACCCCCTGCTGGTCTCGTGGTCCCGCCCGAGACTAGGGGGTGAGCAGCGGCGCGTTCCACCGGTGACCTGCGGAGCAACCCGGGCGGGTGCATCCCCCGACACCGCGAAGGCGCCGTCCCCCGGGACGACGAAGGCCCGGTCGCGACGACCGGGCCTTCGGGAAGCGGAGACGGTGGGATTTGAACCCACGGAAGGGTTGCCCCTTCACGACCTTAGCAGGGTCGCGCACTAGACCTGGCTATGCGACGTCTCCAGATGCGGACCCAGGGTACCCGGCGCGGACGGCAGCGCCAAAGCGCCGCTCGGCGGGGCGGCTCAGTGCTCGAACGCCCACTCCCGGTCGGTGAGCATCCGCGCCACGGCCAGGCCCACCGCGAGCGCCACGACCACGAGCCCGGCCTGCACGCCGTAGGCGAGCGCCTGGGTGGTGTCGCCGTTGGACAGGTAGAACACCGACCGGTAGGCCGACACACCGGGGACCATGATGACGACCGCCGGCACGGAGACGGTGACGCGGGGGACGCCGAGCCGCGGGGCGAGGACGGCTGCCAGCAGCCCGACGACGAGCGCGGCCCCGGCCGCGGCGGCCTGCGGGGCGAGACCGGTGTCCGCGAGGTAGAGCCGCCCGGTGTTCGCGAGCATGCCGACGCCGGCGGCGCCGAGGGCCATCCGCCAAGGGCTGTTGAACATGAGGGCGAAGCCGAGGACGCCGACGAAGCTCGCGAGCATCCGGAGCACGAGCAGCAGCCCGGGCGCGACGGGGAGGCCGGCCTCCGGGTCCGGGGTCAGCCCGACCGCGATCGACACGCCCCACACCGCGAGCGCCGCGGAGGTCAGGATCATCAGCGCGTAGGTGAGCCGCGCGACGCCGGCCGAGAAGTCGAGCTTCGCGAGGTCGAGCCCGCCGGTGACCAGCGGGAACCCGGGCACCAGGAACAGGACCGCGGACACGTACCCGGCGGCGTGCCGGACCTCGGTCGCGCCGAGCCCGTGCAGCACGGAGACCAGCCCGAGGTAGGCGAGGCAGGCGACCGTGGCGGCGACCATCGTGACGCCGAACTGGTTGAGCCCGCGGTGCAGCAGCAGCCGGCGGCAGAGCTGGCCGAGCCACGCGGCGGCGAACGCACCGGCCATCTCCACGAGGCCGCCGTGGTTGAGGAACGCGAACGCGGCGCACGCGACGGCCGCCCACAGCGCGTTGACCACGTCGGGGTAGAGCAGCGGCTTGCGCTCGATGCGGTCGAGCTCGGCGGACACCTCGTCGACCGTGGCGCGGCGGCCGGACCGGGCGAGCGATCCCGCCAGCCGCTCGAGCTCGGCGAGCCGGTCGGCGTTGATCCCGACCGTCCGGACCTCGGCGACCTCCGTGCGGAAGCTCGCGCCGCGGTGCGACGTGGTCGTGATCTCGGTGAGGGTGACGTGCGCCTCGTGCCGGTCGACGCCGATCGCGTGCGCGACCCGGGCCATCGAGGACTTCACGCGGTACGAGCCGGTGCCGGCGGACAGGCTGAGCCGGCCGGCGCGCAGGGCGACCCCGGACTGGCGGATGAGCTCGAGCTCGTCGTCGGTGGGCTGGGTGGGCACCGGACCATCATGACGGTGCCCGCACCCCCGCCGTGCAGGACGTCGGTCGCGCCCATACTGGCCGGGTGCCCGCGACCCCCACCCGCTGCCCGTGCCTGAGCGGCCTGCCGTACGCCGAGTGCTGCGAGCCCCTGCACCGCGGCGAGCGGACGGCGCCGACCGCCGAGGCGCTGATGCGGTCGCGGTACAGCGCCTTCGCCGTCGGTGACACCGCGTACCTCCTGGCGACCTGGCATCCCTCCACCCGGCCGCGCGCGCTGGACCTGGACCCCGCGCAGCGCTGGGTCCGCCTCGACGTCGTGGCCGCGCAGGGCGGCGGGCCGTTCGACACCGCCGGCACCGTGGAGTTCCGCGCCCACTACCGGCACCCCGACGGGAACGGCTCGCAGCACGAGGTCAGCCGGTTCGTCCGCGAGGACGGCGCCTGGTCGTACGTCGACGGCACGACCGGGGACTGAGCTCCGGCCGCCGGCGTCCGGGGACAACCCTCACGCGACGGTAGAGTTCCCCGCCGTGCCCACCACGTCCCCCGCCC
>NZ_CABEGA010000087.1 GCF_901521055.1 Cellulomonas hominis | reverse complement strand
CCCCCCCCCCCCCCCCTCCCCCCCCCCCCCCCCGCCCCCCCACCCCCGCCCCTGCCGCGAGCGCCCCGCCCGGCCGCCGCGGCGCAGCCACCGCCCAGGGCCGGCTCCCCCTCCGGGACAAGATCGCCTACGGGCTCGGCGACATGGGCAACGGCTTCATGTTCGACCTGGGCCAGGCCTACCTGCTGAAGTTCTACACGGACGTCGCCGGCATCCCGCCCGCGGCCGCCGCCGGGGTCTTCGTCTTCACGAAGATCTTCGACGCCTTCATGGACCCGGTCGCCGGCATCGCGGTCGACCGCCGCAAGGGTGGTGGCCGCCACGGCCGGTTCAAGCCCGTGATGATGTACTCCTCGATCGCGCTGGCGGTGCTCACGGTCGTCACGTTCCTGACGCCGGGCGGGACCGACGGGGTCAACCTGGTCTACGCGTACGGGTCCTACATGGCCTGGGGCGTCCTGTACTCGTTCACGAACGTGCCGTACGGGTCCCTCGCGTCGGTCATGACGCAGGAGCCCACCCAGCGGGCGCAGCTCGCGTCGTTCCGGCAGGCCGGCTCCGTCTCCGCGCTGCTGGTCACCGGCGTGGCGTTCATGCCGATCGTCGGGGCGTTCGGCAGCGAGCGGGTCGGCTTCGCGGCGGCTGCCGCGGCGATGGCCGTCGTGGGCGTGCTCGGGTTCTACGCGACGTTCCGCGGCACCACCGAGGCGGTGCCGGTCGTCCGCAACGACGAGCGCATCACCCCGCGCAGCTTCGCCACGACGATCGTGCAGAACCGGCCCCTGCTGGTGCTGGTGCTCATGACCGTGTTCTCGATCTCGGCCTACAACATCAAGCCGGCGATGATCGTCTACTTCACGGACTACAACCTGCAGAACCAGGACCTGCTCGCCGTCGTCAACATGTTCGGCATCGGCTCGTCGATCCTGGCGATCCTCACCATCCCGTGGCTGGTGTCCCGGTTCGGCAAGAAGAACGTCGCGCTCGGCGGGTTCGCGCTCGCCGCGGTGGCCGACGGGCTCAACTTCCTGCTGCCGACCAGCACCGTGACGTTCACGATCCTGTACAGCCTGTCGTTCGTCGGCATCGCGCTGCCCAACGGCATCACCTGGGCGATGGTCTCGGACGTCATCGACTACGGGCACTGGCGCTCGGGCACCCGCCGCGAGGGCATCACGTACTCGATGTTCAACTTCTCCCGCAAGATCGCGCAGGCGCTCGCGGGCGGCGCGGCCGGGTTCGGGCTGTCGCTGATCGGCTACGTGCCCCGCTTCACCTCCGACCCGGACCTCGCGGACCAGGCGGGCGGGATCCTCCAGGGCATCAAGTCGCTGCAGACCCTCTACCCCGCCGTCGCGCTCACGCTGGCCGGCGCGGTCCTGTTCTTCCTCTACCCGCTGTCCGACAAGCGCGTCACGGAGATCGTGACCGAGACCCGGGAGCGCGAGGCCGGCGTCGCCGTCGCCGACGAGCCCGGGACGCCCGCATGACCGAGGAGAAGCGCGTGCCCACCGATCCCGACCGCAGCACCCTGCAGCTCGCGGAGGCCGACGACGTGGTCGTCGCGATCCGCGACCTCCCGGCCGGCGCGCGCGTGCGCACCGGCGCCGGCGAGCTCACCGTCCTGACCGACGTGCCGCGCGGCCACAAGCTCGCCGTCCGGCCCGTCGCCCGGGGCGGCCGGGTGCACAAGTACGGCCAGTCCATCGGCCGCGCGTCCGCCGACATCGCACCGGGGGAGCACGTCCACGTGCACAACCTCGCGATGGACGAGGGCGCCGCGTCGCACGAGCTGGCCACCGTGCACACCGAGCTGCCCGCACCCACCGGGCCCGTCCGCACGTTCCAGGGATACCGCCGGGCCGACGGCAAGGTCGGCACCCGCAACTACGTCGGCATCCTCACCTCGGTGAACTGCTCGGCGTCGACCGCCCGGATGATCGCCGACCGCGTCACGCCGCTGCTGGCGGCCCACCCCGGCGTCGACGGCGTGCTCGCGCTGACCCACCAGAGCGGCTGCGGGCTCGTGCCGGCCTCCACCGGCGGCGGGGTGCTGCAGCGGACCCTGCACGGGTACGCGGCGCACCCGAACTTCGGCGGCCTGCTCGTGCTCGGCCTGGGCTGCGAGATGGTCCAGGTGCAGTCGATCGTCGACACGCTGCCGGTCGCGTCCGACACCCTCGTCGAGACGCTGTCGATCCAGGACGAGGGCGGCATCCGCGCGACGGTCGAGCGCGGCTTCGAGGCCATCGTCCGGATGCTGCCCGCGCTGGCCGCCCGCACGCGGGAGCCGTTCCCCGTCTCCGAGCTGGTGCTCGGGCTGAACTGCGGCGGATCGGACGGCTACTCCGGCATCACGGCGAACCCGGCGCTCGGGCACGCGTCGGACCTGCTGGTCGCGGCCGGAGGCCGGTCCGTGCTGGCCGAGACGCCGGAGATCTACGGGGCCGAGCACCTGCTCACCCGCCGTGCGGTCTCCGAGGACGTCGCACGGGCCGTGCTGGAGCGGATCGCGTGGTGGAAGGAGTACGCCGCGCAGGGCGGCGGCAGCCTCGACAACAACCCGTCGCCGGGCAACAAGGCGGGCGGGCTCACCACCATCCTCGAGAAGTCACTGGGTGCCGTGGCGAAGGCGGGCCACGCCGACCTGTCCGCCGTCTACCAGTACGCCGAGCCGATCACCGAGCGCGGCATGGGCTTCATGGACACCCCGGGGTACGACCCGGTGTCCGTCACGGGGCTCGTGGCCGGCGGCGCGACGGTCGTCTGCTTCACGACCGGCCGCGGGTCCGTCCTCGGCAGCCGCCCCGCGCCGACCATCAAGGTCGCCACGAACACCGAGATGTACACGCGCATGCGCGACGACATGGACCTGAACGCCGGGCGCATCGTCGACGGTGACGCCACCGTGGCGCAGGTCGGTGAGGAGATCCTCGACCGGATCATCGCCGTCGCGTCCGGGGAGCAGACCGCCAGCGAGGAGCTCGGGCTCGGCCAGGACGAGTTCGTGCCGTGGCAGCTGGGGACGGTCACGTGAGCGGCCCCCGACCCGACGCCGACGACCACGCCCGCGACCCCCGGAGGACCCCCGCGATGCAGCCCCTCGACAGCACCACCACCACCCGCACCGTCCGGCCCGTCACCGTCCTGCAGTTCGGCGGCGGCAACTTCCTGCGGGGCTTCGCGGACTGGATGATCCACCGCGCCAACCAGGCGGGCGTGATGGACGCCGGTGTCGCGGTCGTGCACGCCACCGCGCAGCCCGACCCCGCGTTCGACCTGCTCCGCGAGCAGGACGGGCTGTTCCACGTGTACCTGGAGGGCGTGAAGGACGGCGTCCCGGTCCGCGACATCACGCGGGTCGACTGCGTGCAGGAGGTCGTCGCCGCGCACACGGAGTTCGCGCGGTACCGCGAGCTGTACCTCCGGCCGGAGCTCCAGGTGGTGCTGTCGAACACCACCGAGGCCGGGATCGTCTACGTCGAGGGCGACGACCTGTCCGCGCAGCCGCCCGCGTCGTTCCCCGCGAAGGTCACGGCGCTGCTGCACGACCGGTTCCGGCACTACGCGGGGGCGCCCGACAAGGGCCTGGCGTTCGTCGCGTGCGAGCTCATCGAGGACAACGGGTCCACCCTGCGCGCCCACGTCCTGCGGCACGCCGCCGCCGCCGGGCTCGGGGAGGACTTCGCCGCGTGGGTCCGGGAGGCGTGCAGCTTCTCCGACACCCTCGTCGACCGGATCGTCCCCGGGTTCCCCCGCGACGACATCGACCGCATCCAGCAGGAGATCGGGTACTCGGACCGCCTCGTCGTCAAGGGTGAGTACTTCCACGTGTGGGCCATCGGCGGGGACGACCGCGTCCGGGAGGTCCTCCCGCTCGACCGGGCCGGGCTCGACGTGCGGTTCATGCCGGACATCCGGCCGTTCCGGGCGCAGAAGGTCCGCATCCTCAACGGGTCGCACACCGCGCTCAGCGCCATCGGGCTGCTGCTCGGCCACGAGAGCGTGCGCGAGGCGTACGCCGACCCGGACCTGCGCGCCTACCTCGACCGGCTCGTCGCCGACGAGGTCCTGGCGACCGTCCCCGGCGACCGAGCCGCGCTCGACGCCTTCGCCGCCGGGATCCTGGAGCGGTTCACCAACCCGTACCTGCACCACCGCCTCGGCGACATCGCCCTGAACGCGGTGTCCAAGTGGCGCACCCGCAACCTCCCGGTCTACGCCGACAGTGCCGCCGCCGGGGCGCCGGCGCCGCTGACCGCGTTCGCCCTCGCCGCCGTGCTGCTCGTCCAGTCGGGGCACGCGGCACTGCCGGGCTTCACGCCCGCGGACGACGCGGAGGCGCTCGCGGTGCTCGGCTCGGGGCCGGCGCTCGGCGGGTGGGACGACGAGGACGTCGCGGCCTGGGTCGGTCGGGCGGTCGACCGCCTGGACCTCGCGGCCGGCCTCGACCCGGCGCAGGCCGCAGCGCTCGTGTCGGACGTCGCGGCGTCCGTGGCGCGCGTCCTCGCGGCCGGTCCGCGGGTGGCGCTGGGTGACGTGGTCGCCGCACCCTCGCGGTAGGGTCGCGGCGTCACGGGAGGGCTGGCTGAGCGGCCGAAAGCGACGGTCTTGAAAACCGTTGGGGCGGGACACCCCCGTCCTCGTGGGTTCGAATCCCACGCCCTCCGCACGTCCGTCAGAAGTGGGTGGCCGGCCGCCCGGTGAGCGGATGGCGCCGCAGGACGGCGTCGACGCGGGCCCGGTCGTCCACCCATGCCGCGAGCGGCCTGCTGACGGAGCCGATCAGACCCACGATGGTCGTGAGACTGCGTCGGGGGTCCGTCGTGAGGATGTGCTCGTGGTGCCCGATGCGGTTCCGGAGCGTCCGCATCGCGTTGTACTGCGTCCACATCTGGTCGCGGCGCCGACGCGTGTGCGGGAACGCCCGGTGGATGACGCCGTCCCACAGCGCCTGGTAGTCGGCTCCACCGCGGGACGTGCCGCGGCCGAGAAGGCCGGTCCAGAAGCCGAGGTCGGTGGCAGCGACGACGTCACCCGGGAGGACCGTGCGCGATCTGCTCAGTCCCTGTGCGACCTTGCGCTCGAAGTCGGCCACCCGCTCGTAGTGCCGTTCGAGCAGGACGACTCTCGAGCCCCGGGCCCACCAGTCCTCCCGCTCGGCGTACCGGGACAGCTCGAGGTGGACGGCGTTGCGCGTCACCACCTCCAGCATGTGCAGCGGCCCGAGCAGCGCACCGGCGAGCGCCATGTTGTACACGTACAGGTCGAGCGGGTCGATGGTCACTCCCTGCGACCCGGCCGCGCGCACCGAGGCGTCGTAGACACCGAGGCGCCCTCCGGTCATCAGGCGCCGGAACTCGGCGCGCTGCTGGTCGGTGACCGTGAGGTGGTCCCGGTCTTCCACGGCTCTCCTGGACACGAGTCGGGCGGGCTGACGTAGGCTGAGCACGTTCGTTGTGAGGTGGATCGCCCAGCCGTTCGGGTCCCCTCGCCTTCGTGAGCGGCCATGCAGAGCGTCTGACCTCCGTCAGACGCTCTTCGTGCGTCCGGGGCTGACAATCCCAGCCCCCGTGCCCTAGCGTCCAGCGCGGACGGCGTCGTCCCCAGCGCGCTCCTCGATGTCGAGAACCGCGGACCGGCTCCGCTCCCCAGGTGGAGGGCCGCGACAGGCGCAGCCCCACGGCACCAGGAGGCACCATGCCGAAGTACCTGCTCCTCAAGCACTACCGCGGCGGCCCCGAGCAGTACCGCCCGTCGCCGCCGCTGGACCAGTGGGACCCGCAGGACGTGGAGGCGCACATGGCGTTCCTGCGGCACGTGGGGGAGATGCTGGAGGAGCGCGGCGAGCTCGTCGACGCCCAGGCGCTGACCCCCCAGCGGACGTGGGTGCGCTACGGCGGACCGGATGCCGCGCCGGTGACGACCGAGGGTCCGCTGCCCGAGACGAGCGACCTGGTGGCGGGCTGGTACATGGTGGACGTCGAGTCGTACGAGCGGGCGCTGGAGATCGCGGCGTACGTGTCGTCCGAGCCGGGCCAGGGCGGGACGCCGCTGTACGAGTGGATCGACGTCCGGGAGGTCATGTCGGACGCGCCCGCCGGCGGGTGACGTGACCGCGGACCTCCCGGGGGACGAGGGTGCCCTGCGCGCCCTCGTCCCCCGGGTCCTGGCGGGGCTCGTGCGGCGCGGCGAGGACTTCGACGCGGCCGAGGACGCGCTGCAGGAGGCGCTGCTCGAGGCGCTGCGGGTGTGGCCGCAGCACCCGCCGCGCGACCCCCGGGCGTGGCTGACGACCGTCGCGGCCCGCCGGCTCGTGGACGCCCGGCGCAGCGAGGCGGCCCGGCGGCGACGCGAGGTGACCACCGACGCCGAGCCGCCCGCCGGGGCCGTCGAGCAGGGCGACGACACGCTGCTCCTGCTGTTCTGCTGCTGCCACCCCGACCTCGCGCCGGCGTCCCAGGTGGCGTTGACGCTGCGCGCGGTCGGCGGCCTCACCACCCGGGAGGTCGCGGACGCCTTCGCCGTGCCGGAGGCGACGATGGCGCAGCGGATCAGCCGCGCGAAGCGCACGCTGCGGGGCCGGCCGCTCGACCGGCCGGGGGACCTGGCCGTCGTGCTGCGGGTGCTCTACGTGATGTACACGACGGGCCACGGGGGCCGGGTCGACCTGGCGGCCGAGGCGATCCGGCTCGCGCGTCAGCTCACGCTCGCCACCGAGGAGCCCGAAGCCCGGGGGCTGCTCGCGCTGATGCTGCTCAACCACGCCCGCCGCGCGGCGCGGACCGACGCGGACGGCCGCCTCGTCACCCTCGACCGGCAGGACCGCGCGCTGTGGGACACCCGCGAGGTCGCCGAGGGGGTGCGCGTCCTGCAGTCGGCGCTGGCCGCCGGCCGGCCGGGCCGGTACCAGGTGGAGGCGGCGATCACGGCGCTGCACGACGACGCGGCCACCGCGGGGGAGACCGACTGGCCGCAGGTCCTCGCCTGGTACGACGACCTGGTGGCCCTGACCGGCGACCCGGTGCGGCAGGACCCCGCGGCGGTGCTCGGACGGGCGGTCGCGGTGGGCCACGTGCGGGGCGCCGACGCGGGGCTGCGCGAGACGGAGCCGCTGCGCGAGGTGCTGGGCGACCGGCACCGCTGGCACGCCGTCCGCGGCTACCTGCACGAGCTCGCGGGCGACCCGCGCGCCGCGGCCGACGCCTACGCCGCCGCGGCCCGGCGCGCCACGGACGTCGCCGAGTGGGACCACCTGGTGCGTCAGGCCGCTCGCCTGCGGGCGGTCCCGGCGGAGGCGTCCCGGCCCACGTGAGCGCCGGCGCCACCCCGCCTACCCGGCGGAGCCCGCGCGGGCGGCGAGGCCCAGCACGTACTCCTCCCAGTAGGTGCCGGCGACCGGGCCGCCGTTGCACGTGCCGTCGGAGCGGCCGACGGTCTTGATCCAGAGGTCCGCGACGTGCGGGCCGCTGCCGGTGGCCGCCGGGCGGGCGCCGAGTGCGCGGCCCTCGGGGTTGCACCAGACGGTTCCCTCGGGCCCGGCCAGCGGCCCGTTGCCGTTGCGGGAGGTGTCGACCACGAACGCCGGCCCGCCGAGCAGCGCCGACAGGTAGGTGCCGTAGGCGACCTCGTGCTCGCTGCGCTGGAAGTTCGACACGTTGACCGAGAACCCGGCCGCTCGGTCCACCCCGGCGGCGCGGAGCCGCAGGGCCATCTCGCGCAGCTGCTCCGCGCTCCAGCCGTAGCTGTTGCTGCTGGCGGCGTCGACGTAGACCTCGGCGCCCGCGGCGACGTACGCGTCGACGGAGTACCGCAGCGAGGCGAGGCGCTGGTCCCGGTCGCCGCACCGCTCGAGGTGCAGCAGGGCGTCGGGCTCGACGACCACGACGGCGCGGGAGCCGCGCAGGCCCGCCGCGACGGCGTCCGCCCACGCGCGGTACTCGGCGTGGCTCGTGAACCCGCCGGCGGAGTAGCTGCCGCAGTCCCGGTCGGGGATCGCGTAGGTGACGACCACCGGGGTCCGGCCCGCGGTGGTCGCGGCGGCGGCGTAGGAGCGCACCGCCGCCGTGCCGTCCGCGGGACCGAGCCACCGGGCCGCGCCGCCGGTCGCCGCCTGCTCCAGCAGGGCCGCGTCCTCGGTGCGGCCCTGGGCCCGCGCGGTCGTGACGGCGCGGGCGAGCTCGGACGACGGGTCCGCGTACTGCGGGGCGCCGGACAGGACGGTGCGGTACACGCGCTCGCCCGCCTCGCCGCCGCCGGTCGTCACGCTGCCCGGCCCCGCGCCGGGGCGGGTCGCCACGGGCAGCGGCGCCGGGAGCGGCAGGGAGACCACGGCGGGGACCCGCTCGACGACGGGCGCGGGGGAGGACCAGGTGCTGGTGCCGGACGGCTCGACCACGTAGATCCGCGCGTGGTCCTTGACCACCAGGCGCGAGCCGGTCACCTGCGTGCCGGTGGACCACAGCACGGTGCCGTCCGCGACGACCTGCAGGTCGCCCTCGGTGGTCACCCGGGCGACCGCCCCCCGCGTGGTCGTCCCGGTGCGCCACACGACCGTGCCGGCGCGCGCCAGCGTGAGGTCGCCGTCGGCGCCCATCGTGAGCCGCACGTCACCGGTCGCGATCGACTCCCCGGCGAGCAGCAGTCCGCCGGACGCGACCCGGTCCGTGCCGGTCGTCCGCAGGGCCGGCCCGTCGGTCGTCGACTTCCACGCGAGCCGCCCCGCGGTGTCGATCGTGTACAGCACGCCGTCGGGCTTGATCACGGACCGCGCGCCCGGCGACTGCACGCCCGTGGTCCACAGCAGCGCGCCCGACGCCGACCGGACCTCCAGCGCGCCGGCGGGCTGCTGCACGAGCCGCGCGCCGGGGTTCCCGGTCGTCCCGGTGTGCCACAGCACGGGGCCGGTGCCCAGCCGGACTGTCACGTCCCCGTCGGCGCCCACGCTCAGCACGTGCGCGCCGGAGACCGCCGCGAGCGAGCCGCCCGCCGGCAGCACCTGACCGCTCGTGAGGCGGTCACCCACCGGCGCGGCGGGGGTCGACGTGGCGGCGGCAGGTCCGGGCGCGAGCCCGACGAGCGCGAGCAGCGCAGCCGTGGCCAGCCCGATCGCCGTGGTCAGCGCCCGCGCCGCGCGGGCGCTGACCACGGCGATCGGGCTGGCC
>NZ_CABEGA010000086.1 GCF_901521055.1 Cellulomonas hominis | reverse complement strand
GCCCCGAGGCCGGCGTCGGCGGGGCGAGTTGGGTATAGGGGCCGGCCGGGGTACGGGGCACCGGGGTGGCCGGCACCGGGGTACGCCGCTGCGGGGTACGCCGCGCCCGGGTGGCCCGGTGCCCCGTACGCGCCCGGTGCCACGGGCTGCTGCGGTCCCACGGGCTGCTGCGGTCCCACCGGCTGCTGCGGCGCCCGCTGGCCCCGCTGGAGCGCGCCCACGACGAACGCCCCGCCGATCATCGCCGCCCCGATCACGACGAGCGCGTTCCCGACGGTCGACGCGAAGCCGAACAGCCAGCTCGCCCGGTACAGGAGCTCGTACATCAGCGCCTGCCCGACCCAGCCGCCGATGATCCCGAGCACCACCAGCCCGACCCCGGTCCAGAGCAGCTGCGGTGCGGTGAGCTTCGGCACGGTGGTGGTCCCCTCGTCGGCGCGGGTGCGGGCGGTGCGCCCGCGACGACGCTAGCGCGCCCGCCCCGCCGGCGTCAGGCGTCGAGGTGCAGGTAGCGCAGGACCGCCAGGACGCGGCGGTGGTCGCCGGCGTCGGGGGCGAGCGCGAGCTTGCCGAAGATCGACGTGACGTGCTTCTCCACCGCCCCGTAGGACAGGAACAGCGCCTCCGCGATCGCCCCGTTGGACCGGCCCTGCGCCATGAGCTCCAGCACCTCGGACTCGCGCGGGGTCAGCCGGGACACCCCGGGGTCGACGCGGGCGGCGCCCATGAGCTGCGTGACGACCTCGGGGTCGAGCACGGTGCGGCCCGCGGCGATGCGCTCCAGGGCGTCGAGGAAGTCGGCGACGTCGGCCACGCGGTCCTTGAGCAGGTAGCCGACGCCGCGCGCGTCGCCGCCGAACAGCTGCGCCGCGTAGCGGGTCTCGACGTACTGGGAGAACAGCAGCACGCCGAGCCCCGGGTGCGACGACCGCAGCGTCAGCGCCGCGCGCAGCCCCTCGTCGGTAAACCCCGGCGGCATCCGCACGTCGACCACCGCGATGTCGGGCAGCCCGTCGCCGGCGGCGAGCGCGTCGACCTCGCGGACCAGCGCGTCGCCGTCACCGACGGCCGCGACGACGTCGTGGCCCCGCCGGGAGAGCAGGGCCACGAGGCCGTCGCGCAGGATCACGGAGTCCTCGGCGATCACGATCCGCACGCCGCACCTCCGGCCGCGGTACGGGGACGGACCCGGGTCATCGGGGAGCGCTCAGCGGCAGGTGCACGGTCACCACCGTAGGGCCTCCGACCGGGCTGTCGATGTCGAGGTCCCCGTCGACCGTCGCGACCCGGTCCACCAGCCCGTTGAGCCCTGTACCACCGGACGCGCCGGGCAGCGCGAGCCGGGCGCCCCCGTGCCCGTCGTCGCGGACCCGGATCCACAGCGACCCGTCCACGACCTCGGCGCGGACGTACGCGCCGGTCGCGCCGGAGTGCCGCGCGACGTTCGTGAGCAGCTCGGCCACCGCGAAGTACGCGATCGTCTCGACCTCGGGCGCCGGGCGGCCCGGCAGGTCGACGTCCACCGTCACGGGCAGGGGCGCCCGCGCGGCCAGGGTCTCGAGCGCCACCGCGAGGCCGCCGTCGAGCGCCGGCGGGTGGATGCCGCGGGCGATCTCCCGCAGCTCGGTCAGCGTCTCCTTGAGCGCCCCGTGCGCGTCGTCGAGCAGCCCGAGGGCGGTGCCGCGCACCGTGTCGTCGGGGTCGCCGGTGCCGTCGCCGTCACCGGTGGCCAGGCGGTCGCGCGCGTCGCCGATCTGCATGGCCACGGCGACCAGCCGCGCCTGCGTGCCGTCGTGCAGGTCCCGCTCGATGCGGCGCAGCCGGGCGTCCGCGTCGGTCACGGCGACCCCGCGGCTCTGCTCCAGCTGGGCGACGCGCAGGCTCGACGCCGTCGGCCCGAGCAGGCTGCGGCTGAGCAGGCGGAACAGGTGCGCGAAGCCGAGCACCAGCCGGTGCCACACCAGGAAGCACAGCAGGCCGGCGACGATCAGGATCCACTGCCGCGCCGGGGTGTCGATGAAGTAGTCCTGGCCGAACTGCGCGCCCCGGTGCAGGGTGCCGTCGGTCGCCTCCACCGCGGGCAGGTAGCGGTACCAGTACCAGTGCGTGACGCCGCCGAGCGTGGCCGCGAGGAACGCGGTGGTCGTGACGAACGCCGTGATCGCCAGCGGGAGGGACAGGAACCCGAACGCGATGGCGCGCCACCCGGCCGCGTCGCCCAGCAGGTTCCCGAGCCGGCGCCAGAAGCCGCGCACCCGGCGGCGCGGCAGCGGCGCGGCGATCGAGGCCCCGAGCATCCCCCGGGCCATCCCGCGGTAGAGGGCGCCCCACATCCGGCCGCCGACCACGATCCACCCGGCCGCGAACAGCCCGACCACGGTGACCGCGATCGCCGGCGGGAGCACCACCGCCACGACGGCGTACGCGAAGGCGAACGGCGCGAGCAGCAGCACCAGGAACAGGTAGCCGTACTCGCGCCAGGTGCGGGTCATGACGCCGGGCGCCCAGACGGCGCCGCGCGGCAGCGGGTCGGCGGGCGCCGGGGCCGGGACGGCGGCCACGGGCGTGGTCGGGTGGGTGGCGGACATGACGTGCTCCTCGACGATCGGGGGCGTGCGGTGCGGTGCTGTGTGGTGCGGTGCGGGCGGTGGTGCGGGCGTGCGGTGCGGGCCGACGGCACCATCGTGGCGTGCCGGTCCCCGGTCGCGGCACCCGGCCCTCCGCCGAGTCGTACGGGGGATGTCCCCCCGGGGCCGCGCCCGCCTAGGCCGGGCAGGGTCGCCTGACATGTCACAAAGCGGTAACGATCGGTGCGCGGACGAAACCGCAGGTCAGCGGGGGTGTCGCCGAGCAAAATCATCCTATGACCCCCTCGATCCGGCCGACCCCGAATCGCTTTCGCCGCGCCGATGGGGCACGGTGGAGCACGACCGGATCGACGAACGGTCGGCACGGAACGCCATGATCCAGGCCCTCGCAGCGCCCCCTCCCGGGCTGCCGGAGCGAGGGCCTCGGCGCGTCCGCTGCCGCGCACGAGGCCCCTGCCGCGGGCCGCGCGGCCCGCCGGCCGACGGCGCGCCGTGCGCCCGGAGCGCCCCCTGGACGGGGTGCGCCCTGCCCCGTGGGGGCACCGGCTGCCGCGCGCCGATGACCTGACGAGGTGGATGAGTGACAGGACTGCGCGTCGAAGGCGTGTACAAGGTGTTCGGCCGCCGGCCCGGCGAGGCCGTGAAGCGGTTGCGGGGCGGGGCGACCCGCGACGAGGTGCGCCCGTGGGGCACGGCGGCGGTCATCGACGCCGACCTGGAGATCGCCAGCGGCGAGACGTTCGTGGTCATGGGCCTGTCGGGCTCGGGCAAGTCGACGCTGATCCGCATGCTCAACGGGCTGTGGCGGCCGACCGCGGGGCGGGTGCTGCTCGGCGACGACGACCTGGGTGCCGTCAGCGCGAGCCAGCTGCGGTCGATCCGGCAGCGCAAGGTGAGCATGGTGTTCCAGCACTTCGCGCTGCTCCCGCACCGCACCGTGCTGGACAACGCCGCCTACCCCCTGGCCCTGCAGGGCGTCGAGAAGGCGGAGCGCCGGGAGCGCGCCGCGCAGGCCCTGGAGCTCGTGGGGCTCGGGCAGTGGGGCGACTCGCTCCCCCACGAGCTGTCCGGCGGCATGCGCCAGCGCGTCGGCCTGGCCCGCGCCCTGGCCGCCGACACCGACGTGCTGCTGATGGACGAGGCGTTCTCCGCCCTCGACCCGCTGATCCGGCGGGAGATGCAGGACCAGCTGCTGGAGCTGCAGCAGACGCTCGGCAAGACCATCGTGTTCATCACGCACGACCTCAACGAGGCCATGTACCTCGGGGACCGGATCGCCGTGATGCGCGACGGCCGGGTCGTCCAGGTCGGCACCAGCGAGCAGATCCTGTCGGACCCGGCCGACGACTACGTGGCGCAGTTCGTCGCCGACGTCGACCGGACCCGCGTGCTCACCGCGTCGTCGGTCATGCAGCGGCCGGCCGCCGTGGCGTTCCACGCGGGCGGTCCCCGGCTCGCGCTGCGCACGATGCGCGACGCGCAGGTCGCCGCCGCGTACGTCGTCGACCGCACCCGGGTGCTGCGCGGCATCATCCGCGACGCCGACGCGGTCGAGGCCACCCGCGCCGGCCGGGAGACGCTCGAGGGCATCGTGGACACCAGCCTGACGTCCGTCTCCGTCGACACCCCCCTGGCCGACGTGTTCGCGCCGGCCGCGGAGTCACCGCTGCCCGTGCCGGTCACGGACGACAAGGGCCGCCTGGTCGGCGTGATCCCCCGGGTCACGCTGCTCGAGGCGATGGTCCCGCCGGAGACGTCCACGCCGCCGCGCGGCACCCCGGTCACCGAGGAGGCGTCCGACGCCGTCGACCCGCGGGCCCACGACACCGAGGAGGTGCCGGCATGAGCGCCGCCGTCCTGACGCTCGAGACCACCGAGCAGGGCGTCCCCCGCCTGCCGCTCGGCGCGTGGGTCGACTCCGCGATCAGCTGGGTCACCGCCACGTTCGACGACCTGTTCACCGCGATCAAGAGCGTCCTCGAGGGCGCCTACGACGGGCTGGACGCGGTGCTCAGCGGCCCGCCGTTCTGGGTCGTCGCCGTCGCGCTCGCGCTGGTCGCGCTGTTCGCCAAGGGCTGGAAGCTCGCCGTCGGCGCGCTCGTCGGGTTCGCCGTCATCGCGGGCGTGGAGCAGTGGGACAACGCCATGGACACCCTGTCCCTGGTCGTCCTCGCGAGCCTCGTCGCCCTGCTGCTCGCCATCCCGCTGGGCATCTGGGCCGCGCGGGACGACCACGTGTCGCGGGTGCTGCGGCCCGTCCTGGACTTCATGCAGACCATGCCGGCGTTCGTCTACCTGATCCCGACCGTGGTGATCTTCCGCGTCGGCGTCGTCCCCGGCATCGTCGCGACCGTCATCTTCGCGATGGCGCCGGGCGTGCGGTTCACCGAGCTCGGGCTCCGGCAGGTCGACCGCGAGGTCGTCGAGGCCGGGCACGCCTTCGGCTCCTCCGAGGGCCGCATCCTGCGCCAGATCCAGCTGCCGCTGGCGATGCCGACCATCATGGCCGGCGTCAACCAGGTGATCATGCTGGCCCTGTCCATGGTCGTCATCTCGGGCATGGTCGGCGCCGGCGGGCTCGGCGGCGCCGTCGTCCAGGCCCTGCAGCGGGTGAACGTCTCCCTGGGCTTCGAGGCCGGTCTCGCGGTCGTCGTGCTGGCGATGTTCCTCGACCGGGTCACGTCGGCCCTCAGCACCCGCTCCCGGACGGCCCGCGCGGTCGCCGCGGCGAGCGCCCCCTGAGCGACCGGACCACTCAACCCCGGGTCGCCGGACCCGATACGACCACCACGGGCGTCGACCCCCCCGCCGCCGCCCCTCCGAGAGGACACCATGCACTCCCGCACCCGCCGCACCGCCCTGGGGACCACCGCCCTGGGCCTCACCGTCGCCCTCGCGGCCTGCTCGTCCGGCGAGCCCGCCGACGGCGACCGCCTCGACAACGGCGACCTGTCCACCGTCTCCATCGGCGTGCACTCCGGCTGGGACGAGGGCATCGCGGTGTCCGCCCTGTTCTCCGCGATGCTCGAGGACGAGGGCTACACCGTCGAGTCCCAGGAGGCCGACCCGGGCGTCGTCTACACGGGTCTGACCGGCGGCGACTTCGACGTGAACTTCGACATGTGGCTGCCGAGCACCCACGCCGACTACCTCGAGCAGTACGGCGAGGAGATGGAGCAGCTCGGCGTCTGGTACGACGACGCGAAGCTGACGATCGCCGTGAACGAGGACGCGCCCATCACCTCGCTCGACGAGCTCGCGGAGCACGCCGACGAGTTCGACAACCGGATCGTCGGCATCGAGGCGGGCGCGGGCCTGACGCGCATCGCCCAGGACCAGGCCGTCCCCGCCTACGGGCTGGAGGGCATGGAGCTCGTCGTCTCCTCGACCCCCGCGATGCTCGCCGAGCTCAAGGGCGCCACGGACGCCGGCGAGAACATCGCGGTCACCCTGTGGCGGCCGCACTGGGCGTACGACGAGTACCCGGTGCGCGACCTCGAGGACCCGGAGGGCGCCATGGGCGAGGCGGAGGAGATCCACACCGTCGGCCGCCTGGGCTTCAGCGAGGACTACCCGACGCTGACCAAGCTGATCGAGGCGCTCACCCTCACCGACGAGCAGCTGTTCTCCCTGGAGAACCTCATGTTCAACGAGGACGGCGGCGGCGACCCGACCGGGTCCGCCGAGGCGTGGCTCGAGGAGAACCCGGACTTCGTCACCGACCTCAAGGCCGCGGCGGGCGTCTGACTCCCCTCGACGACGTGACGACGCCCCCGGCACCTGCAGGTGCCGGGGGCGTCGTCGTGCGGGTCAGGCCGGGGTGACGGCTCGGCGCAGGTCCGGCTCGAGGTAGATCACCCGGGCGATCGGCACGGCCGCGCGGACGCGCTGCTCCGCCGCGTCGATGGCCGTCGCCACGTCCGCGGCCGACGCCGTCGCGCTGATCTCGATCTTCGCGGCCACCAGCAGCTCCTCGGGGCCGAGGTGCAGGGTGCGCAGGTGGATGACCGACGGCACGCCCGCCCCGACGAGCGCGGCACGGATCGCGTCGACGTCCTTGCGGGTGGCGGACTCGCCGAGCAGGAGGCTCTTGGTCTCGACGGCCAGCACGACGGCGATCAGCACGAGCAGCACGCCGATCGCGGCGGACCCGATCGCGTCCCAGCGGCCGTCGTGGGTGATCAGCGTCATCGACACGCCGAACAGCGCGAGGACGAGGCCGAGCAGCGCGCCGAGGTCCTCCAGCAGCACGACGGGCAGCTCGGGCGCCTTCGCGGTCCGGATGTACGACACCCAGCCCTGCTTCCCGCGGACGAGGTTGGCCTCCTTGATCGCCGTCCGGAAGGAGAAGCCCTCCATGACGATCGCGGCGAGCAGCACGGCGATGGGCACCCACTGCCACGACTCGATGGGGTGCGGCTCGGCGAACTTGTGCCACGCCTCGTACAGCGCGAACAGCCCACCGAGGCTGAACAGCACGATCGACACGATGAACGCGTACATGTAGCGCTCGCGCCCGTACCCGAACGGGTGCTCCTCGTCCGCCGCGCGCCGCGCCCGCTTGCCACCGAGCAGCAGGAGCGCCTGGTTGCCCGAGTCGGCGACCGAGTGCACCGACTCCGCCAGCATGGAGCTCGACTGCGTCAGCAGGAACGCGATGAACTTCGTCACCGCGATGCCCAGGTTCGCGGACAGCGCGGCGATGATCGCCTTGTTCCCGCCTCCGTGTGCCATGCCGGTCCTTCCGCCGTGCGTCCGGGCGCGGACGCGCCCGAGGGCCAGCAGGCCCGAGCGGTGATGCTAGACCGGGCGGGCCTCGTCGGCGAGCAGCACGGGGATGCCGTCCCGGACCGGGTACGCCAGCGGGCGGTCCGGGTCGGTCGACACGAGCTCCGGCTCGCCGCCGGGGCCGACGCCGTCGACGAGCGTCGCGCCGGTCACGGGGCAGCGCAGGAGCTCACGCACCCACGGCGCGAGCCCCGTGGTCCCGACGGGCTCGGTGGCGCTCATGCGTCCTCCTTGCGGACCAGGGCGAGCACGTCGTCGCGGACCTTCTCCATGATGTCCTCGTCCGCCGCCTCGACGTTCAGGCGCAGCAGCGGCTCCGTGTTCGACGCGCGGAGGTTGAACCACCACTGCGGGTGCGAGTCCCAGTGGGAGACGGTGAGGCCGTCCAGCTCGTCGACCTGCACCGGGCCGGCGCCCTGCTCCTCGACGTAGGCCTGCACGACGCGGTCCCGCGCGGCGGGGACGTCCGCGACCCGGGAGTTGATCTCCCCGCTCGCGACGTACGGCTGGTACTGCTCGGCGAGGGCCGACAGCGGGTGCGGCTGCCCGCCGAGAGCGGCGAGCACGTGCAGCGCGGCGAGCATGCCGGTGTCCGCGAAGAAGAAGTCGCGGAAGTAGTAGTGCGCGGAGTGCTCGCCGCCGAACACGGCATCCGACTCCGCCATCTGCGCCTTGATGAACGAGTGGCCGACGCGCGTGCGGACGGCCTTGGCGCCGGACGCGGTGACGAGGTCCGGCACGACCATCGAGGTGATGAGGTTGTGGATCACCGTGGGCACGCGGCCCGCGGCCTTCTCCCGCTCGATCTCCCGCAGGCCGACGAGCGCCGTGATGGCGGACGGGCTCACCGGGTCGCCGTTCTCGTCGACGACGAAGCAGCGGTCCGCGTCGCCGTCGAACGCGAGGCCGATGTCGGCGCCGTGCTCCACGACGGCCTTCTGCAGGTCGCGCAGGTTCTCCGGCTCGAGGGGGTTCGCCTCGTGGTTCGGGAACGTGCCGTCGAGCTCGAAGTACAGCGGGACGACGTCCAGCGGCAGCTCCGGCAGGCCGGCGCCGGTGCCGAGCACCGCGGGAGCCGTGAAGCCGCCCATGCCGTTGCCCGCGTCGACCACGACCTTCAGCGGGCGGATGCCGGACAGGTCCACCAGTCCCCGCAGGAACGACGCGTAGTCGGTGAGCAGGTCCTGGTCGGAGACCTCGCCGACCGGGGCGCCCTCCGCCGCGGCCGGCACGCCGCCACCCAGGTAGCGGGACGCGAGGTCGCGGACCTCGGAGAGGCCGGAGTCCTGGCCGACGGGCCGCGCGCCGGCGCGGCACAGCTTGATGCCGTTGTACTGGGCGGGGTTGTGGCTCGCGGTGAACATCGCACCCGGGACGTCCAGCTTGCCCGACGCGAAGTACAGCCCGTCGGTCGAGCACAGCCCGATCCGGACGACGTCCACACCGCGCGCGGCGAGCCCCTCGGCGAACGCGCCGACGAGCTCCGGGCCCGACGGGCGCATGTCGTTGCCGACGACCACGCGGGGGCGCGCACCCTCGGCGGCCTCGGGGATCACGACGACGTCGGCGAAGGCCGCGCCGATCGCCCGGGCCACGTCGGCGTTCAGCTGCTCGGGGACGACGCCGCGGACGTCGTACGCCTTGATCAGGCCGGTCAGGTCGGGCAGGTCGCTCGTCTCAGGCACGGCGTCACGGTATCCCATCGGTGTGTCGGTCAGCGGTCGGTCGAGGCGCAGCACGCGGGCCTCCCAGGGGTCGAGCGGAGCGGTCGCCGGGAGGATGTGGAGGGCCGCGGGAAGGGGGGCGGCCGACCGCTGGCCGACCCCCCGGTGGGATACCGTGGCGCCGTGCCCGAGGCGCGCGCCCCTCCCGACCTGGCCCGCCTGGTCCAGCCCTACGCCCGCCGCCGGCGCGGCCCCGCCCGCCGCGGAGCTCGCGGCCGCCGTCCG
>NZ_CABEGA010000085.1 GCF_901521055.1 Cellulomonas hominis | reverse complement strand
GTGCCTCCGGCGGGCCGTGCGGGCGGGTGGGGCGCACCGGCCGGACGGCGGCGCACCCGCCGACCGTACGACCGTCGGACGGCCCCTGGACAGCCCCTGGGCAGCCCGGCGACCGGCCGCCCGGGGCGGGCGACACGCTCCCGCCGCGTGTCGTTCGCGCGGCGGACGGGCGCTGCGTCGGGCACAGTAGGCCCGTGGGTGATGTCAGGGACCTCCGTTCGGCGCCGGGAGCGAGGCGCGCCGATGCCCGGGCGGAGCACGACGAGCTGGTTCTCGACTCCCAGCGGTCGGCGCCCCGTGCGGCGCGGCACTGGATCATGCACCGGGTCGCCGCATCGGGGGTGTCCGGCTCCGCGAACCAGGTGATCGAGCTGCTGACCGGAGAGGTCGTGGCCAACGCCGTCGTGCACGGTCCGGAGGACGGCAGCGTCCGGGTCGCCGTCCGCATCGACCACCGCGGCGTGCGCGTCGCGGTCACCGACGACAGCCCCGCGAAGCCGCAGGTGCAGCACCCGGCGCCGACGGCCGTCAGCGGCCGGGGCATGGCGCTCGTGGAGGCGCTGTCGCGCACCTGGGGCGTCGACGTCCACGGCGAGGAGGGCAAGACCGTGTGGTTCCTCGTGGACCCCGAGGCGGACTGACCCCCGGCTCGCTCGGGCGCGCGGCGGCGATCAGCGCCCGGCGGACCCCACCGACAGCTCCACGACGAGCGCGCGGTGGTCCGACATCCCGGTGTCGACGGCGATCGGCTCGCTCGTCGGCGTGACCGGCCCGTCCAGCAGCACGTGGTCGATCTGCCGGTCGGGCACCTCCACCGGGAACGTGTTCACCTGACCGACCGAGCGCCAGCCGGACACCCGCTGCGGCGTCGTGCCCTCGAGGTTCAGGTCGCCGGTGACCGCGAGCGGCCGGGGGAGGGCGTGGCAGGCCCGCACCAGGTGCCGCAGCTGCACGACGTTCCAGCCGGTGATGAACGTCAGGTGCGTCGCCACCACGGTGATCGGCCCCTCGGGGGTCTCGACGACTGCCGCGAGCGCCGCCCGCTGCTCGTCCTGCACGAGCGAGGGCCGCCGGTTGCCGCGGTGGACCATCGGCACCCGCCGGCGCAGGGTCGGCAGGGCCATCACGCGCCACGCGGACACCGGGTAGCGGCTGAGCAGCGCGATCCCGTAGGCGGCGATCGTGGGCTGGTCCTCACCGGTCGCGGCCGTCCACGTCCCGGGGTGCCCGTGCAGCGTCGCGACGAACCGGTGGTGGTGGGCGCCCATCGCCTCGGCCGCCACCGCCGTGAGGTCGGCCTGGTGGGACCGTGGCTGGTCCCGGTCGACCTCCTGCAGCGCGAGGACGTCGGCGTCCAGCCCGCTGACGGCCCCGGCGAACCGGTCCAGGTCCACCTTGCCGTCGCTCAGACCACGCCCGTGCAGGATGTTGAAGCTCGCGAGTCGCACCCCGCGATTCTTGCGGTCGTCCTGCGGAAGCGCTCGTCGTCGTGTACACAACTCGGCATGAGCCACGATGCAGCGACCGCCAGCGGAGCCGGCGCCGGGGTGCAGGCCGGCGCCGCCGACGAGCCCGATCCCCGCACCGCGCTGCAGGACGGCCTGCGCAAGGTGGCCGTCGCGCTGGAGGACGCGGGCATCCCGTTCGCGCTGGTCGGCGGGTACGCCGCATGGGCGCGCGGGGCGCCGGAGCCGAGCCACGACGCCGACTTCGCCGTGACGGAGGAGGACGTGCCGCGCGCGCAGGAGGCCATCGCCGCGGCTGGCCTCGACGTGCACGAGCCCGCGGAGAACTGGCTGTTCAAGGCCTTCCACCACGGTGCGCTGGTCGACGTCCTGTTCCGGATGGTCGGGGAGCCGATCACCCTCGAGATGCTCGAGCGCAGCGACACGATGGAGGTCCTCGCCGTCCGGATGCCCGTGCTCGACGCGACGGACATCATCTCCGCGAAGATGCGCGTGCTCGGGGAGCACTACTGCGACTTCACCCGGATGATCGCCATGGTGCGGGCCCTGCGCGAGCAGGTGGACTGGCACCGCGTGCGCGCCGAGACGGCCGAGACGCCCTACGGGCGGGCGTTCCTGCTGCTCGTGCACGAGCTCGGCATCTCCCCGGTGGGCCCGGAGCAGCGCTGACGAGCGTCGTCGACCGCCCGTGACATCCAGGGTCGCAACCCACTAGTGTCGTCAGAGCAGGACGCCGGAAGGCCTCCCGCACCGCCGAAGACCCCGCCCCGAGCGGGGTCTTTGTGCGTCCGGCTCAGGGTTGCCACACGTGCTCCGCTACGACCGCGCCCTCGACCGCCGCCCACGCGAGGTCGCTCGCGGCCCGTGCGCGCTGGTCCGACTCCTCGACCACGTGACGGCGGCGCCAGAGGTACGTGACCAGATCGGACGCCTGGAGCAGGCGGCTGTGCTGGGACGGGCCGAAGTGCAGGGTGTCGAGGAGGGTCGGGAGCCGGCTGGATCTGTACCCCGGTGTCCCCTCCCGCCGGTACGACCGGAGGTTGGAACGGTGTCGCTCGTGCGTGTGAACCTCGTCCGCCGTCACGACGACGCGCTTCCCGTGGGAGGCGGCCTCGCGGTCGATGCTCTCCAGAAGATGCCCGAGCACGACGTCGTGAGGCGGATGCGGATCCACGTACCGGCGACGCTGTGCGGCGACGTCCATCCCTCGCAGAACGACGCGTGCCCCGGAGGTGCCGACCACCCGCATCGCGCGCTGGTACACGTTGACGCGCTGGCGGACCGGCATCGACGCCCAGACGCCCTTGCCGTGGAAGATCTCGTAGCCGTGCAGCTCCGCCGTGTCGGAGAGGGCGACCCGTCGAGGCCGTTCTCGATCGCGGCAGCCGCAGCAGCGGTGACGATCACCGCGCCGAGCGCGAAGAACGCGTCCTTCTCGTACGACTCGTCGACGAAGGCCAGCAGCACGCGTCGACCGTACCGGCGTGCCCGGGTGCTCCCGTGACCGGTACCTGCAGGCGCCGAGCGCTGAGTGGTGCCCGCCCCGGCCGTCCCGATGCAGAACGCCTCACCCGGTGCAAGACCCGGCCCGGTCGCGACACAGTAGGGGCACCGGGGGCCGCGCGTGGCCTGCGGACCGACCCGAGGGGACCGCGTGCACGACCAGCAGCCGGGGCCGACCGCCGCCGCCGAGCACGTCATCGACCCCGCGACCGACCCCGGCACCGAACCCGACGCCGGCGGCCGGGGCGCCGCGTGGTTCGAGGAGCTGTTCCGCCGGCACGCCGTGGCCGTGCACCGCTACCTCCTGCGCCGCGGCGCGGGCGACGACGCGGAGGACCTCGCGGCCGACGTCCTCACGGTCGCGTGGCGCCGGCGGGGTGAGGTGCCCGACGGCATGGAGCTCGCGTGGCTGTACCGGACCGCCGGCTTCGTGCTGGCGAACCACCGCCGCAAGGGCCGGCCCGTGCCGGTGGCGGAGGTCCCTGACGAGCCGGACCCGACGGACCCCGCCGTGCAGGCGGTCCGCGACGAGCGGGTGCGTGAGGTGCTCGGCCGGCTGAGCGCGCGCGACCGGCAGGTCCTGCTGCTCACCGCCTGGGAGGGCGTCACGGGCGACGACCTCGCGCTGGTGCTGGGGGTGTCCCGGGGCGGGGCGGACGCGGCCCTGTCGCGGGCGCGGGCGCGGCTGCGCGAGGCCTGGGACGCCGACTGACCCACGGGCCTGCCCACGCGCCGGTCCAAGCGCCGACCCACCCGCCGTCCCGCGCGCGACGTGCAAGGGACGGGCGGGCGGCGACACAGACGGGGTGGACGCGACCGCCGGGACGGGGGCCGCACGGACCTGGAGGAGACCACGGTGGACGAGCCCCGAGCACAGCAGCCGGACCCCGCGCCGGGCGACGACGAGGCGTTCGCGCGGCTGCGCGCCGCCGATCCCGCGGCGGGTGCGGGGCTCGACACCGACGCCCTGCGCGCGGAGGTCGCCCGCAGGTCCGGTGCCGAGCCGGCCGTCGACGTCGCGCCCGTGACCACGCTGGCGTCTCGCCGCCGCGCCCGGTGGCTGCAGGTGGCGGCCGTGGGCGTGGGTGCCGCGCTGGTGGCGGGCGCCGGCGGGTACGCGGCCGGCGTCCGGGGCGGCGGTGAGGCGGCAGCGGCGCCGATCACGCTGGGCCAGGCCGCCGCCGAGCAGCAGCTGGAGGCCGCGGCGGACAAGCTGGCGGCGGGCTCGACGGCCACCGACATGCGGATCGCGCCGGGGTTCGGCGCGCGGGCGGTGTTCTCCGCGTCCGGGCTGGCGGACGACGCGGGCACCGCGCACGGCTGGGCGCTCGACGCCGCGGCGGTGTTCTCCGCCGAGACCGCGACCCGGGTGGCGTCCGCACTGGGCGTGACCGGTGACCCGGCGCAGCAGTACGGCGCCTGGACCGTCGGCCCGCAGGACGGCAGCGCGCCGAACGTGACGCTGCAGCCCGACGGCGCCGCGAGCATCAGCTACTACGACCCGACGCGCGACCCCTGGGCCTGCGCGGCGTCCGCGACGGACCAGCCGGACGCGGGCGCGTCCGACGGTGCGGCGACGACCGAGGGCTCCGCCGCTGCCGAGCTGGCACCGACGATCGACCCGGAGGTCGTCGACCCGGCGCTCCCGGTCGTGCCGGGGCCGACGTGCGACCCTGCGCTCGGCGACGCCCCGACCGGGGACGCGGCGGTCGCGGCGACGCGTGACCTGCTCGCGACGCTCGGGGTGGACCCCGCCGCGTTCGAGTACGAGGTGGGCGACTCCGGCACGAGCACGGCGGCGAACGTGACGGCGTACCAGGTCGTCGACGCCCAGCGCACGGGCCTGGCGTGGAACGTGACGCTCGTCGACGGCGGCGTGCAGTCGCTGTACGGCTCGCTCGCGCCGCTGGTGGACCTGGGGGAGTACCCGGTGGTCGGCGCCGCGACCGCGGTCGAGCGCCTGAACGATCCCCGGTTCGGCACCGGGTACGGCGGCGTCATGCCGCTGGCCCGCGCCGAGGCCGCCGACGCGGCCGGGGCTGCCGAGGACGCGGGCGCGGCGACCACCGACGAGGTGCCGTCCGCCGACCCGACCGTCCCCGCCACGGCGCAGCCCGGGTCGCCGATCTCCTGGCCGGTGCAGCAGGTGACGATCACCGGCGCCCGGCTCGGGCTCGCGATGGTCACGCAGGCGGACGGCGCGGCGCTGCTGGTGCCGGCCTACGAGCTCACCGACGCCGACGGCTCCGCGTGGAGCGTCGTCGCGGTGGACGAGGAGTCGCTCGACCTCGCCGGGTGAGCGGCGACGCGTCCGGCGCCGGAGGGGGCGCCGGACGCACGGGGGCGGGGTGCCGGTCGGAGGGCCGGGATCCCGCCCTCGGCGCGTCTGGGGTTGCCGACACCGCCGCCGCGGGCCACGGTCGTGCCATGGGCCGACGACGAGAACGCCGCACCGACCGCACGCGCTCGCTCCCGGAGCCCCGCTGGGCGCCCGGGGACCCCACGGTCGCGCTGCCGGCGCCGCGTCGCGCGCCGGGTCGTGCGCCGGGTCGCGCGCCCGCGCACGGCCGGACCGCCGCCGCCGTCCGCGCGTCGACGCCCGCGCACGCCCGCACCGCGGAGCCGCGCGGCAGCCGGGTCGGCCTCGGCCTGCGCAGCGCGCTGCTCGGCGTCGCGGCGGGCAGCCGGGCGTCGCTGGCGCTCGCGGGCCCGGCGCTCGCCGACCCCGCGCGCGGACGCGTGACCCGCGGGCTCACCCGGTTCGGCGTGCTCGTCGAGCTGACGAACGACAAGCTGCCCACCACCCCGAGCCGCCTCGTGCCGCCCGGCCCGCAGAGCCGCGCGATCGCCGCGGCGCTCGGGGGTGCGGCGCTCGCCCGTCAGCGCGGGCGCTCGGTGCTGCTCCCGGCCGCGACCGCCGCGCTGTTCTCCACCGTCGGGACGTTCGGCGGTGCCGCCTGGCGCACGTGGGCGGCCCAGCGGGGCCCGGACTGGCGCGGGGCGCTCGCGGAGGACGTCGTCGCGGTGACGCTCGCGACCCTGGCCTCCCGCACCCGCTGACCGCCTGACCAGCCGTCCCGCGTCAGCCCGCCGCGACCTCGATCACCCGGACCCCGCCGCCGGGGACCTTCGCGGTGCCGGCGAACGACTCGCCCGTGAGCAGGTCGACGCCGGTGGCGGGGAGCTCGGCCTCCTCGGCGCCGTGGTTGACGGCGACCAGGAAGTCCGACGTGGCCCCGTGGCGGCGGACGACCTCGAGCTCGGCCGGCAGCCCCGACGGTGCGAGCCCGGCGTCGGCGTACACGGCCCCCATGAGCGGGGCGAGGGCGTCGGCGTCGAAGCACGTCGAGACGTACCAGCCCGTGCCGGAGCCGTGCGCGTGCCGGGTGACGGCGGCGCCCCCGGGCAGCGGCCCGTCGGCGTAGGTGCCGACCACCTCGGCGCCGTCGAGCACGAGGTCCTCGGTCCAGACCGTCGCCGTGGTCGCGCCGGTCGCCGCGAGCGCGCCCGTCCAGGTCACCTCGACCGACTCCCCGGCGCGCAGCGGGGCGTGCTCCTCGACGGCCACCCCGAGCGCGGCACGCAGGTGCGCCCCGTACCCGCCCGCGGGCACCGCGTCCCGCTCGTCGACGACGCCGGAGAAGCACGAGACCACGAGCGTGCCGCCACCGGCGACGTACTGCTCGAGGTTCGCCCCGGCCGCCGCGGTCAGCAGGTACGACGCCGGCGCGACGACGAGGCGGTAGCCGGTCAGGTCGTCCTCGGGATGCGCGAGGTCGACCGTGAGGCCGTCCTGCCACAGCCGCTCGTAGGAGGCCCGCACGCGGTCGCGGTGCCGGAGGTCCACCGAGGGCCGCCACTCCAGGTCCTGCGCCCAGAACGACTCCCAGTCCCACAGCAGCGCCACGTCGGCCCGCACCCGGGAGCCCCGCACCGGCGCCAGCTGCTGCAGGTCGGCGCCCAGCGCGCACACCTCCCGGAACACCCGGGACCCCGTGCCGGCGTGGGGGAGCATCGCCGAGTGGAACTTCTCCGCGCCGGAGCGCGAGGCGCGCCACTGGAAGAACAGGATGCCGTCGGCGCCGCGCCCGAGGTGGGTGAGCGAGTTCCGCGCCATCTCGCCGGGGCGCTTCGCGAGGTTGCGGGGCTGCCAGTTCACGGCCGAGGTCGAGTGCTCCATCAGCAGCCACGGCTTGCCGCGGGCGACGGACCGGGTGAGGTCGGCGGCGAGCGCCAGGCCGACGTGGCTGCGCGGGTCCTCGGCGGTGAGGTAGTGGTCGTTCGAGACGACGTCGACCTCGGCGGCCCACTTCCACAGGTCCACGGACGGGCACTCGGCGGCCATGAAGTTGGTCGTCACCGGCACGGAGGAGTGCGCGCGGATGGCGTCGCGCTCGGCGACGAAGCACTGGCGCAGCGCGTGGTCCGTGAACCGGGCGAAGTCGAGCCGCTGCGCGGGGTTGGTCACCGACGGGGTGAGGCGCGGGACGTCGACGTGCTCCCAGCGGCCGTACCGCTGGCCCCAGAACGCGGTGCCCCACGCAGCGTTGAGCGCGTCGAGGGAGCCGTACCGCTCCTGGAGCCACGCCCGGAACGCCGCGGCGGAGGTCTCGGAGTAGTCCTCCGAGACCGGCGCCCCGTACTCGTTGTGCACGTGCCAGAGGGCGACGGCCGGGTGCGAGCCGTAGCGGCGGGCGAGCTCCGTGGTGATCCGGACGGCCGCGGCGCGGTACTCCGGGGAGGACGGGTTGGCCATGCCGCGCGAGCCGAAGCCGAGCACCGTGCCGGAGCGGTCGACGACGCGGGTGTGCGGGTAGGTCGCGAAGAACCAGGCGGGCGGCGAGGCCGTCGGCGTGCCGAGGTCGACCCGGATCCCGTGGGAGTGCAGCAGCTCGATGACCCGGTCGAGCCAGCCGAAGTCGAAGACGCCCTCCTCCGGCTCGAGCAGCGCCCACGAGAAGATGCCGATGCTGACCAGGTTGACCCCGGCCTCCTGCATGAGCCGCACGTCCTCGTGCCAGACCTTCTCCGGCCACTGCTCGGGGTTGTAGTCCCCGCCGTAGGCGATGCCGTCGAGCCCGAGCACCCACGGGGAGTCGGCGGGGGCGGGCGTGGGCTGGGGGGTCATGGTTCTCCTCGAACGACTGCGTCTGACTGAGCACGGTCCCAGCCGCAACGCCGAGACAACGAGTACATAACAGGAGCCTTGCCCGTGTTGACAACCCCTGCACGATCCATCGTACTGTGACCGTGCACAGTTCGAAGTGCACAGGCACAGCGCGGTGATCGCCCGCGGTGTGACGCCCGCCGCGAGGACGCGGCGGGTCCTTGACGAGGAGGACCAATGCGCCTGCACACAGCGATGAAGACCGCGGCCGTGCTCGCCGCCACCGCGATGCTCGCGGCCGGATGCGGCAGCGGCTCCGACGACGGCGGCGGGTCCGCGTCCGCCGACGGCCCCGTCGAGCTCACGTTCTGGACGTGGGCGCCCGGCATGGAGGAGACGGTCGCGGAGTGGAACGCCGCGAACCCGGACATCCAGGTCACGGTGAACAAGCAGGACGGCGGCGACCCGGCCGTCACCAAGCTGCTCACCGCGATCAAGGCGGGCTCCGGTGCCCCCGACCTCATGCAGACCGAGTACCAGAAGATCCCCACGCTGGTCGCCGCCGACGCCCTGGCGGACCTGTCGGGCGTCATCTCCGACGACCTCGCGGACCACTACGCGGAGGGCACCTGGGAGTCGGTGACCCTCGGCTCCGACGCCGTGTACGGCGTGCCGCAGGACTCCGGGCCGATGCAGTTCTACTACCGGGCGGACATCTTCGAGCAGCTCGGCCTGCAGGTCCCGACCACCTGGGACGAGTACGCCGCCGTCGCCGCGCAGCTGCACGCCGCCGACCCGAGCAAGTACCTCGGCACGTTCTCCGCCAACGACGCGGGCTGGTTCACGGGCCTCGCCCAGCAGGCCGGCGCGTCCTGGTGGGGCATCGACGGCGACTCCTGGAGCGTCGACATCGACTCCGACGCCACCGAGAAGGTCGCCTCGTACTGGGGCGGCCTGGTCGAGCAGGGCGTCATCGACAACAAGCCGATGTACACCCCGGAGTGGAACGCGGCCCTCAACGACGGCTCGCAGGTCGGCTGGCTGTCGGCGATCTGGGCGCCCGGCGTCCTCGAGGGCAACGCCCCCGACACGGCGGGCAAGTGGGCCATGGCGCCCATGCCGCAGTGGGAGGCCGGCGACACCGCGACGGGCAACTGGGGCGGCTCGGCCACCTCGGTGACGTCCCAGTCCGAGCACCCGGAGGAGGCCGCCCAGTTCATCGAGTGGATGAACGGCAGCCAGGAGGGCGTCGACGCCCTGGTCGAGTACGGCAGCCTCTACCCGGCCGACCTCGACGCGCAGGCCGGTGCCCTCTCCGAGCCGCCGGCCTTCTTCTCCGGGCAGGCCGACTTCTACGACATCGCCGCCGAGACGGCGCAGGGCGTGCAGCCGTTCACGTACGGCCCGAACGTCAACGTTGCCTACTCCGCCTACAACGACGAGTTCGGCAAGGCCACCGAGGCCCGCTCCGCGTCGGCGTTCGTGGACGCGGTCGAGGCCATGCAGGCGGCGACCGTCGACGACCTGAAGAGCTCCGGGTTCTCGGTCTCCGAGTGACCCCGCGGCGATCGACGGCTCGGTGCTGACCGTCGAGGAGGTCGTGGCGGCGTGCGACGACCTGCTCGAGCGGGACCGGGCGTCCCGCGCGGCGCTCGGGTTCATGCACCCGGGCCGGGTGGACGTCAT
>NZ_CABEGA010000084.1 GCF_901521055.1 Cellulomonas hominis | reverse complement strand
GCGCGCAGCAGCAGGGGGACGGTGCCCGCTGGGCCGGCCGCGGCCCCCGCGACCGGCCCAGCGGGCACCGTCCCCCTGCTGCTGCGCGCCGCCCTGCTCAGCATCGGCGTCGTCCCCGCCAGCATGGTCGTCGAGCCGATCGGCGCGGCCGGCACCGTGCCGATGCTGCTCGCGCTGCTGCTCGGCGCGTTCTGGGTGACGTCATGGGCGTGGGGCCTGCACGACCCGGTCCCGGCCCGGCACCCGGGGCGGATCGCGGTCGGCGCGCTGCTGCTCGCCTCGGTCGCCTCCGCCGCCGCCCTCTACGTCGGGACGACCGGCGGCAGCACCGACGTCACCCGCGCCGCCGGCGAGCGGTGGCTGCTCCTGGTGCTCGCCAGCGCGGCGCTGATCACCGTGTGCGGCGAGTGCGTGCGCAGCCTCCCCGACCTCGCCCAGTGCGTGCGCGCGCTGCTGACCGGGGCGTTCGTCTGCTGCCTGGTCGCGCTGGTGCAGTTCCTGCTCGCCGTCGATCCGGTGGACTGGGCGCCGTACCTGATGCCGGGGTTCACGGACAACGGCGGCAGCACGCCGTTCCAGCCGCGCGGGTCGCTGGTGCGTGTGGCCGGGATCGCGTTCTCCCCCATCGAGCTCGGCGTCGTCGCGGCGATGCTGCTGCCGCTGTCGCTGTGGCGGCTCGTCTTCGACCGGGTCGGGCGCCCCTGGGTGCGGTGGACGCAGACCGTCGCCCTGGTCCTGGCCGTGGCCGTCAGCATCTCGCGGTCGGGGATCCTCGGGCTGGCGGTGGCGCTCGCGGTCGCCGTGCCGTTCCTGCCGCGGACGGCCCGGCGCTGGGTCCTCGTCACCGCCCCGGTCGCGGTCGCCGGCCTGTTCCTCGCCGTGCCGGGGCTGCTCAGCACCCTGGGCGGGGCGCTCGGGGCCGACAGCTCCGACCCGTCCATCGCGACCCGCCTCGACAACTACCCCCGGGTCGTGGCGATGTTCGACGCGCACCCGTGGCTCGGCCTCGGGCCCGGCAACTACATGCCCGAGGACGCCCTGCACATCCTCGACAACCAGTACCTGAACTCGCTGGTGACGATGGGCGCGGTGGGGGTCGTCGCGACCGTCGTCTACCTGGTGCTGCCCGGTGTGGCCGGCCTGCACGCCGCGCGGACCGCCCGGTCGGCGAGCCTGCGGTGCCTGGCCGGCGCGCTGGCGGCGGGCACCCTCGCCGGCGCGGTGTGCTCGCTGACGTTCGACTCCCTGTCCTTCCCCGTCTTCGCCCTCACGTTCCCCGCTCTGGTGGGCCTGTCGGGGGCAGCATGGATGCTGGTGCGCCGCGAGGAGGAACGATGGACCCGACCGACGTCCTGAGGGTGCTGTGGCAGCAGCGCCGCTACGTCCTGCCCGCGGTGCTCGTGGCGCTCGCGGCCGTCGCGTACGTCTACCAGCTGGCGCCCCGCACCTACGAGTCGACCGCGACGTACGCGCTGGTCAACCCCGCGGTGCCCACCGAGGAGGAGCTCGAGGCGGACCCGGAGCTGGCGGCCGTGGACAACGACAACCCGTACCTGCGGTCGGCCGACACGAACCTCGTCACCGACGCGCTGATCGCGCGGCTGACCGCGGAGTCGACGGTCGCGGCGCTGGAGGCCGCGGGCGTCGGCACGGACTACGGGGTGGGCCCGGGGGTCGGCGGCAACGGCTTCGTCGTGGACATCACCGGCGTCGGGTCCACGCCCGAGGAGTCGGTGGCCACGACGACCGCGATCGGGGCGGTCCTTGCCACGGAGCTGCGGGCCCTGCAGCAGGTCAACGGCGCCGACGACCGCTACCTGTTCACGGCGATCCCGCTCGCCACGCCCGACGGGGCGACCGAGCAGTTCTCCAGCCGGCTGCGGGCGGTGATCGTCGTGCTGCTGGGCGGCGGCGTGCTGGTGTTCGCGGCGGCGTCGTTCGGACGGTACCGCCAGCTCGCCCGGGACCGCGCCCGCGCTGCGCCGGCGGATGGTCGCCGAGACCATGACGGCCACGTCCTGCTCCCGCACCCCCGCGAGGAACGCGGCGAGCCCGTCCCGGTCCAGCGCGCGCTCGTCCGAGTGGCTCGGGCACCGCATGTCGGCCGTGCGGGGCACGTCCCGGTCCCGAGCCTCGACCGCGTCGACGAACACGCCGTACAGCACCATCTCCGAGACGTGCAGCTCCCGGCCGACCGCGGTCGCCCACGGCAGGCCCGTCGCCTGCTCCACGCGGGACAGCATCCGGCGGACGACCGCCGGCTCCCACGCGCAGGGCCAGCAGATGTAGTCCGGCCGCACCGGCGCGGCGGACGGCGGCAGGCCCAGCAGCCGCCGCGCCGTGTCGTCCCAGAGCATGTGGCGTGGCATCCGCGCGGACACCGCACCGTCCCGGCGGTACAGCGGCACCACCCCGTCCGGCGCGAAGGTCGCCGCCCCGAACGGCCGGACGAACGCGAGGTCGGAGTCGGCCAGCAGCACCAGATCCTCGCCCGCGCCCGCCACGGCGGCGAGCTTCACGATCTGCTGCGCGACCCACCCGCGCACCGGGGGCAGCGGCCGGCGCGGGTTCACCCACACGTTCAGCCGCGGGACCTTGCGCAGCTCCCGCGGCACGACGTCGCGCACGTCCAGCACCGCGGTCCGGCCGCTCGCGAGCGGGCCGAACAGCCCCCGGTCGGCGGACGGGACCACGATGGCGTGCCGGACGTCGGGCGGCGCGAACCGCAGCACCGAGCGGTTGAGGTCGACGCAGAGCTCGTGGTCCGGGCGGTAGCTGGGGGTGAGCACCAGCATGGACGGCGCGCTCATCGCGCCCCCGCCGCCCGGACGCCGGCGGTGCCCCGCACGTGCTGCTCGACCAGCTGCACCAGGCGGGCCTGCGAACCGGCCCACGACCGGCCGGCGACGCTCGCGGACACCTCGGCCGCGTGCCCCACGGGGTCGGGGTGCCGGACGGCCGCCGACAGCGCCTCGGCGACCGCGCCGGGGGTCGGGGCCGCCCACAGCACGTGCGGGTTCGGCAGGTCCGCGCGGGCGTCGGGCGCGTCGTTGACGACCGGGACGGTGCCCGCGGCGAGCATCTCCTCCGCGACGAGCGAGATGTTCGTGAAGGACATCGCCAGCCCGGCGAGCGTCGTGCCGTACAGGGCGTTCAGCTCGGCCGGCGCGAGGCCGCCGTGGCGGGTCACCGGCACGGTCAGGTCCCGCACCGGGTCGCCGTAGACGTGGATCTCCTGCTCCGGGTGCCGTGCGTGGAACCGCTCGAGCGCCAGCCGGGCGAGGTCGTACCCGCGCCGCGCCACGTCGGGCTTCGCGTACAGCACGACGCCGTCCCGCCGGGTGGTTCCGGACGGTCGGTAGACGTCGGTGTCGCAGCCGAACGGGACGACGTCCACGTCGGCGCCGAGCGCGCGCAGGTGCCCGGCCACCATCTCCCCGAGCGCCAGCACGCGGAAGCCCAGCCGGTAGGACTCCTCGGCCAGGGCGTGCTGGGCGCCCCGGGGGTAGAACCACGGCTCGTAGTCCTGCACGAAGTACAGCCGCCGCATGGGGTCGGTGCCGCGGCGCGCGAGCACGTGCGCCGACTGCCAGGAGGTCGCCACGCACGCGTCGACCCCGTGGACGCCGTCGGCGACGTCGCGCACCTCCGCGCGGACCGACGGCCAGCCCTGCCGGATCACGGCGGCGCGCTCGCGCACGTCCCCGCCGTGCCGGTCGTACAGGTAGAGCACGCACCGGTGACCCGCGTCCTCGAGCGCCGTGACCATGCGGAACATGGTGGTGTGCCCGCCGGACCGCGCCCCGGGCGGCACCGTCAGCCAGCCGATCGTCAGGGGGCGCCCCGCCGCCGGCGGGACGTCGGGCTCCGCCCGCGCGGCGCCGGCGGCGTCGGCGACGTCCCGGGCGAGCAGCGGGAAGTCGAGGGACGCCGCGCCCGTGCGCTGGTACAGCCGCGCGGCGACGCGCTGCGCCGTCTCGTGCGGGCCCATGGCGCGCACCCGGCGCGCGGTGGTGACGAGCCGGTGCGGCTGCGACCAGGCGCTCATGCGGGGATGCCCTCCCGTCCGCGGGTGTAGGTGCCGGTGCGCTCCCACCGCCGGACCCGCCGCACGTCGTCCGCGCGCACGAGGGCCGCCCGCGCGAGGCCCGTGACCCGCTGCACGGGCCCGGACGTCCCGTCCAGCGCCGCGTCGAGCCGCGCCCACGCCGCGGTGCTCCCCAGGCCCGGGTCGAGCTCCAGCGCCCGGGCCATGAGCGCGCGGACCCGCGCGGGGTCGCGCCGGCCGCGGTCGACCTCGTACCGGCACGCGCGCAGCACCTGCCGCACCAGGGCCCGGTGCGCGGCCGCGCGCATCTCCGCCATCCCGGGCACGTCCGCGGCGGCGCCCCCGGCCAGCTCGGCGAACACGGCCACGCGCTCGCCGAAGTCGGTCGCGTCGTCCACCTCCCGCGCGGACAGGCTGGCGGGGTGGTCGCGGTGCCACGCCTGGTCCGCCCCGCCGACGTGCGCGACGTCCGCGAACGCGGCCAGCCGCAGCCACATCTCCATGTCGTGCGCGTGCGCGAGGGGGCGCTGCCCCCCGGCCCGCGCGACGACCGCCCTGCGCATGAGCACCTCCGGCGAGGTGATGACGTTGTAGCCGTCCACGCACCGGTCCCGCAGCCACTGCCGGCCCGGCCACACGGTCCACCGCGTCACGCGCGTCCGCGCCGGCGGCGGCGAGGCGGTGAAGTGCAGCGGGTGCCCGTAGACCAGCCCGACGGACGGGAAGGCCCGCGCCACTGCGACCGCGCGCGCGAGCGACCCCGGGGTCAGCAGGTCGTCGGCGTCCAGCCGCACCAGGAACTCCCCCGACGCCCGCGCCAGCCCGTCGTTGAAGGTCGCGACCGGGCCGCGGTTCGCGGGGTGCGCCAGGACGGTCACGCGCGGGTCCGCCGCGGCGAGCCGGTGGGCCACGCCGAGCGAGTCGTCCGTCGAGGCGTCGTCGACGACCACCACGTCGACCTGCACGCCGTCCTGCAGCAGCGCGCTGCCGACGGCCTGCGGCAGGAACCGCCCGTAGTTGTAGCAGGGCACGACCACCGTCACGGTCGTCCCCCGCGTCGCCGTCGGGCGCGGGCGCACCCGGACCGTCCGCCGCACCCCGGCCCCGTCGGCGCCCGCGGTGGTCGTCGCACCGGCGCCCGCGGTGGTCACGGCACCGGCGCCGGGTCGGGTGCGCCCACGGCCCCGCGGGCGCGCCGTGACGCCCGGAGGTCACGGAGCAGCGGCCGGCCGACGAGCGCCGCGTACACCAGCGCGCCCGCGAGCCCGCCGAGCAGCAGGCCGGGCACCGGGCCCTCGACCAGGCGGGACACCAGCAGCGCCGCCGCGACGGTCGGCGGCGCCGCGACCAGCGGCAGCCACGTCGCCGCGGCCAGGCCGCGCAGGTCCGCCCCGCTGCGCCGCACAGCGACGAGGTACAGCGGCAGCACCACGGCGAGCGCGACGGCCACGTGCGCCCACCCGACGCCGGCGGAGCCCCACCACCGGGCACCGAGCACCAGCGCCGGCACCAGCACCACGAGCCACACCACCTGGATGCCGAGCACGGGCCGGGTCGACCCCCGGGCGATCAGGTACGTGGCCATGAGGTCGAACAGCACGCGCACCGCGCCGAACGCGGCCAGGGCCGTCAGCGCCGCCGCGGCGGGGAGCCACCGGTCGCCGTAGAGCAGCACCACCACCTGGCCGCTCAGCACCCCGAGCAGGCACGCCACGGGCACCGCACCCGCCCACGTCAGCCGCACCGCCAGGGACAGGCCGCCGTCGGCCCCGGCGCCGGCGTCCGCCGTCGCGCACGGCTGCGCCACCAGACGGGACACCGCCAGCGCCATCGGCCCCCACCCCGCCAGCACGAGCGCCAGGGTGACGACCGTGCCCACCACCAGGTCGACCAGGCCGGTCGCGAAGATCTCGCGCTGCTGGAAGTCCCGCTGCATCCGCGCGTACGGCACGACGCCCGCGGCGGACACCACCAGCGTCACGGCGAGCACCGCGATCACCGGAGCCGCCTGCTCGCTGCCCAGCGCCCGCGCCACGGGCTCGGCACCGAGCGCCATCGCACCGGCCAGCAGGACCCCGGACGCGAGGCTCAGGGTCGCGACCGTCGGCTCCAGCCGCCGCGGGTCCTTCGATCGCACCAGGTCCGCGCTCAGCCCCAGGTCGACCACCGTCACCAGCACCCCCTGGACCGCCAGCGCCAGCGCGAACACGCCGAAGTCCTCCGGGGCCAGCAGCCGCGCCAGCACGATGCCGACCAGCACGTTCCCGAACCGCAGCACGAGCCCGCCGGCGCTCCCCCACGCCAGCCCGCGGCCGACCTGCCGCCCCAGCCCCGGGGCGCCGGTCATGCCGGTCCCCCGCCGCGCGCCGCTGCGGCCCGCCCGGACCGTCCCGGCCGCGCCGCCGCGAGCCGCTGCCGGGCCAGCGCGAGCTTGAACTTGCTCACGTCCACCGCGCACCGCAGCAGCGCGTCGCGCCGCACCTCGGGGCTGGGCCGGCGCGCGACGGCGTCCGCGTACACCTCGTCCTGCCGGCGCGCGGCCGCCCGGAGGCTGTACGTGTCGAGCACGACCCGGCGGCCCAGGGCCCCGCGGTCCGCCCGCGCGCCCGCGTCGGCGAGCAGCAGCCGCAGCGCGTCCTCGAGCTCACGCCCGTCGCCGGGGCCCTCGCACATCCAGCCGTCGTGCAGGAACCCGTCCAGGGTCGCGCGCTCCAGCGGCACCCAGTGCCCCCGGTCGCCCTGGACCACCACCGGCTTGCCGAACGCCATGCCCTTGAGCACCGAGCTGCCCATGCCGAGCACCACGTCGGCGGCGTCGTAGGCGGGCCGCGGGTCCAGCAGCTGCCCGGCCACCACCACCACGGGCGCGCCGGCCGCGGCGTTCACGGCGGCGGCGCGGTCCTCGACCCGGCCGGCCGCCGGGCCCGTGCCGACCACGAGCAGCCGCACCGGCACCTCCGCCGCGAGGCGTCCCACCACGTCCACGGCTTCCAGGACGCCGCCGACCTTGCCGAGGTCCGTCGACAGCCGGCCAACCACTGTGACCACCAGCTCGTCCGGCGCGATGCCGAACGCCGCCCGCGCGTCGGCGCCGCCCGCGCCCGGGGTGTTCAGGTCGGTGTCGATCGGCGGCTCGATCAGGTGCACCCGGTCCCGCACCGCGCGCTGCTGCTCGTGCAGCCGCCGGGTGCCGACGACGAGCGGCTCGTGGCGCGGGATGTGGTCCGGGACGTCCATCGACAGCACGGTGGTGACCAGGGGGGTGCCGAGGCTGCGGTGCGGCCCGAAGGCGAGGTCCAGCGACGGGCCCCACTCGTACCCGTGGACCAGGTCGACCCGGCGCTCCGCCACCAGCTGCTCGAGCGCCGCCATGTTCCGGCGCGACGGCCACCGCCCCTCCTGCGGGGCGCGGAAGTACTCCAGGCCGAGCTCGCCGACCAGCGCCACCAGGTCGCCGTCCGGCCCGAACAGCACCACGTCGTGCCCGTCCAGCGCCGCCTGGTGCGCGAGCTCGACGGCGTTGATCTGGCTGCCGCCGACCTCCATCACGCCCGGGTACACGAGGATCCTCATCGCCGCTCCCGCCCGTTCACGCGACCGCGCGCCGCAGGGCGTCGACCACCCGGTGCTGCTGCTGCGGCGTGAGGTGCGGGTGCAGCGGCAGGGACAGGATCCGGCGGGCGGCCGCCTCGGCGACCGGGAACGCCCCCGGCCCGAGCCCGAGGTGCCGGTACGCGCCGGTCAGGTGCACCGGCGTCGGGTAGTGCACGCCCGCGCCGATCCCCGCCGCGTGCAGGGCGGTCAGCACCCGGTCGCGGTCGTCGACCTGCACCACGTACAGGTGCCAGACGTCCTCGTTGCCGTCGGCGCTGGCCGGGGTCCGCACGCCCGGGACGTCCCGCAGCAGCTCCGTGTACGTCGCGGCCGCGGCCCGCCGGCGCGCGTTCCACGCCTCCAGCCGGCGGAGCTTGGCCTCCAGCACCACGGCCTGGACGGTGTCGAGCCGTGAGTTCATCCCGACGACCTCGTGGTCGTACTTGCGCGCGCTGCCGTGCGCGGCCAGCACGCGCACCGTCCGCGCGACGTCCGCGTCGTCGGTCGTGACCGCCCCCGCGTCCCCGGCCGCACCGAGGTTCTTGCCGGGGTAGAAGCTGGTGGCCGCGGCGAGCCCGGCGCTCCCCGCCGGCCGGCCGTGCCGCCGGGCGCCGTGGGACTGCGCCGCGTCCTCGACCAGCGGCACCCCGGCGTCGGCGGCGGTCTTCGCCAGCTCCTCCACCGGCGCCACCTGCCCGAACAGGTGCACGGGGACGACCGCCCCGGTCCGGGGCCCGACCGCCGCGCGCGCCGCGGCGGGGTCCATGAGCAGGTACCGGGGGTCGACGTCGACCGGCACGGGCACCGCACCGATCCGGGACACCGCCTCGGCCGTGGCGACGAAGGTGTTGGCGGGCAGCACGACCTCGTCGCCGGGTCCGACGCCGACCGCACGCAGCGCCAGCTCCAGCGCGTCGGTGCCGTTCGCGACGCCCACGCAGTGCTGCACCCCGGCCGCGGCGGCGTACGCCTGCTCGAAGCGCGCGACCGCGGGCCCGCCGATGAACGCCGTCGTCGCGAACACCTCGTCGAGGCCCGCGCGCACCTCCGTCTCCACCTCCGCCTGCTGCGCGGCCAGGTCGACCAGCGGGATCCTCACACCGCCACCGGCCTCTCACCGAGGGACCCGGTCCGGCGCCCCGCCGCCCCGTCGCCGGCAGACGCGCCGCGCACCGGGCGCGCGGGGACCCCCGCCCACGTCTCGCCGTCAGGCAGGTCGGTCAGCAGCGCCGCGCCCATCCCGAGGGTCGCCCCCGCCCCCACCCGCACGCGCTCCCGCACCGCCGCGTTCATCCCGAGGTACGCCCGCTCGCCGACCACCACGCCGCCGCCGAGCGACACCCCGGCGGCCAGGGTCGCGAAGTCCTGGACGCGGTCGCCGTGGGTCAGCGTCACGTGCGGCATCAGGACCACGTGCGCCCCCACCCGCACCCCGGCGGTCAGGACGACGCCCGCGAGCAGCACCGACCCGGCGCCCACCGTGCACCCCCGGGGGACCTCGGCCGACGGGTGCACGACCGTCGCGTACCGGTCCGCGCCGACGCCGAGCGCGGCCAGTCGCCCGACCAGCGCGGCGCGCGCGGAGCCGTGCCCGACGCAGACCAGCACGTCGACGTCCGTGCGCCGCGCCAGCACGTCCGGCGCGCCGAGCACGGGCACCCCGTCCAGGTCCTCCCCGGCCCGCTCCGGGTCGTCGTCGACCACGCCCGCCACCTCCAGGGCGCCGCGCTGCCGGGCCACCGCGACCACCTCGCGGGCCAGGCCGCTCGCCCCGACGAGCACCAGCGGCCGACCGGCGGCGCTCACCGGGCCGCCGATCGCAGGGCGTCGACCACGCGGGCCTGCTCCGACTCCGACATCCGGTGGAACAGCGGCAGGATCAGCGTCCCGTCCGTGAGGCGCTCGGTGACGGGGAGCGCGGCGGGTCCGTGGTCGCCGGACCCGTACGCCGGCTGACGGTGCGCGGCCATGATGCCCCGGCGGGCGGAGATGTCCGCGGCGGCCAGGTGGGCGAGCAGCGCGTCGCGTCCCATCGGGAAGCCGGGCGCCACCTCGACCCAGTAGGACTGGAAGTTCGACGTGCCCCAGGGCGGGTCCGCCACGGGCCGGAGCCCCGGCACCTCGGCGAGCTGCTTCGCGTACACCGCACCCAGCGACCGGCGCCGGTCCACCGCCTCGGGCAGCCGGCCCAGCTGCACCAGCCCCACCGCCGCCTGCAGGTCCGTCATCCGGTAGTTGAAGCCCACCTCGGCGTACTCCTCGGCCGGGGCCAGCACGCTGGCGTGCCGGTCGGCGGCGGACACGCTCATCGCGTGCTCGCGCAGCCGGCGCGCGCGGGCCGCCCAGTCGGACCGCGACGTCGTGACCATCCCGCCCTCACCGGTCGTGAGGATCTTGCGGGGGTGGAACGACCAAGTCGCGATCTCGGCGCGCTCCCCCACCGGCCGGCCCCGGTAGGTCGAGCCCGCGGCGCACGCGGCGTCCTCGACCACGACCACCCCGCGTGGGTCCGTCACCGCGCGGATCGCGTCCAGGTCCACCGGCACGCCGCCCTGGTCGACCGCGATCACCGCGCGCGTGCGGTCGGTGAGCACGGCCTCGACCGTCGCGGCCGTGAGGTTGCCGGTCGCGGCGTCCACGTCCGCGAACACCGGCCGCGCGCCCACGTAGACCACGGCGTTGGTCGTCGCGATGAACGAGAACGACGGCACCACCACGTCGTCGCCCGGCCCGACCCCCGCCACCACGAGCGCGAGGTGCAGCGCCGCCGTGCACGAGGACACGGCGACCGCGTGCTCGGCGCCCTGCGCGCGGGCGAACGCGTCCTCGAACGCCGCCACCCGCGGGCCCTGGGCGACCCACCCGGACTCCAGCACCTCCGTGACCGCGGCGACCTCCTCCGCGCCGAGCCACGGCTGCATGACGTGGATGCGGCTCATCGCGCCACCGCCCGCGCGCCGGTCCCCGCGCCCGCACGCCCGGCCGCGACCGCCTCGCGCTGCGGCCGCCACCAGGCCACCAGCTCCCGCAGCCCGTCCTCCAGCCCGACCCGCGCCTCGAACCCGAGGTCGCGGCGCGCGGCGGACGTGTCCGCGAGCCGGCGCGCCACGCCGTTGACCGCGCGCTCCGGTCCGTGCTCGACGGGCAGGTCGCTCCCCATGGCCCGCAGCAGCGCCTCGGCCAGACCCAGCAGGCTGGTCTCCGTGCCGCTCGCCACGTTGTAGACGCCCTCGACGACGTCCGAGCCGGCGGCCAGCAGGTTCGCGCGCGCGACGTCGCCGGCGAACACGAAGTCCATCGTCTGCAGGCCGTCCCCGAACACCAGCGGCGGCAGCCCGTCGGCGATCCGCTCCATCCAGCGCACCAGCACCTCGGTGTACAGCCCGTGCACATCCATCCGCGGCCCGTAGACGTTGAAGTACCGCAGCAGCACGTAGTCGAGCCCCGACATCGCCCGGAAGCTGCGCGCCATGCCCTCGTTGAACGACTTCGCGGCGCCGTAGAACGTGTCGTTGTTGTGGTGGTGGTGCCGCTCGCCGGTCGGGAACTCCTCGGCCAGCCCGTACACCGACGCGCTCGACGCCGCGACGAGCTTGCCGACCCGGTGCTCCGCGGCCGCCTCCAGCACGGTGAACGTCCCGTCGACCAGCACCTCAAGCGCGAGGCGCGGCTCCTCGGCGCACTGCGTGATCCGGATCGCGGCCTGGTGGAACACCACGTCCTGGCCGCGCACCAGGTCGTGCACCGTGTCCCGGTCGCGGATGTCCCCCTCGACGAGCTCCACCCGGCCGGTGGCCAGCGCCGCCGCGAGGTTGTCCCGCCGCCCGCGCACCAGGTTGTCCAGCACGACGACGTGCCCCGCACCCGCCGCGAGCACCTGGTCGACGACCGTCGAGCCGATCGTCCCCGCGCCGCCGGTGACCAGGACGCGGGTGCCGTCCAGCGCCGTCACGACGCGACCCCCGGGCCCACGGGCAGCGCGGCCGGCTGCGTGACGACCGGCTGCGTGACGACCGGCTGCCGCACCACCGGCACCGTCCGGCCGCCGTCGGCCAGGCTCAGCGACGCCGACTCCAGCACGTCCAGCACGCGCAGCCCGGCGTGCCCGTCGGTCTGCGGCGCCCGGTGCTCGCGGATCGCGGCGCCCAGCTCGGCCACCATCACCGACAGCGCCTCGCGCTCCTGCAGCGCCGGCGCCCACGCGTCGCCGATCCGGTACGACACCGTCGCCTCGGTGCGGTCCGGCAGGCTCTGCCCGAGGTCGACGCCCCGGTCGTAGACGGTGAGCCGCTGCTGCGGCGCGAGGTCGTCCCAGACCAGCGTGCGCCGGCTGCCCCCGACGACCATCCGCCGGATCTTGGTCGGGCTCAGCCAGTTGACGTGCACGTGCGCGATCGCGCCGCCGGGCAGCGGCAGCGTCAGGTACCCCACGCAGGCGTGCCCGACGTGCAGCGGGTCCCCGCCCTGCGCCGCGACCCCGGTCGGCAGCAGCCCGCCGGGCAGCACGAAGTCGAGGACCGACAGGTCGTGCGGCGCCAGGTCCCAGAACACGTCGACGTCCGGCTGCACGATGCCCAGGTTGATCCGCACCGAGTCGACGTACTGGATGTCCCCGAGCGACCCGTCGGCGACCAGCTCCCGGATCTTGCGCACCGGCGCGGTGTAGCAGAACGTGTGGTCGACCATGAGCACCCGGTCGACCTCGGCGGCCCGGGCGACCATGCGGCGAGCGGCGGCGCCGTCGTGCGCGATGGGCTTCTCGACCAGCACGTGCTTGCCGGCGTCCAGCGCGGCCAGCACCAGGCCGACGTGGGTCGCGGCCGGCGTGGCGACGGCCACCGCGTCGACGTCGTCCCGGGCGAGCAGCGCGTCGGTGGAGGTCAGGACGTCGACGGTGCTGCGCGGCCCGGCGACGTGGCGGGCGCGTCCCTCGTCGAGGTCGCAGACCGCCACGAGGTCCCAGCCGGGGGCCGCGCGGAAGTTCCGTGCCAGGTTCGGGCCCCAGTACCCTGCGCCGATCACCGCGACCCGGAGCGGATCCGTCATGACGGCCTCCTTCGACAGCGCCAGCGTGGTCACCCGAAACGGACATGTCACGCAAATCGGGACATTTCACCCACTCGACGGGCGGGCCCGGGCGGCCGTAGGGTCCGGCTCATCCCCGACGCGTCCCCCGCCGGGAGCCCCCCGAGCACCGGGAGCCCGCATGGACGACGCCGCCGCGGCCACCGGGAGCGCCCTCCCGTCCCCGCAGATCGCGCCCGGCGCCGACGTCGACGCCCGCGCCACGGTCGGCCCCGGCACCCGGGTCTGGCACCTCGCGCAGGTCCGGGAGGACGCCGTCGTCGGCGCGCAGTGCGTCATCGGGCGCGGGGCGTACGTCGGCCCCGGGGTGCGCGTCGGCGACCGGTGCAAGATCCAGAACCACGCCCTGGTCTACGAGCCGGCGGTCCTCGAGGACGGCGTGTTCGTCGGGCCGGCCGTGGTGCTCACCAACGACCTGCTCCCCCGGGCGGTCAACCCGGACGGCTCGCTCAAGACCGCCGACGACTGGCACGCCGTCGGCGTGATCGTCCGCGAGGGTGCGTCCGTCGGCGCGCGGGCCGTGTGCGTCGCGCCGGTCGTGGTGGGCCGCTGGGCGCTGGTCGGGGCCGGGTCCGTGGTGACGCGCGACGTGCCCGACTTCGCGCTCGTCGTCGGCTCCCCGGCCCGGTGGGTGGCGTGGGTCGGCCGGACCGGCGAGCGGCTGGCACCCGCCGGGCCCGGCCGGTGGCGCTGCCAGGCGACCGGCGAGGAGTTCACGGAGGCCGACGGCAGGCTGCGGCCGGCGCCGTGATGACGGCGGAGTAGCAGCGCGCATACCACTCAGCGGCACCACCTACTCGACCACCGTCACCACTCAGTGGCCGCGCTGTCACCACTCAATCGCGCGGCCCGCAGCCCGTTCTCCCCCGTTTCCGCCCGAGCGTGCCGAGGTCCGTGCCCTGCGTGGGCAGGCGCCCGCGAGCCCCGCGCCGGATCCCACCACGCGCTGCGTGTGAGCGGGCTCACCCACGGCTGAGTGGTGGACCTCCGCTGCACTGGACGTGTTCCCCCACCCCGCCTCGGCTCCGTCGAGGCCTGCGCCCGGAAAGGGCACGATGAGCACCCACATCACGACCACGCAGCCCGTCGACGACCGCAACCGCCGCCGCAAGGCGTTCGTCGCCTGGGGCGCGCTCGCCGGCGTCGCCGCACTCGCGACCGCCGCCGCGTTCACCGACATCGCGCGCCTCAACATCGGCGCGAACGGCATCGGCGGCGCCGAGAGCTCGTACAACATCCAGGTCGGCGCCACCGACGCCGCGGGCGAGTTCGTCCCCGGCTGGCAGGAGGCCGACGCGCCCGCCGGCGTGCCGATCGCGCTGTCGGGCGCCGACGCGGTGTTCCCGGGCTCCGACCCGGTCAGCGTCACGATCCCCGTGCGCAACGACTCCGCGACCTTCGACTCCTCGCTGAGGCTCAGCCTCGAGCAGCTCGCGGACGACGCCGGCAACGGGCGCGTCACCGACGCGGACTACCTGGCGAGCCTCCGCTTCGACGTGGCCATGCCGGCCACCGCCCTCGACGCGGCCCCGGTGCTCACCCAGGACCTCACGTTCGCGGAGGTCGCGGCCCTGGAGCTCAACACCCTCGGCGCCGACGAGGAGAGCACCGTCACCCTCTCGGTGCGCCTGCTGACGCAGGAGCAGTCGGAGGCGTCGTACGACGACAACTCCCTGAGCGGCAAGGGCGCGTTCCTCCAGGCGCGCCTCGACGGCTCGTCCGTCTGACCCAGCACCCCCACGGTCGGCCGGGCGTCCTGACGACGCCCGGCCGCCGTCCCTCGCACGTCCCCCCCAGCCGAGAAAGGCCCCGATGCGCCCGCCGTCCCTCCGCACCGCTGCCCGAGCACTGCCGCTGTGCCTGCTCGTCGGCATCACGGCCGCCCAGGTGGTGCGCACCGACGACGTCCGGATCGAGTTCGACGGCGTGACGTTCGCCCTCGAGGTCGCCGGCAGCACGAGCCCCGGCTGGGAGCCCGCGCCGTCGGACTGGCGCCCCACCACGGGGACCTGGACCCTCGGCCTGGCCGACGACGTGCTGGAGCCGGGCGCAGCGCTCGACCTCCGCGTGGCGGTCCGCAACGTCTCGGGCGCCCCCGCCGCCGTCGTGGTATCGCTCGCCGACCCGGACCCCGCAGCGGGGGACGTCTTCGGCGCGCTGGACGTCACCGTCAGCGAGTCCGGCCGGACGCTCGCCTCGGGCCCCGCGTCGTCGCTGCGGGTGGCACTGCCGGACCTGGTGGCGCCCGACGCCGCGGACGAGCGGGTGCTCGACGTGCGGGTGACCACCCCCGACGGCGCCGGCTGGTCCGGTGCCCGCACCGGCGTCCAGCTGGTCGTCGAGGGGACGAGCCGATGAGCCGCCACCGCGCGCACCGCGGGCCGGTCCGGCGCCGCGCGCTCGCCCTGGGCGGCGTGGCCGCCGTCGTCGCCGTCGCGCTGGGCACCGTCGTCACCTCCGCGGCCTTCACCGACGCGGCCGAGGCCGACCTCGGGACCGTGGGCGGCTCCTACGACATCGCCCTGGTCGACGCCGAGGGCACGGTCGTGCAGGGCGACCCCGCGCCGCTGGTGCTCACCACGGTCGTCCCCGGCCCCGGCGGCGCGCCCGCGGTCGAGGTCGACGCCGTCACGACCACCCCCGCGACCGGCCCGGTCGTCCTGAGCCTCACCAACGCCCGCCGCGCGCCGCTCCCCGCCGACCCCGGCGTGCCCGGTCCGGGCGCCGACCCCTACGACGTCGCGCTGTTCACGGTGACGGTGGACGGCACCCCGGTCGTCAGCGCGGTCCCCGCGGCGGAGCTCGCGCCCGTGCGGATCGACGGCTGGGAGACCGGCGTCGTCCGGACCGTCCAGGTGTCGGTGACCCTGCCCGACGCCGTCGGCAACCCGTACCACTACGGCCGCGCGATGGTCCTGGGCCTGCAGCTCGACGGGAGCACCTCATGAGCACGATCACCGCGGGGCTCGCGCTCGCCCTCGCCGGGACGCTCGCGCTGACGGGCACCGGGCCGGACGCGGAGACCACCCTCGTCGAGGGCACCACCTCCACCGCCCGGCTGGAGGTCCCGTACCCGGGGCACACCACGTCGTTCGACGTCACCGCGCGGCCCACGTCGTCGGACCCGGTGGAGCTCGCGCTCGTCGTCGAGGGCGCCGGCCCCCTGGCGACGGGACCCGACGCGCTGACGCTGACCCTCGCCGACGCCACCGGGACCGTCCTCGCCGAGGGCACCGCCGCCGCGCTCTCCGCGTCCCCCATCGCGCTGGGCAGCCTGCACGAGGAGCCCGTCACGCTGCACGGCACCGCCGCGCTCCCCGCGACCGCCGGCGACGACGTCCAGGGCGCCGGCCTCACCCTCACCCTGCGCCTGATCGCCACGCAGGACGGTCCGGGCCTCGCGCCCGGGCCCGTCGCGGTGACCGGTGACCTGGCCGTCACCGGGCCGCAGCTCGTCGCCGCCGCCCTCGCCGCCGTGCTCGTCGGCATGGGGGCCCTCCTGCTCGCCGCCCGCCGCCGCACCCGCTCCGAGGAGGAGTCATGAGCCGCACCGGCACCCGCCGCGCGCTGGCCGCTCTCGCCACGCTCGTCACCATCGGCGCCGTCGTCACCGTCGGCACCACCACGGCCGCCTACACCGACCGGGCCGCCGCGACGACGGAGGTGTTCGACGCGCCCACCACGCGGTTCGTGCCGCAGCAGACGTACATCGTCGGCACGGCCACCGCGGTGCAGGACGACGGGACGATCGCCATCTGGGGGAACCGCGGCTTCGGGCTCTCCGGCACCGGCCAGCAGACGGTGGCGAACGACGCCCCGGTCACCCTGCTCACACTGCCGTCCGACGGGCACCCGTCCGCGCGGCGCAGCGCGATCAAGGTCGCGGGCACGAGCCTGGACAACTTCTTCGCGCTCGGCGAGCACCACCTCGGGCTCGCCGCGCTCTCCGACGACGGCCGGGTCTACACGTGGGGCGGCAGCCAGGTCAACCACATCATGGGCCGCACCGGGGCCGTGCCGTTCAACCGGCCCGGCCAGGTCGCGATCCCCGGCACGGTCGTCGACCTGGTGTCCTCCGCGTCGGTGTACATGGCCCTGACCTCCACCGGCGACCTGTACACCTGGGGCGACGCGCAGGCCCGCGGTGCGACCGGCCAGGGCACCCTCACCGCCTCGAGCGCCACGCCGACGCGGATCCTCACCGGCGTGCACTCCATCGGCGCCGGCGTGTGGAACGGCTGGGCCATCCGCGGCAACACCGTCGCGGGCGACCCCTCCGCAGGCGTGCTGTGGTGGGGCGCGGCCAACCTCGCCTCGTTCGCCGGCGACCCGTCCGGCGACAACAAGGGCACCTTCCTGGGAGCCCCGACCCGGTCCGCCGCGCTGTCCGCCTACACGACCTCCGGCTGCGAGGCCGTCGGGGTGGTGGCCGGCTCGCCCGAGGACACGTGCGGCATCCGCTCGCTCACGGGGCACTACTACGGCAACCAGGCGGTGCTCGCCGACGGGGCCCTGCTCACGTGGGGCACCGGCGCCCAGTGGGGCACCGGCCGCCCTTCGGGGAGCTTCGCGGTGAACAACACGCCGACGCGCGCCGACCTCGGTGCCGGTGTGGGCGCCGTCTCGGTCGCCACCACGCAGGACTACGTGCTCGTGCACGGCACCGACGGCTACGTCTACGTGTACGGCCGCTACTCGATGGGCACCGGCCCGCACCCCACCACCGGGGCGGCGTCGACCGCGAACATCCGCACGCCGACCCGGCTCACCGCGCTCGGGCAGGTCGAGGCGGTCGCCGGGTTCGGCTACTCCGGTGCGGCACTGCGCGCCGACGGCACGATCGTCCTGTGGGGCGGCAGCACTGACGGGCTCACCAGCACCAACAACCATCGCGCCGTCCGCAACGGCTTCGCGACGACCACCACCCCCACCGTCCCGGCCGCGGGCCTCACCACGCTGGTCATGCCGGGCACGCGGGCGGCGACGGCATGAGCCGCCACGTCGCGCCGCCCCGCGCACGCGCCCGCCGTCGGCCCACCCGGCGTCAGACCGTCGGCATCGCCGTCGTCCTGGCCCTGGGCCTCGCCGCCGGGATGGCGTTCGGCACCGCCACGACGGCAGCCACCCCCACCGACGCGGCACGGCTCGGCGTCGGCACCGGGGGCGTCGGGTCCGCCGACCCCTTCGACCTCGTCCTGGTCGACGCAGCCGGCGCCGCCCACGACGCCGCCCCGGGCACGGCGCTGCCGCTGAAGCTCCCAGGCGCCGACGCGCTCGTGCCCGGCCGCACCGTCGAGGCGACGGTCCAGGTCGCCAACAACCACCCCGCCCTGTCGGCCGCCCTCATCGCACGGGTCGGAGCCGTCCCGGTGCCCGGCACCCCCGACATCACGCCGCACCTCCGCGTCACGCTCCTGGACGCCGACGGCCAGGTGCTCCTGGGCGGCCCCGCCGGGCGGCCGCAGGACGGGGGCCCGCTCGGCGCTCCCGCCGGCCTCGCGGCCCTCGCGGCGCGCGGCGCTCCCCCCGTGACGCACGGGTCCCTGTGGATCGCCGGCGCCGACGGCTCCGCCACGGCGGTCACCGTCCGCGTCCACCTGCTCGACGTACCCGCCACCTCGGCCCTGAACGGCGGTCAGGCCAGCCTGACGATCCGGTTCGACGCGACCTCGACGGAGACGACCTCATGACACAGCTCGCAGCACCCGCTCCCGCACGGCCGACCCGGCGCGACCTGCGCGTCGCCACCGCCGCGCCGCGCCCCCGGGCCCGTCTCGCGCGGCGGGTGGCCCGGCGCGCCCAGCAGGTGCTCCTCAACGTCGCCGCGCTGCTCGGCGTGCTGTCGATCGTCGCGGTGGTCGTGTGCGTCGCGATGGGCATCCGCCCGGCCATCGTCGTGTCCGGCTCGATGGCGCCCGGGATCCCGGTGGGGGCCCTCACGGTCGCCCGTACCGTGCCCGCCGGGTCGGTCGAGGTCGGCGACGTCGTGACCGTGCCGCGCACCGACGGCGACGGGCTGGTCACGCACCGCGTCATCGAGGCCGCCCCCGCCGCCGACGGCTCGGCGAGGACCCTGCGGCTCCAGGGCGACGCGAACACCGAGCCGGACGCCCTGCCCTACACCGTCACCGAGGTCGGGCAGGTCCTGGGCTCGTTCCCGCACGTGGGCCGCGCCGTAGCGGCCCTCCAGCAGAACATCGTGGCGGTCGTCGCGGGGCTGCTCGTCCTCACCGCGCTCGCCACGTACCCGACCGGACGTCGCACTCACGCCTGAGCGCCACCGTGGACCGACCCGCGGCGGTCTCGACCGCCGCGGATCCACGAGACCGTGCCGGCGCGAGTCGAGGTCGCACGAATCCGCGGCGTCGCTGCAGGTCGCGCATCCCTCCTGCACTCTGAGTGGGACCTTGGTCCTGCCTTCTGCGGCCCTGCTCTTGCAGAGTTATGGGTAGCACCTGATGGGTGCGCGCCGGATGAACCGGGGCCCGCAGCGCGAGAGCACAGCTCCTGACGCGCCGGTCCCGCGCCCGGTCCGCACCGCACTCCGCGCACGCCGCGGATGCCGGCCGACCGGGCCGAACGCGTGCCGCCCCCCCTCACGTCGACTCGCCGACCCTGTGCCACCTCCTCCCGGTCGCTGCCTCCACTCTGTGGCGCGCGCCTCGGGCCGGGCCACGGGTGCGGCACAGAGCGGATTCAGCCATGGAGATGTCCTCCGGGGCCCAGCGCCCAGGCGGTCGCCGGCCTCGGCCACCGCTCGCCCGCGCACTCCGCGCGGCGATCGTCCTGGCGCTCCTCACCCTGACGACCTCGACCGCGGGCGCCGGGCCGGCTCAGGCGGTTGACGTCGTCGGCTACGCGCGGATCGGCGGCTGGACCGCGAGCGGCACCGTGGCGACCACTCGCCTGCCCGGCAACGGCGCGCCGTTCGGCGAGATCCGCTACAGCGCGCCGGGGCAGGTGGTCGAGCCGGCGGACGACGGGCAGCAGGCCCGGGCTTTCCCCTTGGTGTCCTCGCTGACCCCGGGCTGCATCACCGACCGCAGGACGGTGGGCCTCGTGTACGCGTGCGGCACCAGCACGGTGACGATCACGCTCCCGCGGAAGGTCGCGAACCCCGTTCTCCGGGTCGGCATCGCCGGCGGAGCTCGCGGCATCTTCGGCGAGTGGGGCTCCACCGAGAGCTGCGTGCACGCCTGGCCGGAGGCGACCGTCCGCGCCGTCAACGGCGCGGTGCCGGCCACGGCCGACGTGACGTTCCTGAACAGCACGAACCCCGCCGGCGGCTTCGCGGACAACGTGGTCACGCTCGCGCAGGACGACTGGCGGACGCGGAGCTGCGGCGACGGCAACGCCGCGGCGGTCAGGCTGCGGCTCAGCGGACTGGTCGACTCGATCACGATCGACACCACGGTGTACGAGCGGCTCACCCAGCTCTTCGGGACGTACGACGGTGGCCTCGCACCCGTGGGTGGACTCGGCATCGACATCGAGGTCCCGCGCGCGGACCTCGCCATGCAGAAGGGCGCGCCGGCCGCTGTCGACGCCGACGGCACGGCGACCTGGGACCTCGCGGTCGTCAACAACGGGCCGGCGGACTCACACGGCTTCGTCGTCCAGGACGCAGTGCCCGCCGAGGTCACCGACGCGACCCTCGTCGGCGCTCCGCCCGGTTGCGAGCTCCGCGGACGCGACCTCGTGTGCGCGCAGGCCCCCGAGTCCTGCACCGCGACCCAGAACCGCACCGTCGACACGTGGGCCGACCTGTCGTGCACGCAGCGCCAGGCGCCGACCGTCCCGGCCCTCGGCCACGGTCAGACCTCCCCCACGATCACCCTGCGCGGGACGGCGCCCCACGCGGCGGGCACCGTGCTGACCAACACCGCACGCGTCTCCGGCGCGGACGTCGACATGAACACCGCGAACAACTCCGCCACGGCGACCACGACGGTCGAGGCGCCGACGCTCGCGGTGCGCAAGGACGTCCCGGAGCGGGTGGACGCGCGGGACCAGTTCACCGTGCACGCCGCCGACCCCGGCGGCGCGACGGTCGCCTCGACCACGACCGCGGGCACCGCGACCACCGCGTCCAGCTCCCCGGTGCAGGTCCGCCGCGGCGACACATACACGATCACCGAGGCGGCGGCACCGGGCTCGGCGAGCCCCGCCGGCCGGTACCAGGGGAGCCTGACGTGCGTCGACGACTCCACCGGCGCGCCGGCGCCGACGCAGCCCGCCGACGACGGGTGGACGTTCGTCCCCGCCGAGAACCACCCCTACACCTGCGCGGTCACCAACACGCCCGCGCCGGAGGTCACCGTCCGCGTGGCCAAGGTGGGCGAGAGCGCCGACGGCGAGGTCGTCCGGATGGCGGGGTCCGGCTTCGAGGTGCTGGCCGACGACGACGGCCGGGCGGGCGACGCGCTCGCCGACGCCGTCGAGACCGCGACGGGCACCTTCGAGATCGCGGAGCTCGTCCCGGGCACCTACTGGCTGCGCGAGACGGTCGCGCCCGACGGGTTCGCCCTGCTCGCCGAGCCCGTGCGGTTCACCGTCTCCGCCGACTCGCAGGTGTCGCTCACCGACCCGGCATCGGCCCCGCAGGTCACGGCGGACGGCGACCTGCTCACCGTGCACGACGTCCCGAGCTACGCCCTGCCGGAGGCCGGCGGGACGGGCCCGGGGGTGCTCACCGTGGCCGGCGCCGTGCTGCTCGCAGCCGCGCTGACCCTCACCACCGTGCGGACGCGTCGCGTCCGTCGCACCACCCCACAAGGAAGCAGGAACGACGCATGAAGGCACGACACCTCCCCGGTGGACGGGCGGTCCTCGCGGCCGGGACGGGCATCGCGATGCTCGCCCTCGCCGCGGGTCCGGCCACCGCGGCACCCGTGATCGACCCCGCGCAGCGCGGCTCGATCACGATCCACAAGTACGAGCAGCCGGACGACCCGACGCAGCTGCCGCACGACGGCACGCTGCTCACGCCGCAGCAGCTCGGTGGCCTGGAGCCGATGGACGGCGTGCAGTTCACCGTCCAGCAGGTCGACCCGGCGCAGTACGACCTCACCACGAACGCCGGCTGGTCGGCCCTCGAGGGCCTCACGCCCGCGGCTGCCCGTGGCGACCTGGGTGGCCACTCGACGACCGTCACGACCGCCGGCGGTGGCACGGCCACCGCGGGGAACCTCCCCCTGGGCGTGTACCTCGTGACGGAGACGGTGTACCCGGCGGGCGTCACGCCGTCGGCCCCGTTCCTCGTCACCGTCCCGCTCACGGACCCGACGAACCTGGACACCTGGCTGTACGACGTGCACGTCTACCCGAAGAACTCGGTGACGACGTCCACCAAGACGGTCGACGACAGCGAGGGCACCACGATCGGCGACACCGTCGAGTTCACGATCACGGGCGACATCCCCGACCTCGCGGTCATCGACGGCTACCAGGTCGTCGACCAGCTCGCGGCGGCGCTGCGGTACGAGAGCGCCACCGTGACCCTGGCCGGCGGCCCGGCGCTCGACGCCGGCGACTACACCGTCACCCACGACGCCGGGACCGTCACCGTGCGGTTCACGCCGGCCGGCCTGCTCACCCTCGCGGCGAACCCCGACGCGCAGGTCCAGGTCGTCCTCACCACCACGGTCCTCACCGCCGGTGAGATCCTCAACGAGGCGGCCGTGTACCCGAACCTGCCGAGCTTCACGATCACCCCGGGTGAGCCCGGCGGCCCGATCGTCACGCCCGAGGTCGTCACCAAGTGGGGCAACCTCACGCTGCAGAAGGTCGACGGCGAGGACGACACCGTCCTCCTGCCCGACGCGGAGTTCCGCGTCTACCTCACGGAGCAGGCCGCCCGCGCTCAGACCGGTGCGCTCAGCATCGACGGCGTCAGCTCCTGGACCACGGACGGCGACGGCCTGCTGACCATCTCGGGCCTGCGGTACTCCGGGTGGGCCGACGGCGTCGCAGTCGCCCCAGGTCAGCCCGGCTACCAGTCCTACTGGGTGGCCGAGGTCAAGGCGCCGGACGGCTACGAGCTGCTCGCCGCCCCGATCGAGTTCACCGTCGACGACGTGGACACCGCGATCGACCTCACCGTCGAGAACGTCGCCGGCAACGGCGGCTTCACGCTCCCGCTGACGGGTGCGGCCGGGACGGCCCTGTTCGGGTTCGCCGGGGCGCTGCTCGTCGTCGGCGCGACGCTGCTCGCCCTGCGCTCGCGCAGGCAGCGGGTCACCGTCGGAGCCTGATCAGCACCGGCGCGGGCCGGGGACGCACCGTCCCCGGCCCGTGCCGCGCTGCACGCCGATGCTGAGACCCCGCGCCCACGCCCGCCGCCCTGCCACCGTCGCCCCGCCCCGACGCCGCCCCGGCAGGTGGCAGGCCGTCGTCGTCGGCGTCCTCGCATTCGCCGGGGTCGCCGTGCTCGTCTACCCCACCGCGGCCCGCTGGTTCACCGACCGCGCCCACGAGCGCGAGGTCACCGGCTACGTCGACGCGGTCGCCGAGCTGCCCGACGTCGCCCGGCGCACGCTGCTCACCGAGGCCCGGGAGTACAACGCCGACCTCCCCCGCGGACCGCTGCGCGACCCCTACACCCTGGGGCCCACCGGGGAGCAGCAGGCCGCCCGCGGGGAGACCGACCGCTACGACCAGCAGCTCCGGCTCGGGGACGACGGTGTCATGGCGCGCCTGCGGATCCCCGCCATCGACGTCGACCTGCCGATCCGGCACGGGACGTCCGCCCAGACGCTCGCCGAGGGGCTCGGCCACCTGTTCGGGACCTCCCTGCCCGTCGGGGGACCGGGCACGCACGCGGTGCTCACCGGCCACTCCGGCCTGGTCGACGCCACGATGTTCGACGACCTCGGCGCGCTCGGCCTCGGCGACACGTTCACGGTGGACGTCGCCGGCGAGACGCTGACCTACGAGGTCGACGAGGTCCTCACCGTCCTGCCCGACGACGCCTCCGCGCTGCGCGTCGTCGAGGGCGAGGACCTGGTCACGCTCGTCACCTGCACCCCGATCGGCGTCAACACCCACCGGCTGCTCGTCCAGGCGCACCGCGTCACGGGGGACGCCACCGACGCCCCGCAGGGCGGGACGATCCCGGGCACCGGCGTGACGGCGGGGTTCCCGTGGTGGGCCGTGCTGCTCGCCGCTGGGGCGGCCGGCGCCACGCTGCTCGCCGTCGCGCTGCACCGGGGGTCGCGCCGCCGCCCGCGCCACGTCGACGGCTCCCGTCCCCGCACCCGCGCCCGTCCTAGGGGCCGCACCTGACCACGACCTCCGCGACGCGCGCGCCGTAGGACGTTGGTCCGTCCGGGGGACGTTCCCGCCGTGCTGGCCTGCGGTGACATACCGTTCCGACCGCAGGCCGCCGCACCCGACCGGGTCCACCTGCCGACCCGAACGGGGACCGCTCGATGCGCCGTCGACCTGCCGTCGTGACCCTCACGCTCGCCCTCGTCGGTGCGCCGCTGCTCCCGGCCGCGTCCCCCGCGCTCGCCGCGAGCCCCACGGCCGCCGTGACCTTCGCCGACACGCAGCTCACCATCGGGGAGACCACGACGGTCACCATGACGTTCTCCGAGGCCGTGACCGGGTTCACGCTCGCGGACGTCGTGGTCAGCGGCGGCACGATGAGCAACCTGACGACGAGCGACAACATCGTCTACACCGCGACCTTCACGCCGACCGCGAACCTCGACGCCACGACGGGCAGCGCCACGGTCGACCACTCGGGGGTCGCGGACGGCCTCGGCACACCGGGGACGGGGACGTCCTCGGCGACGGTCGCCATCGACACCCTGCGTCCGACGGCGTCGGTGGTCGTCGCGGACACGACGCTCCAGGCAGGCGAGACGTCGCTGGTCACCATCACCTTCTCGGAGCGCGTCACGTCGCTGGACCGCGGCGACCTCGTCGTCGCCAACGGGACGGTGAGCTGGCCGTCCAGCGCCGACGGCGGGCTCACGTGGACCTCCGAGCTGACGCCCGCCGCCGATGTCGACGACCCGACGAACGTCGTGACGCTCACGAGCTCCGGCGTGATCGACCTCGCCGGCAACGGCGGGACCGGCACGACGACCTCCAACTCCTACGCCGTGCGCACCGTGCGGCCGACCGCGACCGTCATGCTGGCGGACACCGCTCTGCGGGCCGGCGAGACCAGCACGGTGACCATCTCGTTCACCGGCGCCGTCTCCGGCTTCACGAACGCCGACCTCACCGTCCTCGACGGCACGATCACCCCGGTGGGCAGCACCGACGGCGGGGTCACGTGGACGACCACGTTCACCCCGGCGTCCGGCGTCGAGGCCGCGGGACGCGTCCTCACCCTGGACCTCACCGGGGTGCTGAACGCGGCCGGCAACGCCGGCGTCGGCACCGTCAGCTCCGGCCCCTACGCCGTCGACACCCGCCGACCGACCGCGACGGTCGCTGTGGCGGACCCCGTCCTCGGCATCGGCGAGAGCACGCCGGCCACGATCACGTTCTCGGAGCCGGTCGCGGGGTTCTCGGCCGCCGACCTGGTGGTCACCGGCGGCACCGTCAGCGCCCTCAGCACGGCCGACGGGCAGGTGTGGACGGCGACGTTCACCCCAGACGCGAACACCGAGACCACGACGGCGTCCGTGCGTGTCGACCTGACCGGCGTGGTCGACGGTCTGGGGAACGTCGGCTCGGGCGTCACCCCCTCGGCGTCGTTCACGGTCGACACCGTCGCACCGACCGCGACCCTCGCCCTCGCCGCGGCGCGCGTCACCGGTCCCACGACGCTGACCGTCACGTTCTCCGAGCCGGTCACCACGCTGACCCTCGCCGACCTCACCGCCACCCGCGGCTCCCTCTCGGCCCTGGCCACCGCCGACGGCGGCACGACCTGGACCGCGACGTTCACCCCCGACGCGGGCGTGTCGGCGGCGGCGGTCGTCGTCGGGCTCGACCTGCCGGGGATCACCGACGCGGCCGGCAACCCCGGGGTCGGTGCGGTGCTGTCGGCGCCGTTCGCGGTGGACACCGCGGCGCCGGCCCCCGCCGTTCCCGCCCCCGCCGTGCCGCTGCCGGCCGCGCCCGTCGCGGTCGTCCTGGCGCCGTCCGCCGCGACCCCGGCCGTGGCGGCACGCCCGCTCGCCGCCACGGGCGCCGAGGTGCTCGCGCTGCTCGGCTCCGCTGCCGCGCTCGTGGGTGCGGGCCTCGCGGCGCTGCGCCTGCGCGGACGGCGGACCCGCCCGGGCACGCGCTGACCCGCCTGAGCGCGCGCACTCCGGGCGCGCGCTCACCGGGCACGCGCTCGCCGTCCCGACGACGGACCGGGGAACGGCACGCCGCCCCCGGTCTCCCGGAAACGGCCTCTCACCTGCTCCTGCATCTGTCGGGCTGACAGGATTTGAACCTGCGACCCCTTGACCCCCAGCTAACGTGCTCGTCGATCGAGCGCGTCCACGCGCGTCCACAGCAGTGGAGGCGTCAGCTAGCTCTGAACCACCGGACGAGTGTGGACAGGTAGGGACAGCCTGCGTTGGGGTCACGGACTGGGGTCAGGGACGCTCCCTGTCTCTGCGCGTTCGGCGCGGTCATCTGGACCCGCATCGAACGCGAGCGTCATCCTTCGCTTCTACGGACTGACCCCTCGAGGGGAAGTCCTCCTCCAGACGACTGCGATGGAGTGACCGCGGATCGTCGATCCCAGGGAGAAGGAGCCTGCGGGTCGCCACGACGAACTGCGCCAACGCGCCGGACTCCTGGGCAAAGAGGCTGGTGCGACGCTCGCGTCAAGCAGTTCAAGCAAGGGCGCGAAGTCGAGGGCCGGCTCCACGCTCGGCAAGGGGTGATCGGTGGTGGTGGGCTGCGCGAAGAGGCCGCAGCCCGCCACCACTCCTCTACGTCCGGCGCGGCTCACGCCACCGCGGATGCGTCCGCTCTACGTTCAGGACGTGCGCAGGAAGCGGCAGCCCATCGAGAGCAAAGTGACCTCCCTCGCGACGGTCCTGATCGCGGCTGCGATCTTGGTCGTCGGGCTCGTGCTCATGTACCTGTCGGTGCAGGGCTGGGCGGAGGGGATCTGGGAGGCGTTCCTGGGCCAGGTCGGTGGGCTGCTCGTCGCGTCCGGCTTGCTCACGGTCGTGTGGGACCTGTTCGGGCGGCGATCCTTCGCGACGGAGGTGCTCGCGAAGGCGAAGCTCTCCGCTGACGTCGTCGAGTCCGGGATCACGCGCGTGACCGACCAGTACCTCGACGACGTCGAGTGGAGCGACCTCTTCGAAGGTGCAGCCCACATCGACATCGTCGTGGCCTACGCGAACACGTGGCGCAACACGCACCGCCAACGTCTCGAACGCGTCGCGAGAGCGAAGGACTCCCGCATCCGGGTGTTCCTTCCGGACCCGGACGACCCGCAGACGATGAGCAATCTCGCCCAACGCTTCGACACCACCCCGGAGTCGGTCGTGGCCAAGATCAACGAGGCGATCATCGAGTACAAGTCGCTCGCTCAGCCCGGCGGAGGAGTCGTCGAGGTGTACGTCAGAGCAGGTGACGCGCTGTTCAGCGCCTACCGCTTCGACGGTCGAGCGGTGCTCACGTTGTACTCGCACGGTCGGGAACGTCGGACCTCTGTGCCAACCTGGGTGCTGGCAGGCGGTGAACTGTTCTCCTTCGTGCGACAGGAGATCGACGCCATCTGCGACCAGAGCACTATTCGGTAGGAGGCAGCCCCACATGGCCGCGATCAAGCAAGACGTCGTGGTGCGGCGTGCCGACATCGACGATGACTGGCTCGAGCACGCGCGAACGGTCGAGTCGATCGGATGCGACATCGAGACGACGGGCCTGAACTGGCGGAGCGACCAGATCCGCACTATCCAGCTGGCGACCGACTCTTCGGTAGCCATCGTCCAGGTAGGTCACGGCGACCGGCCCGAGCGCCTGATCGACCTTCTCTCGGACGGCACCGTCACCAAGGTCTTCCATCACGCACCGTTCGACCTGCGCTTCCTGGTTCGAACCTGGCAGGTCGCGCCGGCATCCATCGCGTGCACCAAGGTGGCGGCGAAGATCGTGGAGCCGGGCCTTGCCAGCGAGATGTACTCGCTCAAGCCGACCCTGAAGCGCCTGCTCGGGGTGGCGATCGACAAGACGCAGCAGGTATCGGACTGGTCGGCCCACGACCTCTCCCGTGAGCAACTCGCGTATGCCGCGAACGACGTGCGCTACCTCGTCCCGCTCCTCACCGAACTTCGGGGACGAGCGGTCACACAAGGGGGGGTCACCGACATGCTTGAGGCGTCGTTCGAGTACCTGCCAACACGAGCGAAGCTCGACACCCTCGGTGTCGGCGACGTCTTCCAGTACTGAGGCTTCGGGTTCCCGACAGACCGGAGGGACGACTGCCTCTGCTGCACGATTCCCCTCACTGCCCGGTTGTCTCGACGCTACCGGGCAGACTGCGCCCGCGAGGTCGCTTCAACGGAACTCGCACCCACTCCTTACAGCCACACAACGCGTGCCCACCAGACTCCCGCCGCGCCAGTGAGCATTTGAACAGTCGCGACACTTACTGACTAACGCCACAGGTCGTCCGACCTCAGCCTGGCGTCCGCAAACGACCGCTTCAGGACGCACTCGCTACGGTCGGCCAGTGCAACTCGGGACGCTTCGGGCTGGCGGACGCTGCTCCGAGGACGAGCACCGGTGCGCGTGCACCGACCGCGGTGTGGCCGCCCCGCGCGGCACTGCACCGACTGCGGGACCTCCTGGGACGAGGAGTGATTCCCTCAGCCCAGCTGTGCGTCAGACTCGCCACGCTGACGGGACGTGAACTGCCCGCCCGTGCGCACGCCCGCCGGCACGCGTGCCCGACCTCCTGCTGCCGGCCGCGGCGCCGGCGCGCTGGCTCTCCCGGCGGCCTCGACGAGCTGGGCTGCGTGTGCGGCGTCTGGGTTGTCGAAGGCTCGGCGCATCAGGGTGATCTCGCTGCCGTGGATGCCCATGCTCTCGGCCAGGTCCCGCCACTGGCCGACCGCCGCCGCGACCTGGCCGATCTGCTCGAGCGCCTGGGCTCGGTCGAGACGGAACGCGTCGGCGAGCTCCACGGCGTCGGAGAGGTCGCCGCCGCCGGGAACGATCGGCATCGCCGGGGTGGAGCCCTCGGGGTCGGGGTTCATGTCGAACGCGGGGCTGAGCACCCATCCGTCCTGGCGGCGCAGGAACCCGTGGTTGCGCAGGTGGTTGTCGGTGTTGTTGATCAGCGCGCTGAACACGCAGCGGCGGAACAGCTCGTGCAGGTCCTCCTCGGGCGCGGCCGAGCCGGTCTCCATCTCCTCGGCCAGCTCGACCGCGGACAGGTCGTCGGTGCGCTCGTGCGCCTCCATCATCGTCATCGCCGACACGTAGCCGATCCGCCGGTCACCGTCTCGGTCGAAGCGGTCCAGCACCAGGACGTTGCGCCCTGCGACGGTGATCAGCGCGGAGTTCGGCACGGCGATCCCCGCACGCGCGGCCAGGTCGAGCGCGACCTTCTCCCACGCCATGACGTCCCAGTCGTCGGAGCCCTTGCGCGGGAACTTCGCGATCTGCAGCGCCCCGGCGTGGTCCCGCACGGCAGCCTTCGGCCGGGCACCGCCGAGAGACCCGCCGGCGTCGACGAGGTCGCGCAGACCGGCGTCGAGGTCGGGGTCGGCCAGCATCCGGTCGGTGAGGTCGAGCAGGCGGGGCAGGTCGACCAGGCGCGGCACGCCGCGGTCGGCCGGCGAGAGGTACTCACCGTCGCGGGTGTAGCGCAGCGCTCCTTGGCGCAGCTCGTCGTGCACGCCGAGCAGGAAGTCCGCCGAGAGCAGAGTGCGCGGGGTCGCGCCGGCGTCATCGGCGCGGGAGCGCTCGGCGCGCCGCAGCAGGCCCTGCCCCCATCGGTCGGGCGCGGAGTCGGCCATCGACCGGAACACGGGCTCCCCGCCGGTGTGGAAGGGCCCGGGCTGCAGGGGCAGTGCCGGGTCGATGGCGTAGGCGCGCCGGTCGCGCAGGAAGGCCTCGGCGTAGACGAAGGTGGCGCTCTCGTTCCGGCCGCTGGCATGGGTGCGCAGAGTGCCGGCCTCGACCTCCTCGCCGTCGGGCAGGACGACGTGCACGGTCACCGGGCCGGTCATCGGACACCTCGCGGGGTCCGCACCCGCTCGGGGAGCCGGTCGCCGGCGCGCGCTCGGCCGCGGTCGGTGTTCATGGGATCGAGCGCTGCGGTGAGGTCGTCCAGGACGCCGAGCACCCGGGCCAGGCGCAGCACGCTCTCGGTGCTGGCGGACTCCCCCTGCTCGATGGAGCGCAGGGTGGCGACCGAGATCCCGGCCCGCTCAGCGGCCAGGACCTGGGTGATGCCGTTGAGCTTTCGCCAGGTCCGCAGGTGCTCGCCGAGGGCGCGCAGGGACCGGCTCACCGCGGTGGGCGTGCGAGATGTCGCCATGATCGCCTCCTAACGCCAGGAATCATACGCCTTTTGGGCCATAAAGCACAGTATTTTTGGGCTTACGGTAGGCGTACTAGTCCTCGCACCGGCACGTGGTGCGACGGGCACGTGAGCGTCGTCGCCCGCCGGACGGCAGCATCGGACCCGCTGGGCAAGGGCCCTCCAGACACGCCGAGAGGCCGCCTCCGGTGATCCGGAAACGGCCTCTGACCTGCGACTCTACGTCGGGCTGACAGGATTTGAACCTGCGACCCCTTGACCCCCAGTCAAGTGCGCTACCAAGCTGCGCCACAGCCCGATGGCCCTCGGAGGGACCATCACGGCCCCCGCAGGAGCCTCGGAAACTCTACCGCATGCGAACGGTCCCGCTGTCCCCCGCGGGCAGGTGGGCGCGCCACGCGGCGGCGACGACCGCCAGGCAGCCGGCGGCGACGACCGCGCCGGCGAGGAACATCTGCGGGTAGGCCCACCGCGTCGACAGCCACGCGAGGACCGCCGGGACGAAGAACCCGAGGTACGCGGCCGAGTAGTACACGGCCGTGAGGCCCGCGAGGTCGTCGGGCGTCGCGATGCGCTGCACCTCGGAGAGCCCGGCGACGAGCGCCAGCCCGTAGCCGGCACCCAGCACGGCGGCGGCGACCAGGACCATCGGCAGGGCGAGGGTCGCGGCGGCCCGGGCGGCGAGCCCCATGCCGACGACCAGGGTGGCCAGGGCGACGACGGACGCCCGGGCGCTGTGCCGGGTGTCGACGAGGCGGGCGACCGACTGCACGGCGAACCCGACCGTGAGGGTGACGACGGTGAGCAGGGCGGAGAAGGCGATCGGGACGCCGCCGGCGCGGGCTCGCATGAGGCCCGGCAGCACCGCGTACGCGCTGCCCACGGCCCCGAACACCCACGGCGCAAGCGGCAGCACGACCCGCAGGAACCGGCGGTGCCCCACGGCGGGGACGCGCAGGTCGTCCCGCAGCCGCCCCCGCGGCGCGCCGGGCTGCACCGGGTGCGTCTCCGGGACCGTGAGCACCGCGAGGCCGGCGAGGACCGTGACCACGGCGTGCACGAGGTACGGCGTGCCGGTCCGCCACGGTCCCCACTGCGCGAGCACGCCCGCGATGCCGGCGCCGAGCAGGAACCCCGCGGTGAGCGCGAGGGACGCCCGGCGCGCGCCCGCCTGCGGGGATCCCGCCGCCGCGCACAGCTCCGCCACCCACGTCGTGCCGACGGCCATCACCAGCCCGAGCGCCAGCCCGGACAGCACCCGCCCGGCCGCCAGCGCCGGCACCGAGGCAGGACCGAGCGCCAGCACCAGCGATCCGACGATGCCGAGCGGGGCCGCGGGCAGCAGCAGCGGCCGCCGGCCGTACCGGTCGGACAGCGGGCCGCCGATGAGCAGCGCGGGGACGATGCCCACCACGTAGGCGGCGAGCAGCGCGTCGACGGTCAGGACCGACAGGTGGCTGACCTCCCGGTACATGACGAGCAGCGGCGTGAACTCGTTGCCGCCCCACGCGACCGCGAACATCAGCGCCCCGACGCGCAGCCAGGTGCGGGCGGCCACGCCCGTGCCGCCGCCGACCACCCGGGCCGTGGTCGACGCCGTGGCCGGAGCGAGGTCCGAGGTCGTACCCGGCGCGGTCACCGGGCCACCTCCGCCCGGTCCGGGCCCGCACCGGCGCGCTGCAGGTGCGCCTCGTGCAGGTGGGCCCGCAGCCGGTCGCGGAACACTGCGGCGTCCCCGGCCTCGATCGCCGCGACGAGCCCCTCGTGCCCGGCGACGAACTCCGGCGCCCGCTCACCGCGCGCGCCCACGGACAGCGCCACCATCCGGCGCTGCCGCTCGCGGAGCGTGACGGAGAAGTCCGTCAGCACCGGGTTGCCGCCGGCCGCGACGACCGCCAGGTGGAACGCCGCGTCGTGCGTCGCGTACGCGTCCAGGTCGCCCGCGGCGAGGGCCGCGCGCTGCGCGTCGACCAGCCCCCGCAGCTCGGCGACGAGCCGGTCCCGTGCCGCGTCCGACCCCACGACCACGTCGACGGCGTGCGACTCGAGCAGCACCCGCGCGTCGACGACCGCCTCCGCCTCCCCCGGCGCCACCGGCACCACGAGGGCGCCGCGCTTCGGGAACAGCCGCAGCCACCCCTCCGTCGACAGCCGCAGGAACGCCTCCCGCACCGGCGTGCGGCTCATCGCCAGCTCGGCGGCGACGTCCCCCTCGCTGACCATCTCCCCCGCCGGGAGCCGCCCGGACAGGAGCGCGTCCTTGACGTGGCGGTACGCGAGGTCGGCGGCGGGGACGGCGGGAGGCGACTGCATGGTTCTTACATGTATCTCTTTTGCATCTCTGATGCGAAGCACGTCCGAGGCGTGGACGGCGGACGGCCACGCCTCAGCGGGCGGCGCGAGGGGTGCCGGCGGTGCCGGCGGTGCCGGCGGTGCGGGTGTCCCGGGCCGCGGCGTCCGCCGCGCTGCCGTCCCCGCCGGTGCGGCCCCGCAGCACGTCCAGCTCGGCGGCGACCACCCCGAGCAGCACGAGGTCGATGACGAGCCCCGTGACGGCGCTCCACTGGTCGACCCGGAACAGGAAGATCTGCGTCAGCAGCAGGTTCACCAGCACGGCGCGCCGGAACCACTCGTACCCGCGCCGTCGGTCCCGCCCGACCAGGCGCAGCCCGACGGCGGAGCACACGAGGGAAGCCGCACCGCTGGCGAGCATCCCGACGAGCGCCCACCACGGCAGGTCGACGCCGGACGCGACGAGCACGACGCCCCGTCCGACGGTGTACAGGGTGGCGACCGCCAGCACGCCGACGGTGACCCGCGGCAGCCAGCGCACGCGCACGATCCGCCGCGACGTGGCGACGACCGCCCGGGACACCGCGCTGATCGGGTCGGGCAGCTCCCGCGCGTCGTCCTCGACGGCGTCGAGCAGCGCCCGCACCTCGGCGGCGCCGCGCACGTCGCCCGCCGCGTCGGCGAGCTCGCGGGCCTGCCGGCGCGCCCGGTGCGAGAAGCCACCCGCCAGCCCGGCCACCGCGAGGTCCGCCGCGGCGGCGAGGGTCTCGTGCGGGTCGCGCGCCCGGCGCCCGTGGATCGTCTCACCCACCAGCACGAGCAGGACGACGACGACGTAGATCAGCGACGCGGTCGGCTCGTAGAAGTAGTCGTTGTCCGACGTGACGAACTTGCCGATCTCGTCGATGAACAGCCCGAACCCGATGCCCCCGACCAGCGCCGCCAGAGGCCGCACGACGGGTCCCGCCCACGACAGCACGGCGACCACGGCGACGGCCATCAGCAGCCCGCCCCACAGGACGTGCGCGATGTGCAGCCCACCGCCGCCCAGCTGCGGGAACCCGGTGAGGGCCAGCGCGCCCCGCGTGACCAGCACGGTCAGGACGGTGACGGCCAGGAACCCGGCGACGTGCCGCGGCCCGGCCGGGTCGCGCGGCAGGCCCAGCACGAGGACCGGCGAGCGGCCGGCGAGCAGCGGCCGGTGGGCGGCCACGCCGGTCCCCGGCGCGCCCGCCCGCTCGAGCTGCTCACCCGCACCGCGGGCCGCGCGGGTCACCGCTTGCGCTTCTCCCGCACCCGGACCGAGATGGAGATCGGCGAGCCCTCGAACCCGAAGGTCTCGCGCAGGCGGCGCTCGATGAACCGGCGGTAGCCGGCCTCGAGGAACCCGCTGGCGAAGATGACGAACCGCGGCGGGCGGGTCGACGCCTGCGTGGCGAACAGGATGCGGGGCTGCTTGCCGCCGCGCAGCGGGTGCGGGTGCGCGGCGACGAGCTCGCCCAGGAACGCGTTGAGCTTGCCGGTGGGCACGCGGGTGTCCCACGACTCCAGGGACTTCGTCAGCGCGGGGACCAGGCGGTCCGTGTGCCAGCCGGTGCGCGCAGAGAGGTTCACCCGCGGCGCCCACTGGATCTGCACGAGCTCCTTCTCGATCTCGCGCTCCAGGTACGGCCGGCGGTCCTCGTCCATGAGGTCCCACTTGTTGTACGCGATCACGAGGGCGCGCCCGGCGTCGATGACCTGCTGGATGACGCGCGTGTCCTGCTCGGTGAGCGGCTGCGACGCGTCGAGCAGCACGACCGCGACCTCGGCCTTCTCGATGGCGGCCTGCGTGCGCAACGAGGCGTAGAAGTCGGCGCCGGACGTCTGGTGCACGCGGCGGCGGATGCCCGCGGTGTCGACGAACCAGTACGGGACGCCCTTGAGCTCGACGAGCTCGTCGACCGGGTCGCGCGTGGTGCCGGCGACGTCGTCGACGACCACGCGGTCGGTGCCGAGCACCTTGTTCAGCAGCGAGGACTTGCCGACGTTCGGCCGGCCGACCAGCGCGACGCGCCGCGGGCCGCCGGGGCGGGCGGTCCCGTGCTGGGACACCGTGGGCAGCGCGGCCATCGCGGCGTCGAGCAGGTCGCCCGTGCCGCGGCCGTGCAGCGCCGAGACGGGGTGCGGCTCGCCGAGGCCGAGGCTCCACAGCTCGGCGGCGTCGGCCTCGACCCGCGGGCCGTCGACCTTGTTGGCGCAGAGCACGACCGGCTTGCCGGACTTGCGGAGCAGGCGGACGACGCGCTCGTCGGTGGCGGTGGGCCCGACGGTCGCGTCGACGACGAACAGCACGGCGTCGGCCAGCGAGATCGCGACCTCGGCCTGCTCGGCGACGCGCGCCTCGATGCCCGCGACGTCGACCTCCCAGCCGCCCGTGTCGACCAGGGTGAACCGGCGGCCGGACCACTCCGCCGGGTACGACACGCGGTCCCGCGTGACACCCGGCTTGTCCTCGACGACGGCCTCCCGGCGCCCGAGGATGCGGTTGACCAGGGTGGACTTGCCGACGTTCGGCCGCCCGACGACCGCGAGCACGGGCAGCACCTGGTAGGCGCCGTCCTCGTCGAGCTCGCCGCCCTCGCCGGACAGCAGCGCGACGTCCTCGTCCTCGAGGTCGTAGTCGGCGAGGCCGGCCCGCAGCGCCCGTTCCCGCGCGGCGTCGTCGTCGGCCTCGGTCGTCACGTCGGTGCCGTCGAACGGCTCGGCGTCGATCGGCTCGGCGTCGATCGGCTCGGCGCCGCCGGGGTCCCCGGCGACCTGCTCGTCGAGGTCGACGATCTCGTCCTCGACGGGTCCGCTGGTGGTCGGCTGGGCCGGCTCGCTGTCACGCATGGGCACCATTGTCCCTGACCGCGCGCCCGGCGACGAACCGCGCCCCGCTCAGTCCGTGGGGAGCTCGAACCGGGCTCGGGCCGAGGCGTCGGCCACCAGGGCCGAGAGGGCGTCGCGGATCTCCTCGATCGCCGCCGCGGTCACGTCCCGGCGGGACATCCCCGGACGGCGCTCGACGTGGACCGGCGCGCCCAGCTCGACGTGCAGCCGCCGGCGCAGCCCCGGGATGTGCCCGACGGACTCCCCCGTGCGCCGGGTGCCGAGCATCGCGACGGGGATCACCGGCGCGTGCCCGTTCACCGCGAGCCACGCCACCCCGGCCCGGGCGCTGGCCGCGTCGCCGCGCCCGCGGTTGCCCTCCGGGAACACCCCGACCGCGCCGCCGCGCTGCAGCACCCCCAGCGCGGCGGTCAGCGCCGCTCGCCCGCCGCCGGTGCGGTCCACCGGGATCTGCCCCGACGCGCGCAGGACCGCGCCGATCGGGCCGCGGAACATCTCCTCCTTGACGAGGATGTGCACGGGCCGCGGCACGACACCGGCGAGGATCGGACCGTCCACCACGCTCGTGTGGTTGGCCGCGAACAGCACCGGCCCCTCGGCCGGCACGTGCTCCGCCCCGACGACGCGCGCGTCCCACACCCCGTGCGCGAGGACCCGGCCGATCCCCCGCGCCCACGCCGGCATGTCCCGGACGGGCTCGCCTCCGGTCACGCGTGCAGGTCCGCGGTGCGGGCCACGACGTCGAGCACGGCCTGCACGGTCTGCTCCAGGTCGAGCTCCGAGGAGTCGACGGTGACGACGCCGTCCGCGGCCACGAGGAACTGCGAGACGGTCGAGTCGTCCGCGTCCCGGCGGACCACCTGGTCGCGGGTGGCCTCCACCGCGGCGGCGTCCGCCGTGCCGTGCACCTCGCGGGCGCGCCGGGCGAGCCGGGCCTCCTCGCTGGCGGTGAGCAGCAGCCGCACGTCGGCGTCGGGAGCGATCACCGTGGTGATGTCCCGGCCCTCGGCGACGACGCCGCGCCCGCCGGAGAACGACGAGGACGCCGCCTGCGCCGCGATCTCGTCCCGCTGCCGGCGCCCGAGCTCCGCCCGGACCTCCAGGTTCGTCGCGACGGCGCTCACCGCGGCGGAGATCGCCGTCTCGCGGATCGCCTCGCCGACGTCGTGCCCGTCGACGTGCACGCCGGGCTGCCGCGGGTCGACACCCATCACGAGCGGCATCCCGCGGACCAGCTCGGCCACCGCGTCGGTGTCCGTCAGCGGCACACCGCGGTGCAGCGCCCACCAGGTCGCCGCCCGGTACATCGCGCCCGTGTCGAGGTACGCGAGCCCGAGCCGCTCGGCGACCATCCGGGACACCGTCGACTTCCCCGAGCCGGACGGCCCGTCGATCGCCACCACCACCGGGCGCCGGGCGCCCGTCTCCGTCGCCGCGTCGTCGCGCGTCACCGGACCAACCTCCATCCGCGGGCCGTCAGCTCCGCCTCCAGGTGCGCCGAGCGCGCGGGGTCCACGGACACCGACGCCATGCCGACGGGCCGTCCCGCCGCGTGCTCGAGCTGCAGCTCCTCCAGGTTCACACCCGCCGCGCCGACGTCCGTCAGCAGGCGGGCGAGCTCTCCGGGCTGGTCCGGGACCAGCGCCGTGACCACCGCGTACCGGCGCGGTGCGCCGCCGTGCTTGCCGGGCACCAGGCCGACCCCGGCGTTGCCGTCCGCGAGCAGCCGCGCGATCCGCGCGAGGGCCCCGAGCTCGACGTCTTCCGGCCCGGAGGCCTGCGCGGCGCTGCCCAGGGCGGCCAGCACCTCGTCCAGGTCCGCCCGCAGGCCGGTGAGCACGTCCCGCACGGCCTCGGCGTTCGCCGCGAGGATCGACGTCCACAGGGCCGGGTCCGACGACGCGATGCGCGTGACGTCCCGCAGCCCCTGGCCGGCCAGCCCGAGGGCGTCCGGCTCCGCGCCCCGCAGCCGCGCCGCGACCAGGCTCGCCGCGACCTGCGGCACGTGCGACACCACGGCGACCGCGGCGTCGTGCGCGTCGGCGTCCATCGTGACGGGCACCCCGCCCAGGTCGGTGGCGAGCGCCCGCACCGCCAGCAGCGCCTCGGGCCGGGACTCGCCCGAGCCGACGACGACCCACGGCCGCCCCACGAACAGGTCCGGCACCGCCGCGGCCGGGCCGGAGCGCTCCCGCCCCGCCATCGGGTGCGACCCCACGTAGCGCGTGAGGTCCGCGCCGGCGGCCCGCAGCTCGGCCAGCACGTAGCCCTTGACGCTCGCCACGTCCGTGACGACGGCGTCCGGGTGCGCGGCGAGCTCGGCCCGCACCACGTCGGCCGTGACGTCCGGCGGCGCCGCGACCACGACGAGCGCGGGCTCCGGGTCGCCGTCGCCGGCCGGCCGGCCCGCGCCGACGTCGCGCGCGAGGGCCAGCGCCGTGCGGGACGGGTCGTGCAGCGTCACGTCGACGCCGCGGGTGGTCAGCGCGAGCCCGACGGACGCGCCCAGCAGGCCGGTGCCCACGACGCGGACGGGGCCGCGGGTCGCGACCCCGCCGTTCGCCGCCGTCACATGCCCACCGAGGTCATCAGCGAGCCCACCTCCGCCTTCCCGAGCACGCGGGTGCGGCCCGGGGGCAGGTCGCCGAGCTTGATGGGGCCGATCTGGACGCGCAGCAGCCGGGTCACGGGGTACCCGACCTCCTCGAGCAGGCGGCGGACCACGCGGTTGCGGCCCTCGTGCAGCACGATCTCCACCAGGCTCGCCTGCGGCGTCTGGTCGATCAGCCGGAAGTCGTCGACCGCGACGACGCCGTCCTCGAGCTCGATGCCCTTGCGCAGCCGCGCGCCGATGCCGCCGGACACCCGGCCGTCGACCGTCGCGAGGTACGTCTTGGTGACGCCGTGCGACGGGTGCGACAGGCGGTTCGCCAGCTCGCCGTCGTTCGTCAGCAGGATCAAGCCCTCGGAGTCGGCGTCGAGCCGGCCCACGTGGAACAGCCGCTCCTCACGGCCCTGCACGAACTGGGCGAGCGACGGGCGCCCCTCCGGGTCGTGCATCGTCGAGACCACGCCCAGCGGCTTGTTCAGCGCGATGGTGATCATCGACTGGTCGAGCTGCAGGCGCAGGCCGTCCACGTGGATGACCGACGTGAGCGGGTCGACGCGCACACCGAGCTCCGTCACGACCTGGTCGTCCACCGACACGCGGCCGGCCGAGATCAGCTCCTCGCACGCGCGGCGCGAACCGAGGCCCGCCTGCGCGAGCACCTTCTGCAGCCGGACGCCCTCGGGGTCGTGCACGTCGACCGTCGGCTCCGACCGGCGGCGGGGTGCCGCCGGGCGCGACGGGCGGGAGGGCCACTTGGAGCCGGGACGGCCGATGCCGCCCGCGGGGCTGCGCCGGTCGCCGCCGGGACGCCCGCCGCCCTGGCCACCGCTGCGCCCCTGACCCGAGCCGCCGCCGGAGCCGCCGCCCTGCCAGCCGCCCTGGCCGCCGGCCTGGCCGCCGCTGCGCCCCTGGCCCGAGCCGCCGCCGGGACCGCCGCCCTGCCAGCCGCCCTGGCCGGGGCCGCCGCGCCGCTCACCGGCGACCCGGCCCCCCGGCGCGCCGGAGCGACCTGCGCCGCCCGCACCGCCCGAGCGACCCGCGCCGCCCGCACCGCCGGAGCGACCCGCGCCCCCCGCGCCACCGGCGCCCGGCCGACCACCCGACGGGCGGCCCGCGCCGCCACCGCCGGGGCGTCCGCCGGCACCCGGCCGGCCGGATCCTCCGGACCGGCCCGCCGCACCGCCACCGGCTCCGCGCGCGCCGCCTCCGCCGCCCGCTCCGCCACGGCCCCGGCCGCCCTGTCCTGCTGCACTCATCACACGTCTCCTGTCGTACCGTCGGCCCCGTCCAGGCCCTCGAACGCATCGATGTCGGGCAGGTACGGGGCGAGCGGGGGCAGCTCCTCGAGGTCCGTGAGGCCCATCCGCTCCAAGAAGTATCCCGTGGTCCGGTACAGGACCGCACCAGTGGTCGGATCCGTCCCCGCCTCGGCGACCAGCCCGCGCGCCGTCAGCGTCCGCACGACGCCGTCGACGTTGACCCCGCGGACCCCCGAGACCTGCCCGCGCGTGACCGGCTGACGGTAGGCGATGACGGCCAGGGTCTCCAGCGCCGCCTGCGTCAGCCGGGCGGACTGCCCGTCGAGCACGAACCGCCCTACCACCTGGTGGTACACCGGCGCGGAGTAGATCCGCCAGCCGTCGCCGACCTGCCGCAGCTCGAACCCGCGGGCCCGGCCGCCGTGCTCCCCGCGGTACTCGGCGGCGAGCGTCGCCAGCAGCCCCTCGACGTCCGGCGTCGGCAGCCCCAGCACGGTCGCGAGCCGGACGGCCGGGACCGGCTCGTCGGCGACCATGAGCACGGCCTCCAGCGCGGCGAGCGCGCCGCCGGGCAGGTCCTCGACGTCCGGCACGGGCTCGTCGGGGCGCGGCGCCTCGCCGGCGCGGGCAGGCTCGGCGCCCGGCTCGCGCTCGGCGTCCGGCGCGGTCGCCTCCGCCCGCATCTCGTCCACCGCGGTCGCGTCCTCGGTCATGCGTCCGTCCCCTCGTCCGGTCCCCCGGTGCCCGCGTCGCCGGTGTCGGCGGCCGGCCCGTCGTCGCCCTCGTCGAAGTCCGTCGTCACCGCCACGTCCCCCTCGCCCGTCGCCGTCCACCGGACGGTCAGCTCGCCGAGGGGCGTCACCTGCTCGAACCCGACGGCGCCCTCCCGGAACAGCTCGAGCAGCGCCAGGAACCGCGCGACGACGACGAGCGTGGAGCCGGCGTCCGCGGTGAGCGCGCGGAACGTGGTGGCCCCGCCGTGCCGCAGGCGGTCGGCCAGCAGCGCCGCCTGGTCCCGGACGCTCACGGCCGGCGCGTGCAGGTGGCTGATGTCGACACCCGGCGGCGGGGGCGGCGGCGCGAGCGCCTTCGCGGCCAGCGCGGCGAGCTCCGCGGGCCCGATCTTCCACACGAGCTCCGGCAGCATCGCGGCGAGGTGCGGCTCCAGCTGCACGGTGCGTGGGTACCGCTTGCCCTGCTCGGTGAGGCGCGCGCCGATGTCCGCGGCGACGACCTTGTACGCCCGGTACTGCAGCAGCCGCGCGAACAGCAGGTCCCGGGCCTCCAGCAGCTCGAGGTCCTCGGCGTCCTCGACGTCCCCCGCGGGCAGCAGCCGCGCGGCCTTGAGGTCGAGCAACGTCGCCGCCACGAGCAGGAACTCGCTCGCCTGCCCGAGGTCCCAGGTGCGCCCGCCGCCCGGCACGGACCGCTCGGCGGCCCGGATGTAGGCGATGAACTCGTCCGTCACGGCGGCCAGTGCCACCTCGGTGATGTCGAGCTTGTGCTTGGAGATCAGCCCCAGCAGCAGGTCGAACGGCCCGGAGAAGTTCTCCAGGTGCACCTCGAAGGCGCTGGAGCCGACCGGCGCGGCGGGCTGCTCGGCTGGTGCGGCGGGGGCCGCCGGCGCGGCCGTGTCAGGCGGCGTCGCCACGGGCGACGAGCTCCCGGGCCAGCTGCCGGTACGCGTGCGCCCCGGCGTGCGTCGGCGCGTAGGTCGTGATCGGCTCGGCGGCCACCGAGGCGTCGGGGAACTTCACGGTCCGGCCGATGACGGTGTGCAGCAGGGTGTCGCCGAACGCCTCGTACACGCGGGCCACGACCTCGCGGGCGTGCAGCGTGCGCGGGTCGTACATGGTCGCGAGGATGCCGTCGACCTCGAGGCGCGGGTTGAGCCGGTCGCGGACCTTCTCGATGGTCTCGACCAGGAGGGCGACGCCGCGCAGCGCGAAGAACTCGCACTCCAACGGGATGAGCACGCCGTGCGCGGCGGTCAGGGCGTTCACCGTCAGCAGGCCCAGGGACGGCTGGCAGTCGACGAGCACCACGTCGTAGTCGTCCAGCACCGGCCGCAGCACGCGGGACAGGATCGACTCGCGGGCGACCTCGCTGACCAGCTGCACCTCGGCGGCGGACAGGTCGATGTTCGCCGGGAGCAGGTCGACGCCGGGGGTCGACGTCGGCAGGATCAGGTCGGCGATCTGCACGTGCCGGTCGACCAGCAGGTCGTACACGGTCCGGTCGAGCTCGTGCGGGTTCGCGCCCATGCCGACGGACGCGGCGCCCTGCGGGTCGAAGTCGACGACGAGCACCCGCCGGCCGTACTCCGCGAGGGCGGCTGCCAGGTTGATGGTCGTCGTGGTCTTGCCGACGCCGCCCTTCTGGTTGCACATCGCGATCACGCGGGCGGGGCCGTGCGCGGCGAGGGGGGCGGGGACGGGGAAGTCGGGCAGTGCCCTGCCCACCGGGTCGAGAACGGTCTCGGTCGTCTCCTCGCGTGCCACCCGCACAACTTACCGGAGCGCGACCCGGGTCAGCGGCTCCCCGCGCCGGTGGCGGCGCGCTGCGTCGCGGTTCCGGTGGCGCTCCCCCGCCTGGCGCGCGGGTGGCTCGTCGCGTACACCTCGCGCAGGGTGTCGGGCGTCACCTTCGTGTAGATCTGCGTCGTGGTGACGGACGCGTGCCCCAGCAGCTCCTGCACGACGCGGACGTCCGCCCCGCCGGCCAGCAGGTGGGTGGCGAACGAGTGCCGGAGGGTGTGCGGCGAGACGTGCGCGGCGCCGTCGAGGCCCGCCCGCTCCGCCGCGGTGCGCAGGACCGCCCACGCGCTCTGCCGGGACAGCCGGGCGCCGCGGGTGTTGAGGAACACGGCACCGCCGCTGCGGCTCATCTGCCCGGACGCGGCCAGCGCCGGGCGCGCGCGCACCAGGTAGGCCTCCACGGCCTCGACGGCGTAGGCGCCGACCGGGACGACCCGCTCCTTGCTGCCCTTGCCGAACAGCCGGACGGAGGCGCGCCCCTCGGTGAGGTCCAGGTCGTCGACGTCGAGCCCGACCGCCTCGGAGATCCGCGCGCCCGTCGAGTACACGAGCTCCAGCAGCGCCCGGTCGCGCAGCGGCACCGGCCCGTCGCCGAGCGACGCGGCCTCCAGGAGCCGCTCGACGTCGTGCGTCGAGATGGCCTTGGGCAGCCGCTGGGGCTGCTGCGGGGGGCGCACCGCGCGGGCCGGGTCGGCGGCGCTCAGGCCCTCCAGCACGCAGAACCGGTGCCAGCCGCGGACGGCGACCACCGCGCGGGCGGCCGACGACGCGGACAGCACGGCCCGGCCGTCGGCGCCGGTCCGCACCGCGGTGAGGAAGTCCTCCACGTCCGCCTCGGCGACGTCGGCCACCGCCGACCGGCCGCTGCGCTCCAGGTGCTCGACGTAGCGCGTGAGGTCGCGGCGGTACGCGCCGAGGGTGTTGACGGAGAGCCCGCGCTCGACCGTCAGGTGCGCGAGGTAGCCGTCGAGGGCGGCGCGCAGGGCGGGAGCGACGGGCACGGCGGGCGCCTCGGGGCTCGCGGGGCCGTCCGCCATGCCGCCGACCTCCCCGGTTCCTCCTGCGTCAGAACGGGAGGAACACGTCGACCGCCACCGCGACCGACAGCAGCGACAGGTACGTGATCGACCCGTGGAACACCGACATCGCGCGCAGCTTGCCGCGGGACGGGTCCTGGGCGCGACGGTACAGGCCGATGCACGACCAGAGGAACCACACGCCGAGCACCGTCGCGACGACCGCGTACACCCAGGTCATCCCCGCGACGGGCACGAGCAGGAGCGAGCAGGCGATCATCGCCAGCGTGTAGGCGATCATCTCCTTCGCGACCTTCGACTCGGCGGCGACGACCGGCAGCATCGGCACCCCGGCGGCGGCGTAGTCCTTGCGGAACTTCATCGACAGCGGCCAGTAGTGCGGCGGCGTCCAGAAGAAGATGACCCCGAACAGCAGCACCGCCGCCCAGGAGACCCCGCCGGTCACCGACGACCAGCCGATGAGGACCGGCATGCAGCCCGCCGCGCCGCCCCACACGATGTTCTGCGGCGTGCGCCGCTTGAGGATCATCGTGTAGCCGACGACGTAGATGAGGATCGCGGCCCCGGTCAGCAGCGAGGACGCCACGTTGACCACCAGCGCCAACCAGGCGAGCGAGGCGACGCCGAGCAGCAGACCGAACAGCAGCGCGGCCCGCGGCGTGATCTCCCCGGTGACCAGCGGCCGGCGCTTGGTCCGGTTCATCACCTGGTCGATGTCGCGGTCGAGGTAGCAGTTGAGGACGTTCGCCGACCCGGCCGCGGCAGCGCCGCCGACCAGCGTGGCGAGCACGAGGCCCACCGACGGGAAGCCGCCGTGCGCGAGGATCATCGTCGGCAGCGTGGTGACCAGCAGGAGCTCGATGACGCGCGGCTTGGTCAGCGCGACGTAGGCACCGACGCGGCGGCGCAGGGTGCGGCCCTGCGCGGCGTCGCCGGGACGGGCCTGGGGTCGGGAGGAGGCACCGGCGGGAGCCGCTGGGCTCATCGTGCGCACGCTCCGGTCCTCCGCCCGTCGTCGTCCCGCGCGGACCGAGGCCCCGCGGATCATCTGAGCCATCGTACGTGCCTTTCACGGGCAGAGGGCGCTCCGCAGCGCCTGGGACCTCGGTCCCAGGGGTGTGACGTCCGTCGCCCCGTGGCGCGTCGGCCTGTGGACCGACCGGCACAGCCCCAGCAGCGGGTCTACGCTCGAAGAGCACGCTCGGCTCTGCTTCTTCGGGGGCCGGGCGTGAGCGGCGCCCGGCCCCCCGACCGGGCACCCGTCCGTCGACGTCCCGGTCCGTGGCCGGGGCGGGAGTGAGGTGGAAGAACGATGACTGAGGGCACCACGCCGCTCGACCAGGTGGCCGACGCGGGCGTCGCGGTCTGGCTGGACGACCTGTCCCGGGAGCGCCTGCGCACCGGGAACCTGAAGGACCTCGTGGCCCAGCGCCGCGTGGTCGGCGTCACGACCAACCCGACGATCTTCGCGAGCGCGCTGGCGAAGGGCGAGTCGTACGACGAGCAGCTCAAGCAGCTCGCCGCCCAGGGCACCGACGTCGACGGGGCGGTCTTCGCGATCACCACCGACGACGTCCGGGAGGCCGCCGACGTGCTCCGGCCCGTCTACGACGCGACCGACGGCGTGGACGGCCGCGTGTCGATCGAGGTCGACCCGCGCCTGGCGCACGACACCCAGGGCACCGTGGACTCGGCCCGCGCGCTGTGGTCGACGGTCGACCGCCCGAACCTCTTCATCAAGATCCCCGCGACGCGCGAGGGCCTGTCCGCGATCACGCAGGTGCTCGCCGACGGCATCAGCGTCAACGTCACGCTGATCTTCTCGCTCGAGCGCTACCGCCTGGTGCTCGACGCGTTCGTCGAGGGCCTCGAGCGGGCGAAGGCCAACGGCCACGACCTCGCGCCGATCGCCTCCGTGGCGTCCTTCTTCGTGTCGCGCGTCGACGCCGCGATCGACCCCCGGCTCGACGCGATCGGCTCCCCCGAGGCCGCCGAGCTGCGCGGCAAGGCCGCCATCGCGAACGCCCGCCTCGCCTACGGCGTCTACGAGGAGGTCGTCGCCGGCGAGCGCTGGCAGGCCCTCGCGGCGGCCGGCGCGAAGCCGCAGCGTCCGCTCTGGGCGTCCACCGGCGTGAAGGACAAGGCGTACCCCGACACCCGCTACGTCGACGAGCTCGTCGTCGCCGGAGTCGTCAACACCATGCCCGAGGCGACCCTGCAGGCGGTGGCCGACCACGGCCAGTTCCGCGGCGACACGGTCACGGGCACGCAGGCCGAGGCGCAGCAGGTCATCGACGGCCTGGCGGCGCTCGGCATCGAGATCGACGAGGTCACCGACCAGCTCGAGCGCGAGGGCGTCGAGAAGTTCGAGGCCAGCTGGACCGAGCTGCTCGACACCGTCACCGGCGGCCTGGACCAGGTGACCGAGTGAGGCCCGCGAAGGTCACCGCGGAGCACAACCCCCTCCGCGACCCGCGCGACCGCCGGCTCCCCCGCATCGCCGGGCCCTCGGGCCTCGTGATCTTCGGGGTGACCGGCGACCTCGCCCGCAAGAAGCTCATGCCCGCGGTGTACGACCTCACCAACCGCGGCCTGCTGCCCCCCGGCTTCGCGCTCACCGGGTTCGCCCGGCGCGACTGGGAGGACCAGGACTTCGCGCAGATCGTGCACGACTCCGTCAAGGAGCACGCGCGCACGCCGTTCCGCGAGGCCACGTGGCGCCAGCTGTCGGAGGGCATCCGGTTCGTCCAGGGCACCTTCGACGACGACGACGCGTTCGACCGCCTGCGCCAGACCGTCGAGGACCTCGACGTCTCCCGCGGCACGGGCGGCAACCACGCGTTCTACCTGTCGGTGCCGCCGAGCGCGTTCCCGGTCGTGTGCAAGCAACTCGCCCGCTCCGGCCTGTCCGAGTCCGTCGAGGACGCCTGGCGCCGCGTGGTGATCGAGAAGCCGTTCGGGCACGACCTGCAGTCGGCGCGCGAGCTCAACGAGGTCGTGTCCTCGGTGTTCCACCCGGACGACGTCTTCCGCATCGACCACTACCTCGGCAAGGAGACGGTGCAGAACCTGCTGGCGCTGCGCTTCGCGAACCAGCTGTTCGAGCCGATCTGGAACGCCAACTACGTCGACCACGTGCAGATCACGATGGCCGAGGACATCGGCGTCGGCGGCCGCGCCGGGTACTACGACGGCATCGGCGCGGCGCGCGACGTCATCCAGAACCACCTGCTCCAGCTGCTCGCCCTCACGGCGATGGAGGAGCCGGTCACGTTCGACGCGCACGACCTCACCGCCGAGAAGATCAAGGTCCTCTCGGCCGTGCGCGTGCCGAAGGACATCGGCAAGCACACCGCCCGCGGGCAGTACGCCGCGGGGTGGCAGGGCGGCGAGCGCGTCGTCGGGTACCTGGACGAGGGCGGCTTCGACCCGAACTCGACCACCGAGACCTTCGCCGCCATCCGCGTGGACGTGGACACCCGCCGCTGGGCCGGCGTCCCGTTCTACCTCCGGACCGGCAAGCGCCTCGGCCGCCGCGTCACCGAGATCGCCGTCGTGTTCAAGAAGGCGCCGCACCTGCCCTTCGAGTCCACCGCGACGGAGGAGCTCGGCAAGAACGCGCTCGTCATCCGCGTCCAGCCGGACGAGGGCGTCACGCTGCGGTTCGGCGCCAAGGTGCCGGGCACCGCCATGGAGGTCCGCGACGTCACGATGGACTTCGGCTACGGCCACGCCTTCACCGAGTCGTCCCCCGAGGCCTACGAGCGCCTGATCCTCGACGTCCTGCTGGGCGACCCGCCGCTGTTCCCGCGGCACGAGGAGGTCGAGCTCTCCTGGAAGATCCTCGACCCCATCACGTCCTACTGGGCGAGCAAGGGCAAGCCCGAGCCGTACCGGGCGGGGACCTGGGGGCCGGAGTCGGCCGACCGCATGATGGAGCGCGACGGACGAGCCTGGAGGCGACCGTGATCATCGACCTGCCGAAGACCACCACGCGGGACATCAACAAGCGGCTGGTCCAGGAGCGCGACGAGGGCGGCGCGGTCGCCCTCGGGCGCGTGCTGACGCTCATCATCGACGTCGGCGCCCACGACCCCGAGGACGCCATCGAGGCGGCGAACGACGCGAGCCGCGAGCACCCGTGCCGCGTCATCGTGCTCACCGAGGAGGGCCCCGGCGCCGACTCCGAGCTCGACGCGCAGATCCGCCTCGGCGGGGACGCCGGCGCCTCCGAGGTCGTGCTCCTGCACCCGTCGGCCGCGCAGGCCCGGCACCTGGACACCCTGGTGCTCCCCCTGCTGCTGCCCGACGCGCCGATCGTCGCGTGGTGGCCGTACGACGTGCCGGCCGACCCGTCCCAGCACCCGCTGGGCCAGCTCGCGCGCCGCCGGATCACCGACAGCACCGAGGCGACCAGCCCGTCGAAGGCCCTGCACCAGCTCGCGACCACCTACTCCGACGGCGACACCGACCTCGCGTGGACCCGGACGACGCTGTGGCGCGGCCTCATCGCCGCGACCCTGGACCAGCCGCCGTTCGAGCCGGTGCAGCGCGCGGTCGTGTCCGGCGAGAGCACGCACCCGTCGGTCGACCTCATGGCCGCCTGGCTCGGGCTCGCGCTGAACTGCCCGGTCGACATCGAGCGGCAGGCCGACGCCCCGGCGATCACGCAGGTGCGGCTCGACCGCAAGTCCGGCTCGATCGTGCTCGACCGCCCGGACGGCAAGACCGCCGCCCTGCGCCAGCCGGACCAGCCGGAGCACCGGATCGCCCTGCCGATCCGCCAGCTGCGCGAGTGCCTGGCCGAGGAGCTCCGCCGGCTCGACGCCGACGAGGTCTACGGCGAGGTCATCCGCAAGGGCCTGACGAAGGTCGGCGCGTGACCGGCGCCCCGCGCACCGTCCTGGTGCACCCGGACGCGACGGTCCTCGCCGAGGCCACGGCCGCGCGGCTCATCACCCGGCTGGTCGACCTGCAGTCGGCCGCCGCGCCCGTGCACGTGGTGCTCACCGGCGGCACGGTGGGCATCCGCACGCTCGCCGCCGTCGCCGCGTCGCCGGCGTGCGCGGCGGTGGACTGGACCGGCGTGCACCTCTGGTGGGGCGACGAGCGGTTCCTCCCGGACGGGGACCCCGACCGGAACGAGACGCAGGCGCGCGATGCCCTGATCTCCGCGCTGGGCGACGCGCTCCCCGCCGCGAACGTGCACCCGGTGCGGCCGCTCGACGCCGCCGCGGGGGTCGCGACCCCGGAGGACTCGGCCGCTGCCTACGCCGCCGAGCTCGCCGCGTTCGCCCCCGAGGGCGCGGACGTGCCGACGTTCGACGTCCTCATGCTCGGCATGGGACCCGACGGGCACGTGGCGTCGCTGTTCCCCGGGCACGAGGCCGTCGGCACCACCGGCGTCCCGACCGTCGGCGTGCACGGCTCCCCCAAGCCGCCGCCGGAGCGGGTGTCGCTGACGTTCGAGGCGATCCGCGCGGCCCGCGAGGTGTGGGTCGTCGCGGCGGGCACCGAGAAGTCCGGGGCGGTCGCGTCAGCCCTCGCCGACTCCCCCGTCGAGCAGACCCCCGCGGCGGGTGCGCACGGCACCGAGGCGACGCTGTGGCTCGTCGACGCCGCCGCGGTCGCCCAGGTCGGCGCCGACCCCGGCGCGTCCTGACGACACCCCGCCCGCACTCCCGAAGGGCCCCGCAGCCACCCGGCCGCGGGGCCCTTCGCACGTCCCGGGTCGGCCCGCGCCGCGACATCCCGGGTGCCAACCGGGGCGCAGTGGAGCGTTCGGCCCGACACGCCCGGCGGGTCCCGGCCGAACGCTCCACTCCGCGCCCCCGCACCCCAGGGACGCCGAAGGGCCCCGCAGCTCGCGCTGCGGGGCCCTTCCGGGGTCGTACGGGGGTGCTGCGAGCGTCAGCGGAGCCGGCCGCCGCGGCGGGCGCGGAGCGCGGCCAGCGCCTCGTCCAGGATCGCCTCGCCGTCCTCGGCGGAGCGGCGCTCCTTCACGTAGGCCAGGTGCGTCTTGTACGGCTCGTTCCGGACGGGGGACGGGGGGTTCGCCTGGTCCTGGCCGGCCGGGAAGCCGCAGCGCGGGCAGTCCCACAGCTCGGGGGCCTCGAGGGCGGCCTCCTCGGCGAAGCTCGGCCGGGTCTCGTGGCCGTTGGAGCACCAGTAGGAGATCCACACCCGCGGGGCGGCGTCGCCCCGCTCGGCCTCGCCCATCGGGCCCGCACCGACGCGGGATCCCCGGATCGCACTTCCGCTCGCCATGTCGCCGACTCCCTCAGCTGACGCGCTCGACGAGGCCGAGCAGGATGATGACGACCGCCCACACCAGGGCGACGCCCACGGTGATGCGGTTCAGGTTGCGCTCGGCCACGCCGGAGCTGCCGGCGCTGCTGGTGATGCCACCGCCGAACATGTCCGAGAGCCCACCGCCCTTGCCCTTGTGCAGCAGGACGAGGGGGACGAGCAGCAGGCTCGCGACCACCAGGACGACCTGGAGGGCGATGGTGAGGGCTGTCACGACGGTGTCTGACTCTCTTGGCTTCGGGGGCCCGGCCCGGGGTGGGTCGGGGTCATCAGGTGGATCGCGGTCCAGGGTAGGCGACGCCGCGCCGTGGAATCCAGCACGACAGGCCGGTCGGGGGCGTGCGGGTGACGCAGGTGCGGGTGCGGGCGGCGGTCGGTGACCGTCACCCGCACCCGCAGCCTGGGTGCCTCAGGCGCCCGCGTGCTCCTGGAAGCGCGCGATCTTCGCGAACTCCTCGGCGTCCAGCGACGCGCCGCCGACGAGCGCGCCGTCGACGTCGGGCTTGCCGATGATCTGCGCGGCGTTGCCGGACTTCACGGAGCCGCCGTACAGGACGCGGACCGCGTCGGCGACCTCGGCCGAGTACAGCTCGGCGAGCTTGCCGCGGACGGCCTCGCAGACCTCCTGCGCGTCCTCGGGGGTCGCGACCTCGCCGGTGCCGATGGCCCAGACGGGCTCGTAGGCGATGACGACGGACTTCGCCTGCTCCGGGGTGACGCCCGCGAGCGAGCCCTCGAGCTGCGCCAGCGTGTAGGCGACGTGCTCGCCGGCCTTGCGGACCTCGAGGCCCTCGCCGACGCACACGATCGGGACGATGCCCGCACCGAACGCCGCGACGGCCTTCGCAGCGACGACCGCGTCGGACTCGGCGTGGTACTCGCGGCGCTCGGAGTGGCCGACGGCCACGTAGGTGACGCCGAGCTTCGCGAGCTGCGCGGCGGACACCTCACCGGTGTACGCGCCGGACGCGTGCTGCGACACGTCCTGGGCGCCGTAGCCGATCTCGAGCTTGTCGGCGTCGACCAGGGTCTGCACGGAGCGCAGGTTGGTGAACGACGGCAGGACGACGACCTCGGCGGACGAGAAGTCGTGCTTCGCGTCCTTCAGGGTCCAGGCGAGCTTCTGCACCAGGTGCACGGCCTCGTGGTGGTCGAGGTTGAGCTTCCAGTTGCCCGCGATGAGGGGGGTACGTGCCATGGGTCAGGCCTCCAGGACCGCGATGCCGGGGAGGGTCTTGCCCTCGAGGAGCTCCAGCGACGCGCCGCCGCCGGTCGAGATGTGGCCGAAGCCGGCCTCGTCGAAGCCGAGCCGGCGCACGGCCGCGGCGGAGTCGCCACCGCCGACGATCGAGAAGCCGTCGGTGTCGACGAGCGCCTGCGCGACGGCCTTCGTGCCGGCCGCGAACGCGTCGAACTCGAAGACGCCCATCGGGCCGTTCCACGCGATGGTCTTCGCGCCGAGGATCGCCTCGCGGAACAGCTCGCCCGACCTCGGGCCGATGTCCAGGCCCATCTTGCCGGCGGGGATCTTGTCGGCGTCGACGGTCTCGTGCGGGGCGTCGGCGGCGAAGCCGTCGGCCGCGACGACGTCGACGGGAAGGACGATCTCGACGCCGGACTCCTGCGCCTGCGCGAGGTAGCCCTTCACCGTCTCGACCTGGTCCTCCTCGAGCAGCGACGCGCCGACCTCGTGGCCCTGGGCCTTGAGGAAGGTGAACATCATGCCGCCGCCGATGAGCAGCTTGTCGGCCTTGGTCAGCAGGTTCGCGATGACGCCGAGCTTGTCGGAGACCTTCGAGCCGCCGAGCACGACCACGTAGGGGCGCTCCGGGTCCTCGACGGCCTTGCGCAGCGCCTCGACCTCGGCGAGCACCAGGGTGCCGGCCGCGTGCGGCAGGCGCAGGGCCACGTCGTAGACGGACGCCTGCTTGCGGTGCACGACGCCGAAGCCGTCGGAGACGAACGCGTCGGCCAGCTGGGCCAGCTCGTCGGCGAGCTCGCCGCGCACGGCGTCGTCCTTGGACGTCTCGCGGGCGTCGAACCGGATGTTCTCGAGCAGGGCGATCTGACCGTCCTGCAGCGCCGCGACGGTGGCCTGGGCGGACTCGCCGACGACGTCCTGCGCCAGCGTGACGTCCTGGCCGAGCAGCTCGCCCAGGCGGGCGGCGACGGGCGCCAGGGAGTACTTCGGGTCGGGCTCGCCCTTCGGGCGTCCGAGGTGCGCGGTCACGACCACCCGGGCGCCGGCGTCGAGCAGGCGCTTGAGGGTCGGCAGCGCGGCGCGGATGCGGCCGTCGTCGGTGATCGTCGTGCCGTCCAGCGGCACGTTGAAGTCGGAACGGACGAGCACGCGCTTGCCGCGCAGGTCGCCGAGGTCCTCGATGGTCTTCATGCTCTCCTACCTTGCTCCGTCGGGCCGACCGGGAGGTGGCCCTGGCTCTACATGGCAGCGTCCGCGGGCGCCGGGGTCGAGACCGACCCCGGCGCACGCGGACGCATGACCGTCGCTAGCGAGCGGTGGGCGTCAGAGACGCTCGCCGACGTAGCTGGTGAGGGCGACGAGGGAGTTCGAGTAGCCCCACTCGTTGTCGTACCAGGAGACGACCTTCACCAGGTCGCCCGACACCTTGGTGAGCTTCGAGTCGAAGATGCTCTGGTGCGGGTCGGTGACGATGTCCGAGGACACGATCTCGTCCTCGACGTAGGACAGCACGCCCTTGAGCGGGCCCTCGGCGGCGGCCTTCACCGCGGCGTTGACCTCGTCCACGGTGACCTCGCGGGAGGCGGTGAAGGTGAGGTCGGTGGCCGAGCCGGTGATGGTCGGGACGCGGAGCGCGTAGCCGTCCAGCTTGCCCTTGAGCTCCGGCAGCACGAGCGAGACGGCCTTGGCCGCACCGGTCGAGGTCGGGACGATGTTCTGCGCGGCGGCGCGGGCGCGACGCAGGTCGCGGTGCGGGCCGTCCTGCAGGTTCTGGTCACCCGTGTAGGCGTGGATCGTGGTCATGAGGCCACGCTCGATGCCGATCGAGTCGTTCAGCGCCTTGGCCAGCGGGGCGAGGCAGTTCGTGGTGCACGACGCGTTCGAGATGATGTGCTGCGTCGCCGGGTCGTACTGCTCGTGGTTCACGCCGACGACGAAGGTGCCGTCCTCGTTCTTCGCCGGGGCGGAGATGATGACCTTCTTGGCGCCGGCCTCGATGTGGGCCTTGGCCTTGGTCGCGTCGGTGAAGAAGCCCGTGGACTCGATGACGATGTCCGCACCGAGCTCGGCCCAGGGGAGGTTGGCCGGGTCGCGCTCGGCGAGGGCGCGGATGTTCTTGCCGTCGACGATGATGTTCTCGTCGTCGAAGCCGACGCTCAGCGGGAAGCGGCCCAGCACGGTGTCGTACTTGAGCAGGTGCGCGAGCGTCTTGTTGTCCGTCAGGTCGTTGACGCCGACGATCTCGATGTCGGCGCCCGACGCCACGATGGCCCGGTAGAAGTTGCGCCCGATGCGGCCGAAGCCGTTGATGCCGACCTTGATGGTCACTTGCCCTCCTCGGCACGCGCCGGCAGGGGCCGGCACACACTGTTGCGGTGATGGACTGCGCACGCCGCTGTGCGCTCCCGGAAACGCCGTGGTCACACGATCTTGACCCGCAGGTGATCTCCGGATGGCACAGAGCCTATACCCGCGCGACCGGTGCCGCAGGGACCTAGGTCTGCCTGCCGGCGGCGTCGCGGGTGGTGCGCGGCCCGGTTTCACCCGGTGCCGCGCGGGTGCGCCGCCCGGTCGCTACAGGTCGAGCAGGTCCGGGCTCAGGCCCGCCTCGGTGTCCGGGACGCCCAGGTCGGCCGCGCGCTTGTCGGCGGTCGCCAGCAGCCGGCGGATCCGGCCCGCGACCGCGTCCTTGGTCAGCACGGGGTCGGCCATCTTGCCGAGCTCCTCGAGCGACGCCTCCTTGTGCGCGAGCCGCAGCTCGCCGGCCTCGCGCAGGTGCTCCGGCACGTCGGCACCCAGGATCTCGAACGCGCGCTCCACACGGGCTCCCGCGGCGACCGCGGCCCGGGCCGAGCGGCGCAGGTTCGCGTCGTCGAAGTTGGCGAGGCGGTTCGCGGTGCCGCGGACCTCGCGGCGCACCCGGCGCTCCTCCCAGACGAGCAGCGTGTCGTGCGCGCCGAGCCGGGCCAGCATGGCGGCGATCGCGTCGCCGTCGCGGATGACCACGCGGTCGATGCCGCGCACCTCACGCGCCTTCGCCGGGATCTGCAGCCGGCGGGCGGCGCCGACGAGCGCGAGCGCGGCCTCCGGGCCGGGGCACGTCACCTCGAGGGCGGACGACCGGCCCGGCTCGGTCAGCGAGCCGTGCGCCAGGAACGCCCCGCGCCAGGCGGCCTCGGCCTCCTGCGCGCCGGCGGCGACGATCTGCGGCGGCAGGCCCCGCACCGGGCGCCCGCGGTTGTCGAGGAGGCCCGTCTGGCGTGCCAGCGACTCGCCGTCCTTCACCACGCGGACGACGTACCGGTTGCCGCGCCGCAGCCCGCCCCCGGACACGACGATCACGTCGGAGGCGTGCCCGTAGACCTCGGCGATGGCGGTCCGGAGCCGGCGCGCGGCCGCCCCGGTGTCGAGCTCGGCCTCGATGACGATGCGCCCCGAGATGATGTGCAGGCCGCCCGCGAACCGGAGGGTCGCCGACACCTCCGCCTTCCGGCACGACGTCTTGTCGACCTGGAGCCGCGCAAGCTCGTCCTTCACCTGTGCCGTCAGAGCCATGCCGTCATCCTGCCATCCCGCGCGGGACGCGAGGCCCGCCCGGGCTGCCGTCGGCTCCCCCGGCGCCGCCGACGTCGCCGAGGTACCCGTCCACCACGTCGCTGATCGCGGCGGCGAGCCGGAGCGCGTCGTGCCGGGGCGTGCCGTCGCCGCGGCGCACCTGCCGCAGCAGCAGCCGGCCGCCCGCGCCCTGGGTGCGCTCCACGAGCTCGTCGACGTCGTCCACGGACCCCGGGTCGGCGATCACGGCGTCCAGGCGCAGGTCGGGCGCGTGCTGGCGGAGGGCGTCGAGGTGCTCGCACGGGCCCATGCCGGCCGTCTCGGCGTCCGGGCTGAGGTTCAGCACGACGATCCGCCGCGCGGTGGTGCGGTGCAGCGCGTCGGCGAGCTCCGGCACCAGCAGGTGCGGGATCACGGAGGTGTACCAGGAGCCCGGACCGAGGACGACCCAGTCCGCCTCGAGCACCGCGGCCACCGCCTCGGGCAGGGCGGGCGGGCGCTCGGGCACCAGGCGGACCTGGTCGATCCGCCCGCGGGCGACCGCCACGTGGCTCTGCCCCCGCACGAGCTCGGCGGTCCCGTCGGGTCGCACCACGTCGGCCTCGATGGCCAGCGGGACGGCGGCCATCGGGAGCACCCGGCCGCGGGCGCCGAGCAGCCGCCCGACCCAGTCCAGGCCGTCCACGGTGTCGCCGAGCAGCTCCCACAGCGCCACGATCAGCAGGTTGCCGACCGCGTGCTGGTCGAGGTCGCCGCTGGACGTGAACCGGTGCTGCAGCACGTCGCGCCACGTGCGGCCCCAGTCGGAGTCGTCGCACAGCGCCGACAGCGCCATCCGCAGGTCACCGGGCGGGAGGACGTCGAGCTCGTCCCGCAGGCGCCCCGAGGAGCCGCCGTCGTCGGCCACGGTGACGACAGCCGTCAGCCGGTCCGTCACCCGGCGCAGCGCGGACAGCGTCCCGGACAGGCCGTGCCCGCCGCCGAGCGCGACGAACGCGGGCTGCCCGTCACGGACAGGACTCACCAGGTCATTCCTTGCCGAGGTCGCGCGCCGCCACGGTCACGCGCTGGCCGCGGGCGCGCAGGCGCTCCGCGATGGCCTCGCTGATGGCGACGGACCGGTGCTTGCCGCCGGTGCAGCCCACGGCGACGGTGACGTACCGCTTCTCCTCCGCGAGGTACCCCGCGAGCACCGGCTCGAGGGCGTCGACGTACCGGTCGACGAACTGCAGGGCGCCCGGCAGGCCGAGCACGTAGTCCCGCACGGGGGCGTCGCGGCCGGACATGTGCCGCAGCTCGGTGATCCAGTACGGGTTCGCGAGGAACCGCACGTCCACCACGTGGTCCGCGTCGAGCGGGATGCCGTACTTGAAGCCGAACGAGATGACGTTGACCCGCAGGGCGTCCTCCTGCTCGGAGGTCGACACCGCCGCGCGGACGATCCGGCCGAGCTCGTGCACGTTCGTCTCCGAGGAGTCGATCAGCACGTCCGCCCGCTCCCGGATGTCGGACAGCAGGGTCCGCTCGGCGGCGATCCCGTCGAGGATCCGGCCCTCGCCCTGCAGCGGGTGCGGGCGGCGGACCTGCTCGTAGCGGCGGACCAGCACCTCGTCCGACGCGTCGAGGAACAGGATGCGGTAGTCGACGCCGGACTCGCGCAGCTGGGCGAGGACGGCGAGCAGGTCGGCGAAGAACTCCCGGCCGCGCACGTCCACGACCGCCGCGAGCCGCAGGTCGGCGCTCGGGGGGCCCCCGTGCGTGAGCATCCCCACCAGGTGGGTGAGCATCTGGGCGGGCAGGTTGTCGACGACGTACCAGCCCATGTCCTCCAGGACGGCGCCCGCGCGGGTACGGCCGGCGCCGGACATGCCGGTGATGATCAGGACGTGCGGCTGCTGGAGGTGGGGAGCCGCGGTGGCGGCCTCGATCGCCGGGATGCCGGTCGGCACCGTGATCGGCGAGATCTCGTCGCTCATGAGCCCAGCATGCCAGCCGTGCCGGGGGCGGGCTGCGCGGGCTCCGGGGACGGCGCGGCGTCCGGGGACGGCGCGGCGTCCGGGGACGGCGCGGCGTCCGGGGACGGCGCGGCGAGGGCGGCGACGACCGCGGCGGCGGTGCGCGCCCCCATGCCGGGCACCGACGCGATCTCCTCGGCCGAGGCCGCCCTGAGCCGCTTGAGCGAGCCGAAGTGCTTGAGCAGCGCCGCGGACCGCGCCGGGCCGAGGCCGGGCACGGAGTCGAGGGCCGAGACGGTCATGCCCTTGCTGCGCTTCTTGCGGTGCGCGGTGATCGCGAACCGGTGCGCCTCGTCGCGGACGCGCTGCAGCAGGTACAGCCCCTCGGACGACCGCTGGAGGATCACCGGGTAGTCCTCCCCCGGCAGCCACACCTCCTCCAGCCGCTTCGCGAGGCCGCAGAGCGCCACGTCGTCGATGCCGAGCTCCGCCAGCGCGGCGGCCGCGGCGGCCACCTGGGGCGGGCCGCCGTCGACCACGACCAGGTTCGGCGGGTACGCGAACCGCTGCGGGCGCCCGGTGGTCTCGTCGATGGGTCCCGACCGCAGGGGGCCGGCGTCCGCGTCCGCCAGCGCCTCGGCGACCTGGTCCTCCCCCAGCCCGAGCTCCAGGTCACCGGCCTGCTCCCGCTCCGCGAGGTAGCGGCGGAACCGGCGGGTGATCACCTCGTGCATGGCGGCGGTGTCGTCGCGCGCGCCGGTGCCCTCCGGGCCGCGGATGCCGAACGTCCGGTACTCGCTCTTGCGGGGCAGCCCGTCCTCGAACACCACCATCGACGCGACCTGGTACGTCCCCTGGTTGTGCGAGACGTCGTAGCACTCGATGCGCAGCGGCGCCGTCTCCAGCGCGAGCGCCTCCTGGATCTCCCGCAGCGCCTGGCTGCGGGTCGTGAGGTCCCCGGCACGGCGGGTGCGGTGCAGCGCGAGGGCGTGCTCCGCGTTCTTCCGGACCGTCTCCGCGAGCTCGTGCTTGGCGCCGCGCTGCGCGACGCGGACCTGCACGCGGCTACCCCGCAGGCCGGAGAGCCACGCCTCGACCTGCTCGAGGTCCGGGGGCAGCACCGGGACGAGCACCTCGCGCGGGACCGCGCCGGCGGTGGCACCCGCGGCCGCGTCACCGCCCGGGGTGTCCCCGTAGACCTGCTGGAGCAGGTGCTCGACCAGGTCGGCGTCGGTGAGCGCCTCGACCTTCTCGACCACCCAGCCGCGCTGACCGCGGATGCGGCCGCCGCGGACGTGGAACACCTGCACGGCGGCCTCGAGCTCGTCGCCGGCCAGGGCGAAGATGTCGGCGTCCGTGCCGTCCGCGAGGACGACCGCGTTCTTCTCGGTCGCCCGCTGCAGCGCCGCGATGTCGTCGCGCAGCCGGGCGGCGCGCTCGAAGTCCAGCTCGTTCGACGCCTCCTGCATGCGCGCCGTCAGCCGCTTGGTGAACCGGGCGGTGTCACCGGCCATGAAGTCGGCGAACTCCTCCGCGAGGACGTGGTGGTCCTCCTGGGAGATCTTCCCGACGCAGGGCGCCGAGCACTTGTCGATGTACCCGAGCAGGCACGGCCGGCCCTGCTGCCGGGCGCGCTTGAACACCCCAGCGGAGCAGGTGCGCACCGGGAACACCCGCAGCAGCAGGTCGACCGTCTCCCGGATCGCCCAGGCGTGCGCGTACGGGCCGAAGTACCGGGTGCCGGGACGCTTCGCGCCGCGCATCACCTGCACGCGCGGGTACTGGTCCGCCAGGGTGACCGCGAGGTACGGGTAGGACTTGTCGTCCCGGTACTTCACGTTGAACCGCGGGTCGAACTCCTTGATCCAGGAGTACTCCAGCGCCAGCGCCTCGACCTCGGTGCCGACGACGGTCCACTGCACCGAGGCCGCCGTCGTGACCATCGTCTGCGTGCGGGGGTGCAGGTTCGCGACGTCCTGGAAGTACGAGCTCAGGCGCTGGCGCAGGCTCTTCGCCTTGCCGACGTAGATGACCCGGCCGTGCTCGTCGCGGAACCGGTACACCCCGGGTGAGTCCGGGATCTCCCCCGGCGCGGGGCGGTAGGTCGCGGGATCAGCCATATGGGACAGCCTAATTCGACCCGCCGACAGATCCTGCGCGGGACCGGCCCCGGCGGGAGGCACCCGGGCGCCTACCCTGAGGCATGAGCCTCCTGCACACGTACGCCGCCGACGTCGTGTGGACGGGCGCGGGCGCGTCCGGGACGACCGGCTACACGTCCTACGGTCGCGAGCACGAGGTGCAGGTCGCGGGCAAGCCGACGATCCTCGGGTCCGCGGACCCGGCGTTCCGGGGCGACCCGACGCGGCACAACCCGGAGGAGCTGCTCGTCGCCGCGCTCGCCGAGTGCCACATGCTCTGGTTCCTGCACTTCGCCGCGACGTCCGGCGTGGTCGTCGTCGGGTACAGCGACCGGGCCACCGGGACCATGCGGGTCGAGGCGGCGGGGCACGGGCAGTTCACCGAGGTGATCCTGCGTCCGCTCGTGACCGTGCGGCCGGGCGGCGCCGTCGCGGCGGCCGGCGACGACGCGTCCGGGCTGGACGCCCAGCTGGCCGACCTGCACCACCGGGCGCACGAGCACTGCTACATCAGCCGGTCGGTGAGCTTCCCGGTGCTGACCGAGCCGGCGCCCGCGGTGCTGGAGGCCGCGGACGCCGACCCGGTCCCGGGCTGACCGGGTCGCCGGGCTGAGCCGGTCGAGCCGCGTCAGGCGCTGACGGGCTCGCGCTTGTCGTCGAGCACCTCGGCCAGGAACGTCCCGGTGTGGCTGCCCTCGACCCGCGCGACCTGCTCGGGCGTGCCCTGGGCGACGACCGTGCCGCCGCCCGAACCGCCCTCGGGGCCCATGTCGATGACCCAGTCGGCGTTCTTGATCACGTCGAGGTTGTGCTCGATCACGATCACGGTGTTGCCCTTGTCGACCAGGCCCTGCAGGACGCCCAGCAGCTTGCGGATGTCCTCGAAGTGCAGGCCGGTGGTCGGCTCGTCCAGGACGTACGCGGTGCGGCCCGTGGACCGGCGCTGCAGCTCGGTGGCGAGCTTCACGCGCTGCGCCTCGCCGCCGGACAGCGTGGGGGCGGGCTGGCCGAGCCGCACGTAGCCGAGCCCGACGTCGACGAGGGTGCGCAGGTGCCGGCTGATCGCGGGGACCGCGGCGAAGAACTCCGCGGCCTCCTCGATCGGCATGTCGAGCACCTCGGCGACCGTCTTGCCCTTGAAGTGCACCTCGAGCGTCTCGCGGTTGTACCGGGCGCCGTGGCAGACCTCGCAGGGGACGTAGACGTCCGGCAGGAAGTTCATCTCGATCTTCAGCGTGCCGTCGCCCGAGCACGCCTCGCAGCGGCCGCCCTTGACGTTGAACGAGAACCGGCCGGCGGTGTACCCGCGGACCTTCGCCTCGGTGGTCTCGGCGAACAGCTTGCGGATCCGGTCCCACACGCCGGTGTACGTCGCCGGGTTCGAGCGCGGGGTGCGGCCGATCGGGCCCTGGTCGACGTGCACGACCTTGTCGAGCTGGTCGAGCCCGGTGACCCGCTTGTGCCGGCCCGCGACGCGGCGGGCGCCGTTGAGCTCGTTGGCCATCACCGTGTAGAGGATCGAGTTCACCAGCGTGGACTTCCCGGAGCCCGAGACGCCGGTCACCGCCGTGAGCGTGCCCAGGGGGAACGACACGTCGACCCCCTGCAGGTTGTGCTCGCGGGCGCCGACGACCGTGACCTGACGCTTCTTGTCGACCTTGCGGCGCTGCGCGGGCATCGGGATGGTCCGGCGGCCGGACAGGTACGCACCGGTCACCGACTCGCGCGACGCCAGCAGGCCCTCCAGGTCGCCCGAGTGCACCACGCGGCCGCCGTGCTCGCCCGCGCCGGGGCCGACGTCGACGATCCAGTCGGCCGTCCGGATGGTGTCCTCGTCGTGCTCGACGACGATGAGGGTGTTGCCGAGGTCCCGCAGGCGGGTCAGCGTGTCGATCAGGCGGCGGTTGTCGCGCTGGTGCAGGCCGATGCTCGGCTCGTCCAGCACGTACAGCACGCCGACCAGGCCGGAGCCGATCTGCGTGGCGAGCCGGATGCGCTGCGCCTCGCCGCCGGACAGCGTGCCCGCGGGCCGCATGAGCGAGAGGTAGTCGAGGCCGACGTCCAGCAGGAAGCCGAGGCGGGCCTGGATCTCCTTGAGCACCTGCTCGGCGATCTGCCGCTCGCGGACCCCGAGCTCCAGGGAGTCGAGGAAGTCGCGCGCCTCGCGGATCGGCAGGGCGCACACGTCGGCGATGGACTTCCCGCCGACGAGCACCGCCAGCACCTCGGGCTTGAGGCGCGTGCCGTCGCACACGGGGCACGGCGTCTCCCGCATGAACGCCTCGTACTTCTCCTTGCTCCACTCCGACTCGGTCTCGCCGTGCCGGCGCTCCAGGAACGTGACGACGCCCTCGAAGCCGGTGGAGTACTGCCGCTCGCGGCCCCAGCGGTTCTTGTACTTGACGTGCACCTTGTGGTTCTCGCCGTAGAGCACCGCCTTGCGGGCGCGCTCGGGCAGTGCCCGCCACGGCTGGTCCATCGAGAAGCCGAGGTCCGAGGCGAGCGCGTCGAGCACCCGCTCGAAGTACTCCGAGGAGATCTGCGCCCACGGAGCGATCGCGCCCTCGCGCAGCGACAGGTCCTCGTCCGGGACGACGAGGTCCGGGTCGACCTCCAGCCGGGAGCCGAGGCCGGTGCACTCCGGGCACGCGCCGTACGGGGCGTTGAACGAGAACGTGCGCGGCTCGATCTCCTCCAGCGTGAGCTGGTGGTCGTTCGGGCACGCGCGGTTCTCGGAGAACCGCCGCTCCCGCTCCGGGTCGTCCGGGTCGGCGTCGACCATCTCGACGACGAGCAGGCCGCCGGCCAGGCCGAGGGCGGTCTCCACGGAGTCGGTCAGCCGGCGCTGCACGCCCTCTCGCGCGACCAGGCGGTCGACGACGACCTCGATGTCGTGCTTGAGCTTCTTCTCCAGCGCCGGCGGCTCGGCGAGCTGGACGACCTCGCCGTCCACCCGGGCACGGGCGAAGCCCTTGGCCTGGAGCTCCTTGAACAGGTCGGCGTACTCGCCCTTGCGGCCGCGGATCACCGGCGCGAGCACCTGGTACCGCGTGCCGTCGGGGAGCTCGAGCAGCCGGTCGACGATCTGCTGCGGGGTCTGCGCCGTCACGCGCTCGCCGCACACCGGGCAGTGCTGGGTGCCGGCGCGCGCGAACAGCAGGCGCAGGTAGTCGTAGACCTCGGTGATGGTGCCGACCGTCGACCGCGGGTTCCGGTTGGTCGACTTCTGGTCGATCGAGACCGCCGGGGACAGGCCCTCGATGAAGTCGACGTCGGGCTTGTCCATCTGCCCGAGGAACTGCCGGGCGTACGCCGAGAGCGACTCGACGTACCGCCGCTGCCCCTCCGCGAAGATGGTGTCGAAGGCCAGCGAGGACTTCCCCGAGCCGGACAGCCCCGTGAACACGATGAGCCGGTCACGCGGGAGATCCAGGTCGACGTTGCGCAGGTTGTGCTCGCGGGCCCCCTGGACCACCAGTCGATCATTCACGCGCGCCATGCTACGGCGCAGCACCGACACACGCACATGTGTTCGAACGGTGCGCACCGCTCGGGCGGCGCGTCCGTGCTGCTCGGACGCATGATGAGGCCATGTCCGACCCGCGCCCCACCGCCTCCTCCGTGACGCAGCCCACGGCGGCGGCGCCGGCGTCACCGACCCCGATCGGCGACTACGCCGTCCTCGGCGACGGTCGGACAGCCGCGCTCGTCTCACGGGCCGGCTCGGTCGACTGGCTCTGCGCCCCGCGGTTCGACTCCCCCGCGTGCTTCGCCGCCCTGCTCGGCGGCCCCGAGCACGGCCGGTGGCTGCTCACCGTCCCCGACGCGACCCGGGTCACGCGCCGGTACCTCGGCGACTCCTTCGTGCTCGAGACCACCTTCGAGTCCCCGACGGGCACGGCGGTCATGCTCGACGCCATGCCGCTCGGGGACGGGCGCTGCGACGTCGTCCGCCGGATCACCGCGACCGCCGGGACGGTCGACGTCCGGCACGAGTGGGTCGTGCGGTTCGGCTACGGCAAGGTCGAGCCCTGGGTGCACCGCGTGACCGACCCGGACGGCGCCGAGGTGATCCAGGCGGTCGCCGGACCGGACAGCCTGGTGCTGCGCGGCGAGCGGCTGCCGCGACCGCGGGGCCGGGGCGAGCGCCGCGCGCACGTCGACGAGTTCCCGCTCGCGGCCGGGGAGTCCGTCGAGGTGTCGTCGACGTGGGTGCCGTCCTGGCTCCCGGTCCCGCGCGCCCCGCGCCTGGAGCACCGCATCGAGGCCACGGAGCACCGGTGGGGACGCTGGGCGCAGGCCTGCCGGTACACCGGCGCCTACCGGGACGCCGTCGTGCGGTCGCTGCTCGTGCTGCGCCTGCTGAGCGACTCCGAGACCGGCGGGATCGTCGCCGCGGTGACCACGTCGCTGCCCGAGGACTTCGGCGGCGAGCGGAACTGGGACTACCGGTTCTGCTGGCTGCGGGACGCGGCGATGACCCTGGAGGCGCTGCTCGAGCACGGCTACCGGGAGGAGGCCCAGGCGTGGCGGCAGTGGCTGCTGCGCGCCGTGGCGGGCGACCCGGCCGACGTCCAGATCATGTACGCGGTGGACGGCAGCCGGGAGCTGCCGGAGCGGACCCTCGACCACCTGCCCGGGTACGCGGGCTCCCGGCCGGTGCGTGTCGGGAACGCCGCGGTCGGGCAGGTGCAGAACGACGTGCTCGGCGAGGTGATGTGCGCCCTGCACCTCGCCCGGTCCGTGGGCGTCGCCGAGAGCACCGACTCGTGGTCGCTCCAGGTGCACCTGGTCGACCACCTGTGCCGGACGTGGCGGCAGCCCGACAGCGGCATCTGGGAGGTCCGCGGCGAGCCCCGGCACTTCACGCACTCGAAGGTGATGGCGTGGGCCGCGCTCGACCGTGCCGTGCGCGCCGTCGAGGACCACGGTCTGCCCGGCCCCGTCGGGCGCTGGCGGCAGGAGCGCGACGCCGTGCACGCCGACGTGCTCGCGCACGGCTGGGACGCCGGCCGGGGCACGTTCGTGCAGTACTACGGCGCCACGCACACCGACGCGTCGCTGCTGCAGCTCGTGCAGGTGGGCTTCCTGCCCCCGGGCGACCCGCGGCTGGCCGGCACGATCGCCGCCGTGCGCGCCGAGCTCGAGGTGGCTCCCGGGCTCCTGCACCGGTACCGCCCCGAGCGCACCGACGACGGCGTGCGCGGCGGGGAGCACGCGTTCCTCGCGTGCTCCGGCTGGCTCGCCGACGCGCTCGCCCGGCAGGGGGACGTCGCGGGGGCGGCGGCCGTGCTCGACGTGCTGACGGGGGTGCTGACGGACGTCGGCCTGCTCGCCGAGCAGCACGACCCCGCGACCGGGCGGATGGCGGGGAACCTGCCGCAGGCGCTGTCGCACCTCGCGCTCGTGCGGGCGGTGCACAGCCACGAGGAGGCCGTGGCCCGGGCGGGGACCCCCGAGCCCACCGCCGAGACGGTGGGCCGCCCGTGACCGCGGCGGACGAGCTCGTGCTCGACGACCTCGTCCTGCGGACCGTCTGCGTGGGCCCGATGGAGAACCAGGCGTACCTCCTCACCTGCCGGCGGACCGGCGCGCAGCTGCTGGTCGACGCCGCTGCCGAGCCCGACCGCCTGCTCGAGCTCGTCCGCACGGGATCGCCCGGGCGGCTCGACCTGGTCGTCACCACGCACCGGCACGCCGACCACCTCGGCGCGCTGGCGGCGATGCTCGCGGCCACCGGGGCGCCGCACGCCGCGGGTGCGGCGGACGCGCACGCGGTGGCGGCGGCCGCCGGGACGACGACGCCGCGCGCCCTGCGGCACGGGGACGTCCTGGCCGTGGGCGACCTCCGGCTCGAGGTGATCGCCCTGCGCGGGCACACGCCCGGCGCGATCGCCCTCGCCTACCGGGAGCCCGGCGTCTCGCGGCACGAGGGGGCCGTCGCCGGTCGCGTCCACCTGCTCACCGGCGACTCGCTGTTCCCGGGCGGGCCGGGCCGGACCACGAGCCCGGCGGACTTCACCTCGCTGATGGACGACCTGGAGCAGCGGGTGTTCGCGCGGTTCGGCGACGACACGTGCGTGCACCCCGGGCACGGGCGCGGCACGACGCTCGGCGCGGAGCGGCCCTCGCTGGGCGTGTGGCGGTCGCGCGGCTGGTGACCGTGCGGCGGCAGTCCGATCCCGCCGCGTTCGACGGAACTTCCGGACGCGTTCGTCCTGGTCTCCCCCGGTTCTGCCATAGTGGCGCACAGCATCATCACAAGGAACGAGGGGATATCCATGTCCAACGACGGCACCTCCACGCCGGAACCGGGCAAGCAGCCCGACAGCAGCGGCTGGCCCAGCCCCGGTACGGGCGCCGAACCGCCGGCCGCGCCGGCCCCGTCCGGCTACGAGGCGACGTCCGGCGCCGGCGAGACGCCCGGTCACGCCGACCCGACGCAGGCGTACCCCGCCGCCGACCCCACGCAGGCCTACCCGGCCGCCGACCCGACGCAGGCGTACCCCGCGGCCAGCCCCACGCAGGCGTACCCCGCCGCGGGCGGCTACCCCCAGCCGGGCTACCCGCAGGCGCCGTACCCGCAGGGCTCGTCCGCGCAGGGTCCGTCCGCACCGGGCGGTGAGCAGCAGGGCGGCTACCCCCAGGCTGGCTACCCGCAGGGCGGTTATCCCCAGTCCGGTTCCCCGCAGGGCGACCAGCAGCAGGGCGGCTACCCCGGCGGCGGTTATCCCGGTGGCGGCTACCCGGGGGCCCCGTCCCCGTACTCCCCCGGCCAGTACCCCGGCCCCCCGCAGGGCGCCAGCACCGACGGCGTGTCGATCGCCGCCCTGGTCACCGGCATCTTCGGCCTGGGCGTCATCCCGATCGTCCTCGGCGTGATCGGCCTGCGCCGCACCAAGCAGAAGGGCACCCAGGGCAAGGGCCTCGCGATCGCGGGCATCGTCCTCGGCTCGCTCGCGATCCTCGCGTCGATCGCCATCGGTGTCGCGATCTTCCTCGGCATCTCGGCGCACAACGAGCGCATGGACGACCTGCGCTCCGACTGCGAGTCCGGCGAGATGGCGGCGTGCGACGACCTCTACCAGGAGTCGACCCCCGGCTCCGACGACGAGGACTTCGGCTGGACCTGCGGCGACCGCACCGAGGGCGGCGCGGGCTGCACGGCGATCGACCCGACGCGGTTCACCTACGGCGACGACGAGGCGCTCGACGCCCTGTGGGACGCCTGCGAGTCGGGTGACGCGGCCGCGTGCGACGAGCTCTACAGCTCCGCCCCCTCGGGGTCCGACTACGAGGAGTTCGGCGCGACCTGCGGCGGGCTGACCGACGGAACCGAGTTCTGCGACACCGCCGAGGAGGCCGTGCCCGAGGAGGAGACCACCTCCGGTGCGCAGACCTACGGCGACGACCCGGCGCTCGACGCCCTGTGGGACGCCTGCGAGGCCGGCAGCGGCACCGCGTGCGACGACCTGTACTGGGAGTCGGAGTCCGGCTCCGCGTACGAGGAGTTCGGGACCACCTGCGGCAACCGCGTCGAGTTCGCGGCCAGCTGCGCCACGGAGATCGGCGGCTGACGCAGCCGCTCCCCGCACGACGACGGCCCCGGGCAGCACGCCCGGGGCCGTCGTCGTGCGGGGGGGTCCCGCTATCGGTCGAGCGGCCCGAGCCACGCGTTCGCGACGGTCCCGTGCGCCGACTCGTCGTCCGACGGGTGGAAGATCCCGGCGAGCACGTCGCGGTACAGCCGCCCGAGCTCGCTGCCGCTGAAGTACGAGCCGCCGCCGGACACGCGGATCGCCTGGTCCACCACCACGCGAGCCGTCTCGGTGGCCCGGACCTTCAGGCCGACCAGCCGGGCGAACCACAGCGCGCCGTGGTCCACCTGCTCGTCGACGTCCCGCGCGAGCGCCCACACCTGCGGCTCGATGCCGTCCTGGTTGATGGCGGCGTCCGCCACCCGCCACCGGATGTCCGGGTCCTGCGCGTAGCTGCGGCCGTCGTTCTTCATGGACGTGCGCCGGTGCGCGGCCGCGACCGCGAGCTCGAGCGCGCGGCGGCCGATCCCCGTGTACACAGCGGCGAGCAGGACCTCGAACACCGCGAACAGCGCGAAGACGTACGGGTCGGCGCTCGGCCCCGGCGGCAGCGCGCGGAACACGCGCTCGGCCCGCGCCGGCGCGGCGTCGAGCACCGTGGTGCAGCTCTGGGTCGCGCGCATGCCGAGCGTGTCCCAGTCGTCCTTCGTCCGGATGCCGCCGTCCTCCCGGGACACGACGGCGTGCACGAGGCGCGGGCCGTCCGGGTGGTCCTCGTCCAGCCCGAACGTCGCGAGCCGCGTCCACACCGGCGACAGCGACGTGAAGATCTTCGTCCCGGTGAACCGGTAGCCGCCGTCCGCCTGCCGCTCGGCCCGCGTCCGGGAGCCGAACATGACGAGGTCGTTGCCGGCCTCCGAGTTCCCGAACGCGAACACCTCCCCCTCGGCCGCGTCCCGCAGGACGAACGCCAGGGAGTCGTCGCCGCGCGCCGCGAGCACCGCGGCCATGCCGGTCACCACGAGGTGCATGTTCACGGCCAGGGCCGTCGCCGGCGCGGCACCCGACAGCCGCGCCTGCTCGCGTGCCACCTCCTCCAGCGTGAGGCCGGCGCCCCCGAGCTCGGCCGGGACGAACGCCGCGAGGTAGCCGGCGGCCCGCAGGTCCGCGAGGTCCTCGTGCGGGAACGTGTTCTCGCGGTCGTGCACGGGCGCCCGCTCCGCGATCCGGGCGAGCAAGTCGTCGGTCAGCAGCGTCCGGGGGGCCGGCCGGGTCATCGTCACGCCCCCAGCACGTCGGGGTCGGGACCGATGCGTCCGCCCCGGTCGAGACCGGCGATCCGCTCGTGGTCCTCCGCGGTCAGCGAGAAGCCGAGGACGTCGAGGTTCGCGCGGATCCGCTCCGGCGTCACCGACTTCGGGATCACCACGGTGCCGAGGTCCAGGTGCCAGCGCAGCACGGCCTGCGCGGGCGTCACCCCGTGCGCGCGGGCCACGTCGACGATCACCGGGTCGTCCAGGAGCCCGGTGTCCCGGCCCAGCGGCGACCAGGCCTCCGTCGCGATGCCGTGCTCCGCGTGGAAGGCGCGCAGCTCACGCTGCTGCAGGTACGGGTGCAGCTCGACCTGGTTGAGGACCGGCACCTCCCCGGAGTCGTCGATCACCCGCCGCAGGTGCGCGGGCGTGAAGTTCGAGACCCCCACCGACCGCACCCGGCCGGCGTCCCGCAGCTCCACCAGCGTGCGCCAGGTCTCCGAGTAGAGGTCCTGCCCCGGGAACGGCCAGTGGATGAGGTACAGGTCCGGCACACCGAGGTCGAGCCGGGCCACCGACGCCTCGAAGGCCGCGAGGGTGCGGTCCCGGCCTTGGTCGTCGTTCCACAGCTTCGTGGTGACGTAGACCTCGTCGCGGGGCAGGCCCGAGGCGCGCACCGCGCGGCCCACGCCCGCCTCGTTGCCGTACAGCTTCGCGGTGTCGACCAGGCGGTAGCCGGCGGCGAGCGCGTGGCCGACCGCGGCCTCCGCCCCGGCGTCGTCGACCTTGAACACGCCGAAGCCGACCTGCGGGATGGAGGTGCCGTCCCGCAGCGGGACGACCGGGACCTGGGGAGGGGTGAGGCTCATACGGCTACTCTCGCACCCCCGCGCGGGTGGCCGGGCGCGTGCGGCAGGATGACCGCATGACCACCTTCGCCGTCCGGTACACCTACGACCAGCGCGCCGACCTGCAGGACCAGGTCCGCCCCGAGCACCGCGCGTACCTCGGCGAGCTCGCCGGGCGCGGGCTGCTGCACGGCTCCGGGCCGTTCACCGACGGCGCTCCCGGAGCGCTCCTGGCGTTCGAGACGACCGACCGCGCCGCGCTCGAGGTGCTGCTGGCCGACGACCCGTTCGCCCGGGCCGGCGTCATCGCGGACGTCGAGATCCGCGAGTGGAAGCTCGTCATCGGCCCCTGGGCGGCCGGCCTGGCGGGCTGACGCCCCGGTCCCGCCGCCCGGGCGCGGCGTCAGCGCGCGTCGACCTCGGCCGTCGCGCGCCGCTCGTCGCGCCGGGACGCGGCGACGCTCGTGGCCGCGGTGACGGCCAGCGTCACGACGATCACCGCGAGCGACACCCACGACGGCAGCTCGGGCGCCCACCCGACGGACTCGCCGCCGTTGACGAACGGCAGCGTGTTCTCGTGCAGCGCCTGCAGCACGAGCTTCACGCCGATGAACCCGAGCAGCACGCCCAGCCCGATGTTCAGGTAGCGCAGCCGCGTGAGCAGCCCGCCGAGCAGGAAGTACAGCTGGCGCAGGCCCATCAGCGCGAACACGTTCGCCATGAGGACGAGGTACGGCTCCTGCGTGAGGCCGAACACCGCGGGGATCGAGTCGAACGCGAACAGCAGGTCCGTCGCACCGATCGCCACCAGCACGAGCAGCATCGGGGTGACGTGCCGCCGGCCCTCGACCCGCGTCGTGAGCCGGACGCCGTGGTACCCGTCGGTCGTGGGCAGGAACCGCTGCACCACCCGGACCAGCGCCGGCGCCTTGTAGTCGTCGGCCGCCTCGTCCGCGTCCTCGCCGACCCCCTCGCGGGCGACCTTCACGGCCGTCCACACCAGGAACGCGCCGAACAGGTAGAACACCCACGAGAACGACGCGATCGCCGCGGCGCCGATCCCGATGAACACCCCGCGGAACACCAGCGCCAGGATGATGCCGATCAGCAGCGCCGTCTGCTGGTACTGCCGCGGCACGGCGAACCGGGACATGATCAGCAGGAACACGAACAGGTTGTCGACCGACAGCGAGTACTCCGTCAGCCACCCGGCGACGAACTCCCCCGCCGGGTCGGCGCCCCAGACCAGGGCGACGACCACGGCGAAGGCGAGCGCCAGGCCGATGTACACACCGAGGTACCGCAGGCACTCCGCCGTCGACGGGATGTGCGGCCGCCGGCCCACCACCGCGACGTCCACGATCAGGACGGCGGCGGCGAGGCCGAGGGACACGCACCAGACGAGCGGCGAGACGTCCATGCGCGGGTCAGTGCTCCTTGGTGACGGCGGGCTCCTCGGCGGCGGTCACGGCCGGGGCGGCGTCGCGGTCGTCGCGCCGGGTCTTGGCCAGGCTCGCGATCGTGGCGACGGTCAGCGTACCGAGGATGACGAGCAGCGAGAGCCACGTCGGGATCTCCGGGGCCCACTCGATGTGCTCGCCGCCGTTGATGAACGGCAGCTCGTTCTCGTGCATCGCGTGCAGCACCAGCTTCACGCCGATGAACGCCAGGATGAACGCGAGGCCCTTGTTCAGGTACACCAGGCGCTCCAGCAGCCCGCCGATCAGGAAGTACAGCTGGCGCAGCCCGAGCAGCGCGAAGGCGTTCGCCGTGAACACGATGTACGGCTCCTGCGTCAGGCCGTAGATCGCGGGGATGGAGTCGAGCGCGAAGAGCAGGTCGGTCGAGCCGATCGCCACCATCACGACGAGCATCGGGGTGATGAACCGCTTGCCGTCGATGCGCGTGGTGAGGCGGTCGCCGTGGTACTCGTTCGTCGTCGGGACGACCTTCTTCAGCAGCCGGACCGCGAGACCGTCCTTCTCCTCGCTCGCGTGCTCCAGCTCGTCCGGCTCGTGCTTCTCCCGGGCGAGCTTGATGCCGGTGTACACCAGGAACGCGCCGAAGATGTAGAACACCCAGGACCAGCGCTCGATGGCCGCGGCCCCCGCGAGGATGAACACCGTGCGCAGGACCAGCGCGATCACGACGCCGACCAGGAGCACCTTTTGCTGGAACTCCCGGGGTACCGCGAACTTCGTCATGATGATGAGGAAGACGAAGAGGTTGTCGACCGAGAGGCTCTTCTCGGTCACGTACCCGGCGAAGTACTCGGTGCCGTGGCCCCAGCCCCACACCATCCCCAGGCCCACGCCGAAGACGATCGCCAGGGCGATGTACACCGTGGACCAGATCGCGGCCTCACGGAACGACGGCGCGTGGGGCGTGCGGACGTGCGCGAAGAAGTCGAACACGATCAGACCGACGATCGCGACACCCGTCACGATCCAGACCCACAGGTCGACAGACATAGATCACCCTCCGGTACAGACGACGAAGTACCGGAGGTCTCTCCCACCCGGTGGACCGGGCCGACGTCCCGGGCCGGCGTCAGAGGCGACCGTGATGACGGGGGCGTCGTGTCGGGATACTCCCCTCCACTGCGTGCGCAAGCATAGGTCATCAGTCCCAGGTCGGCAGCATGACCCACGACACGTCAGGGACCTCGGCCGCGCGGACGGCCGGTCACACCACGCAGAACTCGTTGCCCTCGGGGTCCGCCAGGACCACCCACGCGCCCTCACGGGGGTCGTCGAACTCACGGAGCACCGTGGCACCCGCCGCGACCAGGGTGCGTGCGTGCTCCCGGGCGGCGGCGAGCTTCGCCGGGCGGTCCTCGCGGTCGACGCCGGCGCCCCCGGGCGAGGTCACGTCGAGGTGCACCCGGTTCTTCGCGGTCTTCCCCTCCGGGACCCGCTGGAAGTACACCCGCGGCCCCGTGCCCTCCGGGTCCACCAACGCGTACGCCACGTCGCGGTCCCCCGGGTCGACGCCCCACGCGTCCAGGGCCGCCTCCCACGAGTCGAAGCCCGGCGGGGGCGGCTCCTCCACGTAGCCCAGGGCGACCGCCCAGAACGCGCCGAGGGCGCGCGGCGAGCCTGCGTCGAACGTGACCTGGAACCCGTGCCCCATGCTGGCCTCCGTCGTCGTGGGTGGTCGGGAGTGGTCGGGACCTCGACGGGTCAGGCCGTCGCGGCGTGCATCTGCCGCAGCTCCTTCTTCAACCCCGAGATCTCGTCGCGCAGCCGGGCGGCGAGCTCGAACTGCAGCTCCGCGGCGGCCGCGTGCATCTGGTCGCTGAGCTCCTGGATGAGCCCGGCCAGCTCCCCCGCCGCCGCACCGGCCAGCTTGGTGCGCTCCGAGGCCGGGCCGGCCTTCGAGCTGAGACCGGGCACCGGCGCCTTGCCGCGGCTGGACTGCCGTCCCGCGCCGCCGAGCAGCTCCGCGGTGTCGGCGTCCTCCCGGGCCAGCAGGTCGGTGATGTCACCGATCTTCTTGCGCAGCGGCTGCGGGTCCACGCCGTGCTCCAGGTTGTACGCCACCTGCTTCTCGCGGCGACGGTTGGTCTCCTCGATCGCCATCTCCATCGCGGCGGTGATCTTGTCGGCGTACATGTGCACCTGGCCCGACACGTTGCGGGCCGCGCGGCCGATCGTCTGGATCAGCGACTTCCCGGACCGCAGGAAGCCCTCCTTGTCGGCGTCCAGGATCGCGACGAGCGACACCTCCGGCAGGTCGAGGCCCTCACGGAGCAGGTTGATGCCGACCAGCACGTCGTACTCGCCCAGCCGCAGCTCGCGCAGCAGCTCCACGCGGCGCAGCGTGTCGACCTCCGAGTGCAGGTAGCGGACCCGGACGCCCTTCTCGAGGAAGTAGTCCGTCAGGTCCTCCGCCATCTTCTTCGTCAGGGTCGTGACCAGGACGCGCTCGTCCTTCTCGACACGGGTGCGGATCTCGTCCAACAGGTCGTCGATCTGGCCCTTCGTCGGCTTCACGACGACCTCCGGGTCGACGAGGCCGGTCGGGCGGATGATCTGCTCGACCACGCCGTCCGACATCGCGAGCTCGTAGTCGCCCGGCGTCGCGGACAGGTACACCGTCTGGCCGATGCGGTCGACGAACTCCTCCCAGCGCAGCGGCCGGTTGTCCATCGCGCTCGGCAGGCGGAACCCGAAGTCGACGAGGTTCCGCTTGCGGGACATGTCGCCCTCGAACATCGCGCCGATCTGCGGGACCGTCACGTGCGACTCGTCGATGACGAGCAGGAAGTCCTCGGGGAAGTAGTCGAGCAGCGTGTTCGGCGCCGTGCCGGGCGCGCGGCCGTCGATGTGCCGCGAGTAGTTCTCGATCCCCGAGCACGAGCCGATCTGCCGCATCATCTCGATGTCGTAGGTGGTGCGCATGCGCAGGCGCTGCGCCTCGAGGAGCTTGTTCTGGCGCTCCAGGTCCTTCAGGCGCTCCTCGAGCTCGTGCTCGATGCCGGCGATCGCGCGCTCCATCCGCTCCGGCCCCGCGACGTAGTGGGTCGCCGGGAACACGTGCACCTGCTGCTCGTTGCGCACGACCTCACCCGTCAGCGGGTGCAGCGTCTGGATCGCCTCGATCTCGTCGCCGAAGAACTCGATGCGGATGGCGAGCTCCTCGTACACCGGGATGATCTCGACGGTGTCGCCGCGCACGCGGAACGTGCCGCGGGTGAACGCCATGTCGTTGCGGCTGTACTGCATCGACACGAACTGCCGGAGCAGCTGGTCACGGTCGACCTGGTCCCCGACGTCGAGCGTCACCATGCGGTCGACGTACTCCTGCGGGGTCCCCAGGCCGTAGATGCAGGACACCGACGCGACCACCACGACGTCGCGCCGGGTGAGCAGCGACGACGTCGCCGAGTGCCGCAGGCGCTCGACCTCGTCGTTGATCGACGAGTCCTTCTCGATGTACGTGTCCGTCTGCGCGATGTACGCCTCGGGCTGGTAGTAGTCGTAGTACGAGACGAAGTACTCGACCGCGTTGTTCGGCAGCAGCTCGCGGAACTCGTTGGCGAGCTGCGCGGCGAGCGTCTTGTTCGGCGCCATCACCAGCGTCGGTCGCTGCAGCTGCTCGATGAGCCAGGCGGTGGTCGCGGACTTGCCCGTACCGGTCGCGCCCAACAGGGTGACGTCCTTCTCCCCCGCCTGGATGCGCTTCTTGAGCTCGGCGATCGCCGTCGGCTGGTCGCCCGAGGGGGTGTACTCGGACACCACCTCGAACGGGGCGACGGTGCGCTGCAGATCGGTGACGGGACGCATGCGTCCACGGTACGACGAGGGTCCGACACACGCGCCGGCCGGGGGCGCGGGTTCGCCGAGGGCGAGCGGGGGGGCGCTCCGAGTCGTCCACAGGTCGCGGCGAGCTGCGTCGTCCCCAGGGAGCAGCACCCGGGGACGCCCGGTGCCGGTGTGGGCTCGTACGGTGCCGACATGCCGGCCGACCTCGACGAGCACCCCGCCTCGCCACCCACCCACCTCACCGCGCCGTGGGCCGAGGTGGGGCGCCGTGAGCGCGCCGCGGACTTCCGGGACCGGCTCGAGGCGACGCCCACGGGGTCGCCGTTGGTCGGCGCGCTGGAGTCGCTGGAGCGCGACGGGTTCGACGCCCTCGGCGACCACGAACGGCTGGAGGTCGTCGCAGCAGCGGCACGGCTCGAGGCGTGGGCGCACGCCGTCAAGGCCCGGGCGGCAGCGGCGCTCGACCGCCACGCGTCGATGCGCCCGCCCCGCGAGCGTCCCCGCCCGGGGACGGCGCTCGTGTCGCGGAACATCACCGCGGCGTCCATCGCGATGCGGCTGAGGTGCTCCCCCCGCGAGGCCGACACGCTGGTGCGAGAGGGCGTGAGCTACGGCGGTGCGCTCGCCGACACCGGCGCGGCGCTCGCCTCCGGCACGATCGACGTCCCGCGAGCCCGGGCCGTCGTCGACCGGCTGTGGGGCCAGATGCCGCAGATCGCGGCACACGTCCAGGCCGAGGTCCTCCCCCGCGCCGGCGGACGCACCGCCCACCAGGTCCGCCGCGACGTCGAGCGTGCCCTCGTCGAGGTCGCGCCGGACGAAGCGACCGACCGGCACCGCGCGGCCCGGGACGGCCGGTACGTGAGCCGTCCGCTGGCACGGCCCGACGGGATGGCCGGGCTGTGGGTGCTGCTGCCCGCCGTGCAGGCCGTGCAGATCGACTGCGTCCTGGAGGCCGCCGCACGGACCGCCCGCGCGGCGGGTGACACCCGCACCCTCGCCCAGCTCCGCGCCGACGGGATGTGCGACCTGGTGCTCGGCGCCGCACCCGGCGGACGCCCCGCGACTCCGGCGACCGCTGAGGGCCCGGGCCGCGGGCGGGCGCTGGGCGGCGATGACGACGCCGTCGGCGCGGCGGATGACGCGCTGCCCGACACCCCGACAGCGCCGCAGCGTCCGCGCACGCAGGTGCTGGTGACCGTCCCGCTGTCGACCCTGATGGGCCTGGACGACGACCCCGCCGAGCTCGCCGGGTACGGGCCGCTCGACGCGGTGCAGGCTCGGGCGCTCGCGTGGGAGGGTACGTGGCGCCGCCTGGTCACGGACGACCTCTCCGGCACCGTCCTGGACGTGGGACGCACGCGCTACCGACCACCCGCAGCCCTGGACGAGCACGTCCGCATCCGCGACAGGACCTGCTCCGCACCCGGCTGCCACGTCCCCGCCGACCGCGCGGACCTCGACCACACCCGGGAGTTCCACCGTCTGCCCGGGGACGACACCGGGACGCCGCCGGGCGGCACGAGCCACGACAACCTCGGGCCCGTGTGCCGGTACCACCACCGGCTCAAGAGCGAGACCGGCTTCACCCTGCACCAGACCAGCCCCGGCACCTTCGCCTGGACCGATCCCACCGGGCACCAGTACCTCGTGGTCCCCGGTCTGGACGGTGCGGTGCGGGAGCTGACCGTCCCGCCGCACCAGGACGACGGACCACCCTTCTGAGGAGCGGGACGACCCGCGGCCCGCGCGCCGGCGACCTCAGGCGAGCGTGCCGGCGGCCAGGGGCACGTCCTCCGTGGTCCGCAGCGCCGTCCGCACGATTGCACGCAGTCCCGCCGCGGACTCCCGCGCGCCGAGCGCCGGTGCGCCGTCCGGGACCTGCTCCGGCAGTCGCGGCACGTGGACGAACCCGCCCCTCGCCCCGGGCGCGTGCCCGGCGGCGAGGTGGTCGGCCAACGCGTACGCGACCGTGTTGCAGACGAAGGTCCCGGCCGTGTTCGACACCTCCGCCGGGACACCGGCCGTCGCCATCGCCGCGAAGCACGCCTTCACCGGCAACGACGAGAAGTGCGCGACGTCGCCCCCGGGGACGACGGGCGCGTCGACCGGCTGGACGCCGTCCTCGTCGGCGATCCGCGCGTCCTGCACGTTGACCGCCACCCGCTCGACGCCCACGGCCGACCTGCCACCCGCCTCGCCGACGCAGACCACGAGGTCCGGTCGCGTGTCCACCAGCAGCTCGGCGAGCCGGCGCGGCGCCCGGGCGAACGAGACGGGCAGCAGGGCGGTGACGAGCGACGCGCCCTCCGCAGGCTCGTCCCAGTCCTCCGCCACCGCGCGCACGGCCGCCCACGACGCGTTGACCTCCTGCTGCTCGAACGGCTCGAACCCCGTCAGCAGCACGGTCAGGGGACGGGAGGCGTGGGCGGCGGGGCCGGCGGTCGGTGCCTGCGCGTCGGTGGTCGTCATGCGTCCACGTCCTGCTCGTCGCGCCGCTCGGCTGCGAGCCGGTCCCAGAGCTCGTCCACCTGCTCCCGCAGCTCGTCGGGGTCGCCGGACCCGTCGAGCAGGACGTCGGCGACGGCCAGCCGGTCGTCGTCGGGCACCTGCGCGGCGATGCGCCGCTCGGCCTCCGCGCGGTCCATGCCGCGGGTGCGGACGAGCCGCTCGACCCTCAGGACGGCGGGAGCGTGCACGACGACGACGAGGTGGAACGAGTCGGCGTACCCGGACTCCACGAGCAGGGGGATGTCGTGCACCACGACCGCACCGGGGTCGGCGGCGGCTGCCGCGGCCTCGCGCTCGGCGGCGAGGCGACGCACCACGGGGTGGACGATCCCGTTCAGCCGCTCCCGGGCGGCGGGGTCGGCGAACACGACGGCGGCGAGCCCGGGGCGGTCGAGCGTGCCGTCGGCCGCGAGGACGCCGGGACCGAAGGCGTCCACCACGTCGGCGAGCCCTGCGGTACCGGGCGCGACGGCCTCCCGGGACAGGACGTCGTAGTCGACGAGCACCGCCCCGCGCTCCGCGAGTCGTGCCCCGGCGACGGACTTGCCCGCCGCGATGCCCCCGGTCAGTCCGATGCGCTGCATCGCCCCATCGTGCCGTGCGGCGCGGCCGGGCGCACGCGTCAGCGGACGACGTGCCCGGTGGCGCGCAGGTGGTCCTTGACCTGGCCGACGGTGAGCTGGCCGAAGTGGAAGACGCTGGCGGCGAGCACGGCGTCGGCCCCGGCGTCGGCGGCCTCCGCGAAGTGCTCGACGGTCCCGGCGCCGCCGCTGGCGATCAGCGGGATGCGCACCTCCCGGCGCACGTCGCGCAGCATCTCGAGGTCGAAGCCGCCCTCGGTGCCGTCGGCGTCCATGGAGTTGAGCAGGATCTCGCCGGCGCCGAGCTCGGCGGCGCGCGCGGCCCAGGCGACGGCGTCGAGCCCCGTGCCGCGGCGGCCGCCGTGGGTGGTGACCTCGTAGCCCGAGTCGGTGCGGGTGTCGCCGGTGACGCGCCGGGCGTCGACGGAGAGGGTGAGGACCTGGCTCCCGAACCGGTGGGCGATCTCGGCGATGAGCTCCGGCCGGGCGATCGCCGCGGTGTTCACCCCGACCTTGTCGGCGCCGGCGCGCAGCAGGCGGTCGACGTCGTCGGCGGTGCGCACGCCACCACCGACGGTCAGGGGCACGAACACCTGCTCCGCGGTGCGCCGCACCACGTCGTAGGTCGTCTCCCGGTCGCCGGAGGACGCGGACACGTCGAGGAACGTGACCTCGTCGGCGCCCTCGTGGTCGTAGCGGCGGGCGAGCTCGACCGGGTCACCGGCGTCGCGGAGGTTCTCGAAGTTCACGCCCTTGACGACGCGGCCGGCGTCGACGTCCAGGCACGGGATCACCCGCAGCGCGACGGACACGGGTCACTCCCCTTCCGGCGCTGCGGTCGCGCCCGGGTCGGCGACGTCCTCGCGCACGGGCGCACGGGTCGCGAGCAGGTCGATGACGAACACGATGGTCTGCCCGGCGAGCTCCTCGCTCTGCGTCGCACCGAGGGCGTACGACGGCGGGACGACGACCATCACCTGGCTCCCGACGGCCTGCTCGACGAGCGCCTCGGACCAGGCGGGGACGTCGTCGAGGGAGAAGGTGGCGGGGGTGCCGTTGGTCCAGGTGGACTCGAACGCGGCGCCGGTCTCCCACACGAAGCCGGTGTACTGGACGGTGATGACGTCGCCCTCGGCCACCTGGTCGCCGGTGCCGCGGATCAGCGGCTGGACGACGAGGTCCGCGGGCGGCTCGGTGCCGGTCGGCGTGATGCTCGGTGCGCCGTCGTCGTCGAGGGCGACGGCGGGCATGCCCTCTCGCGGGGCCACGGGCTCGCCGTCGGCACGGATCGGCAGGACGTCGAGCACGGTGACGGTCGGGTAGGACGAGGCGCTGGCGTCGGACGCGGGGGTCATCTGCAGCAGCCGGGCGCCGACGTTCTCCCCGGAGAGGGTCGCGTAGAGGTCCTTGCCGAGGTCCTCCTCGGTGAGGAGCCGGGGCGTGGGGCTGGTGGAGTACGACTCCTTGACGAGCGAGGCGTCGGAGGCGTTCTCGAGCCAGAAGTCGAGCAGCACGGGCCGCCCGTCGACGAGCTCGGGACCGGTGCCCTCCCACACGGTCTCGTGCATGGCCTCGGGCACCCGCAGCGGGGTCCGGTAGGTCACGGTGGGCGCCTGCCCGGCCTCTCCGGAGACCACGACCTCGGGGGGCGCGGGGTCCGGGGTGGAGCACCCCACCAGCAGCAGCGCCGCTGCGGCGCACGCGGCCACGAGACGTCGCACGTCGTTCCTTCCGAGGGTCCTGCACGGTCGGCGCCCACTGTACGGGGCGCGCGGGCGCCCCCGGGACGACCGTCCGGGTCAGGCCGGTCGGGCCTCGTGAAGGTGTCGGGGGGCCGTCGTCACATGGACTCGATGAGCCGCTCGACGCGGTCGTCGACGTTCCGGAACGGGTCCTTGCACAGGACCGTGCGCTGCGCCTGGTCGTTGAGCTTGAGGTGAACCCAGTCGACGGTGTAGTCGCGGCGGGCGTCCTGCGCCGCCTGCACGAACTCGCCGCGCAGCTTGGCCCGGGTGGTCTGCGGCGGCACGGAGGTGGCCTCGAAGACCTCGACGTCGGTGGTGACACGCTCGACGAGCCCCCGCTGGGCCATGAGGTTGTACAGGCCCTCGGTCCGCGAGATGTCGTGGTACGCCAGGTCCATCCGGGCGACGCGGACGTCCCCGAGCTCGAGGCCGTGCTTCGCGCGGTACCGCTCGATGAGCCGGTACTTGATGACCCAGTCGAGCTCCCGCTCGACGAGGGACAGGTCGCCGGTGCGCAGCGCCCGCAGCCCGCGCTCCCACAGGTCCAGGACCTGCTTGACGTCGGGCCCGGTGTCGGTCTCGGCGGCGACCCAGTCCTGGACCCGGCCCAGGTACTCCTCCTGCAGGTCGACAGCGGTGACGGTCCGGCCGCTCGCCAGGGTGACCGGGTGGGTGCCGGTGACGTCGTGGCTGATCTCGCGGATGGCCCGGATGGGGTTCTCGAGGGTGAGGTCCCGCATCGGCAGCCCGGCCTCGACGAGGCGCAGGACGAGGTCGGTGGAGCCGACCTTGAGCATCGTGGTGGTCTCGGACATGGACGAGTCGCCGACGATGACGTGCAGCCGGCGGTAGTGCTCGGCGTCGGCGTGCGGCTCGTCGCGGGTGTTGATGATGGGGCGGGAGCGCGTGGTCGCGGACGACACGGACTCCCAGATGTGGTCGGCGCGCTGCGACAGGCAGAACACGGCGCCGCGCGGGGTCGCGAGGACCTTGCCCGCGCCCGTGAGCACCTGCCGGGTGATGAGGAACGGCACCAGCACGTCGGACAGCCGCGAGAAGTCGCCCTGCCGGCGCACGAGGTAGTTCTCGTGGCAGCCGTAGGAGTTGCCCGCCGAGTCGGTGTTGTTCTTGAACAGGTGGATCCGGCCGGACAGCCCCTCGTGCTCGAGCCGCTGCTGGGCGTCGGCGACCAGCCCCTCGAGGATCCGCTCCCCCGCCCGGTCGTGGGTGACGAGCTGGCGCCAGTCGTCGCACTCGGCGGTGGCGTACTCCGGGTGGGAGCCGACGTCGAGGTACAGCCGGGAGCCGTTGCGCAGGAAGACGTTGGACGACCGGCCCCACGCCACGACCTTGCGGAACAGGTAGCGCGCGACCTCGTCGGCCGACAGGCCACGCCCGTCGTCCGCGGCGCAGGTCACGCCGTACTCGGTCTCCAGGCCGAAGATCCGTCGGTCCATGAGCTTCTCCCTAGGGCAGGTCGGACGTGTGCGCCGACCCCAGCAGGTCCTCCAGGACGACGCCGGAGAGGCGTCGGAACGCCCGGCGTGGGCGTGTGCGGTCGAGGACCGCGACCTCGAGCTGCGCGGCGGGGATGACGCGGCGGTCGTCCTCGTCGGCACCGGGAGCGGGAGCGCCGAGCACGCGCACGGCGAGAGCGAGCACGTCGGCGAGCGGCATGCCGGGCACCCAGCCGTCGACGATCTCCTCGCGGAGCCGGTCGGACTGGCCGCCCATCACGACGAAGCCGCGCTCGTCCGCCACCGAGCCGTCGTACGACAGCCGGTAGAGCTGGTCGGTCGCGGCGTCCTCGCCGACCTCGGCGACGACGAGCTCGACCTCCAGGGGCTTGGACTCCGTGGTGAACACCGTGCCGAGGGTCTGCGCGTACGCGTTCGCGAGGCCGCGCGCGTTCACGTCGCGGCGGTCGTAGGAGTAGCCGCGCAGGTCCGCGTACCGCACGCCGGCGACGCGCAGGTTCTCGAACTCGTTGTACTTGCCGACCGCGGCGAACGCGATGCGGTCGTAGATCTCGGACACCTTGTGCAGGGCGCGGGACGGGTTCTCCGTGGCGAAGGCGATGCCGTCGTCGTAGGTGAGGACGACGACGGACCGGCCCCGGGCGATGCCCTTGCGCGCGTAGTCCGCCCGGTCCTTCATCAGCTGCTCGGGCGAGACGTAGAACGGCATGCTCATCGGGGGGTGTCCTCCTGCCGGGCGCGGGCGTGCTGCGCGGCGCGGTCGGCGGCCACGGCGGCGACGACCTCGCCGAGGGCCTCGTGCCCGACGCGGAGGTAGCCCGCGCCGGTGACGGTCGCGACGACCGGCCAGATCTGCCGCGACTGGTCGGGGCCGCCGGTCGCGGAGTCGTCGTCGGCGGCGTCGACGAGGGCCTCGACGGCCACCCGCACCGCGGCGTCGGCGTCGAGGCCGGGCTGCCAGAGCTTCTTCAGCGAGCCGCGCGCGAACACCGAGCCGGACCCGACGCTGTGGTGCTGGTGCTCCTCGTACCGGCCGCCGGTCACGTCGTACGAGAAGATCCGCCCGGTGCCGCGATCCAGGTCGTACCCCGCGAACAGCGGCACGACGGCCAGGCCCTGCATCGCGAGCCCGAGGTTGCCGCGGATCATCGTCGACAGGCGGTTCGCCTTGCCGTCGAGGGACAGCAGGGTGCCCTCGATCTTCTCGTAGTGCTCGAGCTCCAGCTGGAACAGCCGCACGAGCTCGACGGCGAGGCCGGCGGTCCCGGCGATGCCGACGGCGGAGTAGTCGTCCGCCGGGAAGACCTTCTCGATGTCCCGGGACGCGATCTGCGAGCCCATGGTCGCCCGCCGGTCGCCGGCCATGACGACGCCGCCGGCGAACGTGAGCGCGACGATGGTCGTCGCGTGCGGGGCGGCGGGCGCGCGGGTCACGTCACCCGCGGGGAGCGGGCTCCGCCGACCGGGCAGCAGGTCGGGGGCGTGCTGGGCGAGGAAGTCGACGAAGGACGACGACCCGGGCGTGGTGAACGCTCCGGGCAGCCGCCCCGCCGAGGTCAGCGGATCCGTCGGCACGCGTCACTGACCGCCCTTCTGCACGAAGCCGCGGACGAACTGCTCCGCGTTGGTCTCCAGCACGTCGTCGATCTCCTCCAGGAGGGCGTCGACCTCGGCGTCGCGCTGCTGGGCGGCGGCGGTCGCCTGCTCGACGTCCGGCCCGTCGACGGGCTCGTCGTCCTCGCGACGGTCCCGAGCGCGTTCCTGACCAGCCATGTGCACCTCCGCCGGTAGATCGGGCACGGGCCGCCGCTGCTGCAGCGGCCCGCAGTGGCACCACCCTAGGCCCTGGTCGGCGCCGCATCACGGGAGCGCGCGTGCACGGCGGGGCGCCCGGCCATTGACGGGCCGGCGGAGCGCCGCCACCGCTCAGGAGCCGAGGGCCGCCAGGAGGCTGCGGACGTCGGGCGAGGAGTCGAGCAGGCCCGCGACGTGCGCCTTCGTGCCGCGCAGGGGGTCGCGCATCGGGACGCGCTGCAGGGTGGGCGCCCCGGGGACGTCGAAGACCACGGAGTCCCAGCTGGCCGCGGAGACGTGCGCGCCGAACCGGGCGATGGTGCGGCCCCGGAAGTACGCCCGGGTGTCCTCCGGCGGGTCGGTGACGGCGGCGGCCACGTCGGCGTCCGTGACCAGCCGCTCGACCGCGCCCGCACCGACCAGGCGGTGGTAGAGCCCCCGCTCGGGGCGGACGTCGGACCACTGCAGGTCGACGGCGGCCAGGCGCGGGTGGTCCCACTCGAGGTGGTCCCGGCGGCGCAGGCCCTCCAGCAGGCGCAGCTTCGCGAGCCACTCGACCTCCCGCGCGCAGGACGCCGGGTCGGTCGCCAGCCGCTCGAGCAGCGATCCCCACCGGGCCAGCACGTCGGCGGTCTGCGGGTCGACGCCGGCGGCTCCGCGGCCGAGCGCCGTGCGGACGGCCGCCAGGTACTCGCGCTGCACCTCGATCGCGGTGAGCCGGCGGCCGTCGGCGAGCGGCAGCCGCTCGGTGAGCGTGAGGTCGTGGCTGACGGTGTGCACGGCACGCACGGGATCGGCGAGCGACAGCCGGTCGAGGGTGGCGCCGAGGTCCTTGGCCTCCCCCGACGCGACGCGCTCGATCAGCCACAGCACCAGGGACGTGGTGCCGAGCTTGAGGTACGTCGGCACCTCGAGCAGGTTCGCGTCGCCGATGATGACGTGCAGCCGGCGCCAGCGGTCCGGGTCGGCGTGCGGCTCGTCGCGCGTGTTGACGATCGGCCGGCGCAGCGTGGTCTCCAGGCCCACCTCCGCCTCGATGTAGTCCGCGCGCTGGGACAGCTGGAACCCGGGCTCCTCCCCGCGCTGCCCGAGACCCACCCGCCCGGCGCCCGTGAACACCTGGCGCGTGACCAGGAACGGCATCAGCCGCGCCGCGAGGTCGACGAAGGGGACGGCGCGGTCGACGAGGAAGTTCTCGTGCGTGCCGTAGGTGGCGCCCTTGCCGTCGACGTTGTTCTTGTAGAGCACGGCGTCCGGCATCGCGGGCGTGGACGCCAGCGCGCGGACGGACGCCAGCATGACGAGCTCGCCCGCCCGGTCCCACCGCACCGCGTCGAGGGGGTTCGTGACCTCCGGCGACGAGTACTCGGGGTGCGCGTGGTCCACGTAGAGCCGGGCGCCGTTGGTCAGGATGACGTTCGCGGCGCCCGGGTCCTCGTACTCCTCGACCAGCGACCGCGCGACCTCCTGCGGGCCGTCGGCGGCCGGGTCGTCCGCCGAGGCACCGCCCGGGGCGTCACCCGACGGCGCGGGGCGCTGCGGGTCGTCCGTGAGCAGCGACGGGTGGGCCGCGGCGCGCTGGAGGTGGAAGCCGCGCGCGTCCTGCAGCGGGTCCTCGTCGTCGTAGTCCCACCGCGCCTTCGCCCGGCCGCCCTGCCGGGCGGCGGCGTGCACGGCGACGACGTGGCTGGACAGCAGCATCGGGTTGGCGTTCGGGCGGCCGGGCTGCAGCACGCCGTACTCGGTCTCGATCCCCATCACGCGGCGCACGGTCACACGGGCCACCCTACGGCGGGCGACGGCCGGCACCCCGGGCCGGCGCGCGCCGGAGTGGAGCGCCCTGCCGGACACGCACCGGCGTGCCCGGCGGGACGCTCCACTCCGCGCGGGGTCAGGCGTCCGCGCCCGGGCGGGCACCCGGGGCGCGGTCGCCCCCGCCGCCGCCCGGCATCCCGCCGCCCGTGCCGCCGCCGGTGAGCTCACCCGCGGTCACGCTCGCCACCTCGGTCCCCCCGGAGGCGTCGCCGCCCGCGGTGTACCCCGCGAACGCGTCGCCCGCGTCGGTCGCCCCCGCGACGACGGTGTACGTCTCGCCGAGGGTGAGGCCGGCCGCCGAGACGACCAGCGAGCTGATGTCCTTTGTCGGCGTGAACGTCGCGACCACCGTGCCGTCGGCGTCGACGACGGCGAGCGTCGTCCCGGCGGCCTGCGTGGCGTCGAAGGTCGCGGCGACCCAGCCCTGCCCGTCGGTGCCCGGCGCCATGGCCATGCCCGAGGACCCCGCGGCGACCAGCGTGCCGCCGGTGACCGACGGCGTGGCGTCGACGTCGATCGCGCCGTTGCCGTCGTTCGTCGGGCCGTTCACCACGACGGTGCCGCCGCTCATCGTCAGCGTGCCGTTGGCGTCGAGGCCGTCACCACCCGCGTCGACGTCGAGGGTCCCGCCGGTGATGGCGAGGCTCGCCGTCCCGGCCGACTCGCCCTGCGGGCCGGCCCAGTCGCCCTGGGCGTCCTCGGTGGAGCCGGTCGCGCTGCTCGCGGCGTTCACGCCGTCGTCGGACGCGACCACGGTGACCTCGCCGCCGGCCAGGGTGATCGCCTCGGCCTCGAGCCCCTCGTACGAGGTGGCGACGTCGACGGTGCCACCGCTGATGTCGAGGGACGCGTCGCCGTGCAGGCCGTCGTCGCCGCTCGACACCGTCAGGTCCCCGTCGGTGACGGACACGGCGCCGTTGGAGTGGATCGCGTCGTCCGCGGCGTCCACGGTGATCGTGCCGCCGCCGACGACGACCACGACCGTGCCCTTCACCCCCTTCGCGGAGACGTCGTCCGCGACCGTCGCGCCGCTGCCACCGCCCGACTCGACGCCCAGCGTGCCGCCCGTGACGACCGCGTCGGTCGCCGCGTCGACGCCGTCGCCGCCCGCGGTCACCGTGACGTCACCGCCCGCGACGGCGACGAAGCCCGCGGTGGCGTCCTCGGTGTCGTCGGACTTCAGCCCGTCGCCGCCGGCGGTGACGCGGACCGTGCCGCCGTCGACCACCAGGTAGTCCTTGCCGCGGATCCCGTCGTCCACGGCGTCGACCGTGAGGTCTCCGGACTCGACCACCAGGCCGTCCTTGCTCGCGATGCCGTCGTTCGCGTTCCCGGTGACGGTGAGCGCCCCCGTGCCGGTGATCGTGAGGTCCGCCGCGCTGAACAGGGCCGCGTTCGGCTCGTCCTCCCCCTCGGCGTACGCGTACTCGGTGGCGTCGGTGAGGGCGTTCTGCGAGCCGTCTGCGAGCTCGACGACCGCGGAGCCCGCGCTGCTGATCACCAGCGGCGCGCTGGTCGACGACGTGAGGTCGACCCCGTCGAGGACGAGGTGCACGACGGCTTCCCCGGCGTCGACCACGACCTGCCCGTCGTCGAGGGTGCCGCTGAGCGTGTACGTGCCGCCGGCGGTGATGGTGACGACCGAGCCGTCCACCGTCACGCCGTCCGCGTCGGTCGTGGCGGTGTCGCCCTCGAGCGAGATGATGGCGGTGGTGCTGCCCGCGTCCTGCACGTCGTGCACGTCGGTGTTCGCGGCGAGCACCTCCTCGGCGGTGGTGCCGGCGGGGACAGCGGCCACGGTGGTGCCGGCGCTGCCCGACCCGGAGACGGTGTCGGCGACTGCGTCGGCGGCGCAGCCGGTCAGCAGGAGGCTCAGCAGGACGGCGGGGACGGCGAGGACGGGACGGGGACGGCGCACGGGGATCTCCAGGGGTGGTCGAGGCGGGTGAGTCGGGTGAGGCGGGCGGTCAGCCGGCCAGGGTGCGGCGCACCGTGCGCCGCCAGGGCCGGCCGCCGAGCGCCGGGTCGAGGACCACGAGCCCGGTCGCGTACTTCGAGATGCGGGACGGGCGGTGCCCGAGCGCCCACAGCGCCCGGTCGGCGCTCGACGCACCCGCGACGCTCTTCGTCTCGACGACGGCGTGCGCGGGGACGGCGGCGCTCGGCCCGGACGGGTCGGGCCCGAGCCACTCGAGGCCCGTGTCGACGGTCAGGCGGGCACCGTCGGGCAGGTGCAGGGTGCGGCGCCGGTACTGCGTGGTGAGGGTCGGCCGGAGCACGGTCCCACCGTCGATCTCCGGCAGGCCGACGCCCTGCCGGCGCAGCGTGTCGAGCACGAAGCCGAGGGCGTCGCCCACGCTGGCTCGGGAGGCGGGGTCGTGCTCGCGCCGGTCCTTGACCGTGGTCCCGCGGGCGCCGCGGGTCTTCACCTCGAGCCAGCAGCCGCCGGTGTCCCGGTACGTGCGGGTACGCACCTTGAACCGGCGCCGGCGTCGTCCGGCGGCGAGGCGGAAGGCGTCGAGGTCCGGGGTGTCGAAGTAGACCGACTCGTACCCGAAGGTGTCCCGGCCGTCGATGACGAGGCGGCGCGTGCCGTCCGGGAGGGAGTCGAGCACGGCGGGGAGGGCCGCGAGCGGGAGCACGTACTTGCGGTCGACGCGGGTCTGCAGGGCTGCGGTCTCCTGCAGCTCGGCGAGGTCGATCGGGCGCAGGTGCGTGAGGGCCACGCCGGTCACCGGGACACCGCCGACAGCGCGGACGGCGTCACGACGACGAGCTCCTCGACCGGGGCGCTGCGCGGCAGCTCGGCGTACCGGACGTCGACGACCGTCGTGTCGTCCACCAGGTCGAGGCGCTGCACGGTCGCGCTGTGCACCCGGGCGCCGAGCAGCCGCTCCAGGTGCGCGACGAGCGCGGCGTGGTCGCCGAACGCCCGGTCCACCACGACCACCTGCTGCCGGTACCGGTGCAGCAGCCGCGGGTGGTCGCCGACCAGCAGCGCCACGAGGACGAGCGCCATCAGCACCAGGGCGGTCACGCCCAGCGAGCCGCCGAGCCCGCCGATCAGCCCGAGCGCCAGCGCCGCGAAGTAGTACGCGACCTCCCGCTGGTCGATCTCGGAGGACCGCAGCCGGATGATCGACAGCACGCCGAACAGCCCGAGCCCGAGCCCCGCGCCGACGGTGCTGGACGACAGCGCCCCCGCGACGGCCAGGACGCCGACGTTCACCCCCAGGAAGGCGACGACGAGGTCACGCCTCCGGTGGCGCGGGAAGTACAGGGCGAACGTCAGGACGCCGATGGCGACGAGGTCGGCGGCGAACAGGGCAGGGGCAGGCATGGGCACCTCGCGGGTCGGGGATGAACGCCCGGTGAACCGGGTACGACCATCCAGCCGCCTGCTGCTGTGCCGCCCCTGTGCGGGGCGTCAGGGCCGCGTGTGGATCGGCGACCTAGAGGTACTGCCCCGTGCTCGTGACGTTCTCGATCCGGCGCGAGGCCTCCTCGCCCTTCTTGTCCTGGACGATCGTGCGGATGAACACGATGCGCTCCCCCTTCTTGCCGGAGATGCGCGCCCAGTCGTCGGGGTTGGTGGTGTTCGGCAGGTCCTCGTTCTCCTTGAACTCGTCGACGCACGCCGTCAGCAGGTGCTCGACGCGCAAGCCACGCTGGCCGGTGGCGAGCAGGTCCTTGATCGCGGACTTCTTCGCACGGTCCACGACGTTCTGGATCATGGCGCCGGAGTTGAAGTCCTTGAAGAACAGGACCTCCTTGTCGCCGCTGGCGTAGGTGACCTCGAGGAACCGGTTCTCGTCGTTCTCCGAGTACATCCGTTCGACGGCGCGGGAGATCATCGCCTCGACGGCCGCGCGCGCGGAACCGTGGTGCTCGGCGAGGTCGTCGGCGTGGATCGGCAGGTCCGGGGTCAGGTACTTCGCGAAGATCTCGCGGGCGCCCTCGGCGTCGGGGCGCTCGATCTTGATCTTCACGTCCAGGCGGCCGGGCCGCAGGATCGCGGGGTCGATCATGTCCTCGCGGTTGGACGCGCCGATGACGATGACGTTCTCCAGGCGCTCCACGCCGTCGATCTCGGCGAGCAGCTGCGGGACGATCGTCGTCTCCACGTCGCTGGACACGCCGGTGCCGCGGGTGCGGAACAGGGACTCCATCTCGTCGAAGAACACGACCACGGGGTGACCCTGCGACGCCTTCTCGCGCGCCCGGGAGAAGATCAGCCGGATGTGCCGCTCGGTCTCGCCGACGTACTTGTTCAGCAGCTCCGGGCCCTTGACGTTGAGGAAGTACGACTTCGCCTCGGTGAGCTCCTCGCCCCGCGCGGCGGCCGACGTGGCGGCGAGCGAGTTCGCGACCGCCTTGGCGATCAGCGTCTTGCCGCAGCCGGGCGGGCCGTACAGCAGGACGCCCTTCGGCGGCTTGAGCCCGTGCTCGCGGAACAGCTCCGGGTGCAGGAACGGGAGCTCCACGGCGTCCCGGATGGCCTCGATCTGCGGGCCCAGGCCACCGATGTCCCGGTAGTCGATGTCGGGGACCTCCTCGAGCACGAGGTCCTCGACCTCGGCGCGCGGCACCCGCTCGAACACGAACCCGCTGCGGGCCTCGACGGTCAGCGCGTCGCCGACCCGCACGGAACCGTCGCGCACCTGCCCCGCGAGGCGGACCACCCGCTCCTCGTCGCCGCGGCCGACGACCAGGGCGCGGTCGTGCCCCAGGAGCTCCTTGACGGTGACGAGCTCGCCGACCTGCTCGTACCCGCCGGCCTCGACCACGGTCAGGGCCTCGTTGAGCATGACCTCCTGGCCCGGCCGGAGCCGGTGGACGTCGATCGCGGGGCTGGTACCGACGTGCATCTTGCGGCCCGAGGAGACGACCTCGACGGTGCCGTCCTCGCGGGCGGTCAGGAACGTGGCGAACGTGCCCGGGGGCTTCGCGAGGTCGTCGATCTGGCGCTTGAGCTCGATGATCTGGTCACGCGCCGCCACGAGCGCGTCGGACATGCGCTCGTTCTTGGCGGCCAGGAGCGCGAGCTCGCGCTGCAGGTCGCGTGCTGTCGGTTCCGTCATCGCGGTACCTCCGATCGCGGGTCGACCTCACGGCGGTGTGCGGTGTTCGTGGGGGAACCCTAACCACACGTGTCAATCGCAGGACGGGCGCCTCGCCGGGCGCGCGGCTCCTCCTGCGGTCAGTCCTGCGGTCCGACCTGCTCGGGGCCCTGACCCACGTCGCGGCGCACCCGGCGGACCTTCTTGTCGGACACGGCGCGCTCGCCGAGGGCCTCCGGCGTCCACTCCGCGTCGGGGACGTCCTGGAACGAGCGGCTGCTGACGACGTCGCCCGCGTCGTCGACCAGCGCGGCCTCCCCCGGCTGCGACCCCTTGGCGGGGCGGCGCTTGCGCAGCGGCGGCTCGACGCCGTCCGCGAGGCGCCGGGTGGTGAGCAGGAACCCGGTGTGGCCGATCATCCGGTGCTGCGGCCGCACGGCCAGGCCCTCCAGGTGCCAGCCGCGCACCATCGACTCCCACGCCTGCGGCTCGGTGTACCGGCCGTCGGCCCGGACGTCCTCCGCGAGGCGGGACAGCTGCGTGGCGGTCGCCACGTACGCGATGAGCACGCCGCCCGGTGCGAGGGCCGCGGCGACGGCGTCGAGGTTCTCCCACGGCGCCAGCATGTCGAGCACGACCCGGTCGACCTCGCCGGCGGCCTCCGCGACGGGCAGCACGTCGGACAGGTCGCCCACGGACAGCCGCCAGGCGGGGTGGGGGCCGCCGAAGAACGTCTCGACGTTGCCGCGGGCGATCGCGGCGAAGTCCTCGCGGCGCTCGATGGAGTGCAGCCGGCCGCCGTCGCCGACCGCGCGCAGCAGGGACAGGGTCAGCGCGCCGGAGCCGACCCCGGCCTCGACGACCCGGGCGCCCGGGTAGATGTCGGCCATCGCGACGATCTGGCCCGCGTCCTTCGGGTAGACCACCGCGGCGCCGCGCGGCATCGAGAGGGTGTAGTCGCTGAGCAGGGGACGCAGGGCGAGGTACTCGACGCCGCCGTTGCTCGTCACGACGGTGCCCTCGGGCGCGCCGATCAGCTCGTCGTGCCGGAAGTAGCCCTTGTGGGTGTGGAACGTCGCGCCCGGCGCCAGCGTGATCGTGTGCAGGCGGCCGCGGGGGTCCGTCAGCTGGACGCGCTCCCCCTCACGCAGCAGCCCGCGGCGCTGGTCGGCGCCGGTCGGGGTGGCGGGCGTCGCCCCGGCCCCGTCTCTTTTTCACATCTTACGCCGCCGGCGTCGGCTCTGTGCGG
>NZ_CABEGA010000083.1 GCF_901521055.1 Cellulomonas hominis | reverse complement strand
CGGCCGCGGCGCCGACGGGCGCGCCGGGCGGATCCGGCGCCGCGCGGCGGTCGGGGCGGGCAGCCCCGACGCCGCCACGGTCGTCGCCGTCCGCCGCGCCGGACGCCCCCGAGCCCCGGCCGCCCGGCCCCCGGGGTGGGGTGGCGTGGCCGGAGCGCCCCGGGGGCGGGCGGAACCTAGAGTGGGCGGGTGACGGACGTGGGACGGGTCGGGGCGGACGCGGCGATCGGCGACTGCGGGCTGTACACCGAGGGCCGGCGGGTGCCGGGGCGGGTGCCGCTCGGGGAGGCCGGTGACGCCGCGCGCGCGACCGAGGGGTACGTGTGGGTCGGCCTGCGGGAGCCGTCGGCGGCGGACATCGCCGAGGTGGCCGCGGAGTTCCACCTGCCGTCGCTCGCTGTCGACGACGCCGTCAACGCCCACCAGCGACCGAAGCTCGAGATGTACGACGACGTGGTGTTCGTGGTGCTGAAGCCCGTCCGGTACGTCGACCACGTCGAGGTCGTGGAGATCACCGAGATCGCGATGTTCCTGCGCCCGCACGCCGTGGTCTCGGTGCGGCACGGCGAGGGCGGGGTGCTCCGGCAGGTCCGGTCCGAGCTCGACGCGGGGGTGCCGCCGGAGGAGGACTTCGGGCCCGCCGGGGTGCTGTACCGGACCGCGGACCGCGTGGTCGACGCGTACGAGGTCGCCCTGGAGCACATCGACCTCGACGTCGACGACATCGAGCGCCTGGTGTTCGGCCCCGGCGAGGACGACCACTCCGAGCGGATCTACAAGCTCAAGCAGGAGGTCGCGGAGTTCCGCCGGGCGATGCTCCCGCTGCAGCGCCCGCTCGAGCGGCTCGCCGCCGGGGAGGTGCCGCACGTGCCCGCCGCGGCCGAGCCGTACTTCCGGGACGTGCACGACCACCTGCTGCGGGCCGTCGACGCGATCGAGGTGATCGACCGGCAGCTCACCGACGTGCTGCAGGCCAACACCGCGCGCGTCACCACCGGCCAGAGCCGCGTCGCCCTGCGGCAGAACGAGGACATGCGGAAGATCTCCGCGTGGGCGGCGATCGCCCTGGTGCCGACCGCCATCGCCGGCATCTACGGCATGAACTTCGAGCACATGCCGGAGCTCGGGACGCGGTACGGGTACTTCGTGGTGCTGGCGGTCATCGCCGGCGCGTGCATCGGCCTGCACCGGGCGTTCCGCCGCAACCGCTGGCTCTAGCCGCACCCTCGGGGTGCGCGAACGGCCGAGGGCCGGGACGGGTGACCCGTCCCGGCCCTCGGCCGTCGTGCGCGTGCGGTCAGCGGCCGCCGGCGCGGCGCTTGTTGTAGATGTCGAACGCGACGGCCAGCAGGAGCACGAGGCCCTTGACGATCTGCTGCGTCGACTGCGGGACGCCCATGAGCTGCATGCCGTTGGACATGACGGCCATGATCAGACCACCGACCATGGCGCCGGTCACGCGGCCCACACCACCGGTCGTCGACGCGCCGCCGATGAAGCAGGCGGCGATGGCGTCGAGCTCGAACATGTTGCCGGCGCCCGGCTGGGCACCGTTGGAGCGGGACGAGTAGATCGCACCCGCGACACCGGCCAGGAAGCCCATGTTGACGAAGATCCAGAAGTTGACCTGCTTGACCTTCACGCCGGAGAGCTGCGCGGCCGACAGGTTGCCACCGATCGCGTAGACGTGGCGGCCGAAGACCGTCCGGGTCGTGACGGTGTTGTAGGCCAGGATCAGCACGGCGAGGATGATCAGCACGATCGGCAGACCACGCGAGTGCGCCAGCTGCCAGGCGAACGCCATGACGACCACGGCGATGAGGACGATCTTCAGGATGAAGAGCGGCATCGCCTCGACGGACTGCTGGTAGCGCACGCGGCCCATGCGGGAGCGGTAGGACGAGAACGCGTAGCCGACGATGCCGATGGCGGCGATCACGAGCGTGAAGGCGTCGTACCCGTCGCCCCCGAGCAGGCCGTTCAGGAAGCCACCGGCCACCTGCTGGTACGCCTGCGGGAACGGCGACAGCGAGATGTTGTCGAGCACCTCGTAGGTGAGGCCGCGGAACAGCAGCATGCCCGCCAGCGTCACGATGAACGCCGGGATGCCGACGTACGCGACCCAGAAGCCCTGCCACGCGCCGACCAGCAGGCCGACCACGAGGGCGGCGAGGATGCCGACCCACCACGGCTGACCGTTCTTGATCACGAGGATCGCGGACACCGCACCGGTGAGCGCCACCACGGACCCGACCGAGAGGTCGATGTGCCCGCCGATGATCACGATCACCATGCCGATGGCGAGGATCAGGATGTACGAGTACTGCAGGACGATGTTGGTGAGGTTGCCCGGGGCGAGCAGCACGCCGTCCGTCAGGATCGCGAACAGCGCGATGATCGCGACGAACGCGATGTAGATACCACTCGTCCGCAGGTTCTTCGTGAAGATGTCCCGCAGGCCTGCCACAGCCGTCATCGAACCGATTCCTTTTCCTTCGTCATGAGCTCCATGAGGCTCTCCGGGGTGGCGACCGCACGCTCCTGCACGCCGGTGATCCGGCCGAACGCGAGCGTGTAGATCCGGTCGCAGATGCCCAGGAGCTCGGGCAGCTCGGAGGAGATGACCACGACGGCCTTCCCCGCGTCCGCGAGCTTGTTGATGATCGTGTAGATCTCGTACTTCGCACCGACGTCGATGCCGCGCGTCGGCTCGTCCAGGATCAGCACCTCAGGGTCGGTGTAGATCCACTTGGACAGGACGACCTTCTGCTGGTTGCCGCCGGACAGCTTGCCGGTGAGGGCCATGACGGTCGGCGACTTGATGTTCATCGACCGCCGGTACTCCTCGGCGACCTTGATCTCCTCGTTGCCGTTGACCCAGCCGGCCTTCGACAGCTTGTGCAGGCCCGCGGCGGAGATGTTCCGGCGGATGTCCTCGATGAGGTTCAGGCCGTAGGTCTTGCGGTCCTCGGTGGCGTACGCGAGGCCGTGGTTGATGGCCTCCGTCACCGAGCGGGTCTGGATCTCCTTGCCGTGCAGGAAGACCTTGCCCGAGATGTTCCGGCCGTAGGAGCGGCCGAAGATGCTCATCGCCAGCTCGGTGCGACCGGCGCCCATGAGGCCGGCGATGCCGACGATCTCACCGGCGCGGACGTCGAACGAGGCGCCGTCGACGACGACGCGGCCCGGCTGCGTGGGGTGCTCGACGTGCCAGTCCTCGACACGGAACACCTCCTCGCCGACGTGCGAGACGTGCTCCGGGTACCGGTGCTCGAGGTCGCGGCCGACCATGCCCTTGATGATCCGGTCCTGCGTGACCTTGTCCTCGACCATGTCGAGCGTCTCGATCGTCTTGCCGTCACGGATGATCGTGGTGGAGTCGGCGATCTCGGCGATCTCGTTGAGCTTGTGCGAGATCATGATCGAGGTGATGCCCTGGCCCTTGAGGTGCCGGAGCAGGTTCAGCAGGTGCTCGGAGTCCGAGTCGTTGAGGGCGGCCGTCGGCTCGTCCAGGATCAGCAGCTTCACCTTCTTGGAGAGCGCCTTGGCGATCTCCACGAGCTGCTGCTTGCCGACGCCGAGGGTGCCGATCGGGGTGGTCGGGTTCTCGTCCAGTCCGACCCGCGCCAGCAGCACGGCGGCCTCGGAGTTCGACCGGTTCCAGTCCACCAGGCCGTGCGACGCGCGCTCGTTGCCCAGGAAGATGTTCTCCGCGACGGACAGGTAGGGCACCAGCGCGAGCTCCTGGTGGATGATCACGATCCCCTTGTCCTCGGAGTCGTTGATCGAGCCGAACTCGACCGTCTCCCCGTCGAAGCGGATCTCACCGTCGTAGGTGCCGTGCGGGTAGACGCCCGACAGCACCTTCATGAGGGTGGACTTGCCGGCCCCGTTCTCCCCGCAGATCGCGTGGATCTCCCCCCGCTTGACGTTCAGGTTGACGTCCTGCAGAGCCTTGACCCCGGGAAAGGTCTTGGTGATGGAGTGCATTTCCAGGATGTGGTCGCTCATGCGGCCTCGACCGTCCTCGTTCGTCGGGCGATGGATCACACCGCCGCGGGCCGGCCGGCACCCGGGTGGGTGCCGGCCGACCTCGCGGTCGTGCGGGTGGAGCCGGGGGGTCAGTCGGACTGGCCGGCCGCGACCTCTTCAGCGGTCCAGTAGCCCGAGTCGATCAGGAGCGACTGGATGTTGTCGGCGTAGACGATGTCCGACTCGAGCAGGAAGGACGGGACGACCTTCACACCGTTGTCGTACGACTCGGTGTCGTTCGCCTCGGGCTCCTCGCCCTCCAGGAAGGACTCGGCCGAGATGACGGCCTGCTCCGCGAGCTTGCGGGTGTCCTTGAAGATCGTCGAGAACTGCGTGCCGTCCTGGATGAGCTTGACGGAGGCGATCTCGGCGTCCTGGCCGGTCACGACCGGCAGGCCGGCGTCGATGGTGGCGCCGTAGCCGGCGTTCTGCAGCGCGGTGATGATGCCGCGGGAGATGCCGTCGTAGGGCGACAGCACGCCGTTGACCTTGGAGCCGTCCGAGTAGGAGGACGTCAGGAGGTCCTCCATGCGCTTCTGGGCGGTCTCCTGCAGCCAGCGGAGCGTGGCGACCTGCTCGATGTCGGTCTGGCCCGACTTCACGACGAGGGTGCCCTCGTCGATGTAGGGCTGCAGCGTGTCCATCGCGCCCTGGTAGAAGAAGTGCGCGTTGTTGTCGTCCAGCGAGCCGGCGAACAGCTCGATGTTGAACGGGCCGGTGGCGGTGCCCTCGGTGCCGTCCGCGTTGAGCAGACCCAGGCCGACGAGCAGCGAGGTGGCCTGCTGGACGCCCACGTTGTAGTTGTCGAACGTGACGTAGAAGTCGACGTTCTCGGTGCCGTTGATCAGACGGTCGTAGGCGATGACCGGGATGCCCGCGTCCGCCGCGGCCTGCAGCTGGTTGGCCAGCGCGGTGCCGTCGATGGAGGCGACGATCAGGAGGTCGGCGCCCTTCGTGATCATCTGGTCGATCTGCTGCGACTGCGTCGGGATGTCGTCCGCGGCGTACTGCAGGTCGACCGTGTAGCCGGCCTCCTCGAGCTGGGACTTCACCGCGTCGCCGTCGGCGATCCACCGCTCGGAGGTCTCGGTCGGCATCGCGACGCCGATCGTGAGCTCGCTGGGGTCGGCCGCGGCGCCCGACTCGTCGTCGTTGCCGGCGCCGGCGCCGCCGCCGGAGCACGCCGCCAGACCGAGCGCGAGGGCGCCGCCGAGTGCGACGAACCTGATGCTCTTCATGTCCTTCTCCTCCTCGAGAGGGTTGCTGACCTCATCGTCACGGACCCGACTCGCGTCGTCGCCCGTCCTGCCCATCGCCGTGCCGGGAGGGATCGCCCCCTCGCCGTCGGCGAGCACGCGCATACTCTCGCGGGGTTGAGTTCAAGAAGTCAAGCCAAAGGTTCGGGGCGCAGGTTGCAGATGGATAACGGTCGCCACCAGCCCGCGTCTGCCCGGTATATCCGCAGGTCAGGGCTCATCTGACCAGTTCTGACGGACCGTCGTGACGGCCTGCGGCCGACGACTTCACCCTGTCGCTGAGTTCGGTGGCCGAACTCATGCCGCCGATCGGGTGGCACCCGCCCCGGACGACGAACGGCCCGCCCCCGGGTTGGACCGGGGGCGGGCCGTGCGGTGCGACCGGGCTCAGAAGCCCTGGGCGAGCCGGTAGTAGACCTGGTTCCAGCGCACCTGGTCGCGGAACGCGCGACGGGTGGTGTGCTCGTCGATCACCAGGAGCTCGGTGCCCGCGATGTCGGCGTAGATCTCGAACGCCTCCACGCCGGCCGCGGTCGACATGACGGTGTGGTGCGCGCCGCCGGCGGTCAGCCACGCCTCCGCGGAGGTCGCGAAGTCGGGGCGGGGCTCCCACACGGCACGGGCCACGGGCAGGTTCGGCAGCTCCTGCGTGGGCGGCACGATGTCCACGACGTTGGCGGTCAGGCGGAACCGGTCGCGCATGTCGGCCAGCGAGACGACGACGCCCTCGCCCGGGTCCGCGTCGAACACCATGCGGACCGGGTCCTCCTTGCCGCCGATGCCGAGCGGGTGGATCTCCACCTTCGGCTTCGACGTCGTCAGGGAGGGGCAGATCTCCAGCATGTGCGCGCCGAGGATCTTCTCCGCGCCCGGCGTGAGGTCGTAGGTGTAGTCCTCCATCAGCGACGCGCCGCCGGGCAGCCCCTCGCCCATCACCTTCGCCGCGCGCACCAGGACGGCGGTCTTCCAGTCGCCCTCGGCGCCGAAGCCGTAGCCCTTGGACATGAGGCGCTGCACCGCGATGCCGGGGAGCTGGCGCAGGTCGCCCAGGTCCTCGAAGTTCGTGGTGAACGCCTTCGCCCCCACCGACGTCAGGAACGTCTCGAGCGCGATCTCCTGCCGGGCGGCGTACCGGAGCGACTCGTGGCGGTCCCCGCCGCGGCGCAGCTCGGGCACCACGTCGTACAGGTCCTCGTACTCGGCGACCAGGGTGTCGACGTCCGCGTCGGCCACCGCGTCGACCGCGGCGACCAGCTCGTTGACGCCCCACGTGTTCACGGAGACGCCGAACCGCAGCTCCGCCTCGGTCTTGTCGCCCTCGGTGACCGCGACGTTGCGCATGTTGTCGCCGAACCGGGCCAGCTTCAGCTCGTGCGTGGCGGCCCAGCCCGCGGCGGCGCGCGCCCAAGTGCCGACCCGCTTGGTGACGGCCGGGTTCGACGCGTGGCCGACCACCGTGGTCCGGGCGACGCCCAGGCGCGTGGCGATGTACGCGTACTCCCGGTCGCCGTGCGCGGCCTGGTTGAGGTTCATGAAGTCCATGTCGATGCTGTCCCACGGCAGCTCGACGTTGGCCTGCGTGTGCAGGTGCAGCAGCGGCTTGCGCAGCGCGTCCAGGCCCGCGATCCACATCTTCGCCGGGCTGAACGTGTGCATCCACGTGATGACGCCCAGCACGCGGTCGTCCGAGTTCGCGTCGAGCATCGCGCGGCGGATCGCGGCCGAGTCCTTGAGGACCGGCTTCCACACGATCGTCACCGGCACGTCGGACGCGGCGTCGAGCTGCCGCGCGACCTCCTGCGACTGCTCGGCGACCTGGCGGAGGGTCTCCTCGCCGTAGAGGTCCTGGCTGCCGGTGAAGAACCAGACCTCGCGGTCGGCGTAGGGCTTGGTCATGCGTCCTGCTCCTTCGTGGTGGTGGCGGCCGGGGCTGCGGTGCCCTGGCCGTAGACGTTCTGGTAGCGGGCGTACAGCGAGTCGACCTTGTCCTGCGGGATCGGCAGCGGGTCGCCGAGCTGGCGGGAGATGTGCACCGTGCGGGCGACCTCCTCGACCATCGCGGCGGCCTTCACCGCGGCCTTGCCGTCCTTGCCGATCGTGAACGGCCCGTGGTTCTGCATGAGCACGGCCGGGCTTCGGGAGCCCTGCAGCGTCTCGACGATGCCGCGGCCGATGGAGTCGTCGCCGATCAGCGCGAACGGGCCGATCGGGATGTCCCCGCCGAACTCGTCGGCCATCATCGTCAGCACGCACGGCACCGGCTCCGCGCGGGCCGCCCAGGCGGTCGCGTACGTCGAGTGGGTGTGCACCACGCCGCCGACCTCGGGCATGTGCCGGTAGACGTAGGCGTGCGCGGCGGTGTCGGACGACGGCGAGCGGGTGCCCTCGACGAGCGTGCCGTCCAGGTCGCAGACGACCATCGACTCCGGAGTCAGCTCGTCGTAGGTGACACCGGACGGCTTGATGACGAACAGGTCCGCGTCCGACGGGCCGTCCGGGGAGACCTGCACCCGCTGCGACACGTTGCCGGCCGTCCACACGATCAGCTCCCAGCGCGGCAGCTCGGCGTGCAGCGCGGACACCACCCCACGCGTCCGCGTCACGGCGTCGCGCACGCTCTGCGGGTACTCGTCCAGGGATCGGGTCATCAGGTGGTTCCTCGCTCTCACATCGGGCACGGAGGCCGAGGTCGGCACTCCGGGGGCGAGATCGGCAGCGGGCGGTGCCGATCTCGGCCACCGGCTGCCGACCTCGGCGGGATCAGACGGACTCGGTCGCTGCGCGCTCGACCGGGAGGCCCGCGCGGTAGCGGGTGAGGAACGTGGCGAAGCCCGCCTCGTCCGCCGGGTCCGGGGTGACGACGTCCACCTCGGCGTCGCCGAAGACGCGCTCGGCCAGGTAGGTCGGCAGGTCCTGCTCGCCGGCCGCGCCCAGGTAGGCCGCGAGCACCGCGATGCCCCAGGCGCCGCCCTCGGCCGCGGTCTCCCCGACGGCGACCGGGGCGCCGATCGCCGCAGCGAGCAGCCGCTGCGCGACCCCCGCCGTCTTGAACATGCCGCCGTGCGCGAACATCGCGTCGATCTCGACGCCCTCGCCCGCCAGCACCTGCATGCCGAGGCTCAGCGTGCCGAACGCCGAGTAGATCTGCGTGCGCATGAAGTTCGCGAGCGTCAGCCGGCTGCCCGGGGTCCGCACGACCAGCGGGCGGCCCTCCTCGAGCCCCGTGATCGGCTCGCCCGACAGGTAGTTGTAGGCCAGCAGGCCGCCGCCGTCCGCGTCGCCCTCGAGCGCCGCGCGGAACAGGGCGCCGAAGACGTCGTCCGGTGCGGCGTCGCGACCCAGACCCGTCGCGAACTCCCCGAACAGCCCGGCCCACGCGTTGAGCTCGCTGGCGCCGTTGTTGCAGTGCACCATCGCGACCAGGTCACCGGCCGGGGTCGTCACCACGTCGAGCTCGTGGTGCACGCGGGTCAGCGGCTGCTCCAGGACGACCATCGCGAAGATCGACGTCCCCGCGCTGACGTTGCCCGTGCGCGGCGCGACCGAGTTCGTCGCGACCATGCCGGTGCCGGCGTCGCCCTCCGGCGGGCACAGCGGGATGCCGGCCTGCAGGGTCCCGGTCGGGTCCAGCAGCGCGGCACCCTCCGCGGTCAGCCGGCCGGCCTCCGCGCCCGCGGGCAGCACCTCCGGCAGCAGGGCCTCGAGCCTCAGGCCGGGGCGGCGGGTCGCGACGATCTCGTCGACCTGGGCCAGCATCGTGCGGTCGTAGCCCCGCGTCGCCGGGTCGATCGGGAACATGCCCGACGCGTCGCCGACGCCCAGGACCTTGCGACCGGTGAGCCTCCAGTGCACGTAGCCGGCCAGCGTCGTCACGAAGTCGATCCGCGGGACGTGCGGCTCGTGGTCGAGGATCGCCTGGTACAGGTGGGCGATCGACCAGCGCAGCGGGATGTTGAACCCCAGCTTGTCGGTCAGCTCCGAGGCCGCGCGTCCGGTCGAGGTGTTGCGCCACGTCCGGAACGGCACCAGCAGCTCGCCGGCCTCGTCGAACGGCAGGTACCCGTGCATCATCGCCGAGACGCCCAGCGCGCCGAACGTCGTCGGGCGGACCCCGTAGCGCCGCTCCGCGTCGTCCAGCAGCGTCGCGACCGACTCCTGCAGCCCGGCCCAGACCGCGTCGAGCGAGTACGTCCACACCCCGTCGACGAGCTGGTTCTCCCAGTCGTGGCTCCCCGTCGCGACGGGCGCGTGGTCGGGGCCGATCAGGCAGGCCTTGATCCGGGTCGAGCCCAGCTCGATGCCCAGCGAGGTCGTGCCCGCCGCGATGGCCTCGCGGATCCGGTCGTCGCGGGTGCGGTCGTGCTGCGTCCCGTCGTGCTGCGTGCGGTCGTCCTGGGTGCCGGCGTCGTCGTGCCGCTCCTGCGCCATCGCGTGTGCTCCTTCGCCCGGGCTGCGCTGCCCGCCGTCCCGATCCCGCCCGCGGCCGGTCGGCCGCCAGTCATCGTGCCGATGTTAGCGCTCACATGTCCACCGGGGAAAGCCGCGAGCGCCGACACCCACCTGACCTGCACGGCCCCGCTCGCGGGGGGGTCCGCGGGACGTCGAGATGACACTCCCGGCCTGCGGCAGGGGACGCGGCGCAGGCGCGCGGTGTCATCTCGGTGCGCCCGGGGCGAGGCAGGGGGTGAGGTCGCGGGGTCAGCG
>NZ_CABEGA010000082.1 GCF_901521055.1 Cellulomonas hominis | reverse complement strand
GGCTGGTGGCGTGCCGTCGGGTGGCACGGCGTCGGGCGACACGGCACCGGGGCGCTCCTCGCTCGCCGTGGCCCTCCCGCCCGGCTGGTTCCTGTGGCTGGCGGCGCTCGCGTGGGCGATCGGGGCGGGGGGGCCGGCGGCGTGCGCGCGGCCGCAGGGACGAGACAGGGGGGGGGGGGGCCGGGGGGGGGGGGGGGCCAGGCGCGGGTCACTCGTCGCGCCACAGACCCGCCTCGCGCTCGGTCCACAGCTCCGCGCGCGCCTCGGCCTTGGCGTCCATCCGGTCCTTGTACTGCTCGCGCTTCTCACCACGGGTCGGGCGGCTGCGCTCCTCGATGCGCTGGTCGGTGCCGCGGGGCCCGCCCAGCAGCTCCGAGCCGGTGAGCAGCGTGGGCTCCCAGTCGAAGACGACCGCCGACGGCCCGTCGCCGATGACGACCTCGGCCCCCGACACGGCCCCGGCGGCGAGCAGCTTCTCCTCGACGCCGATCCGCGCGAGCCGGTCGGCCAGGTAGCCCACGGCCTCGTCGTTCGCGAAGTCCGTCTGGCGCACCCAGCGCTCCGGCTTGGTGCCGCGCACCTGGAAGTACTCGTGGTCGCCGTCCTGCCGGCGCGTGACGGTGAAGCCCGCGTCGTCGACGGCGCGGGGCCGCAGCACCACACGGGTCGCCTCGGGCGCCGGCGCGTCCCGCCGCGCCTGCTCCACCATCTCGGCGAGCGCGAACGTCAGCGGGCGCAGGCCCTCGTGGCTGGCCGTCGACACCTCGAACACGCGCAGGCCGCGCGCCTCGAGGTCGGGGCGCACCATCTCCGCGAGCTCGCGCGCCTCCGGCACGTCGATCTTGTTCAGCACGACCATCCGCGGCCGCTCGGTGAGCGGCACCCGGCCGCCCTCGATGCCGAGGTCCCCGGCGTACGCCGCGAGCTCGGCCTCGATGACGTCGAGGTCCGAGACGGGGTCGCGGTCCGGCTCGAGCGTCGCGCAGTCGAGCACGTGCACCAGCACGGCGCAGCGCTCGACGTGCCGCAGGAACTCCAGGCCCAGGCCCTTGCCCTCGCTCGCGCCGGGGATCAGCCCCGGGACGTCCGCGACGGTGTACCGGGCGTCACCGGCCTGCACGACGCCGAGGTTCGGCACCAGCGTGGTGAACGGGTAGTCGGCGATCTTCGGCCGGGCGGCGGACATCGCCGCGACCAGGCTGGACTTGCCGGCGCTCGGGAACCCGACCAGGGCCACGTCCGCGATGGTCTTCAGCTCCAGCACCACGTCCCGGGCGTCGCCGGGCTCGCCGAGCAGGGCGAAGCCCGGGGCCTTGCGGCGCGGGGACGACAGCGCGGCGTTGCCGAGCCCGCCGTGCCCGCCCTGCGCGACGACGAACTGCGCGCCCGCGCCGACCAGGTCCGCGAGGACCTCCCCGTCGACGGACTTCACGACCGTGCCGTCGGGCACCGGCAGGACGAGGTCCTGGCCGGTGGAGCCCTGCCGGTGGTCGCCCATGCCCTGCGTGCCGGACGGCGCGTGCCGGTGCGGCGCGTGGTGGTAGTCGAGCAGCGTGGTCACCTGCGGGTCGACCACGAGGATGACGCTGCCGCCGTTGCCCCCGTTGCCCCCGTCGGGGCCGGCGAGGGGCTTGAACTTCTCGCGGTGGATCGACGCGCAGCCGTGGCCGCCGTCACCGCCGCTGGCGTGGAGGACGACGCGGTCGACGAATGCGGCCATGGGTGGGTGGTTCCTTCCTACGGCGAAGGGGCGCACCGCGTCGTGCGGTGCGCCCCTCCGGCCAACAGCTGGGGGTGGTGCGGCTGGTCAGCCGGCCGCCACGATGTCGATGACCTTGCGGCCACGACGGGTGCCGAACTGCACCGCACCGGCGGTGAGGGCGAACAGGGTGTCGTCGCCGCCACGGCCGACGTTCACACCGGGGTGGAAGTGGGTGCCGCGCTGGCGGACGATGATCTCGCCGGCGTTGACGACCTGGCCGCCGAAACGCTTCACACCCAGGCGCTGGGCGTTGGAGTCCCGACCGTTGCGCGAGGAGCTCGCGCCCTTCTTGTGTGCCATCTCAGGCCTGCTTTCCTGCGGTGCTGTCTACGGGTGGAGGGTCGCGGGGCCGTGCGGCCCGCAGGTCACTTGATCTCGGTGACCTTCAGGCGGGTCAGCCGCGAGCGGTAACCCTGACGGCGGCGGTAGCCCGTCTTGTTCTTGTACCGCAGGATGTCGATCTTCGGGCCCTTCTCGGCCTGGACGACCTCTGCGGTGACCTTGATCTTCGCCAGCGCCGCGGCGTCCGACGTCACGGCCTCGCCGTCGACCAGCAGGAGCGCGGGCAGCTCGACGGTCGCACCGGCCTCGGCCGCGATGCGGTCCACGACGACGACGTCGCCGACGGCGACCTTCTCCTGACGGCCGCCGGCCTTCACGATCGCGTACACCACGTTGATGCTCATCTCTGCTCGTCGAACTTCAGGTTCTGGGGGCGTCCCGCCCTCGGGCCGCACCCCGGCGCGCCACCGCGGTGGCCGCGGAGCTCGGGACGTCGGCGCCTCAGGGGCGTCACGCGCGAACGGTGCTTCCTGACCGGCTCTGCGCAGAAACACACCGCGCCGTCAGAACGCACCGACGTTCAAGGTTACGCGGAGCCGGTACCGACGGTCAAACCGCCTCCTGGTGACCTCGCGCACCCGCGAGCCGCCGGCCGCGGGCCCGCGGGCCCTCCCGCCGAGGTCGTCACCCGTGCACGAGGTCGTCCGTCCTGCGGGACGACCTCGTGCCGGTATGACGACCTCGGGGTCAGGACTCGTCGTCGGCCGGGTCCGGCAGCTCGAACAGGCCCGGGTCGACCGGGCTGAGCTCCAGCTGCGGCGCCGGGGCGTCCGACGCCGGCACGCGGGTCGCGAGGTCGCCCAGGGCGGCCAGCACGTCCAGGACGGGCTCCGGGGCGGAGGCCGCCGCGGGGGCCGTGGCAGCCGCCGGGGTCTCGACCGGCGCGGTCTCGACCGGCGCGTCGGCCGTCTCGGCCACGGGCTCGGCGACCGGGGCCGCCTGGGCCGGGGCCTGCTCGGCCGGGGCCTCCTCCGCCGCGCCCGCCGGGGCCTGCGCCCGCTCGCGCCCGTCCGCCGACGACCCGGCCTGCGCCTCGTCGTCGTGCACGTGGGCGTGCGCCGCGGCCGCCGCGATGGTCGCGAGCGTCGCCTTGACCGCCTCGCGCGCCTCCGGCAGGACCGGGACGGCGGGCGTGCTGCCGGACGCCGACGCGGGCGCCTGCTCCTTCGCGCCGCCGCGCTTGCGGCGGGACTTCTTGGCGTCACCCTCCGGGGCCTGCTGCGGCGCGCCCGCGTCGGACCGGCCGTTGGTCTTCTCGACCGGGTCCGTGTGCACGACGAAGCCGCGCCCGTTGCAGTGCTCGCAGGTCTCGGAGAACGCCTCGACCAGGCCCTGGCCCACGCGCTTGCGGGTCATCTGCACCAGCCCGAGCGAGGTGACCTCGGCCACCTGGTGCTTGGTCCGGTCGCGGCCCAGGCACTCCACCAGCCGGCGCAGCACGAGGTCGCGGTTCGACTCGAGCACCATGTCGATGAAGTCGATGACGATGATCCCGCCGATGTCCCGGAGCCGGAGCTGGCGGACGATCTCCTCCGCCGCCTCCAGGTTGTTCCGGGTGACGGTCTCCTCGAGCGTGCCGCCCGCACCGGTGAACTTGCCGGTGTTGACGTCCACGACCGTCATGGCCTCGGTGCGGTCGATCACCAGCGAGCCGCCGGACGGCAGCCAGACCTTGCGGTCCATGCCCTTGGCGAGCTGCTCGTCCACCCGGTGCGCGGCGAACACGTCGCCCTGGCCGGTGTACTTCGACACCTTCTCGGCCAGGTCGGGCGCGAGCTCGCCGATGTACCCGGAGATGGTCGACCACGCCTCCTCGCCCTGGACGACCAGGGACGAGAAGTCGTCGTTGAAGATGTCGCGCACGACGCGGATCGCCATGTCCGGCTCGCCCTGGAGCAGGGCCGGGGCGGACGCGGTCTTGGCCTTCTTCTCGATGGCCTCCCACTGCGACTGCAGGCGGGCGATGTCGGCGCGCAGCTCGTCCTCGCTGGCCCCCTCGGCCGCGGTCCGCACGATGACGCCCGCGGAGTCCGGGACGACCTCGCGCAGGATCTTCTTCAGGCGGGTGCGCTCGTTCTCGGGCAGCTTGCGGCTGATGCCCGTCATGCCGCCGCCGGGGACGTAGACCAGGTAGCGGCCCGCGAGCGTGATCTGCGACGTGAGGCGGGCACCCTTGTGCCCGATCGGGTCCTTCGTGACCTGCACGAGCACCGAGTCGCCGGACTTGAGCGCCTGCTCGATGCGGCGCGGCTGGCCCTCCAGGCCCGCTGCGTCCCAGTTGACCTCGCCCGCGTAGAGCACGGCGTTGCGGCCCTTGCCGACGTCGACGAACGCGGCCTCCATGCTGGGCAGCACGTTCTGCACGCGGCCCAGGTAGACGTTGCCGGCCATCGACACCTGCGCCTGGCGGGAGACGTAGTGCTCGACGAGCACCCCGTCCTCGAGCACGGCGATCTGGGTGCGGCCGTTCGACTCGCGGACGATCATCGACCGCTCGACCGCCTCGCGGCGGGCCAGGAACTCGGCCTCGGTGATGATCTGGCGGCGACGACCGGCGTCGCGGCCCTCGCGGCGACGCTGGCGCTTCGCCTCCAGGCGCGTGGACCCGCGCAGCGCCGTGACCTCGTCGCTCCCGCGCGAGCCGGAGCGGCTGCGCGACGGCGCGGGCTCGGCCTCGGCGGCGTCGCCCCCGCGGCCCGACCGGCGGCGACGGCGACGGCGACGGCTGCTGCCGCCGGACTCCTCGCCGTCGGCCTGCTCGTCCGCCTCGTCCTCGGCGTCGTCGGCCGGCTCGTCGGACTCGTCGCGGACCGGCTCGTCGCCCGACGGCTCGTCCTGCTCGCCCTCGTCGTCCGTGGCGTCGGCGTCCGCCTCGGCACCGCCGCGCGACCGGCGACCACGACCACCGCGGCGGCGGCGGCGGCGCGGCGCACCCTCGTCGTCGTTCTCGGTCTCGTCGCGCTCGGCGGCGGCCTGCTCGGCGTCTTCGTCGACCTGCCCGGCCGCCTCGAGGACGGCGTCGGAGGTCTCCAGCTCGGCGGCCTCTACCTCGGTGGGCTCGAGCTGCTCCTCGACCCGCCCGCGACCGCGACCACGGCCACGACGGCGGGACGGCGCGGCGGCCTGCTCGGCGGGCGCCTCGGCGGCGGCTGCCGCCTGCTCCTCGGCGGCAGCGGCGGCCTCGACCTCGGCCTGCGCGGCCGCGGAGATGGCCTCCGGGGAGCCGGACGGTGCCTGGGCGCGGCGACGGCGCCGCGGGGCCTCGGGGGCCTGGAACAGCAGCGCCGTGGTGGCCAGGCGCGCCGTGGCCGGACGCTCCTGCTCCGGCTGCTGCGCCTGCACCGGGGCCGACTGCTGCTGCGCGCGGCCCGAGCGCCGGGCGCGGGCGGGCTTCTCCGGTGCGGCCTCCGGCTGCGCCGAGGGGGCGGCGGGGGCGGCGGGCTCGGCGGCGGTGCCGCGGCCCAGCTCGGCCAGCACGTCGAGGCGGCTGGCGGGCGCGGCGGCCGACGTCTGCTCGGCCTGCTCGACCGCCTCGGCGACCTCCTCGTCCTCCGGCTCCTCGATGACGGGCTCGGCCAGCGCCGGGGGCTGCGCCGCGACGGTCGGCTGGGCGGCGACGGGCTGCGCGGCGGCGACCTCGCCCCCGGCGCCGGCGGGACGCGTCGCGCGGCGGGACCGGCGCGGGCGGGTGCCGGCCGGCTCGGGCGCGGCCGGCGCGGCGGCGGGAGCCTCGACGACCGGAGCCGCCACGGGCTGCTCGGCGGGCGTGGTCGGCTCGGTGGCCGGCTCGGCGAACAGCGTCGCGGGCTGCTCGGCGGCCGGGGCCTCGACGAGCGGTGCGCCCGGGGCGGCGGCGGTGCGGGTCGAGCGGCGGCGCTTCGGCGCGGCGGGCGCCGCCTCGGCGGGCGCGGCCTCGGCCGGGGCGGCGGCGGTGGCGTCCGCTGCCTCGGCGGCGGCCTCGGCGGCCTTCTCGGCCGCGGTCTTGCGGGTGGCGCGGCGGCGGACCGGCTTGGCGGGCGCCTCGTCCGCGGCGGGAGCCGGGGTCTCGGCGGGAGCCGCGTCCACGGCGGGCGCCGGGGTCCCGGCGTCGGTCGGAGCGGGCTCCCCCGCTGCCTTGGCGGCGCGGGTCGCGCGGGTGCGGGGGGCGCGCTTGGGGCGGGCGGCGGCGGTCGCCTCCCCCTGCTCCGCTGCGGTGGGGGTGCTGTCCGAGGTGCTGTCGAGCGTCACGCGGGTGCTCCTGCATGCCCGGGTACGCCGGCCACACTCGCGGCGCCCTCGGGCGGTCGGTCGTCGCTCGCTCTCGCGGCGACGGAAGTCGTCGGTGTCGGTCGCCGCACGGGCGGTCGGCGCCATCGCCCTGCCTGGCGCGAAGACCCCTGGCGGGGTTCCTCCGCGGCCGGCGGCGCCTGGCGCGCACGATGCGCTGGTGCGGCGAGCACGGTGGCCGCCCGGGGTGTGTGGATCCCGGGAGACCGGAGTCAGTATCGCACAGCGATCCGGAGACAGTGCGGTAGGTCACGCTCGTGAACCGGGTCACAATGAGACGACAGCGTGTCAGATCGCGGGACCTTTGTCCTAGGCTTGTGAATCGGGGCGCAATACCGTCGTCGGACGGCCCCGACCTGGGCCGTTCGGCCCCCCAACTCGCCTCAGCACCTGGACGGACACCTCCGTGGAAGCCCTCGACCTGGCCCGCTGGCAGTTCGGTGTCACCACCGTCTACCACTTCATCTTCGTGCCGCTGACGATCGGCCTGGCGCCGCTCGTCGCGCTCATGCAGACCATCTGGGTCCGCACCGGCAACGAGACCTGGCTCCGCCTCACCAAGTTCTTCGGCAAGCTCATGCTGATCAACTTCGCGATCGGCGTCGCCACCGGCATCGTGCAGGAGTTCCAGTTCGGCATGAACTGGTCCGAGTACTCGCGGTTCGTCGGCGACGTGTTCGGCGCGCCGCTCGCGATGGAGGCGCTCGCCGCGTTCTTCGTCGAGTCGACGTTCCTCGGGCTGTGGATCTTCGGCTGGGACAAGCTGCCCAAGAAGATCCACCTGGCCTGCATCTGGGCCGTCGCCATCGCGACCAACCTGTCCGCCTACTTCATCCTCGCGGCGAACTCCTGGATGCAGCACCCCGTCGGGACGGTCTTCAACACGGAGACCGGCCGCGCGGAGATGACCGACATCGGCGCCGTGCTGACCAACAGCACGCTGCTCGCCGCCTTCCCGCACACCATCACGGCGGCGTTCCTCACGGCGGGCACGTTCGTCGCCGGCATCGCCGCCTGGTGGATGGTGCGGCTGGTCCGGCAGGGCCACGCCGAGAAGGCCCGCACCGTCTACCGGCCGGCCGTGCTGCTCGGCGTGTTCACCATGCTGATCTCGGGGGTCGGGCTCGGCATCACGGGCCACGCGCAGGGCCAGCTCATGTTCGAGCAGCAGCCGACCAAGATGGCCGCCGCGGAGGCGCTCTGCGAGACCGAGGACGGCGCGTCGTTCTCGATCCTGGCCATCGGCGACCTGACGAACAACTGCGACGGCGTCGCGCACCTCATCAGCATCCCGGGCCTGACGTCGTTCCTCGCGAACAACGACTTCACGTCGACCGTCGAGGGCGTCAACGACCTGCAGGAGCGGTACGAGGAGCAGTACGGCGAGGGTGTCAACTACATCCCGGACCTCACCGTCACGTACTGGGCGTTCCGCCTGATGATCGGGCTCGCCGCCGGGTCGGTGGCGCTCGCCCTCGCGGCCCTGTGGTTCACGCGCAAGGGCCGGGTGTCCGACAACAAGTGGCTCGCCCGGATCGGCATCTGGGCCATCCCGACCCCGTTCCTGGCGTCCGCGTTCGGCTGGATCTTCACGGAGATGGGCCGCCAGCCGTGGGTCGTCGCCCCGAACCCGACGGGCGTCGACGCCGTCCGCCTGCTGACCGAGCGCGGCGTGTCCGAGGTGGTCAGCGCGACCACGGTGGTCATCTCGATGGTCGCGTTCACCCTCGTGTACGGCGTGCTGGCGGTGTTCTGGTTCCGCCTGATGAAGCGGTACGCCGTCGAGGGCGTCGCGGACACCGAGAAGGACCCCAGCCCGGACAACCCCGCCAACCGGCCCGACCCGGACGACCCGAGCGCCGCCGAGCGCCCGCTGTCGTTCGCCTACTGAGAGGAGGCGGCCATGGACCTCCCCGTCGTCTGGTTCCTGCTCATCGCGGTCCTGTGGACCGGCTACCTCGTGCTCGAGGGCTTCGACTTCGGCGTCGGCATGCTGCTGCCGTTCCTCGGCCGCAAGGACCGGGACCGCCGCGTCATGATCAACACCATCGGCCCCGTCTGGGACGGCAACGAGGTGTGGCTCATCACCGCCGGCGGCGCGACCTTCGCGGCGTTCCCCGAGTGGTACGCGACCCTGTTCTCCGGGTTCTACCTGCCGCTGCTGCTGATCCTCGTGGGCCTGATCTTCCGGATCGTGTCCTTCGAGTGGCGCGGCAAGATCAACACCGACACGTGGCGGGCCTGGGCCGACCGCGGCATCATGCTCGGCTCGTACATCCCCGGCATCCTCTGGGGCGTCGCCTTCGCCAACCTGGTGCGGGGCGTCGAGCTGGACGCGGACCACCAGTACGTCGGCGGCTTCTTCGCGCTGCTCAACCCGTTCGCCCTGCTCGGCGGCGTCGTCACGATGCTGCTGTTCGTCACGCACGGCGCGATCTTCCTGGCCCTGAAGACGTCCGGTGAGATGCGGGACCGCTCCGGTGCGCTCGCCGCGCGCCTGGCCCCCGTCACGCTGGTCGTCGCCGGCCTGTGGGCCGTGTGGGCGCAGCTGGCCTACTCGGTGACGTGGACGTGGGCCGCGGTGGCGGTCGCCGCCGGCGCGCTGGTCGCCGTCGTCGTCACGACCCGCGCCCGGCGCGAGGGCTGGGCGTTCGTCTGGTCGGCCGTGACGATCGTCGCGGCGGTCGTGCTGATCTTCGGGTCGATGTACCCCGACGTGATGCCGGCGTTCGACCCGGCGAACTCGCTCACCATCCGCAACGCCTCGTCGACGGACTACACGCTGACGATCATGACCTGGGTGGCCGTGGTCCTGACCCCGGTCGTGCTGCTCTACCAGGGCTGGACGTACTGGGTGTTCCGCAAGCGGATCTCCGCCGAGCACATCCCGGAGCACACGGGCCTGACCTTCGCCGGCTCGACGGCGCGGGCCGGTGCGAGCACCGGGCACGGCGGCACCTCCCCCGACGGCTCGACCCGGGCCTGAGGGACCCGCGACCGCGTGAAGCCGCTCGACCCGCGCCTGCTGAGGTACGCCCGCGCCGCCCGGGGGTACCTGGCCCTGACCGTGTCCCTCGGGATCGTCACGGCCGCGCTGGTGATCGCCCAGGCGCTGCTCCTGGCCCGGGTGCTCGCCGCCGCCGCGCACGACGGCGTCCCGCTGGCCGACCTGCTCCCCGAGGTCGGCTGGCTGGCCGCCGTCGTCGCGGCGCGGGCGGTGGCGACCGGCGTGCAGGAGCGGTTCGCGCACCGGGCCGCCACGCGCGCCGTCGCCGAGCTGCGCGAGCAGGTGGTCGCCCGCGCCGCGGAGCTCGGGCCGCGCTGGCTCGCCGAGGGCGAGGGGGCGCGCGTCGTCACCCTGGCCACGCGCGGGCTCGAGGCCCTGGAGCCGTACTTCGTGCGGTACCTGCCGCAGCTCGTGCTGTCGGCGACGGTGACGCCCGCGACGCTCGTCGTCATCCTGGGGCTGGACTGGGTGTCGGCGGCGATCGCGGCGGGCACCCTGCCGCTCATCCCGGTGTTCATGGTGCTGATCGGCCAGCTCACCCAGGGCCGCTCGGACCGGAGCCTGCGCGTCATGCAGCGGCTCGGGTCCCAGGTGCTCGACCTCGTGGCCGGGCTGGGGACCCTGCGGGCGTTCGGCCGTGAGCGCGGTCCGGCCGCCCGGGTGCAGGCGCTCGGCGACGCCCACCGCCGCGCCACCATGGGCACGCTGCGGATCGCCTTCCTGTCCGGGATGGTGCTGGAGCTGCTGACCACGCTCTCCGTCGCGCTGATCGCCGTCGGCATCGGCCTGCGCCTGGTCTACGGGGAGCTCGACCTGGTGACCGGCCTCGCGGTGCTGGTGCTGGCCCCCGAGGTGTACCTGCCCCTGCGGCAGGTCGGCGCCCAGTTCCACGCGTCCACCGACGGGGTCGCCGCGGCGGACCAGGTGTTCGCGGTGCTGGAGACCCCGGTCCCGGCGTCCGGCACCCTCACCGCCCCCGACCTGCGCACCGCGACGGTCCGGCTCCGCGGCGTCACGGTCCGCGCGCCGGGCCGGGACGTGCTCGCGCCCGCCGGCCTCGACCTGACGCTCACCCCTGGCAGCACCGTCGCGGTCACCGGCAGAAGCGGCGCCGGGAAGTCGACCACCGTCGACGTGCTGCTCGGGCTCGTCCGGCCGGACGCCGGCACGGTCGAGGTCGTCGACGCCGACGGCCGCGCCACCGCCCTGGCCGACCTGGACCCGCACACGTACTGGCCGCAGGTCGCCTGGCTCCCCCAGCGGCCCGTGCTCGACCCGGCCAGCATCGGCCGGCTGGTGTCGGGCGCCGACGACGACGCGCTCGGCCCCGCCGACCGCGCGCGCCGGGACCGTGCCGCGGCGCTCACCGGCCTGGACGTCGTGGTCGCGGCCCTGCCCGACGGCTGGCGCACCGACCTCGGCCGGGGCGGTGCCGGCCTCAGCGTCGGCCAGCGGCAGCGGGTCGCGCTCACCCGGGCGCTGCTGTCCGACGCACCGCTCGTGGTGCTCGACGAGCCCACCGCGCACCTCGACGCCGCCGGGGAACGCGTCGTGCTCGCGACGGTCCGTGCGCTGCGCGACGCCGGGCGGACCGTGGTGCTGGTCGCCCACCGGCCGTCGCTCGTCGCGCTCGCCGACGCGGTCGTCGAGGTCCGGGCCGCCGCGGCGGAGCCCGCCGGCCGGGCCGGCCCCACGGCGCTCGCCGAGACGGAGGCCGCCCGGTGACCGGCACCCGCACCCCGCTCGCCCCGGC
>NZ_CABEGA010000081.1 GCF_901521055.1 Cellulomonas hominis | reverse complement strand
GGGCCGCGGCTGCCTGGTCCTGGCGGTTCCTCCTGATCGTCGCCGCGGCTGCCGTCGCGCTGTGGATCGTCGGGTACTTCAAGGTCATCGTCGTGGCGGGCGCCCCCCCCCCCCCCCCCCCCGCCGCTGCGCGCCCGCCGCTGCGCGTCCTCGCGACCGGCGTCCTCGTCGCCGCGCTGGCGCTCGCGGGCCTCGTGGCCGTGGCCCCGGCCGCGTCCGCCGCGGCGTCCGTCACGGTGACCGGACCCTCCGGCGGGGCGTCGGCGCCCGCCGACGGGCCGTCGACCCTGCGGGTGAGCGGGTCCGGGTTCCAGTCGGTGCAGGGCGGGCTCGGCGGGATCTACGTCATGTTCGGCTGGGTCGACGACCCGGCGGGCGGCTCGTGGCGGCCGAGCAGCGGCGGGCTGACCGGCGAGGACTACCGGTACGTCCCGGACAGCGAGTCGGCGTCGAACGAGGGCCACCAGAAGTTCGTGGCGTTCCCGGGGTCCGACACCGAGGGCGCGGCCAACGGCGGTGTGCTGGCCGCCGACGGGACGTGGGCCACCGAGCTCTCGGTCCCCGGGCCGCGGTTCACGTCGCAGGACCGCTCCGGCGCCACGACGGAGGTCGACTGCACGCAGGTGCAGTGCGGCGTCATCACCATCGGCGCGCACGGGGTGAAGAACGCGACGAACGAGACGTTCACCCCCGTGTCCTTCGGCGCGGGTGCGGGCGCGGGGGCAGGCGCGCCGGCGACGGGCGGGACCGCGGGAGCCGCGGCCGGGACGCCCGAGACGGCGGTGACCGAGCGCGCGCCCGCGACGCTCGGCGTCGACCAGGCGACCGCCGTGCAGGGCCGGGCGATGACCTTCGCGGCCCAGGGCTTCGAGCCGGGGGAGCAGGTCGTCGCCACCCTGGACTCCGGCGTGGTGTCCGTCGGCCCGCTCACCGCCGGGGCGCACGGCGAGATCGCCGGCATCCTCCAGCTGCCCGCGGACCTGCGGGTCGGCACGCACGTGCTCACGCTCACCGGCGCGCAGTCCGGCCAGGTGCCGCAGGTCGAGCTCACCGTGACCCGCGACCCGGCCGAGGCGACCGCCGCGGACCTCGTGGCGGCCGCAACGCCCGACGACGACGCGGTGCTGCTCGGGCTCGACGCGGCGGAGACGGCCGTCGCCGCGGCCGGCGCCCTGCTGCTGCTCGTGGTGCTGGCGTCGTTCGTGACCGCGCAGCGCCGCCGCCGGGCCGCGCGCCGGGCGGCGGCGCTGCGGGCGGCGGGTCCTCGTGGCACGCCCGCCACGCCGCCGCCCGCGCGCCCACCGGTCGCCGCGACGACCGCCACGACCGCGGGGGCGACCCGATGAGGCGCCTGCTGGCCGCCGCCGGCCTCGGGGTCGCGCTGCTGCTCGGGACGGCACCGGCCGCCCTCGCCGACCCGGCCGGGGACGACCCGGGCCGGATCGCCGTCACGGTCACCGTGCCCGACCGCGGCGCGCAGCCCTTCACCGTCTCCGACGCGCAGCTGCGCTGGTCGCTCAGCACGGAGGCCGGGTCGGGCGCGTACTTCGGGGGCTGCCACTTCCTCATGGCGGGCGTCCCCGGCGCGGACGGCGACACCCACGGCGGCAAGGTGTGGACCGCGACGGACGGGTTCTACCGGGCCGTGGCCGACGACGTCCGGGTCGAGAAGCCGGGGCCCGACGGCACCTACGCGCCGGCCTCGTGGGACACGCGCTGCGCGGCCCGCGACGGCACCACCGTCACCACCGCCAACGGCCTGACCACCGAGACCCAAGTCGTCCTCGAGGGCGGCCGCGGCACGGTCGACCCGGCCACCGGCACCGCGCAGGTCCGCTGGACCGGCACGTTCACCGTCGTGCTCTACGGCGGCCTGACGTACTGGTGGGCGAGCGACCCGGTGCTGACCGTGGCGGCCGACGGCCGCGCGCAGCTGACCGCGACCGCAGGGGGCTTCGGCACCGCGATGGACGACCAGTCGCGGTGGGAGGCGCTGCCGGCCACGACCGTCGTGCTGGCGGACCTGTCGGGTGTCGACGTCGGCGGCGACCTCCAGGGCTTCCGGGCGGTCCCGGCGTACCGCGGCGTGGCGGTCGAGGTGCCGGCCGGTGCGACGCCGCAGCTGCGCGAGGGCGCCGACTGGGGCGCGTTCCCGCAGAGCTTCGTCGACTTCCAGCAGCGCACCGGCCAGGCGGCGTACTGGTACTCCTCGGGCGGGCAGGCGGACGCGCGCAAGCCCGCGACCGCGATGTACGTGTCCTACGACGCGGACCGGCCGCTGACCCCGGTCGACGAGCGGCCCGCGGCGACCGCGGCGCCCGCGTCCGGGTCGCTGCTCGGTGGCGGGAGCGGGGGCAGCGGCGGCGCGCGCGGCACGGCTGCCTCGTCCGCCGGGGACGTCCTCGCCGCGCCCGCGCTGCCCGCCGTCCCCGGCGTGACCGCGCTGACCGTCGGCCGCGCCGCCCCGGGCCTGGTGCCCGCCGCCGCGGCCGCGGGCACGGCGGGGGAGCGCGCGGCGTGGGGCATGACCGGCCTGCTGCTCGCGGGCTCCGGCACCGTCATCGGATTCCGCCGCGGCTGGCTCGTGCTGCCGTGGCGATGAGACCCGGGCGGACGCGAGCGCGCCGCCCGGACCCCCGCGCGCCGCACGGTGCGCGGACCCCCGCCGGTCCCCCGACCGGCACCGACCGAGAGGAACTCACGATGGTGGATGCGAACCGTCACCGAGCGCGGCGCGCCGTCGCCGGCCTGGGGGTGCTGGCCCTCGGGGCCGCCGCCGCTCTGGTGACCGCGCTGCCGGCCGCCGCCGCTCCCGCGAGCGTCGACGACGTGCAGCTGCGCTGGACCCTCAACCAGGAGACGGGCGGCGGCGCGTACTTCGGCGGCTGCAACTTCCTCAGCGCCGGCAAGGCCGGCAACACCGGGTCGTCGCGGGTGTGGACGGAGGCCGACGGCTTCTACGCGTCGTCCGCCGGCGCCGTCACGATCCAGAAGCCGACCGCCGCGGGCGGGTTCGAGCAGCCGACGTGGGCCACGAAGTGCGTGGGCCCGAACGGGTCCGCGGTGTCGCCGGCCCCGGGCAGCAGCACGCTGAACCAGGCGGTGTTCTCCGGCGGCGCCGGCACCGTGGACGTCGCGGCCGGCACGGCGTCGGTGTCCTGGGACGGCGACGTGACCGTGGCGTTCTACGGCGGCATGACGTACTGGACGTTCAGCGACCCGGTCCTCACGGTCGCCGCGGACGGCACGGGGCAGCTCACGGGCACCGCGTCCGGCTACGGCACGTCCATGGAGGACCAGTCGCAGTGGGTCGAGGTCGCCCCCGAGCAGATCGTGCTCGCCGACCTGACCGGCGTGAGCGTCGACGAGGACGGCTTCACCGTCACCCCGGACTACCTGGGCGTCGAGGTCACCCCGGGCACGGGGACCCAGACCCGGACCGGCGCGTCGTGGGGCTCGTTCCCGCAGTCGTTCGTGACGTTCCAGGGCAAGACGGGCCAGACCTCGTACTGGTACTCCTCGGGTGGCTCGGCCGACCCGAAGAAGGTCACGCAGCCGCTCAGCGTGGGCTGGACCGTCGACGCGACCGACCCGGGCACCGACCCCGGCACCGACCCGGGCACGGGCGGCGAGGAGGACGTGGACCTCGAGGTGACCGTCCCCGCGGCACCCGAGCCGACCGGTGAGCTCACGTGGTCCGTCGGCGGCGGCGCCGGCGCGGTCAGCCTCGGCACGGCGCAGGCGGACGCGAGCGCGTTCACCGCGGCGGGGCAGCTGAAGCAGGTGACGGTCTCCGACACCCGCACGTCCGGGAGCGCCTGGACGGTCAACGGCGCGGTGTCGGACTTCACCGGCACGGCCGGGTCGTTCGACGGCTCCGCCCTCGGCTGGACGCCCGCACTGAGCAGCAACACCGTCGGCGCGGTCGCCGGTGCGGCCGTCGCCGCGGGCACCGGCAGCGGCCTGTCCGCCGCCTCCACGCTGGTCTCCGCCCCCGCCGGGCACGCGGCCGGCGCCGTGGCGGTCGACGCGGCGCTCGCGCTGCGCCTGCCGCTCGACACCCCCGCGGGCGACTACACCGGGGTCCTCACCCTGACCGTGGTGGGCTGAGCACGCCGTGACCGACGCCCCCGTCCCCACCCCCCACCGCACGACCACCCGCACGACCACCCGGACGCCCGCGCGCCTGCGGGCGTCCGTCGCCGGGGTCCTCGTGGCGGCCGCGCTGCTGCTCGTCCCGGCGGGCGCCGGCGCGGTGGTCGGCCCGGCCGCGGCCGACCCCACCGCCCTGTCGTGGGGCGTCGTGCCCGCGGAGAACGACCAGGGCGCCGGCCGCGCGAACTTCGCCTACGACGTCCAGCCGGGCCAGGAGGTCCGGGACGCGGTCGTCGTCACCAACCACGGGCAGACCGCGCTCGACCTCGACGTCTACGCGGCGGACGCCCGCACCACCACCAGCGGCCAGCTCGACCTGCTCCCCGCCGACGAGCCGTCCACCGGCGTCGGCACGTGGGTGCAGCTCGACCTGCCCGCGGTCTCCCTCGCCCCCGGTGCGTCCGTCGAGGTGCCGTTCACCGTGCGCGTCCCCGCCGACGCGACGCCCGGCGACCACAGCGGCGGCGTCGTCACCGCGGCCGTGAGCGCCGACGACGGCTCCACGGTGCGCCTGGACCGCCGGCTCGCCCTGCGGATGCACCTGCGGGTCGCCGGCGCGGTCGCCCCGGCCGTCGCCGTCGAGGGCCTCACGGTCGAGCACCGCGGCACGGCGAACCCGCTCGGCGCCGGGACGGTCGTCGTCCGGTACCGGGTCACGAACACCGGCAACGCCCGGGTCCTGCCCACGGAGGCGGTCACCGTCGCCGGCCTCGCGGGCACCCGGCGCACCGTGCCGTCAGCCGCCGCCGACGCCGAGCCGCTCGAGGTCCTGCCGGGGTCGAGCCTGGAGCGGGAGGTCGTCCTGGACGGCGTGCGGAGCCTCGGGCCCGTCGACGTGCAGGTGCAGGCCGTCGCGACCGCCGTCGGGCTGGGCGGCGGGGCGACGGCGCGCGCCGCGGCCGAGGCCTCGGTCGTCGCGGTCCCGTGGGCGCTCGTCGCGCTCCTGGTGCTGGTCGTCGCCGCGGGCGTCGCGCTGCTGCTCCGGCGGCGCCGGACCCGCGCCGGTGTGAGTCCTGTCGCACCGGGCTCCCCGGAGAGCGGGACGTCGGGGGCAGGTGGCAGGGTGCTTCCCGACAGCCCGCGCCCGCACGACGGAGGACAGCCCGCATGACCGCCCCGCACGCCGCGACCCCCGGTGGTCACCCCGCGCGCCCGGGCGGCGGGCACCCCGGGCGCACGGGCGGCGGTCACCCCGGGCGCCCGGGCGGTGGTCACCCCGGGCGGCCCGGTGCGGGGCCCGTCGGCCCGCCCGTCGTCCCGACCCCGCCGCTGCCCCGGCGCGTGAGCGTCGTGCCCGCCGTGCTGACCTGGGTGGTCGCCGCGGGCACCACCGCCGTGTACCTCGCGCTCGGCTCCGTGCTCGACGGCGCGCGCACGGGCGCCGGCGTCCCCGGCGGGGCGCTCGTGGCGATCGTCCTGGGCGTGGTCGTGATGGCCGCCGCCGCGTTCGCCGGTCCCCGGCTGAGCCTCGGCGCCGTCGGCCCGCGGGAGACCGAGCGGCGTGACGTCCTGCTGGACCAGGTGTTCCGCCTGGGTGTGGCGTTCCGGACGCAGGAGCGCTCGGGCCGCTTCGTCTCGACCGCCACCGACGGGGTCGAGCGCGCCGCGTCCTACGAGGCGACGTTCCGGTTCCCGATCATCGCCTCGATGACCGTCCCCGTGATCGCCCTCGTGGCGCTGGGTGCGGCCGTGGACTGGGTGGTGGCCGGCTGGCTCGCCCTCGCGCTGCCCGCGATCCCGCTGCTCGTCGGCGGCTTCCAGCGGGCCTTCCGCGGGGTGTCCGTGCAGTACCGGATGACCGCGCGGCGGTTCGCCGCGCAGTTCCTCGACGCGATCCAGGGCCTGCCCACCGCCACGGCGTTCAACCGGGCGGCCGCCAAGGGCGCCGAGCTCGCCCGCGGGGCGGAGCAGCTCCGGCGGATGGTCATGAGCCTGCTCGCGCGCAACCAGCTCGTGCTCCTGGTCATCGACTCGTCCTTCTCGCTCGCGATGGTCACCGCGGCGGCCGGCCTGGCGATGGTGCGGCTCCGGGACGGGGCGATCACCCCGGGCCAGGCGGTCGCCGTGGTCCTCGTCTCGACCGTGCTGCTGGAGCCGCTCGACCGGGTCGGCCAGTTCTTCTACGTCGGCATGGGCGGACGGGCCGCGGTCCGGGAGATCGACACGGTGCTCGCGCAGCGTGCCGTCGCCGCCGACGCGCCCGGCGTGCGCGCACCGGCCACGACGACGCTGCTGGTGCCGGACGCCGACCGCGCCCCCGACCGCTCCGGCGCCCCCGCGCCCGAGGCGGTCGCGCTCGACCACGTCTCCTTCGCCTACCCGGGCGGCCGGCCCGTCCTCGACGACGTGTCCTTCACCGTCCCGCGCGGGGGCCGCGTCGCCCTCATCGGCCCGTCGGGTTCCGGCAAGAGCACCGTCGCCGCGCTGCTGCAGGCGCACCTGCGCCCGGGCGCCGGTCAGGTCCGGGTCGGCGGGCACGACGCGACCACCGTGCCGGTCGACTGGGTCCGCGCCCAGACCGCGGTCGTCGCGCAGAGCACGTACCTGTTCACCGGCACGCTCGCGGACAACCTGCGGCTCGCCGCTCCCGAGGCCGACGACGAGCGCCTGTGGCACGCCCTCGCGCAGGCGAACCTCGCGGACGACGTCCGGTCCTTCCCGGACCGGCTCGCCACCCGCGTCGGCGAGCGCGGGCTGTCCCTGTCCGGCGGCCAGGCCCAGCGGCTGGCCGTGGCGCGGGCGCTGCTGAAGGACGCGCCCGTGCTGCTGCTCGACGAGCCGACCAGCCAGGTCGACGCCGCCTCGGAGGCAGCCCTGGTCGAGGCGCTCGACCGGGCCGGCGAGGGGCGGACCGTCGTCCTCGTCGCGCACCGGCTCAGCACGGTCCGCGGCGCGGACGAGGTGCTGGTCCTCGCGGAGGGCCGCATCGTCGAGCAGGGACCGCCGGACCGGCTCGGCAGCATCGACTCGTACTACGCCCGCGCCCTCGACCTGTCCGGCGTCGCCGGCGGGCCGCTCGCGGCGCAGGAGGCCACGCCGTGAGCACCGCCGCACCCGCTGCACCCCTCGCTCCCGCCGCCCAGGCCGCACCCGGGACGCCGCCGGCGCCCCTGTCCCGTGCCGCCGTGTCCCGCCGCCTGGTCCGGTTCGGCCGGCCCGTGCTCGCGCCGCTCGCCGCCTCGCTGGTCTGCCGGGTGGCGGGCCAGCTGCTCGGGATCGCGCTGCTGGGCGTGTCGGCCTGGGGCGTGGCCCGGGTCGCGCAGGACCCGGCCGCGCTGGTCGCCCCGGTGGTGTGGACGCTCGTCGTGCTGTCGCTGGTCAAGGGCGTGCTGCGCTACCTGGAGCAGTTCACCGGCCACGCCGTCGCGTTCAAGGCCCTGGCGATGCTGCGCGTCGACTTCTACGACCGGCTCGCGCCGCAGTCGCCCGCCGGGGTGCTGTCCCGGCGCACCGGCGACCTGGTGAACCGCGCGACCAAGGACGTCGACCGGGTCGAGGTGTTCTTCGCCCACACGCTGGTGCCGGCCGTCAGCGCCGTCGTGGTGCCCGCGGTCGTGCTGGTGGTGCTCGCCGTCGGGTACGACCCGGTGCTGGCGCTCGTGCTGCTGCCGTTCCTCGTGCTCGTCGGGGCGGTCGTCCCCGGCTGGGGCCGGACGCCGAGCGCCGCCGCCGCCACGCACGTCCGGGCCGCGCGGGGCCGGCTCGCGCAGCTCGTCACCGAGTCGCTGCAGGGCGTCCGGGAGGTGCTCGCGTCCGGGGCCGCGGGCCGCCGCCGCGCCGAGGCCCGCGCCGTCTCCGCCGAGGTGCACGCCGGGCTCGGCACGCTCGCCACCTGGACCGCCCGCCGCCGGGCCGCGAACTCGGTGCTCATGGTCGGCGCGGTCGTCACCGTGGCGCTGGTCGGCGCCGCGCGCGTGTCGTCCGGCGCGCTCGGCTGGCCGGCGTACGCCGTCGCGGTGGTGCTCGCGCTCGCGGTGTTCACGCCGGTGCTCGCCGTCGAGGACGTCGCCCCGGACCTGGAGCAGGCGTTCGCCGCCGCGCGCCGGCTCTGGCGGGTCACCGACGCCGCGCCCGCCACCACGTCGCCCGCGCACCCCGTCCCCGTCCCGGCCGGGCCGCTCGACATCCGGTTCGAGGGCGTGTCGTTCACCTACCCGGCGCCCGAGGTCGACCCGGACGACCCCGCGTCGGCGGCCCCGCCCCGCGACCGCCGTCCCGTCCTGCACGGCCTCGACCTGCACGTGCCCGCGGGCGGCACCACCGCGGTCGTCGGCTCGTCGGGCTCGGGCAAGTCGACCCTGGTGAACCTGCTGACCCGCGCGTGGGACCCGGACGCCGGGCGGGTGCTGCTGGGCGGGGTGGACGTCCGCGACGTCGCCCTGGAGGACCTGCGGCGGCACGTCGCGGTCGTCGGCCAGAGCACCTACCTGTTCAACGACACCCTCGCCGCGAACCTGCGCCTCGCCGCGCCCGACGCGACCGACGAGCAGCTCGTCGAGGCGTGCCGCCGTGCCGCGCTGCACGACGCGGTCCTCGCCATGCCCGACGGGTACGACACCCGGGTCGGGGAGATGGGCGAGCGGCTGTCGGGCGGGCAGCGGCAGCGGGTCGCGATCGCGCGGGCGCTCCTGCTCGACGCGCCGGTGCTGGTGCTCGACGAGGCGACCAGCCAGCTCGACGTCGCCACGGAGGCCGAGATCCAGGACGCCCTGGTCGAGGTGTGCCGGGGCCGCACGGTGCTGGTCATCGCGCACCGCCCCGGCGCCGTCCGCACCGCCGACCGCGTCCTGCGCATCGACGACCTGAGCCGCGCGTAGGCGACGTCCGGCTCGGCCGGTCCCGTCGGCTCAGGCCGTCCGGGTCGCGATCACGTCCCGGGACGCGCGGCCCGCGTCCAGGCCGCGGCGCTCGAAGCGGGTCTCCGGGCGGTGCGCCGGGCGCGGCGCGAACCCGCGGTACGGGTTGGTCAGACCCGGGTCGGCGTCGACGACCTCGAGCATCTGCTCGGCGTACGGCTCCCAGTCCGTCGCGCAGTGCAGGGTGCCGCCCACGACCAGCCGGCTGCGGAGCAGCGCGACGTGCTCCGGCGCGATGATCCGCCGCTTGTGGTGCCGCGCCTTCGGCCACGGGTCCGGGAAGAACACGTGCACCGCGTCCAGGGAGCCCGGCGCGACGACCCGGCGCACGAGGTCCAGCGCGTCGCCGTGCGCGACCCGCACGTTCGTCAGGCCGCGGTGGTCGAGCAGCACCAGCAGGTTCGCGATGCCCGGCAGGTGCGCCTCGACGGCCAGGTAGTCCCGGGAGGGGTCGGCCTCCGCCATCGTCGCGGTCGCCTCGCCCATGCCGGAGCCGATCTCGAGCACCACGGGGGCGGTGCGGCCGAACAGCCGCTGCGTGTCGAGCGTGCCGTCGGGCAGGGTCGGCGCGAGGCCCAGCGTCTCGTCGTGCACGGAGAACCCGAGCCGCGGCCACAGCCGTTCCAGCGCCTCGGCGCGGCGCTCGCCGAGCCCGGCCCGCCGGGGGTGGTAGGTCCGGACCGGCTCGCCGGCGGTCTTCTTGGCGTGCCGGAAGGCGTCGCCCGGCCGGGCGTCGTCGGGGGCGTCGGGAGCGGGCACGGCGTCGAGGGTAGCCGTCGCCGGCCGCCCCACTCCGTGCGTCACCCGGCGGGCGGGCTGCTCGGCTCGTCCGTCGACATCAGCCAGAACCGCTCCCCGAACGGCCCGGTGACCCCGGCGAGCCGCCCGTAGGGCGTGTCCTCCGGCTGCGCGAACACCGCGCCGCCCAGCCGCACCGCGGCGGCCGTCGTCGCGTCGGTGTCGGGGACCGCGAAGTACACGGCCCACTCGGGCGGCTCCCCGCCGCCGCCGACGCCCCCGACCGCGCGGCCCTCGACCAGCAGCGTCACGTAGTCGAACCCGGGCGCGCTGATGTCGTCGAGCGCGTACCCGAACGCGGCGCGGTAGAACTCCTTCGCGTCCTCGAAGCGCGGGGACAGGTGCTCGTTCCAGATCATCGCGCCCGGCTCGTTCACGACCTGCGCGCCCACGGAGATCCCCGCCCGCCAGAGCGCGAACGTCGCCCCGGTGGGGTCGCGGAGCACCGCCATCGCGCCGAAGTCCATGACGTCCATCGGCCCGGCGAGCACCTCCGCCCCGGCTGACACGGCGCGCTCGACCGACGCCCGGACGTCGGAGGTCGCGAGGAACGTCAGCCACGCCGCCGGACCGTCCCCGGAGCCGCCCGGCAGCACCCCGCTCAGCGCGGCCGCGCGCCGCCCGCCGACCAGGGCCTCGCTGTAGAACCCCGTCTCCTCGGGGCCGACCTCGAACTCCCACCCCAGCAGGTCCGCGTAGAACCGGCGGCCGGCCTCCAGGTCGGGGACGGCGAGCTCCGCCCAGCAGGGGGTGCCGTCGGGCCAGGGCTTGTCGTGCACGCTCATGCTCGTCCTCCTCGACGCGGGCCCGCCGGCCGGCGAGCGGTGCACACCCATCCGACCACCTGCCTCCGACAGCGCGCCAGACCGCACGCGAGAGGGGCGCCCCCGCGGTCCGGCGTGCGGGTGCACGCCGTCCCGCCGGGACGCCCCTCGTCGTCGGTGCTGCGCCTCAGGCGGCGGTGCGCCCCAGGCCGGCGAACTGCCAGCCGGCCGCACGCCAGCGCGTCGGGTCCAGCTTGCCGCGCGCGTCGACGACCCGCGGGGTCGCGGCGAGGCCGGCCAGCTTGTCGGCGTCGGCGTTCGCGAACTGGTCCCACTCGGTGAGGACCAGGACGACGTCGGTGCCCTCGACGGCCTCCTCCATCGACGTCGCGTACGACAGCGTCGGGAAGGAGCGGCGCGCGGTGTCGCCGGCCTCCGGGTCGAACACCGTGACCTGGGCGCCGCGCAGGTGCAGGGCCGCCGCGACGTTCAGCGCCGGCGAGTCGCGGACGTCGTCGGTGTCGGGCTTGAAGGCCGCACCGAGCACGCCGATCCGCCGGTTGAGGACGGAGCCGCCGCAGGCCTCGACCGCCATGTCCAGCACGCGCTCGCGCTGGCCCATGTTGATCTCGTCGACCTGCTGCAGCAGCGCGGACGCCCGGTAGGCGCCGAGCTCGTTCGCGCGGTGCATGAGCGCGCGGATGTCCTTGGGCAGGCAGCCGCCGCCGAAGCCGAGGCCGGCGTTGAGGAACTGCCGGCCGATGCGGACGTCGTGCCCGAGGGCGTCGGCGAGCACCGTGACGTCGGCGCCGGCCGCGTCGCAGACCGTGGAGATCGCGTTGATGAACGAGATCTTCGTGGCGAGGAACGCGTTGGCGCTGACCTTGACCAGCTCGGCGGTCGGCAGGTCGGTGACGACCACCGGGGTGCCCTCGGCGATCGGGCCGGCGTAGACCTCGCGCAGGGTGGCCTCGGCGCGGGCGCTGGTGCCGCCCATGACGATGCGGTCGGGGTGCAGCGTGTCCTCGACGGCCTTGCCCTCGCGGAGGAACTCGGGGTTCCACACGAGCTCGACGTCCAGGCCGGCGGGGGTGTGCTCGGCCACGAGCTCGCGGAGCCGCGCGGCGGTGCCGACCGGGACCGTGGACTTGCCGACGATCAGCGCGTCCTTGGTGATGTTCTGCGCGATGGTGGTCGCCGCGGACTCCACGTAGGCCAGGTTCGCCGCGTGGCTGGTCTTCATCTGCGGGGTGCCGACGCAGATGAAGTGCACGTCGCCCCACGCCGCCGCGGCGGCCAGGTCGGTGGTGAACGTCAGGCGGCCGGTGTCCAGGTGCTTCTCCAGCAGCGGGTCCAGCCCGGGCTCGAAGAACGGCACCTTGCCGGCGGCCAGGGCGTCGACCTTGCCCTGGTCGGTGTCGGCGCCCATGACCTCGAAGCCGAGCTCGGCCATCGCGACCGCGTGGGTCGCGCCGAGGTAGCCGGTGCCGAAGACGCTGATCCGCAGCGGGGCGGCGGCGGTGCCGGGCTGCGCGGCGGGCTGCTCGGCAGCCTGCTCGGCGGCGGCCAGCTCGGACGAGAGGGCGGCGGCGGAGAGTGACGCGTCGTTCATGGGAGTGCTCCTCACGGTGGGGCGCGGGTGGCGGGGAGTGCGTGGCCGGCGGTTCACGGGGTGGCCGCCGGGGTCGGGACGGGCGTCGCGGACGGCGACGCCGTGGGGGCCGGCGACGCGGTGGGCGTCGGGGCCGGGGTGGGCTCCGGGGCGGGCGGCGCCCGCGGGGGGGGGGGCCGCCCCGCCCCGGGGGGGGGGGGCGGGGGGGCCGCCCCCCCCCCCGGGGCCCGGCGCGGGGGCGGGGCGGCCGGGGGGGCCCGGGCCGTGCCCGCGGCCCGGCGGCCGGG
>NZ_CABEGA010000080.1 GCF_901521055.1 Cellulomonas hominis | reverse complement strand
GGAGAAGGCGGTGGGGGGAGCCCGGGGGGCGCGGCGCGACGCACCCGTCCGGGTGACCCCGCCCGGCGTTCTCACCCCTCCCGCCGGCCCGCCGGCACCTCGTCGTGGCTGGTCACCGCGTCGGCCGCGCTCCAGGGCCGGAGATCCGCGTGATCACGCGGAACTTTCACCCGCTCTCCCGATCAGCGCCCTCGCCACACCCGTGCCTACGATGTACGAAATGTCCGATTTGTACGAATTGGCGGGACGTCCGACAACGGCGTTGGGCAGACAGGAGCAGGACATGGGACGCGTTCGACGCACACTCGTGGCGGTGCTGGCGGCGGCCTTCCTCGTCGGCGGGGCGGGCACCGCTCTGGCCGCACCGCCGGCGCTCGCAGGACCCGCCGTCCCCGCGGCCCCGGCACCAGCGGTCATCGACCCGGACACCGGGTGCGAGACCCCCGCGGACGGCTACGCACCCCCCGGCCGGTGCGAGCTGGTCATCGCCCGCGCGGCGGGCATCTGCCTTGAGGCCGCCCCCGTGCTCGACTACGCGGTCGAGGCGTACGGGACCACGGACGACACCGTGACCATCACGTGGGTCAACCCGGGCGGCGAGGACATCGTCCAGTCCGGCCTGCCGCTGAGCGGGCGCGTGTACTGGCCCGGCACGGTGGTCGTGAACGGGGTCGTCGTCGACTGGCCGGGGTGGATGCTGACGCCCGAGGGGACCTGGACGCAGCACGACGCCTACGACTTCACGCGCCCCGACGTCCAGGTCGTCCTGTCGGTCAACCCGGACGTCTCGACGGTGGTGTCGTACCCGCCCGAGACGTCGGTCTGCGCGAACCCGCCGGGGTCGTCCGAGGTGCTCGCGGCCTCCGACACGACCACGACGTCCGACGTGCTCGCCGCCCCGGACTCCGCGGTGCTCGCGGCGACGGGGTCCGACACCTGGCCGATGCTCACCGCGGCCGGTCTGCTGGTGCTGCTGGGCGCGGCGCTCGTGACCACCTCGGTGCGCCGGCACCACGGCAGCCACTGACCGACCGGAGCCGGTCTCACAGCGCGGCACGCACCCGCCGGGAACCCCCGGCGGGTGCGTCCGTGCGGCTCAGCCCAGCCGGTCCACCACGTGGTCCACGCAGGCGGTGAGCGCGAGCACGTCGTCGGGCTCCACGGACGGGAACATCGCGACGCGCAGCTGGTTCCGCCCGAGCTTGCGGTAGGGCTCGACGTCGACGATCCCGTGCGCGCGCAGGATGGTCGCGACGGTCGGCGCCTCGATCTCGGGGGCGAGGTCGATCGTGCCGACGACGGGGGAGCGCTGCGCGGGGTCCGCGACGAACGGCGTCGCCCAGTCGCGCGCCTCGGCCCAGCCGTAGAGGTGGCCGGCGGAGGTGGCGGTCCGCTCGGCGCACCACGCGAGCCCGCCGTTCGCGAGCATCCAGTCGACCTGCTCCGCGAGCAGCACGAGCGTCGCGATGGCCGGGGTGTTGAGCGTCTGGTCGGCGCGCGAGCTCTGCACGGCCGTCGTCAGGGACAGGAAGTCCGGCACCCAGCGCCCGGACCCCTCGACGCGGGCGGCCCGCTCGACGGCGGCGGGGGACAGCAGCGCGAGCCACAGGCCGCCGTCGGAGGAGAACGACTTCTGGGGCGCGAAGTAGTAGGCGTCGGTCTGCGACACGTCGACCGCGAGGCCGCCGGCCCCCGACGTCGCGTCGACGAGCACGAGCGCGCCCTGGTCGGCGGAGCCGGGCACACGCCGCACGGGGGCGATCGCGCCGGTGGAGGTCTCGTTGTGCGGCCACGCGTACACGTCGACGCCCTCGGCCCGAGCGGGCACGGCGGACGTGCCGGGGCGCACCTCGGTGACGACCGGCTCGTCGAGGAACGGCGCACGCGCCGCGGCGGCGGCGAACTTCGACCCGAACTCGCCGAACACGGCGTGCGCGGACCGGCGCTCGACCAGGCACAGCGTCGCGAGGTCCCAGAACGCCGTGGACCCGCCGTTGCCGAGCGCGACCTCGTACCCGTCGGGCAGGTCGAACAGCTCGGCCAGCCCGGCGCGCACCCGCCCGACCAGCGACCGGACGGGCTTCTGGCGGTGCGAGGTGCCGAGCAGCGTCCGGCCGGCCTCCGCCAGCGCGCGGACCTGCGCGTCCCGCACCTTCGCCGGGCCGGACCCGAACCTGCCGTCCGACGGCAGCAGGTGGTCCGGGATCGTCACGGGCGTGGTCGCGGTCACGCGCCGCACCCTACGCGCCCGCCTCCGGGCGTCGCCGGAGCCGACTAGCCTGTGGACGGACGTCCGCGCACGACAGGAGGGCACCGGCGTGAGTGACCTGATCGACACGACCGAGATGTATCTGAAGACGATCTACGAGCTCACCGAGGAGGGCATCACCCCGCTGCGAGCCCGGATCGCCGAGCGGCTGGGCCACAGCGGGCCGACGGTGTCGCAGACCGTCGCCCGGATGGAGCGCGACGGGCTGCTGGTCGTGTCGGGGGACCGCCACCTGGAGCTGACCGACGTCGGCTTCGGCAAGGCGATGCGGGTCATGCGCAAGCACCGGCTGGCCGAGCGGCTGCTGGTGGACGTCGTGGGGCTCGACTGGGAGTACGTGCACGAGGAGGCGTGCCGCTGGGAGCACGTCATGAGCGAGCGGGTGGAGCGCCGCCTGGCCGCGCTGCTCGACCACCCGCACTTCGACCCGTACGGCAACCCGATCCCCGGGCTGGACGAGATCGGTGAGGAGCGCACCCAGGTGACGTTCCTCGACGGCGTCGAGTCCTCGGTGGCGGTCGCCACCCGCTCGAGCGGCCCGACCAAGGCCGTCGTCGCGCGCATCGGGGAGCCGATCCAGATCGACGTCGAGCTGCTGGCGCGCATGGCCCAGGCCGGCGTGCAGCCCGGCAACGAGATCGTCGTGGAGAAGAACGGCGGCACCGTGACCGTCGGCGCCCCCGGTGCCGAGACGGTGCTGGACCTCCCGCAGGAGGTCGCCCGGCACGTGTTCCTGCGCACCTCCTGACGCCGCGCCCCCCGAGGGCCCCGCGCTGTGGCGAAGGCCACGTGCGGGGCCTTCGCGCGTCGGTGACCTGCGGCGGGCCTCACCCGTGCGTGTGAGCGTTCTCGCGCGCAGGGAAACGAGTCGTGACCGGAACGTGACAATCGGCTCCGGGGTCCGGTACGTTCGGTCTCGCTCGACGGAACCCTCCTCCGTCAGAGCCCTTGGACGGTACGCCGAGCCCTGCCGCCGCCCGAGGTTCCGAACGGACTTCGCCGGCAGGGGCGGGGGAACCACATGTGGGCACCGGAGACGGTGTCCTTGGGGTGAAGCCGCGTGACGTGACCGGATCCGTCCGGGAGCGGAGCGCGGCCGGGGATCTCCAACCCGAACCCGACAGCTCACCTCGTAGGCGCCAGGAGAGGCTGTACGTGACCGCTAGTGCTGTGCGCGCTCGACACCGTTCCGCGCGTCGCCCCGTCACCCCCTTGACCGATCTCGCCACCGCCGCGACGGGCTCCATCGCCCTCGCCGGTCGCCGCACCGCCGTCGTCGCGGCGTCCTCGGGCCTCATGGTCTCGATGGTCGCCGTCCCGGCGACCGCCGCGTCCTCGTCCGGCGACCAGGCGTCGCTGCCGTCCGTGGACACCGCCGCCCTGACGGCGTCGGCCCGCGCGGTGCTCGAGACCGCCCCCGTCGTGACGGCCCCGGCCGACGCCGCGTGGACGTTCGAGGCGCCGGCCGCGACCGCGGTCGTCCCCGAGCCGGAGCCCGAGCCCGAGCCGGAGCCGGTGCGGGCCACCTCCCGCAGCGCCCAGCGCGCCACTGCGGAGACCGCCACGACGGCCGTCGCCGCCGAGGCCACCGCCTCGGTGCCGCAGTCGGTCGCCGGCAACGCCGTCCTCGAGGTCGCCGCCCGCTACGTGGGCGTCCCGTACCTCTCCGGCGGCACGACGCCCGAGGGCTTCGACTGCTCCGGCTTCGTCTCCTACGTGTACGCCCAGCTCGGCATCTCCCTGCCGCGCACCTCCTCGGCGATCAAGGCGGCCGGCACGGTCGTCTCCGCCGCGGACGCGCAGCCGGGCGACCTGATCTGGAGCCCCGGGCACATCTCGATCTACGCCGGCGGCGACCAGCAGATCGACTCCCCGCGCCCGGGCAAGACGATCCAGTTCCGCAGCATCTGGCAGAGCTCCCCGGTGTTCATCCGCATCGGCTGACTCGCCGCACCGCAGCACTCCTCGACGCGACCCCCACGGCCCACCGGCCGTGGGGGTCGCGTCGTCCCCAGGACCGGGCGGCAAAGCCCACGCGGGATCCCGCCGGGTGCGCGTACCCTGCTCTTGCTTGCCTCCCCCAGCGGGCCCGGACAGCCAGACGGGTCCCCGACCTGGTCTAGGAGTACGCCGTGCTGCTGCCCGCGCCACCCAGGACGCTGCTCCTGAACGCCAGCCTCGAGCCGTTGTGCGTGGTGACGATGCCCCGCGCCGTCACCCTCGTCATGTCCGGCAAGGCCACCGTGCTGGAGACGGACGGCCGCGTGCTGCACTCCGAGCACGCCGCGCTGCCGCTGCCGGTCGTCCTGAGCCTGACCCGGTACGTGCACGTCCCGATGCGGCGCCCCCTGCCGCCGACGCGCCGCACCGTGCTGCAGCGCGACGACCACCGGTGCGCGTACTGCGGCTCGCACGCCGACACGGTGGACCACGTGCACCCGCGGTCGCGCGGCGGGCGGCACGAGTGGGCGAACGTCGTCGCCGCGTGCCGCCGGTGCAACCACCGCAAGGCGGACCGCCTGCTGCACGAGATCGGCTGGGAGCTGCGGTACACCCCGACGCCGCCGCGCGGGGCGGTCGCGTTCCTGCACGGCGCCGCCGTCGACGAGCCGGCGTGGTCGGCGTACCTGGCCGCGTGACAGGCCGGCGCCGGCGGGTGCTGGCCGTGGCGGTGGTCGTCGCGTTCGTCGCCGGGTTCGTGGTCGTGCTGGCGCAGCGGGGCGCCGGCGCCGTCCGGAGCATCGCCGTCGACTCGCGGCCGGGCGTGCCCGCCGGGGCTGCGCTGACGTCCGACGGCTCGGGCGGGGTGGTGCGGGAGGACGGGCTCGTCGACGTGTGGGTCGGCGGCAGCTCGTCGTGCCCGTGGGTGCCCGTCTCCGTCGAGCTGGACGGCCGCACGCTCCGGGTCACGGTCGACGACCCGACTCCGGCGGGCACTGCCTGCACGGCGGACATGGCGTTCACCACGCACACCGTCCGACCGCCGCGTGCGCTCGACCCGGACACCACCGTCGTCGAGGTCGTGGCCGCCGACCAGGCGTGAGTCGTCAAGGATCTGCCAAGGCTTCTCCACGCCACCCCCCGCGGAGCGTGCGGAGACGGCATGATCGGGGGCACACTGAGGTGTGCACCGAAGGAGGACGCAGCGATGAGGCGAGACGCAGAGATCCTGGTCGGGGTGGACGGGTCGGCGGCGAGCATGCACGCCCTCGACTGGGCCGCGGGGGAGGCCCGCACCCGCCGGCGGCCCCTGCACGTGGTGTGCTCGTACACCCTCCCGTCGTTCACCGCGGCGTCGCTCGACGGCGGGTACGCCGCCCTCGACGACACGGCCATCCAGCAGGGCGCCCGCGCGGTGCTCGCCGAGGCGCGCCAGCGCGTCGGGGACGTCGGCGTCGAGGTCGTCACGACGGTCGCGACCGGTGACGCCGCGGCCGTGCTGGTCGAGATGTCGCGCGACGCGTCGCTCGCGGTGGTCGGCACGCGCGGCAAGGGCGGGTTCGCCGACCGGCTGCTGGGCACGGTGTCCTCGACGCTGCCCGCGCACGCCTACTGCCCCACGGTCGTGGTCCCGCTGCGCGACCAGCGGCGCGGCGGCGTCGTCCCCACCGACGAGTCCGAGCCCGTCGTCCGGCCGGTCCGCCGGATGATCGTGGGCGTCGACGGGTCCCCCCAGGCCGACCTCGCGCTCCGGTACGCGATCGAGGAGGCGAAGGCCTGGGACGCCGAGCTCACCGCGGTGGCCGGCGTGCCCGTCGGCAGCGGGTCGGGCGTCATGGCGTGGCTGCCCGCCAGCATCGACCAGACGCAGGTGCTGGCCGACGTGACCGAGGGGCTCAACGTGGTCGTGGACCGCGCGCTCGCCGACCACCCCGGGTTCACCGTCCGCCGGCACGTGCTGGACGGAACGGGCGCGGAGCTGCTGACCGAGTTCTCGACGGCGACCGACCTCATCGTGGTCGGCTCCCGCGGTCGCGGCGGGTTCACGGGCCTGCTGCTCGGGTCGACCAGCCAGGCCGTGCTGCACCACGCGGCGTGCCCGGTGATGGTCGTGACGAACCGGTGCCAGGAGCGGCCGGAGCCCGCCGGTGCCGGCGGTTCCGCGCACGGGGAGAGCGCCGGGCGCTGACCACCGGCGCTGACCGGCGGGTGACGGCATGCGGGTGCCGGCGCCGGGCCCTCAGGCGGGCGGCGGCGGGACGTCCGGGCGGCGGACCAGCGCGGACAGCACGATCGTCGAGCGGGTGCGCGCGACGAACGGCTCCGCCGCCAGCCGCTCGACCACCTGCTCGAGGTGCCGCATGTCCCGCGCGCGCACCTGCACCACCAGGTCGACGTCGCCCGTCACGGTGCTCGCGGCGACCACCTCCGGGTAGCGCTCGACCGCGCCGCGCATGGTCGCGGGGCTCGTCGAGCCGTGGCAGAACAGCTCGATGAACGCCTCGGTCTCCCACCCCAGCGCCGCCGGGTCGAGCAGCACCGTGAACCCGCGCACCACGCCGCGCTCGCGCAGCCGGTCCACGCGGCGCTTGACCGCAGGGGCGGACAGGGCGACGACGGCGCCGATATCCGCGTAGGATGCCCGGGCGTCGACGGCGAGCTCGCGGAGGATCGCCTCGTCGATGGGGTCCAGGTCGCGAGTGCTGGTCGGTGTCACGGGGTCGATCTTCCCGCACACCCGCGCTCGCGGGGCCCCCGGGGCACGGCTCACCGCCTGCCCGTGCCGGATGGATCCGGCGTCGACGCTTCACCCGGACGGCCCCACGGCCGATGAAGGGGTGACACCCGGACGGACTCGAGAGGAACGCGGATGCCTGCACCGCAGGGACCCACGCACGCCGGTACGGACACGCTCGTCGCCCCGTGGGCGGCGCAGCCACCCCACCCGGACGAGACCGCACCACGGACGTTCCCCACGCAGCGGGAGCACGCCGGGTCGCCGGACGAGGACGCCCCCGCCGGTGGCACACCGGTGGACGCGCCCACGGCGCCCGCGCCGGCCCGCACCGCGCCGGCCCGCACCGAGCCGGCCCACCGCCGCGCGGTCGCCCGCGCCGTCGCCGTCGTGCTCCTGTGCCTGGCCGTCGTCGGGGCGGTCGCCGCCGGCGTCGCCGTGCAGCTGCGGGCCGACGAGCGCGCCGCCGCGTGGGCCCACGCGCAGAGCCGCGCGTCCGCCGCGGCCACCGCCCAGCGCGCGGACGACGCGGTGGCCTCCGCCGCCCGGGAGACCGCCGTGGCCGCCGGGTACGACGCCACGACGGCCGACGCCGTCGCCCGTGCCGGCGCGGTCGTCACCGCCGCGCGCGCGGCCGCCGACGCCTCCCCGCACGCCGGCGACGCGCCTCTGGCCGCGCTCCGGTCCGCCGCGGACGCCACGGCTGCCGCCGCCTCGACGGTGGGCGCCGGGACGAACGTGGCGGCCCTCCGCGCGTCCGCGGACGCCGTCGCCGCGCCGCAGCAGGTCGCCCTCGCCGCGGAGGCCGCGTGGCAGGCCGCCGAGGCCGCCCGCGTCGAGGCCGAGCGGGTCGCCGCGGAGCGCGCCGCCGCCGAGGCCGCCCAGCGCGCCGCGGCCCGCAGCACCGGGTCCCGGGCGGCCCGCGCCGCCGCCCCCGCGTCGTCGGGCGGGTCCGTCGCAGCCGCGCCGGCCGCCGGTGGCTGGGCCGCGGGGGTGCAGTCGTACGGGATCAGCGGGCTGGGCGCCGCGCTCAACGCCGCCCGGGCCGACAACGGGCTGCCGGCGCTCGCCGTCACGGGGTCGTCCTCGCTCGCGGACCACGCGGCGGCGATGGCGGCCGCGGGGAGCATCTGGCACTCCGGGAACGACCACATCGTCGGCTGGGTGCAGCCGGCGAGCGACAGCCAGATGATCACCGCCTACATGAACTCCCCGGGCCACCGGGCGTGGATCCTCAAGGAGGGCAAGACGACCGTGTCGATCGGCGCCGTGACGATCAACGGCCGCCTCTACACGGCGATGCGCTTCTCCTGACCCGCCCGGCCGTGCAGGCGCCGCGTGTCAGCGCAGCGCCTGCGTCAGCCGGTCGAGCGCGAGGTCCAGGTCGTCGGCGTCGATCATCAGCGGCGGCGCGAGGCGGATCGTCGAGCCGTGCGTGTCCTTCGCGAGCACGCCCAGGCGCAGCAGGCGCTCGCACAGCTCCCGCCCGGTCATCCGCGCGGGGTCGACGTCGAGCCCGGCCCAGAGGCCGACGCCGCGGGTGCCGACCAGCAGGCCCGTGTCGACCAGCGTGGCGAGCCGCTCGTGCAGGTGCGCGCCGAGCGTCCGGGCGCGCTCCTGGAACGTGCCCGGCCGCAGCAGGTCCACCACGGCGATCCCGACGGCGCACGCGAGCGGGTTGCCGCCGAACGTGGAGCCGTGGGTGCCGGCGGTCAGCACGCCCAGCACGTCGGGCCGGCCGACGACCGCGGACACCGGCAGCACCCCGCCGCCGAGCGCCTTGCCGAGCGTCACGAGGTCCGCGCGGACGTCCCACAGCTCCAGCGCGAACGTCGTGCCGGTCCGGCCGAGGCCCGACTGGATCTCGTCGGCGATCAGCAGCACGTCCGCCGCGGTGCAGATCTCCCGGACCGCGGGCCAGTAGCCGGCGGCCGGGACGACCACGCCCTGCTCGCCCTGGATCGGCTCCAGCAGCACCGCGACGGTCGTCTCGTCGACCGCCGCGCGCAGCGCCTCGGCGTCGCCGAACGGCACGATGCGGAAGCCGGGGGTGTGCGGGCCGAAGCAGTCCCGCGCCTCGGGGTCGGTGGAGAACGACACGATGGTCGTCGTCCGGCCGTGGAAGTTCCCCGCGGCCACCACGACGGTGGCCCGGTCCGGCGCGACGCCCCGGACGTCGTAGCCCCACTTGCGGGCCGCCTTGATCGCCGTCTCGACCGCCTCGGCGCCGGTGTTCATCGGCAGCACCATCGGCGTCGTCCCGTCCTGCGCCCCCGCGACCACGGGCCGCGCGAGGTCCGACAGCGCGGCCGCGAACGGGTGCAGCAGGTCGTGGTCGAACGCGCGGGACGACAGCGTCAGCCGGTCCAGCTGCGCGTGCGCCGCCGCGAGCAGCGCCGGGTGCCGGTGCCCGAAGTTCAGCGCCGAGTACCCGGCCAGCATGTCCAGGTACGTGCGGTCGCCGGTGTCGCGCACCCACGCACCCTCGCCGGTCGTGAGGGTGACCGGCAGCGGGTGGTAGTTGGGGGCGAGCGGGCCGGCGCCCTCGGCCGTGCGTGCGGGGAGCGTGGCGGTCATCGGGACACCTCGGCGGGGGCGGGCGCCCGCTGTCCTGGGGCGCGTGGCGGGCGTGCTCAGGCGGTCGGGCGGATCTCCAGCGTGCAGCACTTGGCACCGCCGCCGCCCTTGAGCAGCTCGCTGGTGTCGACGGGGTGGGGGCGGAACCCGCGCTCGGTGAGCTGGGCGGCGAGGTCGACGGCGCCCGGCGCCACGACCACGTTGAGGCCGTCGCTGACGGCGTTGAGGCCCAGGCAGGCCGCGTCGGCCTCGGAGGCGATCACGGCGTGGGGGTAGCGGCGCTCCAGCTCGGCGCGCGAGGCGTCGGAGAACGCCGGCGGGAAGTACGCGACCTGCTCGCGCCCGGGCGTGGAGTCGAGCACCGCCAGCGCGGTGTCCAGGTGGTAGTAGTGCGGGTCGACGAGCTCGAGGCTGACGACCTCGCGGCCGGTGACGCGCGCGATCTCGTCGTGCGCCGCGCGGTCGGTGCGGAACCCGGTGCCGGCGAGCAGCACGTCCCCGACGCCGAGGATGTCGCCCTCGCCCTCGTTGACCTGCTCGGCGGTGTGCGTGACGTAGCCGTGGTCGGCGAACCACTTCTCGTACGCCGGGCCCTCGGGCTGGCGCTCCGGGTAGCGGAACCTCGCGGAGTACACGAGACCGTCGACGACGGTCGCGCCGTTGGCCGCGTAGACCATGTCCGGCAGGCCCGGGATCGGGTCGATCGTCTCGACGGTGTGGCCGAGCCGCTCGAAGGTCTCGCGCAGGGTCTGCCACTGCTGCACGGCCAGGCCGGCGTCGGTGTACCGGGTCGAGTCCATCCACGGGTTGATCTCGTAGGAGACGGTGTAGTGGGTGGGCTCGCACATGAGGTAGTGCCGCGCGGTGGCCTGGGGCGTGCGGGTCATGGTGCTCCTCGCGGGGGTCGTGGTCCGGGGACGTCGGCCGCCTCGTCGGGGCACGTCCCGTCAGCCTACGAGCCCCGCGGCGCGAGCATCATGGCGCGACGTTGCGCAGCGACCAGCAGTTCGTTGCGCGGATCGTCGCTCAGGCGGCGGATCGTTGCGCGGACGGCCCGCGGACGTCGCGGATCGCGCGGCGCAGGACCAGTCCGATCATCAGGTCCAGCAGCACCGCCGCGGGCCAGCGCGTCACGGCGGGCGGCAGCCCGCGCAGGTGCACCGTCTCGGACCACGTCACCCGCGCCGACGACGGTCCCGCGGCCGCGACCTCGATGCGCGCGGTGCCGAGCAGGACCGGTCCCCGCTTCACGAACACGGCCACGCCCGGGACGGCACCGAGCGGCGCCTCGAACCGCTCGACGCGCATGCGGTCCACGAGGCCGGGCGCCCCGCGGCGGGCGAACGGCCCGCTCACCGCCACGACCTCGTCGCCGACCCGCGGCACGTCGTCCGCGCGCCGCCGCACCGGCCCGCGGCCCGGTGCGGGCGGCGGACCCAGGTCGACCCGGGTGAGCGGCACCCAGCGGGAGTGGTGGCGGGCGTCGGCGACCAGCGCCCACGCGGCGTCGGCGTCCAGGGGGAGCACCCGGGTCACGCGCGCCCAGGGCGTCCGGTGCCGGTCCTGCGTGATCACGCTGCGCCCCTGTCCGTCACGCCGGGCGGGGGTGGGGCGGGTGCCCACGTCGACCCGCGGGCGCGTCGTCCCCATCCTCTCCCCGTCGGGGCCGGCCGAGCGGCCGCGGTGGCAGGTCGTTGGGTGCAGGCACCCAGACCCCACACGGTCCGGGACGGATCTCACCCGCGCGCCCGGGGCCGCCGCCGGCGGTAGCCTCGCGCCCATGCAGACGAGGACGCTGGGCAGGACGGGACGGGACGTCGGGGTCGTGGGGCTGGGCTGCTGGCAGCTCGGCGCGGACTGGGGCGAGGTGGCCGAGGACGACGCGCTCGGCGTGCTCGCCGCCGCGGCGGACGCGGGCGTGACGTTCTTCGACACCGCCGACGTGTACGGCGACGGGCGCAGCGAGCGGCTGATCGGCCAGTTCCTCGCCGAGCGGCCGGCCGACGCCGCCCGGATCACCGTCGCCACGAAGATGGGCCGCCGCGCGGACCCGCACGTCGCGGACGCCTACACGCTCGACGCGTTCCGCGGCTGGACGGACCGGTCCCGGGAGAACCTCGGCGTCGACACCCTCGACCTCGTGCAGCTGCACTGCCCGCCGAGCGAGGTGCTCGACCGCGACGCGACCTACGACGCGCTCGACACCCTCGTCTCCGAGGGCCGGGTCGCCGCCTACGGGGTGTCCGTCGAGACGGTCGACGAGGCGCTCGCGGCCATCGCCCGTCCGGGGGTCGCCACGATCCAGATCATCCTCAACGCGTTCCGCCGCAAGCCGCTCGAGCGGGTGCTCCCGGCGGCGTCCGAGGCGGGCGTCGGGATCATCGCCCGGGTCCCGCTGGCCAGCGGCCTGCTGTCCGGGAAGTACGACGAGCACACCGAGTTCGCCCCGACCGACCACCGCGCGTTCAACCGGCACGGCGAGGCGTTCGACGTGGGCGAGACGTTCTCCGGCGTGCCGTTCGAGGTCGGCGTCGCGGCGGCCCGCGAGGTCGCGGCGCTCACGCCGCAGGGCGCGACCACCGCGCAGCTCGCCCTGCGGTGGATCGTCGACCAGCCCGGCGTCTCGACCGTCATCCCCGGCGCGCGCAACCCCGAGCAGGCCCGCGGCAACGCCGGTGCGGCCGCGCTCCCGGCGCTCGACGAGGCGACGTCGCAGGAGCTCCGCCGCATCTACGACGACCGCATCCGCCCGCACGTCCACGACCGCTGGTGACCCGCTAGCCCGGGGCGGGGGTCAGCGGCGGTGGATCTCCCGCTCCGGGAGGAGCTTCGGCTCGCCGCCGGTCTCGACGACCAGGACGCGGTCGCGGAACGTCGTGGGGGCGGGGCCGAACGCGGTCCGGGCGCCCTCGACGACGGTCCGGCCCAGCGCGCGGGCGCCCGTGACGCCGATGACCGCGCCGATGCCGAACGGCACCATCCGGCCGAAGGCGAGCCCGCTCTGCCGGGCGAGCTGCTTGCGGAACAGCTGCCGGGTGAGCCGGGCGTTCACGCGCTTGATGGTGCCCGTGGGCATCCGCGTGAGCAGGGCGCGCGCGACGTTGATGCCGCGCAGCCCGGTGAGGGCCCCGGTGTCGGTCACGGCCTTCGCGCCGGACTCCCCGAGGATCGTCGCGAGCAGCAGCGCGCGGCGGCGCTCCGCGTCCTGGACGTCGATGCCGTGCACGTCGGCGACGGCGAGGGCGAACGCGGCGGACGCGCCGAAGAACGTCGCGACGTCGCCGATCGTGAGCGCCAGCGCGACCCCCGTGCCGACCGCGGGGAACGCCGCGGCCGCACCGACGGCGCCGCCGGTGCCCTGGACGACCAGCAGGTACTCCCGCTCCAGCAGCTCGACGACCTCGGCGGGCGTCGCCTCCGGGTTCCGGCGGCGGACCTGGTCGACGTGCGCGTGGATGGTCGAGGACGGGATGGTCACCGCGCGGTCGAGCGCCGCGTCGACAAGCGGGGTCCGGCGGGTGACCATCACTCGCCCGTCACGGTGAGCTCGACGGTCGCGCCGGCCTGGAGGGTGCGGCCGACCGTGCAGTGCTCGTCGACGGCGCGGTGCACGACGCGCAGCAGCCGCTCCCTGGTGGCGTCGTCCAGGCCGGTCAGGTCGACGACCATCCGCTCGCGGAGCTCGGGGTACCGGTCCTCGGCCTGGAGGTTGGGGCCCTCGACCTCGACGGTGACCTCGACGTCGTCGCCGAGCCGGTGGCTCAGCGCGTGGTCGGCGCTCATGCCGGAGCAGCCGGCGAGCGCGATCTTCAGCAGCTCGCCCGGGGTGAAGACGGCGCCGGCCTCGACCGGGCCGATGCTGACCTCCGCGCCGCGGGTGTTGCGGCCGGTGTAGGTGCGGGTGCCGGTGCGCTCGACCCACAGCCGGTCGGCGGCGGCGGGCGTGGCGGTGGGCTGGGCGCGCCGGCCTGGAGGGGGCGGCCGACCGTGCAGTGCTCGTCGACGGCGCGGTGCACGACGCGCAGCAGCCGCTCCCTGGTGGCGTCGTCCAGGCCGGTCAGGTCGACGACCATCCGCTCGCGGAGCTCGGGGTACCGGTCCTCG
>NZ_CABEGA010000079.1 GCF_901521055.1 Cellulomonas hominis | reverse complement strand
CAACAAGAACGGGAACAAGGGGCCGGCGTGTAGGGCACTGCGATAGGCCTTCGGCGGCAGCATCGGATGGGTATAAGAGACAGCTCGCGGTCCCGGTCGCCGCGGCCGTCCCGGCGCCCGCGGCGGTCACCCCCGCAGCGCCCCGGCGCTCGCTGCGCGACCCGTTCGTCGACGGCGTCCGGGCGCTCGGCACGATCCTCGTCGTCGCGCTGCACTGGCTGATGGTCGAGGCGACGTGGGACGGGCAGGACCTCGTCGTCGGGAACGCCCTGTCGCACGGCTGGGCGTGGCTGCTGACGTGGCTGCAGCCGCTGCCGCTGCTGTTCTTCGCGGCGGGTGCCGCCGCCCGGTACGACCTCGTGCGGCACCCCGGCCAGCCCGGGTGGCGGTTCGCCGGCGTCCGGCTGCTGCGGATGGCGCGCCCGGTCGGGATCTTCGCCGCCGTGTGGGCGCTGCTGGTCGTGACCCTGCCGGCCCTGGGCGTCCCCGAGGCGGCCGTGGAGCGCGCCGCGCGCATCGTGCCGCAGCCCCTGTGGTTCCTGGGGGTGCAGCTGGGGCTGCTGGCGCTGACGCCGCTGCTGCTGGGCCTCCTGCGCCGGTTCGGCGCGGCGCGGGTGCTCGTGGTCGCGGCGGCGCTGCCCGTGGTCGTCGACCTGCTGCGGTTCTCGGACGAGGTCGCGTTCCCCGGCGTGCCGAACATCCTGCTGGTGTGGGCGATCCCGTTCCTGGGCGGCCTGGTCTACGCGGAGCGCCGCACCCGCACGGAGCCGCGCCCCGGCGCCCGCCCCGGCGTCCCCGAGCGGACCGTGCTGGCGCTGCTCACCGGCGGTGGCCTGGCCGCGACGGTGCTGCTGCTCATGACCGGCCCGTACCCGGTGTCGCTCATCGGGATGCCCGGGGACGCGATGTCGAACCTCGCGCCGCCGACCGCCCCCGTCGTCGGGTTCGCGGTCGCCCAGGTGGCCGCGGCGCTGCTGGTCCGGGACGCCGTGGCGCGGTGGGCGGCCCGGTCGCGGGTCGTCGCGTGGGTCGGCGGCCGGTCGATGGGCCTGTACCTGTGGCACCTCACCGCGATGTTCGCCGTCGCGGGCGTGGTGCTCCTGGGCGTCGGGGAGACGCTGCCGGAGCCGTGGACGTGGGACTGGTGGGCGTCGCGGGCGGGGTACCTCGGGGCGGCGGGGCTGGTGCTGGCCGCCCTCGCGGCCGGGGCGGCCCGCGTCGAGCGCGGCACCCGGGTGCGCCGGGTCCGCCGGGCCGGCGACGTGGCGGTGCCGGCGTGACCGCCCTCCGGGCACCGTCGGCTCTCAGGGACCTCCCAGGTCGGCGTGCTGCGCTGGTGCGCGTGCTGGACGACCCTCTGCGACGACCGACCGACGACCCGGACCACCCCGCGGCGACCCCGCCGCAGCCCGCGACGCCGGGCGCGGGCACCCCTTGGGAGGTCCACCGCGCGGGGCTGGTCGACGTCAACCCCATCGCCCGGATGATCGGCGAGCACCGCCCGTTCATCGACCTGGACGGCGACGGCGAGCCCGACGAGGTCCCGCACCCCGAGCACGCCGGCCCGGCCACCCGCCTGGTGCTGAGCCACGGCGCCCTGGAGCACGGCGAGGTCTGGTTCGCCCGCGAGGGGGCGGACGTCAGCGCGGTCGCCGTGTGGCTGCCGCCGGACGCGGAGCACCTGGCGGCCGACCTGCACCGGGTCGTGGGCCGCGAGCTCGGCATCCAGCCGGAGCCCCCGGCGGAGCCCGCGCACGCGCCGCTGCGCTCCCTGGTCGCGGCGACCGCGCAGACCCTCGCGCTGCTGCAGGCGTCCGACGCGCGCCGCGTGCTGATCCTGCTGTCCGACGACGGCCGGTCCGCGGGGGAGCGGCGGCTCGCGCTGCTCGCGGACGTGCTCGCGCCGGTCGTCGCCGAGCAGGGCGCCGACGGGCGCGACGTGCTGGCGGTGACGGTCGACCCGGCGCAGGTCGCCGACCTCGAGGCGCTGGGGTTCACGGAGCTCGCCCGCACCCCGCTGGGCGCCGCGTCGCTGTGGACGGGCGTGCTGCCGCCGGCCGGCCGCGACGCCGACCGCGCGAGCCGTCAGGCGGCGGTCGCCACCGCGTAGCCCGCGGCGTCCTCGTCGAGGTCGCCCGTCTCGCCGTCCCGCGCGGCGCGGCGGCCGAGCACGATCGTGTACGTCCAGAACGCGGCCAGGGCCAGCGCGCCGATGACGATCTTCAGCCACCACGGCAGCGACGAGCCGGTGACGAAGCCCTCGACCAGGCCCGACAGCGCCAGCGCCCCGACCAGCCCGATCGCGACCGTGATCAGCGACCGGCCCTCCTGGGCGAGCGCCCGCGTGCGGGGCCGGCCCTGCGGGTCGATCCACGTCCAGAACAGCCGCAGGCCCGCGGCCCCGGCCACGAAGATCGAGGTCAGCTCCAGCAGCCCGTGCGGGGCGATGAGCTGGAGGAACAGGTCGAGGCTGTCGTGCGCGGCCATCATCCCGCCGATGGCGCCGACGTTCACCGCGTTCTGGGCGAGCACGTACAGCGGGCCGATCCCGGAGATGCCGATGCCGATGCACAGCGCCGCGATCCACGCGTTGTTCGTCCACACCACGCCGGCGAAGCCCAGCCCCGGGTCGTAGTAGGACGCGAACGCGTCGTCCACGTAGGCCTGCCGCTCGGTGGGGGTGCCCATCGCGGCGAGCGCGTCCGGGTTCGTCGCGACCCACCAGCCGGCGAGCACGGCGACCGCGGTGCACGCGACCATCACGGCGACCGTCCACCACCGGATCCGGTAGAGCGCCGCCGGCAGGGACACGACCAGGAACCGGCGGGCGTCCCGCCAGGTCGGCTCGTGGCTGCCCGCGATGCGGGACCGGGCGCGCGCCAGCAGCTGCGACAGCCGCGTGATCGTGTCCGGGTCGGGCGCGGTGGAGCGGATCGTGGACAGGTCGGTCGCGACGGACTGGTAGAGGCGCACCATCTCGTCGGCCTCCGCGCCGTCGGCCACCCGGCGCCGCGACAGCTCGTCCAGGCGCGCCCACGAGGACTGCCGCACGGCGGTGAAGGCGTCGAGGTCCACGGCCGATACCCTGCCACAGGAGACCCGGCGCGCACGGCTGACCAGCGACGCCCGCGCGGGTGAGGGTGCGGGACGGCGACGGAGGTGGCGCGGGTGGACGAGGGCATCGTCATCGGCGAGGGCGTGCTGCTCGACGCACGACCGACGTCGTTCGCGAACCGGCTGCTCGCCGCGCTGATCGACCTCGCGGTGCTCGGCGTGCTCGGCATCCTCGTGCTGATCGTGCTCGCGAACGTCGCGACGCTGGCCCCGACCGACGACGTGCTGCAGATCGCCGGCGTCCTGCTGCTGGTCTCGGTCACCGTGGTGCTGCCGACGACCGTCGACACGCTGACCCGCGGCCGGTCGCTCGGCAAGCTCGCCGTGGGCATCCGCATCGTGCGGGACGACGGCGGGCCGATCCGGTTCCGGCAGGCGCTGGTGCGCGCGCTGGTCGGCGTCCTGGAGCTGTGGGCGACGCTCGGCTCGGTCGCGCTCATCACCTCGCTGGTCAACCCGCAGGGCAAGCGGCTGGGCGACATGCTCGCCGGCACCTACGCCGTCCGGGTGCGGGGGCGCCGGCAGCCGAAGCCGGTGCTGATGATGCCGCCGTTCCTGGCGCGCTGGGCGAACGGCGCCGACGTCGCCCGCCTGCCCGACGGCCTGGCGCTGCAGGCCCGGGACTTCCTGAGCCGCGCCGCCGGCCTGCACCCGGGGTCGCGGTACGCGCTCGGGCAGCAGCTCGCGGGGGAGGTGGCCCGGTACGTCGCGCCCGGCCCGCCGCCCGGCACGCACCCGGAGGCGTTCCTCGCGGCGGTGCTGGCGACCCGCCGGGACCGTGAGTACGACGCGACGACCCGCGCCACCCGGCGCGCCGCGCAGGAGGCCGTCACCCTGCACCGCCTGCCGCACGGGGTGCCCGACCCCGGCCGCTGACCGGGGGGCACCACGACGGGCCTACGCCGGCTGGTCCGCGAGGCGCTGGAACAGCAGGTGGTCCTGCCACCGCCCGGCGATCTCGAGGTAGCGGGGCGCCACTCCGATCTCGCGGAAGCCGTTCTTCGCGAGCACCCGCCGCGACGCCGCGTTGTGCAGCAGGGTCTCCGCCTGCACCCGGTGCAGCCCCAGCTCGCCGAACGCGACGGCCAGGGCCTCCGCCACGGCGCGCGTCGCCAGGCCACGCCCGTTGCTCTCCCGGCCGACCCAGTACCCCATGCCGGCTGACTGGAACGGCCCGCGGGTGATCCCGGCCAGGTTGAGCCGGCCCGCGAGAGCGCCGTCGTCGTCGAGCACCACCAGCGGCAGCGCCGTCCCGGCGGCATGGGCGTCCAGGGCGCGGCGGGCGATGTCCGCCTGGGTCTGCTCGGTGAAGAACGCGTCGTCGCGCACGGGGTCCCAGGGTGCGAGGAACCGGCGGTTCGCGGTGAGCAGGGCGGCGAGGGCGGGGGCGTCGTCCTCTGAGAGGAGCCGGGTGGCGGGGGTGCTGGTCACCGCGTCAGCACACCCCGTCGCTGCCGGACGCGTCCGGGTCGTCCACCAGGCGGTGCAGCAGGCGCAGCAGCTCGTCCCGCTCCGCCGGCTCGAGGCGGGCGAGCAGCTCCTCCGCGTGCCGGCGGCGCTGCCGGTCGGCCTCGGTCAGCACCGCGCGCCCCTCGTCGGTCAGAGCCACCAGGGTCGCGCGCCGGTCGGTCGGGTCGGGCTGCCGCTCCACCAGGCCGGCGTGCTCCAGGTCGTCGACCAGGGACGTGATGGACCGGGGGACCACGTCCAGGGCCGCGGCGAGCGCGGTCTGCCGCTGCGGCTCGGCGGCGCGCGCGACGACGCGCAGCAGCCGGTGCCGGGACGGGGTGAGGTCGACCTGCTCGCGGACATCCCGGCGCATGGTGTGCAGCGCGCGACGGAGCAGCCAGAACAGCTCGTCGCCGGGGTGCGGGGCGTCGGCGGCGTGCCCGGGGTGCCCGGGGTGCCCGGGGTGATCGGCGTGCGGCGCGGGGGTGACCGGGGTCATGCGTCCCACGATAGCGAACCTGGCACATAGAGAGGTAGCCTCTCTATCAGAGTTCCATCCCCCGGGGAGGCCCCATGTCCATGCACGGTCCCCGCGGCGGCGGGATGGACGGGCGGTCCATGTACCGCTCGTTCCGTCTCGACCCCTCCGTCGCCCGGCAGCGCGTCACCCGCGAGGTGCTCCGCCGCATCCTCACCTTCGCCCGGCCGTACCGCCGGCTCATCACGATCTTCCTCGTCCTGGTCGCGGTCGACGCGGCCGTCGGGGCCGCGACGCCCCTCGTCTTCAGCCGGATCATCGACGACGGCATCGCGAAGGGCCGCACCGGCGTGGTGCTCGCGCTCGCGGGCGTCGTCGCGCTGCTCGCCCTGGCGGCGGCGGGCCTCGCGCTCGCCTCGCGCTGGCTCTCCTCCCGGATCGGCGAGGGCCTGATCCTCGACCTGCGGACCCAGGTGTTCGACCACGTGCAGCGGATGCCGCTCGCGTTCTTCTCCCGCACGCAGACCGGCGCGCTCGTGCAGCGCCTCAACGGCGACGTGCTGGGCGCGCAGCAGGCGTTCACCTCGACGCTGTCCAACGTCGTCTCCAACGTCCTGACCGTCGTGCTCGTGCTGGCCGCGATGCTGTCCCTGTCCTGGCAGATCACGCTCGTGTCGCTGGTGCTGCTGCCGCTGTTCGTCCTGCCGGTGCGCGCGATGGGCCGCCGCCTCGCCGCCGTCACCGCCGAGTCGTACACGCTGAACGCCGAGATGGGTCAGACGATGACCGAGCGGTTCAACGTCGCGGGCGCGCAGCTGGTGAAGCTGTACGGCCGGGCCGACGACGAGACCTCGGTGTTCTCCGCCCGCGCCTCCCGGGTGCGGGACATCGGCATCACCAGCGCCATGTACGGCGCCGTGTTCCGCGTGGGGCTGACGCTGGTCGCGGCGATGGCCGTCGCGATCGTCTACGGGCTCGGCGGCGTGCTGGCGATCCGCGGGTCGCTCACGATCGGCACCGTCGTCGCGCTGACCTCGTACCTGACGCGGCTGTACGGACCCATCACCGCGCTGTCGAACGTGCAGGTGGACGTCATGACCACCCTCGTCTCGTTCGAGCGGGTGCTGGAGGTGCTCGACCTGAAGCCGACCGTCGCCGACGCCCCCGACGCCCGGCCCCTGCCCGCGGACCTGCCGCGCACCGCCAGCGTGGAGCTCGACGACGTCTCGTTCCGGTACCCGTCGGCGGCGGAGGTCTCCCTCGCGTCGCTGGAGTCGGTCGCCCGGCTGCAGTCGGAGGTGCCCGGGACGACCCTGGAGCACGTGTCGTTCACCGTGCCGCACGGCCACCTGGTCGCGCTGGTGGGACCGTCCGGCGCCGGCAAGACGACGATCGCGCAGCTCGTGGCCCGGCTGTACGACGTCACGGGCGGCGCGGTGCGCGTCGCGGGCCAGGACGTCCGGGAGGTCACGCAGGCGTCCCTGCGCGACGCGATCGGCATCGTCACGCAGGACGCGCACCTGTTCCACGACACGATCCGGGCGAACCTGCTCTACGCCCGCCCGGACGCGACCGACGCGGCCATCGAGCAGGCGCTGCGCCGCGCGCAGATCTGGGACCTGGTCTCGCGGCTGCCCGACGGCGTCGACACGGTCGTGGGGGACCGCGGGTACCGGCTCAGCGGCGGCGAGCGGCAGCGCCTGGCCATCGCACGGCTGCTGCTGAAGGCCCCGCCGATCGTCATCCTCGACGAGGCCACCGCCCACCTCGACTCCGAGTCGGAGGCCGCCGTCCAGCGCGCCCTCGCGGAGGCGCTGGAGGGCCGGACGGCGATCGTCATCGCGCACCGGCTCTCGACCATCCGCGAGGCCGACTCGATCGTCGTGCTCGACCGCGGGGGCGTCGTGCAGCAGGGCACCCACGAGGAGCTGCTCGCCGCGGGCGGGCTGTACGCGGAGCTGTACGAGACGCAGTACGCGACCACGGGCTGAGGGGCCGGTCCGGGGGCGCCGGCCGGGGGTCACCCCGCGTCGGCGACCTCGACGGCGTGCTCCGCGGCGTCGTCCGCGGCGAACCGCGCAAGCGACTCCGCCTCCTGCACCACGGCCGCCCGCTCCGCCCGTGACCACCGGCGCAGCGGCGTGACGGTGAGGCACGCGAGCTCTCGCCGCCCCCGCGTCCCCGCGGGCCGCTGGAGCCGCTCGCGGCGCAGCACCCACGTCCCGCCGACGGTGCCGTCCACCAGCACGGTCCCGGGCGGCATGCCGTTCCGGCTGGCGAGCGCCGGCCGCGCGTCCGGCGGGATCACCCGGGTGCGGTCGTCGTGCCCGAGCAGCAGGTTCTCGAAGTCGGGCAGCAGCCGCACGGGAGCCGGGGCGTCCTGCGGCGGGCGCGGCGCGTCCGGCAGGTCGAGCAGCACGCGGGTGCGTCCGTCGGCGTCCTCGTGGACCACCTCGACCAGCTCCGGCCGGACCCGGTCGACCGCGGTGCCGAGGCGGGTCAGCCCGCACCACTGCTGGAGGTCCGCGACCGTGGCGGGGCCGTAGGCGGCGAGGTACCGGCGGACCAGGTCGTCCAGGGCGGCGTCCGCGTCGGCGGCCTCGGCCGGTGCGCCGAACCAGGCCTCCGCCGTCGTCCACGTCGTCGTCAGGCTGCGGCCCCACACCCCGCGGGGCGTCACCTGCACGAGGGGCAGCACCCCGCGCGCCCCCATCGCCAGGGACCGGGGGTCCAGGCCCGGCCAGCTCGCCGCCAGCCGGTCACCGAGCTGCCCGGCGGTCAGCGGCTCGTCTTCGAGCGCGTCGAGGGCCGCGCGCCGCAGGTCGTCCAGGTCCACCTGCCGCAGCGTCGGGGCGGCGGTCTGGCTGGTCAGCAGGCGCCGCCGGAGCATCGGCGCGAACAACGGCCACAGCCCCAGCGCGTCGGCCGCGGTGACCAGGTGGACGGTGTCCCGGAGCAGCGCCAGACGGCCGACGCGCCGGTCGAGCATCGCCTCGGCCAGGTCGGCGTGGGCGAACCCCGCGAGCCGCGCGTGCAGGGCGAGGTAGGCGGACGACGGGTTCTGCGACTGGAGCGCGACCAGGTGCGTCACCGCGCCGACGGCCGGCACGGGTGCGCGGTCGAGCAGGTGCTGCCGGGCGAGCAGCGCGCGCCCCAGCCCGCGGGTGGTCAGGCGCGTGTCGTCGGTCACCCGCCCACGGTAGGGCGGACCCCCGACACCCGAGGTCCCGGCGCCGAGGTCGTCACCTGCGCACGAGGTCGTCCCGCAGGCCTGACGACCTCGCGCCGACATGACGACCTCGCGGCCCGGAGACGAGCCCCGGGCGGTCGTGACACCACGGGGTTGCCATGACACCACTCGTGGTGTCACCATGGCGTCATGGACCTCACGCGCTACGTCGACGACCTCCAGCACCGGCTCGCCCTCGCGGCGGACGCCGGCGGCGAGGACGCCCGGCAGCTCGCCCAGCGGCTGACCGCGCCGCTCGACGCCGCCGTGCGCCTGGTCCTGCTGGAGGCCCTGTCGACCGCCGCGGGCGAGATCTCCGCGGAGCTCGCGCCCGGTTCGGTGGACGTGCGCCTGCGCGGGGGCGACCCGGAGTTCGTGGTCGACGCGCCGTCCGCGCCCGCCGCGCCGGCGCCCGCCGCCGCCGAGCCGCTCGTCACCACCTCGCCCGCGCCGCCCGCCGACGTCGACGAGGGCGCCACCACCCGCACCACGCTGCGCCTGCCGGACCACCGCAAGGCGCAGGTCGAGGTCGCCGCCGCCCGCGACGGTCTCTCGGTGAACTCCTGGCTCGTGCGGGCGGTCGCCGCCGCGCTCGAGCAGCCGACCGGCCGGCCCGCGCCGCAGGCCCGCCCCGACCAGCGCGGCGGCAACCGCCTCACCGGCTGGGTGCGCTGACCCGGCCGATCCCGCACCGCACGACCGCACAGCACCGCACCGCACCGCACAGCACCGCACGGCGCCGCACCCGGCGCCGCGAGCACCTGACACCACTCTGACACCACCGTCCTGGAGCCGTCATGCCCACGTTCGCCGCCCCCGCCCCCGTCCCGCTCCTCGTGGAGGTGCCGTCCGGGAACCTGCACGTCGTCGCATCCGAGCGCGACGACGTCGTCGTCACCGTCCTGCCCGCCGACCCGACCTCGTCCGGCAGCGTGCGCGCCGCGAAGGAGGTGCGCGTCGCGCGCGACGGCGACACTGTCACGATCACCTACCCGGGCGCCTGGAAGCAGTGGGTCCTGCCGTTCGCGTCGGGCACCGCGGCCATCACCGTGGAGCTGCCGACCGGGTCGGAGGTGCGCGGGAGGACGGGCACGCTCCTGACGGAGGGCCGGCTCGGCACCGTCGAGATGACGCTGTCCGACGGCGACGCCCACGTCGACGAGGTCGACCGCCTGGACGTCAAGGTCTCGGCGGGGTCCGTCGTCGTGGGCCGGGTCTCGGGCCCGGCGTCCGTGCGGGCGAGCGCCGGCTCCGTGCGCATCCGCGAGCTCGTCGGCGACGGCTGGGTGCGCGCCACCAACGGCACGACCCTGGTCGAGTCGGTGACCGGGTCGCTCGAGGTCGCCGGCGCCCACGGGGACATCGCGGTCGGGCGGGTGCGGGGCGCCGTCACGGCGAAGTCCGCGCACGCCGGCATCCGCGTCGACCGGGTCGAGTCGGGCAGCGTCACGCTCAGCACCTCCTACGGCTCGATCGACGTCGGCGTGCCGGAGGGGACCGCCGCGTGGCTCGACGTCGGCTCCGAGCACGGCGTCGTCCGGAACCTGCTCACCCCCGCCGACGGCCCCGTCGAGGACCAGGCCACCGCCGAGATCCGCGCGAGCACCGGCTACGGCCACGTCGTCGTCCGCCGCCCCTGAGGCGCACCAGCACCGCCGAGCACGACCCACGCACCACCCACGCACCACTCACGCACGACCACGAAGGAGGACCACCATGACCAGCGACCTCGCCGTCGACGTGCGCGGCCTGCGCAAGTCCTACGGAGACCAGATCGTGCTCGACGGCGTCGACCTCGCCGTCCGCGCCGGGACGGTCACCGCCCTGCTCGGGCCGAACGGCGCCGGCAAGACCACGACCGTCGGCATCCTGTCCACGCTGCTCGCCCCGGACGGCGGGACCGTCCGCGTCGCGGGGCACGACGTGGTCGCCGAGGCCCAGGCCGTGCGCGGCGCCATCGGCGTCACGGGCCAGGTGTCGGCCGTCGACGACCTGCTGACCGGCGCGGAGAACCTGCGGCTCATGACGTCCCTGCACCACCTGGGGCGCCGCGAGGCACGGGAGCGCGTCGACGCGCTGCTCGCCCAGTTCGGCCTGACCGACGCCGCCCGCAAGCCCGTTTCCACCTGGTCGGGGGGCATGCGCCGCAAGCTGGACCTCGCCATGACGCTCGTCGGCACGCCGGCGGTGGTCTTCCTCGACGAGCCGACGACGGGCCTGGACCCGCGCAGCCGCCGGACGCTGTGGGACGAGGTGCGCGCCCTCGTGGCGGCCGGCACGACGATCCTGCTCACCACGCAGTACCTGGAGGAGGCGGACCGGCTCGCCGACCGCGTCGCCGTGCTCGACCGCGGCCGCATCGTCGCCGAGGGCACCCCCGAGGAGCTCAAGTCCTCGCACGACGCCGGCTCGCTGGACGACGTGTTCCTGCGGCTCACCGAGCCGTCGACCAGCCCGGACACCAGTCCGGACACCAGCCCGGACGCCACCACGACGACCTCGAAGGAGGTGGCCTGATGACCACCGTCACGACGGCCCCCGCACGTGCCGCGACCGGCGCGCGCCCGGTGGCCGACACCCTCACCATGCTGCGCCGCAACCTGCTGCGCGCCGTGCGCTACCCGGGGCTGACGAGCTTCACCGTCGGCATCCCCGTCGCGCTGATGCTGCTCTTCGTGTTCGTCTTCGGTGGGGCGTTCGGCGCCGGCGTCGCGCCCGGCGTCGCACCCGGGGCGGACGGTCGTGCCGCGTACCTGGACTACATCACCCCCGCGATCCTGCTGTTCGCCGTGGTGGGGGCCGCGCAGGCCGTGGCGATCAGCGCCGCGATGGACGCCACCAGCGGCATCATGGCCCGGTTCAAGACGATGGCCATCTCGTCCGGCTCGGTGCTGGGCGGGCCGGTGCTCGGCACGGTGGTCCAGGCGCTCATCGCGGTGGTGCTGGTCCTCGGGCTCGCGATCGTCCTCGGCTACCGGCCGGACGCCGGGCCGCTCGGCTGGCTCGCGTTCGCGGGGCTGATGGCGGTCGTGTCGGTCGCGATGAGCTGGCTGTGCGTGGCGATGGGGCTGTCGGCGAAGTCGGTCGAGACGGCCTCCAACACCCCGATGCTGCTGACCGCCCTGCCGTTCCTGGGCAGCGGGTTCGTCCCGGTCGAGACGATGCCGGCGGGGGTGCAGTGGTTCGCCGAGTACCAGCCGTTCACGCCGATCATCGAGACGACCCGTGGCCTGCTCGCGGGGACGGCGCTCGACGCGTCGACCACGTGGCTGGCCCTCGGCTGGTCGGTGCTGATCGGCGTCGCGGGCTACGCCTGGTCCCGGTCGCTCTACCGTCGCGAGCGCGGCTGACGCCACCCGACGCCACCCGACGCCGCGTGACGCCGCCTGAGGGCCGCCGGTCAGAGCCGACCGGCGGCCTTCAGCGCGAGGTAGGTGTCCGCGAGCCGCGGCGCCAGGTCCTCCGGCAGGGCGTCGACGACCTCGACCCCGCGGCCGCGCAGGCGCTGCGCCACCGCGGCGCGCTCCAGCTCGGCCCGTTCCGCGGCAGCCGCGTCGAAGAGCGCGGCGGTGTCCTCGCGGCCGGTGCGCAGCCGCTCGATCTCGGGGTCCCGCACCGACGCCAGCACCACCTGGTGCCGGGACGCCAGCTGGTCGACGACGCCGAGCAGTCCCTGCTCCACGGCGGCCGGGTCGAGCGCCGACAGCAGCACGACGAGCGCCCGCTGCGACAGCCGCTCCTGCACCTGGGCCACGATCCCCGGCCAGTCCGCCTCGACCAGGGACGGCTCCACACCGGAGAGGGCGTCGGCGAGCGCGGGCATGAGCCGGGGGCCGGACTGCCCGGCCACCCGCGCCCGCACCGTCCGGTCGTAGGCCAGCAGCTCCACGCGGTCGCCCGCCCGCGAGGCGAGGGCCGACAGCAGCAGCGCGGCCTCCACGGAGGCCTCCAGCCGCGGCTCCTCGCCGGTGCGGGCGGCGCTCGTGCGGGACGTGTCCAGCACGATCAGCACGCGGCGGTCCCGCTCGGGGCGCCAGGTCCGCACCACGACGTCGGCGCGGCGCGCGCTGGCCCGCCAGTCGATGGACCGCACGTCGTCGCCGATCACGTACTCCCGCAGGGAGTCGAACTCCGTGCCGGCCCCCCGGATCTGCACCGCGGCGCGGCCGTCCATCTCCCGCAGGCGGGCCAGCCGGCTCGGCAGGTGCCGGCGGGACCGGAACTCCGGCAGCACCCGCAGGGTGCCCGGCACGGTCAGCGACGCCTGCCGCCCCGCGAGGCCCAGCGGACCGACCGTGCGGATCGTCACGCGGTCGGCGTGCAGGTCGCCGCGCCGGGTCGCGCGCAGCGGCGTGTCCAGGCGGCGGGACTCCCCGGCGGGCAGGTCGACGCGGTGCCGGTTCTGCTCCGCGTGGGCCGACGGCTGCCACGCGTCCCGCACCAGCGCGCGCAGCCGGCGCGCACCGGTGTGGGTGACCGTCAGCCGCGACCGCGCCGGCTCGTGCAGGCGGACGCTCCCCGGCGGCGTGCGCTGCACGGCGACCGCGCGCGGCGAGGCGGCCAGCGCCGCGTCGGCCACGCACAGCAGCAGGCACAGCACCGCCCACGCCAGCACCGTCCCGGGCACGGGGACGAGCAGCACAGGCACCACGCCGACCGCGGTCAGCGCGACGGCACGCCAGGTGATCGCCACCGCCGGCGCCTCAGCGGGGGACCGGGACGGACGCGAGGACGGTGTCGAGCACCGACTCCGCGGTGACGCCCTCGAGCTCGGCCTCCGCGCGCAGCTGCACGCGGTGCCGCAGCGTCGGGTGCGCCAGGGCCTTCACGTCGTCCGGCGTCACGTACGGCCGGCCCGACAGCCACGCCCACGCGCGGGATGTCGCCAGCAGGGCGGTCGCGCCACGGGGCGAGACCCCCAGCGACAGCGACGGCGACTGCCGGGTCGCGCGCACCAGGTCCACGACGTAGCCGAGCACCTCGGGCGCGACCTGCACCCGGGCGACCTCCCGGCGCGCGCGCTCCAGCACGTCCTTGCCGGCGGCGGGCCGCACGCCGGCCTTCGCCAGGTCCCGAGGGTCGAAGCCCGCGGCGTGCCGCGCCAGCACCTCGATCTCCTCGTGGCGCTCCGGCAGCGGCAGGACCAGCTTGAGCAGGAACCGGTCCAGCTGCGCCTCCGGCAGCGGGTACGTGCCCTCGTACTCCACCGGGTTCTGCGTGGCGATCACGACGAACGGGTCCGGCAGGGGGCGCGGCGTCCCGTCGACCGAGACCTGGCGCTCCTCCATGGCCTCGAGCAGCGACGCCTGCGTCTTCGGCGGGGTGCGGTTGATCTCGTCCGCGAGCATGAGGTTCGTGAACACCGGGCCCTCGCGGAACGAGAACTCCGCGGTCCGCGCGTCGTAGACCAGGGAGCCCGTGACGTCGCCGGGCATCAGGTCCGGCGTGAACTGGACGCGCTTGGTGTCCAGGTCCAGCGCGGCCGACAGCGTGCGGACCAGGAGGGTCTTGGCGACGCCCGGCACGCCCTCGAGCAGCACGTGCCCGCGGCAGAGCAGCGCGATGACCAGGCCGGTGACCGCGGCGTCCTGGCCGACGACGGCGCGGCCGACCTCGGTGCGGACGGCGCCCAGCGCCTCGCGGAGCTCGGGGGAGGGCTCCGGGACGGCCGCGCCGTCGTCGGCCAGGACGCCGCCTGCCTCCTCTACACCTCTCCGATCCCACGAGACGCTACCCTCTCTCGGCCCCCGTCTCCTGCCTCAAACAAAAATGCCGTCTT
>NZ_CABEGA010000078.1 GCF_901521055.1 Cellulomonas hominis | reverse complement strand
CCTCGGTCGGCGGCGTAGGATGTGTATAGGGGCCGGGCCGGGGCCGGGAGCGGGGGCGGGGTCAGCCGCCGCTGACGCTCAGCTCCGCCTCGTGCAGGGCGCGGCGGAAGTCCTCGCTGAGCTCGCGGCTCTCCAGCCAGCCGTCGGGCAGGTGCGGGCGCTTGGGGGTGCCGGCGCGGCCGCGCTGACCCTCGGCGGCCTCGCCGGGGTACGGCTGGTCGAGGTCGAGGGCCGCGAGCCGGTCGTCCAGCTCCGCCAGGCTCGACACGAGGCCGAGGGCCGCGCGCTGCTCGCCGCCGACCACGTAGCCCTTCCAGTACCAGGCCATGTGCTTGCGCAGCTCCCGCAGCGCCTTCCCCTCGTCGCCGAACGCCTCGATCATCAGCTCGGCGTGCCGGCGGATGACCTCCGCGACGTACCGGGCGCCGGGGGTGACGCGCTCGTCCGACCCGGCGAACGCCGCCGCGAGGTCCGCGAACAGCCACGGGCGGCCCTGGCAGCCGCGGCCCACGACCACGCCGTCGCACCCCGTCTCCCGGACCATGCGCACGGCGTCCTCCGCGGACCAGATGTCGCCGTTCCCGAGCACCGGGATGTCGGTCACCGTCTCCTTGAGGCGGGCGATCGCCTCCCAGTCCGCGGTGCCGGAGTAGTACTGCTCGGCCGTGCGGGCGTGCAGGGCGACCGCCGCGACCCCGAGGTCCTGGGCGATGAGCCCCGCCTCCAGGTACGTCAGGTGGTCGTCGTCGATGCCCTTGCGCATCTTCACCGTGACCGGCACCCCGTACGGGGCGGCGGCGTCGACGGCTGCGCGCAGGATCGACTCGAACAGCTCCCGCTTCCAGGGCAGGGCGGACCCGCCGCCGCGTCGCGTGACCTTGGGCACTGGGCAGCCGAAGTTCAGGTCGATGTGGTCCGCGCGGTCCTCGGAGGCGATGAGGTGCACGGCGGCGCCGACGGTCGCCGGGTCGACGCCGTACACCTGCACGGAGCGCGGCTTCTCGTCCGGGGCGTGCGAGATGATCCGCATCGACTCCTCGCCGCGCTCGACCAGCGCCCGGGAGGTCACCATCTCGGCGACGTAGAGCCCCGCGCCCGACTCCCGGCACAGGCGCCGGAACGCCGCGTTCGTCACGCCGGCCATCGGTGCGAGGACGACGGGGGTGTCGACGGTCAGCGGGCCGATGCGCAGCGGCGGCAGCACGTGTCCCGCGGTGGCGGGGCGCGCCGGGGTGGCGGTCACGGGTGCGGTCATGACGCCATTGTCCCCCAGACGGCAGAATCACCCCGTGCCGACCCCTGCCGCGCTGCGCACGCGCCGCGTCATCGCCGCCGTCCTGCTGCCCCTCGTCCTGCTCGCAGCCGTGGGCATGGCCCTCACGTGGCCGCACGGGGACGCGCCCACCGCCCGGACCGTGGAGGCCGTCGACATCGACTACCCCTCCGCCACCGTGACCGGGACGTCCACGCAGGAGTGCGAGGGCACCGTCGAGGACCGGGAGGTCGACGGGACGATCCCGGAGACGGTGCCGTGCCTGCGGGTGCAGGCGACCGTGACCAGCGGCTCGGAGCGCGGGCGCGACGTCGAGCTCTGGGCCACGGCGTCGATCACCCCGGCCGACGTGGGGCCCGGCACCCGGATCGTCGTCGAGCACTACCCCGCGACCGCGACCGACACCGAGGTCTGGGCGTGGCACGACTTCGACCGCACGCTGCCCCTGGTGACCCTCGGGCTGGCGTTCGCGCTGGCGATCGTGCTGGTGGCGCGCACGCGCGGGCTGCGGGCGCTGCTGGGCCTGGTGATCGCGTTCGGGGTCATCGGCGGGTACGTGCTGCCGGCGCTGCTCGCGGGCGAGAACGGCGTGGTCGTGGCGCTCAGCGCGTCGACGCTGATCATGGTGGTGGTCCTGTACCTCGCGCACGGGCTGTCGCTGCGGACGTCGGCGGCCCTGCTCGGCACCCTCGCCGGCCTGGCGCTGACCGCCGGCCTGGGGGTGCTCGGGGCGTCGTGGGCGCACCTGTCCGGGGTGACGTCCGAGGACTCGTACCGGCTCGCCCAGCTGCTCGGGGACTCCGGGGCGACGTCGCTGCGCGGGCTGTTCCTGTGCGGGCTGGTGCTCGCCGGCCTGGGCGTGCTGAACGACGTGACGATCACGCAGGCCTCGGCGGTGTGGGAGCTGCGGGCGGCCTCGCCGGGCGCCTCCCGCCGGGAGCTGTTCCGCGGCGGCATGCGCATCGGCCGGGACCACATCGCGTCCACGGTGTACACAATCGCGTTCGCGTACACCGGAGCGGCGCTGCCGGTCCTCCTGCTGCTGGAGATCTACCAGCTGCCGCTCGGCCCGACGCTGACGAGCGGGGAGTTCGCGGAGGAGATCGTCCGGACGATGGTCAGCTCCATCGGCCTCGTGCTGGCGATCCCGCTCACGACGGCCATCGCGGCGCTGGTGGTCACGGTCGCCGGCGCGGTCCCGGCGGCGCGCCACCGCGACCCGGAGGACGCCCCGCACGCCCACGCGCACTGACCCGCCCGGCGCCGAGATGACAGCGCTCGCCTGCACCCGTCCGCGCGGCAGAGGCGACGAGTGTCATCTCGGCGCGGGCTCCGCGGCGGATGCGGGTGCGGGTGCAGGTGCAGGGGCGGGGTGTGCGGCGGGGGCCGGGACCAGGGCGGCCGCGACCGCCGTCGTCAGGGGGATCGCCAGCACGAGGCCGATCGAGCCGACGAGGGTCCGGACGACCTCCTCGGCGATCTCCCCGCTGCTGAGCGAGTCCAGCAGCGTCCGGTCCGACATCGCGACCAGGAGCACCAGCGGCAGCGCGGCGCCCAGGTAGGCGAACGCGACGGTGTAGACGGTCGAGGCGATGTGGTCGCGCCCGATGCGCATGCCGCCCGCGAACAGCTCCCGCCGGGTGGAGGCGGGCGACAGCGCCCGCATCTCCCACACCGCCGACGCCTGCGTGATCGTCACGTCGTTCAGCACGCCGAGCCCCGCGAGCACCATGCCGCACAGCAGGACGCCCCGCAGGTCCGCCTCCGGTGCGAGCGACCGCAGGTCCAGGGCGTGCTCGCCGGTCAGGCCGTCGAGGTGGGTGGCGCCGGTGGCCCACACCGCGAGCGCACCCGTCGCCAGCAGGCCCCCGAGCGTCCCGAGCAGCGCGGTCGACGTCCGGACGGACACCCCGTGCGCGACGTACAGCAGCACGAACATGAGCGCCGACGCGGTGACCAGCGCGACCGGCAGCGCGGGCCGGCCCTCCAGGAGCGCCGGCACCGTGAACCACAGGATCCCGCCGACGGAGACCCCCAGGCCGACCAGGGCGCCGAGGCCGCGGAGCCGGGCGACGGCGAGCACCAGCACCGCCAGGACGGCGGCGAGCAGGGCCATCGGCGGGCCGCGGACCACGTCGACGAACACGTAGGGCGCCGCGCCGGTCGCCTGCGGCAGCGCGAGGACGCGGATCGTGTCCCCCGCCTCGAGCACGTCGAGCTGCTCCGGCGCGACCTGCACGGTGATGCTCTCCCCGTCGCCGGTCTCCGCGAGCAGCGCCGGCCCGCCCTCGGCGTCGGCCAGCAGCCCGACGTCGGTCACGGTGACCTCGGCGTAGGACGAGCCCTCGGGGGTCGTGTCCAGCGTCGGGCGGTCGTCCCCGCTCGGCCAGAGCAGCACCAGCCCGGCGACGGTCACGGCGAGCGCGACCGCCAGCAGCAGGACGACCACCACGCGGGCGCGCCGCCCGACCTCGAGGTCGGGGACGTCGCCGGCGTGGTGGCCGTGGCCCGTGGCGCTCAGAGCACGCTCCGGCTGGCTCAGGCCCCGAGCAGGCGCTGCGCGAGGTAGCCGGTGACCTGGTCGAGCGCGACCCGCTCCTGCGACATGTCGTCGCGGTGCCGGATCGTGACGGCCTGGTCGTCGAGGGTGTCGAAGTCGACGGTGATGCAGAACGGGGTGCCGATCTCGTCCTGGCGGCGGTAGCGGCGGCCGATCGCGCCGGCGTCGTCGAAGTCGACGTTCCAGCTCTTCCGGAGCTCGGCGGCCAGGTCGCGGGCCTTGGGCGAGAGCTGCTCGTTGCGGGACAGGGGCAGCACGGCGGCCTTGACGGGCGCGAGGCGCGGGTCGAGCTTCAGGACGGTGCGCTTGTCGACGCCGCCCTTCGCGTTCGGCGCCTCGTCCTCCGTGTAGGACTCGATGAGGAACGCCATGAGGGACCGCGTCAGGCCGGCGGCCGGCTCGATGACGTACGGCACCCAGCGCTCGTCCTTCGTCTGGTCGAAGTACGACAGGTCCTGGCCGGAGTGCTTCGAGTGCGTCGACAGGTCGAAGTCGGTGCGGTTCGCGATGCCCTCGAGCTCGCCCCACTCGGAGCCGCTGAAGCCGAACTTGTACTCGATGTCGACCGTGCGCTTGGAGTAGTGCGACAGCTTCTCGGCGGGGTGCTCGTAGTGCCGCAGGTTCTCGCGCGAGATGCCCAGGTCGACGTACCAGTCGGTGCGCGCGTCGATCCAGTACTGGTGCCAGGTCTCGTCCGTGCCGGGCTCGACGAAGAACTCCATCTCCATCTGCTCGAACTCGCGCGTGCGGAAGATGAAGTTGCCGGGCGTGATCTCGTTGCGGAACGACTTGCCGATCTGGCCGATGCCGAACGGCGGCTTCTTGCGGCTGGTGGTCAGGACGTTCGCGAAGTTCACGAAGATGCCCTGCGCGGTCTCCGGCCGCAGGTAGTGCAGGCCGGACTCGTCCTCGACGGGGCCGAGGTACGTCTTCAGCATCATGTTGAAGTCGCGGGGCTCGGTCCACTGGCCCCGGGTGCCGCAGTTGGGGCAGGCGATGTCGGCGAGGCCGTTCTCGGGTGCGCGGCCCTTCTTCTCCTCGTACTCCTCCAGCATGTGGTCCTCGCGGAACCGCTTGTGGCAGGACAGGCACTCGGTCAGCGGGTCGGTGAACACGCCGACGTGGCCGGAGGCGACCCAGACCTGGCGCGGGAGGATCACCGCGGAGTCGAGGCCGACGACGTCGTCGCGGCTCTGCACGACGGTCCGCCACCACTGCTTCTTGATGTTCTCCTTGAGCTCGACGCCCAGCGGCCCGTAGTCCCACGCGGAGCGGGAACCGCCGTAGATCTCGCCGCTCTGGAACACGAACCCGCGCCGCTTGGCGAGGGAGACGACGGAGTCGAGACGGGAGGGTGCTGCCACGGTGATGTGCTCCTGGTGCCGGGGTCCTGCGCGCCTGGGTGACGCGGGGGTGGGATCGCTGGACAGGCTACCGGTCCGGGCGGCCGGGGCGGCGGTCGTCCCCAGGCGAGCCCCGCGCCCCAGGCGAGCCCGTGCCGGTTTTGACACTCGTTCTCAACAGGTCGATGATGGACCGCATGCCCCCCCGTCGCCGCACCCTGCCCCTCGCCGCGTCCGCGGGCCTCGCCACGGCCCTGGCCCTGAGCGCGTGCTCGCCCGGTGACGCGGCCGGCTCCGGCGAGGGCGTGACCGTCCTCGCGTCGTTCTACCCGCTGCAGTACGTCGCGCAGCAGGTGGGCGGCGACCTGGTGGACGTGCAGTCCCTCACCCCGCCCGGGGCCGAGCCGCACGACCTCGAGCTCTCCCCCGCGCAGGTCGACGAGGTGGGACGCGCCGACCTGGTCGTGTACCTCGCGGAGTTCCAGCCGTCCGTCGACGACGCCGTGGCCGCGAACCCGCCCGCCCACGTGGTCGACGCCGCGCAGGACACCGAGCTGCACGCCGCCGAGCACGCCGAGGACGGCGAGCACGCGGACGAGGAGGAGCACGCGGACGAGGACGAGCACGGGCACGGCTCCCTGGACCCGCACTTCTGGCTCGACCCCACGCGCCTGCCGGCCGTCGCCGACGACGTCGCCGCGCAGCTGAGCGAGATCGACCCCGACCACGCCGACGAGTACGCCGCGGGCGCCGAGGCGTTCGCCCAGCAGATGGCGGACCTGGACGCCCGGTACGTCGCGGGCCTGGCGACGTGCGAGAGCCGCTCCATCGTCACCACGCACGAGGCGTTCTCCTACCTGGCCGAGCGGTACGACCTCGAGCAGGTCGGCATCTCCGGCGTCGACCCGGAGGGCGAGCCCTCCCCCGCGCGCCTGGCCGAGGTCGGGCAGGTCGTCCGGGACGAGGGGGTCTCCACGATCTTCTTCGAGACGCTCGCCAGCCCGAAGGTCGCCGAGACCCTCGCGGCCGAGCTGGGCGTCGACACCGCCGTGCTGGACCCGCTGGAGGGCCTGACCGACGACACCCAGGACTACGTGTCCGTCGCCGAGGCGAACCTCGAGACGCTGCGCACCGCCCTGGTCTGCTCATGAGCGACGCCCCCGGCTCCCCCGCGGTGCTGGCCACCGGCGTCGACGTGACCCTCGGCGGGCACCAGATCCTGTCCGGCGTCGACCTGCGCGTCGACCGGGGCGAGGTCGTGGCGCTGCTGGGCGCCAACGGCTCGGGCAAGTCCACGCTGGTGCGCGCGCTGCTGAGCATCGTGCCGCGGTCCGCCGGCGAGGTGCACCTGCTCGGCGGCGCGCTCGGCAACGGCGTGCCGTGGGAGCGCATCGGGTACGTCCCCCAGCGCCTGCCGGCCGGAGGGGGCGTCCCGGCCACGGCGCTCGAGGTCGTCATGTCGGGCCTGGTGCACGGCCGCCGGCTGCGTCCCCCGCGGGACGCCCGCCGCCGCGCGCTGGCCGCCCTGGACCAGGTCGGCATGGCCGCGCACGCCCGCCGCTCCGTGCTGCAGATGTCCGGCGGCCAGCAGCAGCGCGTGCTCATCGCCCGCGCGCTGGTCCGCGAGCCCGAGCTGCTGGTCCTGGACGAGCCGACGTCCGGCATCGACCTGCCGACCCAGGAGACGTTCGTCGCGACGGTCCGCCGGCTGCACGAGGCGGGCGGCACGGTGCTGGTCATCCTGCACGAGCTCGGGTCGTTCGCCGGGCTGATCGACCGGGCCGTGGCGCTCCGGCACGGCCGCGTCGTCTACGACGGCCCGCCGCCGACCCCCCGCGGCGAGCACGCCGGACCGGACCACGAGCACACCCACCCGCACGCCGACCCGCTCCCGCCGGACGCCGGCAGCACCGGGCTGTCGATGGAGGTCCTGCCGTGACGTGGTTCGAGACGCTCGGCGCCATGCTGTCGTCGCCCCTCATGCAGCGGGCCCTGCTCGCCGCCGTCCTGGTCGGCGCCGCGGCGCCCGTCGTCGGCACGTTCCTCGTGCAGCGGCGCCTCGCCCTGATGGGCGACGGCATCGGCCACGTCGCGCTCACCGGCGTGGCGCTCGGCTGGCTGGTCGGCACCTGGGCCGGCCTCGTGCCGCAGGACACGCTCGCCGTGCCGGGGGCCGTGGTCGCCGCCGTCATCGGGTCCGTCGCCATCGAGTGGGTCCGCGCCCGCGGCCGGACGTCCGGCGACCTCGCGCTCGCGCTGATGTTCTACGGCGGCATCGCCGGCGGCGTGCTGCTGATCAAGCTCGCCGGCGGCACCAACGCGAACCTCGTGTCCTACCTGTTCGGGTCGATCTCCACCGTGTCGACCGGCGACCTGTGGTGGACCGTCGCCCTGGCGGTCGGGGTGCTGGCCGTCGGCATCGGCCTGCGGCACGTGCTGTTCGCCGTCAGCCACGACGAGGAGTTCGCCCGCGGGTCCGGCCTGCCGGTCACCGCGCTCAACATGGTCGTCGCCACGATGTCCGCGCTGACCGTGACCATCGCGATGCGGGTGGTCGGGCTGCTGCTGGTCAGCGCGCTGATGATCGTGCCGGTCGCGGTCGCCCAGCTGCTCGCCGGGTCGTTCGCCCGGACCATGGCGATCGCCAGCGGGATCGGCGTCGGCGTCAGCGTGGTCGGGCTGTCGATCACCTACTGGGAGGACATCCCGCCCGGCGCGACCATCGTGCTGCTCGCCATCGCCCTCTACGCGATGGCCGCCGTCACCCGGCCGCTGCTCACCCGGCGGCGGACCGCGGACGCCCCGCACGACCCGCACCCCGAGCTCCCCGACGACGTCGAGATCGGCACCGCCCGCACGACCTGCGACTGACCGCGTGACCCCCGTCCTACAGGTGAGGGTCACCTCACTCGTAGACTCGGGCGGGTGACAGACGTGGCGGCGGCCTACGGCATGGACGGGTGGCCGATCGGGGCCGTCGTCGCCGCGCTGTTCGGCATCGTCATGGCCCGGTCGCACCTGCTGTACTGGCTCGGCCGCGGCGTGTTCAGCGGCGCCGCACGGCTGGCCGACCGGGCGCCCGGGGCGCCGTCCGAGGATCCGGCCACCGGCCCGGAGCCCGCGACCGCCGCCGACCCGTCCCGGCGACGCGCTGCGGCGCGCTCGCAGGTGCAGCGGCTCATGCGGACCGGCACCGCCCGTCGCGGCCTCGCGCTCGTGCACCGCTGGGGGCCGCTCGCCGTGACCTTCGCCTACCTGACCGTCGGCCTGCAGAGCGCCGTGTTCGTCGGGTCGGGGCTGGTGCGGATGCCGTACCTGCGGTTCACGGTGGCGTCCGTGCCGGGCAGCGTGGCGTGGGCCGTCATCTGGGGCACCGTCGGGTTCGCGGCGGTGTGGGCGGGCGTGCGGCTCGCGACGGCGTCGCCGTGGGCCCTGGCCGGCGTCGTGGTCGCGCTGGCGGCGCTCGTCACGTGGCGGGTGCTGCGCCGGCGCCCGCCGGTCCACGGGCCGGCCGGCCCCGACGCCGACCGCGACCGGACGGCGGACGAGCTCGTCTGAGCCGCCCCGTCAGGCGCCGTCCTGCTGCGCCAGGCAGAACTGGTTCCCGTCCGGGTCCGCGAGCACGGTCCAGGACAGGTCCCCCATGACCCGCTCCGCGACGAGGGTGGCGCCGTCGGCGACGAGGGCGTCGGCGGTGGCGAGCCGGTCGGGGACGTGCAGGTCCAGGTGCAGCCGGTTCTTCCCGGGCGTCGGGTCCGCGACCTTCTGGAACGCGAGCGTCGGCCCGTCCGAGGCGACGGTGACGAACCAGCCGCCCGCCTCGTCCTGCACCGTCCCGCCGGTGTGCCGCGCCCACCAGGTCGCGAGCGCGACGGCGTCGGTGGTGTCGAAGGTGATCATGCCCACGGTGAGGGTGCTCATGCCCTCAACCTAGGCCCCGCCACCGACACGCGTGGGCGCGATCGCGCTGGTCAGGCCGTCGTCGGCTTGTCCACGGCCTTGCCGTAGCGGCGGTCGCGGCTGGCGTAGGTCTCGATCGCCCGCCACAGGTGCCGCCGGTCCACGTCCGGCCACGGCTCGTCCAGGAACACCATCTCCGCGTACGCGGACTGCCAGATCATGAAGTTCGAGACGCGCTGCTCCCCGGAGCTGCGCAGGAAGAGGTCGACGTCCGGCAGGTCCGGCTCGTCGAGGTAGCGCTGGACCGTCTTCTCGGTGACCTTGTCCGCCTTGAGCCGGCCGGCCGCGACGTCCTGCGCGATCGCCTTCGCCGCGTCCGCGATCTCGGCACGGCCGCCGTAGTTGACGCACATCGTCAGGGTGCACGTGGTGTTGTGCACGGTCCGGCGCTCGGCCTCCTCGAGCTCGCTGATCACCGAGCGCCACAGCCGCGGACGCCGGCCCGCCCACCGGACCCGCACCCCCCAGGAGTCCATGAGGTCCCGCCGGCGGCGCAGCACGTCGCGGTTGAACCCCATGAGGAACCGCACCTCCTCCGGCGACCGCGACCAGTTCTCGGTGGAGAACGCGTACGCGGACACGTGCTTCACCCCGATCTCGATCGCACCGGCGACGACGTCCAGCAGCGACGCCTCCCCCGCGGCGTGCCCGGCGGTGCGCGGCAGGCCGCGGGCGTTCGCCCACCGGCCGTTCCCGTCCATCACGACCGCGACGTGCTGCGGGACGAGCTCCTGCGGGAGCACCGGCGGGCGGGCACCGCTCGGGTGCGGGGGCGGCGGAACCGGCATCAGATCCTCTCGACCATGGGCAGCGAGCGCAGCGTGCGCTCGAGGTGGAACTGCGAGTACGCGGACACGAGGCCGTTGCCCTCCTTGCGGTGCCGCTCGGCGGACGCGTCCGCCACCGGCCAGTCCCCGACGAGCAGCGCCGCCAGCAGCGCCAGCGTCTCCGGTGCGGGCGCGGTGGCGCCGGGCGGGCGGCAGGACCCGCAGACCGCGCCGCCCTGCGCGACGGCGAACGAGTGGTGCGGGCCGGGGCGGCCGCAGCGCGCGCAGTCGGTGAACGACGGCGCCCAGCCCGCGATGGCCAGGGCGCGCAGCAGGTAGGAGTCGAGCACCAGGCCCGGCGCGTGCTCCCGGGCGGCCAGCGAGCGGACCGCGCCGACCAGCAGCCAGTACTGCTGCAGCGCCGGCTCCCGCTCGGCCTCGACCAGCCGCTCCGCGGTCTCCAGCATCACGGTGCCCGCGGTGTACAGCGCGTAGTCCTCGCACACCGGGCGGCCGTACGCGCCGATCGTCTCGACCTGCGTGACGACGTCGAGGTTCCGGCCCGTGCTGAGCTGCACGTCGATGTGCATGAACGGCTCCAGCCGCGAGCCGAACCGCGACGTGGTGCGCCGGACGCCCTTGCCGACCGCACGGACCTTGCCGTGGGTGCGGGTCAGGAGGGTGACGATCCGGTCCGCCTCCCCGAGCTTGTGGGTGCGCAGCACGATCGCCTCGTCGCGGTAGAGGCTCACGCCGACCATTCTCCCCCCGCCGGCGCCCCCCGCGCGGCACCGTTCGCCGACCGCGTGCCGCGCCCGCGTCCCCGACCCGTGAGGTCGTCACATCGGCACGAGGTCGTCCGGTGCACGTGACGACCTCGTGCACGACTGACGACCTCGCGCGAGGGGCCGCCCCCACCCGGGCACGGCGACGCCCGGCCCCGACGTCGCGCGCCGGTGGGCGCGAGCGTGCCGGGACCGGGCGCTGGGCCGGTCAAGGGTGGCGGCCGGCCCGTCCAGGGGGTGCCGGCGCCGGGTCAGCGGTGGGCGCGGTTGACCGCGGAGATGATCGCCTTGAGCGACGCGGTGGTGATCGACGGGTCGATGCCGACGCCCCAGAGCGTCTGGTCGCCGACCGCGCACTCGACGTACGCGGCGGCCGTGGCGTCGCCGCCGGCGGACAGCGCGTGCTCGGCGTAGTCGAGCACCTGCACCTGCACGCCGACCTCGCCCAGCGCCGCGACGAACGCCGCGATCGGGCCGTTGCCGGACGCCTCGACGGTCCGTTCCGTGCCGGCGTCGACCAGGTCGACGGTGAGGGTGTCGGGACCGTCCTCGCCGCTGGTGGCCCGGGTGCCGCGGAGCGCGAACCGTCCCCACGGCGCCAGGTCCGATCCGGGCTCGACCGGCAGGTACTCGTCGGTGAAGATCCGCCACAGGGCGTCCGCGGTGACCTCGGTGCCGTGCGCGTCGGTGTACCGCTGCACGACCTGCGAGAACTCGATCTGCAGGCGGCGCGGCAGGTCCAGGTCGCGCTCGGACTTCATCAGGTACGAGATGCCGCCCTTCCCGGACTGGGAGTTTACGCGGATGATCGCCTCGTACGAGCGGCCGACGTCCTTCGGGTCGATCGGCAGGTACGGCACCGCCCAGACGATGTCGTCGACCCCGACGCCCTCGGCCTCCGCGCGGGCGGCCATGGCGTCCAGGCCCTTCTTGATCGCGTCCTGGTGCGACCCGGAGAACGCGGTGAACACCAGGTCGCCGCCGTACGGGTGCCGCTCGGGGACGGGCATCTGGTTGCAGTGCTCGACGGTGCGGCGGATGTGGTCGATGTCGCTGAAGTCGATCTGCGGGTCCACGCCCTGGCTGAACAGGTTCATGCCGAGGGTCACCAGGCAGACGTTGCCGGTGCGCTCGCCGTTGCCGAACAGGCAGCCCTCGATGCGGTCGGCACCCGCCAGGTAGCCCAGCTCCGCGGCGGCGACAGCGGTGCCGCGGTCGTTGTGGGGGTGCAGCGACAGCACCACGTTCTCGCGGTGCCGCAGGTGCCGGCCCATCCACTCGATGGAGTCCGCGTACACGTTCGGCGTCGCCATCTCGACCGTCGCCGGCAGGTTGATGATCACCGGCTTGTCGGCGGTCGGCTCGAACACCTCCAGGACCGCGTTGCAGATCCGGACGGCGAACTCCAGCTCGGTGCCCGTGTACGACTCGGGGCTGTACTCGTAGAAGACCTCGGTGCCGGGCACCGTCTCCTCGTACTTCCTGCAGAGCCGCGCGCCGCTGACCGCGATGTCGACGATGCCGTCCTCGTCGCTGCGGAACACCACCTCGCGCTGCAGCACGGACGTCGAGTTGTACAGGTGCACGATGGCCTGCTTCGCGCCGGCGATCGCCTCGTACGTCCGCTCGATCAGGTGCTCACGGGACTGGGTCAGCACCTGGATGACGACGTCGTCGGGGATGCGGCCCTCCTCGATGAGCATCCGCACGAAGTCGAAGTCCGTCTGCGAGGCCGCCGGGAAGCCGACCTCGATCTCCTTGTAGCCCATCTGGACCAGCAGCTCGAACATCGCCAGCTTGCGGGCCGCGTTCATCGGCTCGATCAGCGCCTGGTTGCCGTCGCGCAGGTCGACCGCGCACCAGCGGGGGGCCTTGGTGATCTGCTGCGTCGGCCACGTCCGGTCGGGCAGGTCGACGCGGATCTGCTCGGAGAACGGGCGGTACTTGTGCACCGGCATGCCGGACGGCTGCTGGGGGGTGCGGTCGTGGTAGCTCATCGGGGGGATCCTTCGCCTCGCGGGTGCTGGGGGTCAGCCGGCGCACCGAACTCCGCGACGAGGATCCGGCCTAGAGGGCCTCGTCGCGGCGGCGAAGAAGGAGGTCGCGTCGCGTGAGCACATCAGCACCCTACCCCGCACCGAGGGGCGGACCGCAAGCGCTCAGCATCCGGACTGCTCGCGTCACCGCAGCACGATCATCTCCTCGCGGGTCCGCAGCAGCAGGTGCCCGCCGACCGCCGACACGGAGCGCACCCCGTCCTCGAGCGGCAGCGTCCACTCCAGGTGGCCGTCGGTCAGCCGGCGCGCCTCCATGGTCGGCATCCCGGTCCCCGACCTCCCGGCGGCGAGCACGAGCCGGCCGTCCGTGAGGGGCGCCCACCACATGAGCACCTTGTACGGGGACTCCCACCCGACCGCCCCCGTGCGGACCTCCACCACCTGGTACCCGTCGACCCCCAGCAGCACGAGGCGGCCGTCGACCTGCAGCCGCACCGCCCGGTACGTGTCCAGCCGCCACCGCTCCGCGCCGCCGGGCAGCGTGCGGCCGACGAGCGTCCCGCCCTCGTCCATCACGAGCAGGTCGACCGGCTCCCCGTCGCTCGCCGTGATGGTCGGGAACAGCGCCCGGGTCGTGAACAGCTCGCGGCCGTGCCGGTCGCGCACGCTCCCGCCCTCCCCGCTGGTCCAGGTGCCGAACAGGTCGCCGGCGAGCGCCCCGACCACGAACCACGTCGGCGGCGTCGTGCTGATCTGGTCGCCGGTGCGCGCGTCGAGGACGGTCGCCGACCAGCCCTGCACCAGCACGAACGAGTCGTTCACCCGGACCTCGGACCCCGAGACGATCCCCTCCCGCAGGCGCAGCCGCTCGTCGCCGCGGTACCACCAGAGCCGCTCCCCGCCCTCGCCCGCATACCGGCCGACCTCCGCGTGGCCGTCCGCCCCGACGCCCATCACGACCAGGTCGTCCCGCAGGCGCTCGACCGCCGCGAGCCGCCCGTGCACCGTCCACCGGCTCAGCACCTCGCCGGTCGCCGCGTCCATGGCGGTCACGTGGACGGGACCCTCGTCCGGCGCGGGGAACGGCACCGTGCCGGGCTCCCAGTCGTCCGGCGACGGCCGCGGCTCCACGACGCACAGCACCACGTCACCGACGTCCCCGCCGTCGTGCGGGCAGCCCGTCAGCGGGCGCGTCCCCGACACCTCGCCGAGGTCGCGCTGCCAGACCCGGGCGCCCGTCGTCGCCTCGTACCCCGTGACCGTGAACCTGCGTTCGCGCACCGACGACACCACGAGCACGCCGGACGCGGACAGCACGTCATCGGTCCGGCCCACGGGCGCCCGCCACTGGGCCCACGGCGGCCCGTCGAGCGGCGCGACCATGCCGGCGGGCACGGCCGCCGCCGGCGCCTCGCGCGACGCGGCCTCCCCCACCGCCAGGACGCCACCGACGAGCACGGCGGCCGTCACCAGCACGGCCACCCACCGGCGGCGGTGCGGCGACGACGGGGCCCTCGCGTCCCCGTCTGCGAGCCGCCGCGCACCGGGCGCTGGCGGCACGGGGCCGCGGGACGCACGCCGGGACGGTCGCCGGGGCCCGGGCGCGCTCGAACGGTCAGCGACGTCCACCAGCTCGACGTCCTGCATCGTCGCACCAGACCGCGGGCGGCCCATGCGTCACTCTAGGCGCGGACCCCCACCGACAGCGAGAGGTCGCCGAACGTCACCAGGGAGCCGTCCGAGAGCCGCACGCGGCGGTCCGGGAGGCACACGATGCGCTGGCCGTCCGCGAGGGTGACGAGCGTGCCGTTCGTGGAACCGCGGTCGACGATCCACGGGCCCTGGTCGTCGACGCCGAGCATGAGGTGGTTCTTCGACACGGACCGGCTCGGGTCCGCGACCGGCACCGTGCGCACGCCCGGCTGCGGGTCGGGGTTCCGCCCGACGAGCAGCGGCGCGTCGAGCCCGGCGATCGTGCCGTCCGGCAGCCGCACGGCCCACCCGGCCCCCGCGGAGGGCGACGCCTCCGGGGACGGGAACGCCTCCGGCGGGACGGCGGGGAGGTCGCCGGCGGGCGGGACGGCGGGGAGGTCGCCGACGGG
>NZ_CABEGA010000077.1 GCF_901521055.1 Cellulomonas hominis | reverse complement strand
TGGGGAAAGAGTCTGAGCTGCGGAAGGAACTTAGAAAAAAAACCGAGCAGGAGCACAGAGGAAACAACAACTCCTGTGGGAGGCGTGAGAAGATGCTGGGCGATGGCATGTTTTTTTTTCCAAGCAGAAGACGGCATACGAGATAGCGTAGCGTCTCGTGGGCTCGGAGATGTGAAATAAGAGACAGACCCAGCACCCCGCCCCGCCCGCCGACCACAGCGCCGTGGCCACCGCACCGGCCGACCGAGAGGAGCCCCGATGACCGGCACCCGCCCCGACCACGCCGCCCCGCACGCCCGCACCGGCCCGTTCCGCCGCGCCGTCGTCACCGGCGGCGCCGGGTTCCTCGGCAGCCACCTGTGCACCGCGCTGCGGCAGGCCGGGACCGAGGTGGTCTGCCTCGACAACTTCCTCACGGGCAACCCGGCCAACGTCGCGCACCTCATGGACGACCCCGGGTTCCGGCTCGTGCGGTCGGACCTCACCGACTACGTGCACGTCCCCGACGCGGTGGACCTCGTGCTGCACTTCGCCTCCCCGGCGTCGCCCGTCGACTACCTGCAGCTGCCCATCCAGACCCTCAAGGTCGGGGCCCTCGGCACGCTGCACGCCCTCGGCCTCGCGAAGGAGAAGGGCGCGCGCTTCGTGCTCGCCTCCACCTCCGAGGTCTACGGCGACCCGCAGGTGCACCCGCAGACCGAGGACTACTGGGGCCACGTCAACCCCATCGGCCCGCGCGGCGTGTACGACGAGGCGAAGCGGTACGCCGAGGCGCTGACCACCGCGTACCGCGGCGCGGAGGGGGTGGACACCGGCATCGTCCGGATCTTCAACACCTACGGCCCCCGGATGCGCCCCTACGACGGCCGGGCGATCCCGACGTTCATCCGCCAGGCGCTCGCCGGGGAGCCGATCACGGTCGCCGGCGACGGCAGCCAGACCCGGTCCGTCTGCTACGTCGACGACCTGGTGCGGGGCATCCTCGCGCTCGCGGCGTCCGGGCACCCCGGCCCGGTGAACATCGGCAACCCGACGGAGCTCTCCGTCCGGCGGATCGCGGAGGACGTCGTCGCGGCCACCGGCTCCCGCTCGGAGATCCGGCTGATCGAGCGGCCCGTCGACGACCCCGAGGTGCGCCGGCCGGACACCACGCTCGCGCAGCAGGTGCTCGGCTGGGCGCCCGAGGTGACGTGGGAGGACGGGCTCGCGCGGACCGTGGCGTGGTTCGCGGAGGCGGTCCGGGTCCCGGCGTAGGGGCCGGCGCGCCGGTCAGTCCGCCACGGCCACCCGTCGGTCCTGCGGCGCGGTGAGCACGAGGCCGCGGCCGACCGCGTCCCAGACCTCGTCCACGGTGATCCGGTCCAGGGCGGGGTCGAGCACCTCGGCGTGCGGGTCGCCGGGGTGGTCCAGGTCGCCGTGCCAGAGCACGAGGTGCCGGTCGGCGTCGATCCGCGGGCCCCACCACGCGGGGGGCGTCGGGCCGAACAGCAGGACCGACGGCGTGCCGACGGCGGTCGCGAGGTGGGCCACGCCGGTGTCGCCGCACACCAGCAGGCGGGCGCCGGCGACCAGCGACGCCAGCCCGGGAAGGTCCAGGGAGCCGGACAGGTCCACCGTCCCGGCCCCGGACAGCGCGGCGACGCGGGCGCACAGGTCGCGCTCGTCGGGGCCGCCGGTCACCGCGACCGCCCACCCGGTGGTCGTGAGACGCGCACCGAGCGCGCCCCAGCGGTCGGCGGGCCAGCGCCGGGAGCCCGACGCCGCCCCGGGGTGCAGGACGACGACCTCGCCGCTGCGGGGTGGTGCCGGCACGTCCACCCGCAGGTCCTCGGGTCCGCACGGGCCGCCGGCGTCGGACACGAGCCGGCACCACCGGTCGACCTCGTGCTCGTCGGGCCGCCACGCGGGGCCGCGGTGGCCCGCCCCCGGGCTGTCGAACCCGACGAGCAGCCTCGGGCCGGTGTCGAGCAGCAGCCGGTGGCTCTGCGGGCCGCGGCCGTGCAGGTCCACCGCCACGTGCCCGCCCGGGCCGCCCCACGCCAGCGGCTCGAGGCCCGCGGTGGGCAGCACGGCGTCGACGACGCCGACCTGGACCAGCCAGTCGCCCACGGCGGGCGGCGCCGCGAGCACGATCCGGTGGTCCGGCCACCGGCGCCGCACGCCGCGCAGCGCCGCGACCCCCGTGAGCAGGTCGCCGAGCCCGAGCGCCCGCAGGACCAGGACGTCCCCGGGCCCGCCCGTCACGGCCACGAGCTCTCGCCGGACGCCATGACGAGCAGCTCGCGGATCTCGCTGCCGACCGGCTGGGTCAGCGCGGTCACGACCGCACCCGCCGTGGCCCGGGGGTCGTTCAGGTCCGCGTCCGGGCCGGGCTTGTACTGCTCGGCCCGGCCGTCGAAGAACGCGGTGCGCATCCCGCCGGGCACGAGCAGCGTCACCCCGACACGGCCGGCGTACTCCGCGGCGAGCGCCTGCGAGAACCCGCGGACCCCGAACTTCGAGGTCGCGTAGGCGGTCGCGTCGCCCATGCCGCGCAGCGACAGCGTGGAGCCGACGGTCACGACGGTGCCGCGCACCTTCTCCAGGTACGGCAGCGTGGCGCGGACCACCGCGGCGGTGCCGAACAGGTTGACCCGCACGACCCGCTCCCAGGTCTCGGTGTCGATCTCGGTGAGCGGTCCGCACGCGTCGGTGCCCGCGGCGGTGACGACGCCGGTCGGCTCCCCGGCGGTGAGCACCAGCTGCTCGACGGCGGCCGCGGCGGCGGCGGAGTCGGACAGGTCGACCTCGACGTAGGGCACGCCCTCGCGCGGGGGGACGCGGTCGAGCACGGCGGGCTTGCCGCCGGCGGCCTCGACGGCGTCGACGACCGCGGCGCCGAGACCGGACGCGCCCCCGGTGACGAAGACGGTGCCGAGCGGACGGGGGGTCAGGGGCGGGAGAGCGGTCACGAGAGCTCCTTCGACGAGCGGGAGGCGCTGCGGGCGGCGCCCGTGCGCTGGAGGATCGAGGTGGTGGACCGGCCGTCCAGGTAGGGGAGCAGGACCACCCGGCCGCCGTGCTGCTCGACGACGTCCGCCTCGGGCAGCCGGGTGCCGCCGTAGTCGCCGCCCTTCACCCACACGTCCGGGCGCAGGCGGTCGAGGACGGCGCGCGGGTCGTCCTCGTCGAACACCACGACGGCGTCCACGCAGTCCAGGGCCTCGAGGACCCGGGCGCGGTCCGGTGCGCCGACGACGGGGCGGTCCGGGCCCTTGAGCCGGCGCACCGAGTCGTCGGAGTTCATCAGCACGACCAGCGCGTCGCCGAGGCGCCGGGCGGCCTGCAGGGTGGCGACGTGCCCGGCGTGCACCAGGTCGAAGCAGCCGCCGGTCGCGACGAGCGTCCCGCCGGACAGCCGCAGCCGGGCGGCCAGCGCCGCCAGGGGGTCGGCCTCGGCCTCGGGCCGGTGCTCGCCGTCCCCGGGGTCGTGCGCCACCGGCGGGGCCTCGTCGCGGCGGCGGCGGAAGCCCTCGGCCCCGCCGGCGGCCACCCACGCGGACGCGTCGGTCACCGCGGCACCGACCGCCGCGGACGGGACCGCGCCGCGCGCGAGCGCCACGGTGGCGGACGCGGCGAACCGGTCCCCGGCGCCGCACGGGTCCCCGTGGGGCGCCGGCGGGGCGGGCACGAACACGGTGTCGCCCGCGGCCGCCAGGTACGCCCCGAGCGCCCCCGCCGTGACGACGACCCCGCGCACGCCCCAGGCGTCGCGCAGGGACGCCGCGAGCCTGTCGGACGGCGTCCGGGCCCCGGCGTCGAGCGCGCGCCGGGCCTCCGCCACGTTCGGCGTGACCAGCAGCGTGCCCGGCACCGGGTCGGCTCCGCGCGGGTGCGGGTCCCAGACGGTGCGGGTCCGGGGCGCGGTCTCCGCGAGCAGCGCCCGCACCCGCGGGTCCCGTGTTGTGCCCGCGCCGTAGTCGGACACCAGCACGGCGTCCGCGCCCAGCAGCGCCTCCCGGACGGCCTCGACGTCGACGTCGTCGGGGTGCCCAGGGCCGCCCTCGTCCAGCCGGACGATCGACTGGCCGCCGCTGCGCACCCGCGTCTTGGTGCGGGTGGGGCCCGCGTGGGGGAGGGTCACCAGGGTCACCTCCGGCGCCAGCAGCCCCGCGAGCCGGCGCCCCGCGTCGTCGTCCGCGACGGGCGCCACCAGCGTCACGTCCGCGCCCGACGCCGCGCAGAGCAAGGCCGCGAGGCCGGCACCGCCGGGGCTCTCCCGCACCGCCGCGACGTCCAGCACGGGCGCGGCCGAGTCCGGGCACAGCCGCTCGGTCGTGCCGTCGACGTCGCGGTCGAGCAGCGCGTCGCCGACGACCACGACCCGCGGCCGGCGCCCCGGCGGGGGCACGTCCCGCTCCGTGGGCACGCCCCCGGACTCCCGCACGCCCTCCACCTCGCCGAGTGGAGCGTCCTGCCCGACACGCACCGGCGTGTCGGGCCGGGCGCTCCACTCCGCCGGCTCCGACGCGGAGGGGCGACCCGGCAGCACGTGCTCGTCGACGACCGCGCACAGCGCGTGCAGCGCCACCAGGTGACCCGTCTGCACCCCGGCGGTCGTCGGGGCGGCGACGCACAGGGCGTCGTCCGCGAGGCCGGCAAGCGCGTTGGGCGCGGGGCCGGTCATCGCCCACACGGTGAGGCCGAGCCGGCGACCGCGCTCGGCGGCGCGCAGCACGTTGGGGCTGGTGCCCGACGTCGACAGCAGCACGAGCACGTCGCCCGGCCGGCCGTGCGCCTGCACCTGGCGGGCGAAGACCTCGTCCGCCCCGTAGTCGTTGACGACGGCGGTGAGGGTCGACGTGTCGGCGGTCAGGGCGATCGCCGAGTACGGGTCGCGGTCCTCGCGGAACCGCCCGACGAGCTCGGCGGTGAGGTGCTGCGCCTCGGCGGCGCTGCCCCCGTTGCCGGCGACGAGCAGCCGGCCGCCGGCGCCGAGCACCGCGGCCAGGGTGCCCGCCCACCGGTCGAGCCGCGGCGCCTCGCCCCGCAGGGCGTCCAGCGCCCCGCCGACCTCGCGCGTGTGCTCCTCGAGCCAGGTGGCGGCGCTCATCCGGCACTCACCGCCCGCAGCGCCGGGCGCACGAGCGTCCGGTAGACGGCGGCGGTCTGCGCGGCCACCCGGTCCCACGCGTAGCGGGACACGGCCGCCCGCCGGGCCGCGCGACCGTACGCCGCGCAGCGACCGGGGTCGTCGAGCAGCGCGCGCAGGGCACCGGCGAGCGCCGCGGGGTCGCGCGGCGGGACCAGGACACCGGTCCGGCCGTCCTGCACGGTGTCGAGCAGCCCGCCGACCGCGCTGCCGACCACCGGCACCCCGCAGGCCGCGGCCTCGACGGGCACGATGCCGAACGGCTCGTACCAGGGGGTCGCGACGACGACGTCCGCCGACCGGATCAGCTCCGGCATCCGGGCGTGCCCGACGCCGCCGAGCAGGTGCACGCGGTCGGCGACGCCGGCTTCCCGGGCCACGTCCAGCAGCCGCTGCGCCTCCGGGTCGCCGGCCAGGCGCTCCCGCGGCGGGCCACCGGCGACGGTCAGCTCCGCGTCCGGCAGGTCGGCGAGCGCCCGGACCACGGTGTCGACGCCCTTGCGCTCGACGAGCCGGCCGACGCACAGCAGCCGCGGGCCGCCCGGTGGCCGCCCCTGCCGCCGCGCGGGGGAGAAGTGCCGCACGTCCACGCCGCACGGCACGACGCGGGTGCGCGACTCCGGCACGCCCATCCGGCCCAGCTCGGCGACCTCGTCGGAGCACGTCGCGACGACGACGTCCGCGCGCTGCGCCACGACGACCTCCGCCCGCACCCGCCCCGGCGGGCTGGTGTCGGCGGCGCCCTGGTGCCGGCGCTTGACCGAGCCGAGGGCGTGGAACGTCTGCGCGACCGGCACGCCGTGCGGCTCGGCCGCCTGGAGCGTCGCGAGCCCCGACATCCAGAAGTGCGCGTGCGCGACGTCCGGGGGCGCGGTCGCTGCCCACCGGTCCGCGAGCCACCGGCCGAACTCGCCCATGTGCGGCAGCAGCTCGTCCTTGGGCAGCGCGACCGGTGGACCGGCGGGGACGTGCACCACCTCGACGCCCGGCGCGAGCGGCACCCGCTCGGGCGTGCGCGGGTCGTCGCGCCGCGTGTAGACGTCGACCTCGTGGCCGAGCCGCGCGAGCTCGGTGGCGAGGGCCGCCACGTGCACGTTCTGCCCGCCGGCGTCGACGCCGCCGAGGACGGCGAGCGGGCTGGCGTGCTCCGAGACCATCGCGATCCTCATCGGGTCACCTCCGTCAGGACGTGCTGCCAGTCGGACAGGAACCGCGCCATGCCGAACCGCCGCAGGGCGTGGGCGCGGGCGGCGGCACCGCGCTCGCGGGCCTCGTCGGGGTCGGCCAGCCAGCGCCGGGCCGCGGCCGCGAGCACCGCGGGGTCGCTGGAGACGACGCCGGCCTCCGGGGGAACGGACTCGGGGGCCGCGGTGGTGGCGAGGGCGAGGACCGGCATCCCGATCGTCATCGCCTCGACGAGCGACAGCCCGAGGCTGGTCCACCGGTACGGGTGCAGGTACGCGCGGGCCTGCCCGAGCCGCGGGTGCAGCTCGGACTGCCGGACGTCCTCGTGCAGGTGGCCGGTCAGCGCGAGGTCGCCGCGCAGCCCCGCCGCGGCGGCCCGCTCGGCGAGGGCGGACATCCCCATGCCGTAGACCTCGACCGGCACCTGCGCGGCCAGGTCGAGCAGCACGTCGGTGCCCGCGACCCGCCACCGCCGGACAGGCTCGTTGACCACCGCCGCCACCCGCGCGCGCTCGCCCGTGTACAGCGGGCCGGGGTCCGGCACGGCGTGCTCGATCACGGTGGTCGGCGCGCTGCCGTTGTCCCAGACCAGCGCGTTGTAGTGGGTGACGTGCACGACGGGGACGTCGCTGCGGTCCGCGAGGTGGTGGCGGGTCGCCACGGCGGGGCCCGTCGGGGTGTTGTGCTCGACGTAGACCGCCGGGACGTCCACCCCGGCGCGCAGGCCGGTCAGCTCCTGCAGCAGCTCGAGCTCCCGCGGGCGCTGGAGCACGACCACGTCGACCGGCTCGTCGCGCAGCCGCTCGACGGGCACCTCCCGCGCCCGCTCCGGCCAGTCCCACGTGCGGGCCCGGCCGAGCCCGTCGGCGGTCCGCCCGGCGTCGACCGGCATCACGTAGTCGAGGTCGCCCTGGACGAACGACGTCATCCAGGACCCGTGCACGTGCCAGGCGAGGACCCTCATGCGGGCACCCCCGCGCGGGCGTCGGCGGTCAGCCGGTCGACGGCGGCCACGACCTCCGCCGGGTCGACGCCGGCGAGGCAGGGGTGGCCGGGCACGGGGCACTCCCGCGCTCGGGTGCCGGCGCAGGGCGCGCCGGGGTCGCCCAGCAGCACGGTCGGCACCCCGTACGGCGCCCAGCGGTCCGCCGGCACGACGGGCGCGAACAGCGAGACCACGGGGGTCCCGACCGCGGCCGCGAGGTGCGCGGGCCCGGTGTTCCCGACGACCACCGCGGCGGCGCCGGCCAGCACGCCGGCGAGCGTGGCCAGGTCGGTGCGCCCGCCGAGGTCCACCGCCCCGGGCACGCCCTCGGCGACGCGCGCCGTCAGCCCGCGCTCGGTCGGCCCGCCGGTGACGACGACCGGCCACCCGGCGCCGGTGAGCGCGGCCACCGCGGCGCGCGCGTCCTCCGGCCGGGGCGCCCGCGCGGGCACCGAGGCGCCCGGGTGCAGCACCACGTAGGGCAGGTCGGGGACGAGGCCGTGCACCTCGGGGAGCGGCCCGCGCACCGCGAGCCGCCCGTCGTCCCCGGCGGGCAGGTGCCCGCCGGCCGCGTGCGCGAGATCGAGCGCGGCCTCCACCTCGTGCAGGCCCTCGGGGCGGCGGTGCCGCACGTCGAGCAGCGACCCGGGGTAGTCCTCGCTGGTGGCGGCCACGTGCTGGACGCCGGCGAGCCGGAGCAGCAGGGCGGTCGGCAGCGGGCTCTGGTGGAACGACGTGAACACGACCGCCCGGGCGTACCGGCGGTCCGCGACGGCGCCGACGACCTGCGCGACCGCCGCCTGGTCGAACACCGCGGGCCGGTAGCCGCTCCACGGGGCGTCGAAGGTCAGGACCTCGTCGACGCCCGGCAGCAGCGCGGCGGCCCGCGAGCCCTGCGGGGACGCCAGCACGTCGACGGGCCCCAGCGCGCGCAGCGCCCGGACGGCCGGGCCGGTCAGCAGCACGTCGCCGTCGCTGTCCAGCCGGACGGCCAGCACCCGGCTCACGCCGCCGCCCCCTCGGCCTCGGAGTCCGCACCGTCGGGTGCCGGCTCCTCGCGACGGTGCCGGGGCGGCAGCACGCCGGGCACGAGCCGCGCGACGGCCGACCACAGGTCCGGTGCGACCTCCGGTGCGGCCTCGACCTCCTCCGGCCGGGTCGCCGGCGTCGGCACGAGCACGGCCCGGGCACCGGCGGCGACCGCGGCGTCGACGTCCGCGCCGATGTCCCCGACCACGGCGCAGGCGGCGGGCGGCACCCCGAGGGCGCGCGCGGCCGCGAGCACCATGCCGGGCGCGGGCTTGCGGCAGGTGCACCCGTCGTCCGGGCCGTGCGGGCAGACCTGCACCGTGCCGAACGGTCCGACCAGCTCCGCCAGGCGCGCGTTCACGGCGTCGACCTGGGCGCGCGTCAGGACGCCCCGGGCGACGCCCGACTGATTCGACACCAGGCCGACGGCGATCCCCGCCGCACGCAGCGCGTCGAGCACCTCGCGCGCGCCGTCGACGGGGCGCACCTGCGCCGGGTCGCCGTTGTAGGGCACGTCGTGCACGAGCGTGCCGTCCCGGTCGAGCAGGACCGCCCGCACCGGGACGGGCCACGGGTCGACGCCGCCGCGGTGCGCGAGCGTGCCGCGCAGCCGGTGCCGGACGGCAACGAACGGGATCACGGCGCTGGTCCACGCCATCCGGCGCCACTCGGGCGCCCAGTCCGGCTGGCCGGGGCGCGGGCCCGGCGCGATCCGCCGGCGCGCGAAGTCGGCCGTCAGCGCGAGCCAGCCCGCGCCGGCGAGGGCCGCCGGCCGGCGGTGCCCGGTCAGTGCCGCACCGGCTGCGAGCCCGGCGGCCGCGACCGTGGCGACGTGCCACCGGAACCGGCCGCGTCCGGTCTCGGCCAGCTCGCGCCACCCGGGACCGTGCAGGGCCCGCATCAGCGCGTCGTCGGCCGCGCCGGCCTGGACCCGGACGCTCACCCGGTCGTCCGCGGGCCGGACGGGGTGGGTGGTCGTCCGGGACCCACGCGTGAGCTGCCACCCCGCGAGCCGCACCCGCAGCGCGAGGTCTGAGTCCTCCCGGTAGGCCCGCGGGAACCGCTCGTCGAAGCCGCCGGCCTGCTCCAGGGCCGCGCGACGGAAGGCCATGTCCGCCGTCGCCCACCGCGCGCCCTCGAGCCCGGCGGTGCTGCGCTCCCAGTCCAGCGGGGGCCGGTGGGCGGGCAGCGGGACGTGCAGCCGCGCCTGCGTGGCGGCGACGTCCGGGCCCGCGGCGGCCAGGTCGGCGGCGAACGCGTCGGCCCAGCCCTCGGGGAGCAGGACGTCGTCGTCCAGGAACGCCACCCACGGGGTCCTCGTGCTCCGCCAGCCGGCGTTGCGCGCCGCCGCCGGTCCCCGCCCGCCCGAGCGCAGCACCCGCAGCGGGGCGGGCAGCGGGCCCAGGTCCGCGAGGTCGAGCGGCGTGGTGTCGGTGAGCGGCCGGTCGTCGACCACGACCACCGCCTCCGGCGCCGGGAGCGCGTCGGACCGGTGCGCGTCGAACGGTTGCGCGGCCAGCGAGCCCAGCATCGCGCGGAGCTGCGGGCGCCCGATCGTCGGGACGACCACCGACCACCGCGGGCCCGTCACGGCGCGACCGCCCCGGCCTGCTCCTGCCGGGACCCGTCGGGCGCCGCGAACACGGCCGCCCGGCGCACCAGGTGCGGCCCCATGACCAGCAGGTCCACCGGCGCGGAGCCGAACAGCTCCAGCGCGTCCCGCGGGTCGTCGACCATCGGCCGGCCCGCGGTGTTGAGGCTCGTGTTGATCACGACGGGCAGGCCCGTGCGGTCGCGGAACGCCTCGATCGTGGCGCCGAGGCGCGGCTGCACGGCGGGGTCGACGGTCTGGATGCGGGCGGTGCCGTCGACGTGCACGGCGGCGGGGATCCGGTCCCGCCACTCCTGCGCGACGGTGTGCACGAACAGCATGTACGGGCTCGGGATCGGCCCGGCGGAGAAGATCTCCGCGGCGTGGTCGAGCAGGACCATCGGCGCGACGGGCCGGAACTGCTCGCGGCCCTTGACGTCGTTCAGGCGCTCCAGGTTCTCCGCGCGGCCGGGGTGCGCGAGCAGCGACCGCTGGCCGAGCGCGCGGGGGCCGTACTCGCTCCTGCCGTCGAACCAGGCGACCACGCCGTCGTCGGCGAGCACGCCGGCGACCTCCGCGGCGAGCTCCTCGGTCGTCGCGGGCGTCGTGAACGGCACCTTCGCGAGCCGCAGCCGCGCCGCGATCTCGTCGTCCGACCAGGACCGGCCGAGCGCCGCGGACGGCATCGGGTGCAGCGGCTCGCCCTCGTCGGCGGCGACCTGCATCGCGGCGCCCAGGGCGGTGCCGGCGTCGCCCGCGGCGGGCTGCACCCACATCTCCTCGAAGCCCGACTCGCGCCAGATCCGCGAGTTCGCCACGCAGTTGAGAGCGGTGCCCCCGGCCATCGTCAGCACCCGGTCCCCGGTGCGCCCGTGCAGCCAGCGCGCGAGGTCGACCAGGACCTCCTCCAGCCGCGCCTGCACCGAGCACGCCAGGTCGGCGTGGTCGCCGCCCCACGTGCCGTCGTCGACCCGGGCCGGCGCCCAGCGGCTCCAGTCCGGTGCCTCGGCGACGAACCCGCCGTCTCCCGTGGCGCGGATGACCTCCCGCAGCTCGTCGAGGAACCGGGGCTCGCCGTAGGACGCCAGCGCCATGACCTTGTACTCGTCGCTGGACCGCAGGAACCCCAGGTGCTCGGTCAGGGACTCGTACACCAGCCCCAGCGAGTGCGGCAGCTCCTGGCTCGCGAGCACCTCGAGTCGGCCGTCGACGTACCGTCCGGCCAGGTGGGAGGCCCGCTCGCCGCGGCCGTCGAGCACGAGCACGCTGCTGGTCGGGTGCGGCGAGGCCAGCGCGGCGGACGCGGCGTGCGCGACGTGGTGCGGCACGAACCGCACGCGCGACCGGTCGAGGCCCGGCAGGGCCGTGGCGAGGAAGTTCGGGGCCTTCTCCGCATACATCAGCCGCAGGTGGTCCCACGGGTCCGTGAGGCCGAGCTCCTCGGCCGGCTTGGACAGCGCCGGGTCGAACGAGTAGGCGACCGCGTCCAGGTCCTCCGGCCGCAGGCCCGCGACGTCGAGGCACCAGCGCATCGACAGCTCCGGCAGCTCCCACGCGGCGAACGGCACGGGCCGCTTGCCGTGCTTGCGGCGGCTGAACCGCTCCTCCTCCGCCGCGGCGACCACCTGGCCGTCGACGACGAGGGCGGCGGAGGGGTCGTGGTAGATGGCGTTGACGCCCAGGATGCGCATGAGTGGCCGACCTTCCCTGAGTCGTACAGAGTCGAGGTGCTCGACGTACGGGGGGACGTGGCTCGGGCCGCTGGCTGGACCCGGCGATCGTGTGCTCCGCGCCACTCTGTCCGGGTGAAGCACGGTTCGCATCTTGAACCGTGCTTCCGATCCGTCCGGTTCGTCCCGATCCGCCCGTCCGACCCCGTGACAACCCGTCCCGACCACGCCGATCACCCCGCTCCTCACGACCCTCCGGAGGCCCACGTGACCCTGACGTCCGCCACGCCGCAGCAGCAGATCGCCGCCGGCAGCCGCCTCGCCGAGCACCTGGTCGACGGGCACGTGCGCCCCGCGGCCGGTGACCGGGAGGTGCTGCGCGTCGCGCCCACCACCGGCGAGCCCGCCCTCGTGCTGGTGCCCGCGACGGCCGCCGAGGTGACGGAGGCCGTGACCGCGGCCGACGCCGCCCGCGCCGCCTGGCGCCGGACCGCGCCGGGGGAGCGCGCCGCCGCGCTCCGGGCCGCCGCGGCCGCCGTCCGCTCGGAGGCCGACGTGCTCGGCGCCGAGCTCTGCGCCGCCACCGGCCGCCTGCTGGGCCAGTCCGTGGAGTCGGCGCTGGTGGCGGCCGACCTGCTCGACGAGGCCGCGACCACTGGGCTCGGCGCCACGGGCCGGACGCTCGCGGGCGCGGGCGGCGCGCTCGACGTGGTCCGGCGGGAGCCGCACGGCGTGGTCGCGGTGATCACGCCGTGGAACGACCCGTACCCGGCGGCCGCCGGCCTGCTCGCCGCCGCGCTCGTCACCGGGAACACCGTCGTGCACAAGCCGTCCGAGCGGTCCGCCGTCCCGGGCTGGCACCTCGGCCGGCTCGTCGCCGAGGCGCTGCCCGCCGGCGTCCTCAACGTGGTGAACGGCGACGGGGCGACCGGGCAGGCGCTCGTCGAGGACCCCCGCGTGGCGCTCGTCGCGCAGGTGGGCAGCACCGCGACGGGGCGCCGGATCGCGGCGACCGCCGGGGCCCGCGGCGCCCGGGTGCTGCGCGAGAACGGCGGCAAGGACCCGATCCTCGTGGACGCCGGGGTCGACCCCGCGTGGGCGGCCGGGCAGATCGCCACCGGGGCGTTCACCAACACCGGGCAGCTCTGCACGTCGGTCGAGCGGGTGTACCTGCACGAGCAGGTCGCCGACGCCGTCCTGGCGGAGCTGGTCGCGATCGCCGAGGCGCTCGTCGTCGGTGCCCCCGACGACCCCGCGACCGGGCTCGGCCCGCTCGTCGACGCGGAGCAGCGCGCCGTCGTCGAGGCGCACGTCTCCGGCGCGCTCGCGGCCGGGGCGCGGGCCCTGACCGGCGGCACGACGCCCGAGGGTCCCGGCACGTACTACCCGCCGACCGTCCTCGACGGCTGCACGGCCGACATGGCGGTGCTCACCGAGGAGACGTTCGGCCCGGTCGCTGCTGTCACCCGCGTCCGCGACTTCGACGAGGGGCTGCGGCTGGCCTCCGCCGGGCGGTACGGGCTGGCCGCCACCGTCCTGACGCCCGACCTGGAGCACGCGCTCCGGGCGGCCGACGAGCTCGAGGTCGGCACGGTCAAGATCAACGCGGTGTTCGGCGGCGCGCCCGGCGGCTCCGCCGACCCCCGCCGGGACAGCGGCGCGGGCGCCGGGTACGGGCCGGACCTGCTGGCGGCGATGACCGTGCTCAAGGCCGTGCACCTCGAGCCGGCCCCGGGGGCGTGAGCGTGCTGCGTGGCGTGCGCACGGACGACCGCCGGGCACCGGGACGCCTGCTCGCGCGGACGGTCGGGGGCGCCCGGCCGCGCGGCCTGGACCCGGCCGCGGGCGTGGTGGTCACGGACGTCGGGGACCCCGGTGCCCCCGCCGCCGTCCTGGTGCACGGGATCGGGGTGTCCGAGCGGTACTTCCGGCCGCTGACCGCCCAGCTCGCGCGGGACCGCCGGGTGCTCGTGCCGGACCTGCCGGGGTTCGGCCGCAGCCCGAAGCCGGAGCGGGTCCCCACCGTCGAGGACCTCGCGGACGTCGTCCTGGCCGTGCTGCGGCACCGCGGCGTCGACCGGGCCGTGCTCGTCGGGCACTCGATGGGCGCGCAGGTGGTCGCCGAGGCGATGCTGCGGGCCCCGGAGGTCGTGGAGCGGGTGCTGATGATCGGCAGCGTCGTGGACGCCGCCGCACCGACCGTGCTCGGGCAGGCCGGCCGGCTCGCGCGGGACGGGCTGCACGAGCCGCCGGGCGTGAACGCGATCGTGCTGACCGACTACCTCCGGGCCGGCCCCCGGTGGTACTCCGCGGTGCTGCCGCACATGTTCGCCTACGACACCGCCGCGGCCGTCTCGCGCCTGCCGGGCCCGGCCCTGCTGGTCCGCGGGGCTGACGACCCGGTCGCGAGCCGCGAGTGGGTGCGGGAGCTGGCGCGGCTGGCCCCCCGCGGCGCCGTGCGGGAGGTCCCGCACGCCGGGCACATCCCGATGGCGACGCACGCGCCGCTGGTCGGCCGCTGGGTCCGCGACGGCGTGCCGGAGCTGCGCGACGACGTGCCGGGGCTGCGCGAGGGCACCCGGTGACCGCGCGCCCGGTGCCTTCGAGCCCCGTGCCGTCGCGCCCCGTGCCGTCGCGCCCCGGGCCCGCCCTGCTCCTGCGGCACGCCGCGTGGTGGGCGCTCGACTACGCCTACGCGGCAGCCCGCCAGGTGCAGGGCCTGCTCTCGCGCACCACGCCGGACACGTACACCGACCCGCACCCCGCCCGCCGGCCCGCGGTGCTGCTGCTGCCCGGGGTGTACGAGTCCTGGCGGTTCCTGGAGCCCCTGGCCCGCGACCTGTTCCGGCACGGCCACGCCGTGCACGTCGTCGCCCCGTTCGGCCTCAACCGCGGCAGCATCCCCGACATGGCCGAGCTGGCGGCCGCCGCCCTGCGCGACGAGGACCTGCGGGACGTGGTGATCGTCGCGCACTCCAAGGGCGGGCTGATCGGGAAGGCGGTCATGGGGCGCACCGACGTCCGGGACCGCGTGCTCGGCATGGTCGCGGTGAACACGCCGTTCTCGGGGTCCCCGTACGCGCGGCTGCTGCCGCTGCGGTCCGTCCGCGCGTTCCTGCCGGACGACGAGGTGCTGACGGCGCTCGCGGCCCAGCGCGCGGACAACAGCCGGATCGTGTCGGCGGCGACCGTCTACGACCCGCACATCCCCGGCGGCAGCGCGCTGCCCGGGGCGCGGCTGGTCCGGCTGGCGACGCCCGGGCACTTCCGGTCCCTCACGGACCCGGGGCTCGTGCCGCTGCTGCTCGCGGAGCTGGAGCGGTTCGCGGCCGGGCCGAGCCCGGTGCTGTGTAACAACCCCC
>NZ_CABEGA010000076.1 GCF_901521055.1 Cellulomonas hominis | reverse complement strand
GCGCTGGGGCTGGGGGGCGCTGGCTGTGTGGGGCAGGGTCTGCGCCCGGTAGCCGGGACTGCGCCCGCTCCAGGAGGCGCAGTCTCGTGGGCCGGGCGCAGTCCGATCGACGGGCGGACCCCGGCGGGCGCCGTCTGGCGTGCCCGACGGCGTGCACCCGGCGGCGACCCGCTGTCGTGCCGCGGGGCCTCCGCCGGGTCTGCCCCCGGTAGCCAGGTCTGCGCCCGGTAGCCGGGTCTGCGCCCGTTCCAGGAGGCGCAGTCCCGCGGGCCGGGCGCAGTCTCGCGGGCCGGGCTGGCGGTGCGGGCGGTCAGGCCTGCTCGACGGTCACCCGGCGGCGGCCGAGGACGAGGGTCCAGCCGGCGGCGACGCGGGCCGGCCGGCCCGGCGGGAGCGACCACGGCTTCCCGGCGGGGTCGAGCAGCACGGTGCCGTTCGTGGATCCGCGGTCGAGGACGTCGAGGCCGCTGTCGGCCGGCCAGAACGCCAGGTGGGTGGAGGACACCGACTGCTCCGGGTCGTCGATCGTCACGAGGTGCGCCCACGTCTCCGCACCGGCGACGGGGCGCCGTCCGACGAGGCCGGGGCCGCTGAGCACGACGCGCTCGCCGGTGTCGAGGACGAGCGCGAGCACCGTCGCCGGTCCCGCCGCCTCGGGTCCCGCGGCCCAGCGTCCGACGTGCGTGTGCTCGAGCTCCCCGAGCCCGGGCACCGTCGGGATCGTCGAGTCCGGGAGGTCGTCCGGGGCGTCGCGCACCGGCGGGGCCGCAGGGGGTGCGTCGGTTCCGGCCGGCGGCGCCGCGACCCCGGTGGGCACCGGCCCGGTCGGCACCGGCCTGGTCGGCACCGGCCTGGTCGGCACCGGCTCGCCCGCGACCGCCGCAGGCTCCGGCACGGCACGCTCCGGCACGGCACGCTCGGGCACGGCACGCTCGGGCATGGCGCGCTCCGGCACGGCCCGCTCCGGCACCACCCGCCCCGGGACGGCCGCCGGCGCTGCAGCGTCAGGCGCAGCACGCTCCGCCACGGCGGCGTCCCGCACGGGCCGCGCGCGGAGCACGAGCGTCCCGGCCGCCTTGTCGTGCCAGCCGCGCTGCTCCGGGCCCTCGTCCCACGCGCCCGAACCCGCGACGACGTAGACCCCGACCCCGGCGACGAGCGTGCCCAGCGCCTGCACGACGTGCCGCACGAGCACCGCCCACAGCCCCGCGGGCCGTCCGGTGCGGACGGACACGGTGCGGATGCCGAGCAGCGCGCTCCCGACCGTCCGCCCGCCGACGGCCTCGGCGATCCACTGGCCCGCGCCGAGCAGCAGGAGCAGCAGCCCGGGGACCAGCAGCGCCCCCACGGAGCCGTCCCGCAGCGCGGGCAGCACCGCGAGCGTGGCTCCCCCGCCGACGACCACCGCGAGCACCTGGTCGACCAGGAGGGCCACGAGCCGGCGCCACACGGGCGCGACGGCCTCGTCCACGTCGGCCCCGAGCGACCAGCCGGCGTCGGGCACGGTCGCGGCGGCGGGGACCGGACGCCCCGGGGCGCCCGCGGGCACCGCGACTCCCGGTGCGCCCGCGGGCACCGCCGCGGCGCCCGCCCCGACCCGCGCCCCGCACGTCCCGCAGAACGCCGCACCGGGCTCCAGCGCCGCCCCGCACGCACCGCAGCGCGCGCTCTCCACGACCGTGCTCACAGCTCCCCCTCGGAGCCGCGGGTCGCCGCCGTCCCGGCCGCGGTCCCGCGGCGGTGGCTCAGGACGCGCGGTTGACCAGCGCGTCGGCGAACGAGACGAACGAGTCCTTGACCGGCCCGTCGGGCAGCGGCGCGAGCAGGTCGACCGCCTCCGACACCAGCGTCAGGGCCCGCTCGCGGGTCTCGTGGACGACCGGGTGGGCGCTGAGCGCCGTGACGACCTCGGCCAGCACCAGGTCGTCGGAGAGGTCCCCGTCGAGGCGCGCGACGAGCGCCACGTCGTCCGGGTCGCCCTCGGCGGCGGCGCGCTCGCGCAGCAGGAGCACCGGCATGGTCGGCACGCCCTCGCGCAGGTCGGTGCCGGGGGTCTTGCCTGACACGACGCCCTCGGACGCGAGGTCCAGCACGTCGTCGGCGAGCTGGAACGCGACGCCGATCCGCTCGCCGAACGCGGCGACGGTCTCGACGACGTCCGGCGCGCAGCCGCCGTACATCGCGCCGAGGCGCGCGGACGTGGCGATGAGCGAGGCGGTCTTGTCCGCCAACACCTGGAGATAGTGCTGCACCGGGTCGCCGTCGTCGCCGGGGCCGATGGACTCGTGCAGCTGGCCGAGGCACAGCCGCTCGAAGGTCCCGGCCTGGATGAGCACGGCCTCCGGCCCGAGGTGCGCGACGGTGGTGGACGCACGCGCGAACAGCAGGTCCCCGACGAGGATCGCGACGTTGTTGCCCCACACGGCGTGCGCGGCGGGCGCCCCGCGGCGCATCGGCGCGGAGTCCATCACGTCGTCGTGGTACAGCGAGGCCAGGTGCGTGAGCTCCACGACGACCGCGGCGTCCAGCACCTCGTCGCGCGCGCCGTCGCCGAGCTCCGCCGCCAGCAGCGTGAGCAGGGGGCGCAGCCGCTTGCCGCCGGCGTTCGAGAGGTGGTGCGCGACGTCGTCCACGAGCGGGTCGGCGTACTCGACGGCGGAGCGCAGGCGCTCCTCGACGCGGTCGAGGCGTCCCGCGATGCGCTCGGCGAGCACGGGGTCGGCGAGCGGCAGGGTGGTCGGGGATGTCACGGGACGAACCTATCTGGCCCGACGGGCCGGAGCAGAACCGACGCGACCGCCGCCCGCCCCTGCGTGGGGGGCGGGCGGCGGCCGTCCGGTCACGGGAGGAGCTGGGCCACGCCGCCGATCGCGTCGAGCACCGGGCCCGGGAACACGCCGAGCGCGACGGTGAGCAGCGCGCAGACGGCGATCGCCACGACGGCGAAGCCCTGGGAGGTGACCACGACCGCGGCGGGGCGCTCGGCGTCGTCGGTGCCGTCGTCCGTCCGCGGGCCACCGCCCGGGCTGGTGAAGAACATCAGCACGATGATCCGGACGTAGAAGAACGCCGCCGCCGCCGAGGCGAGCACGCCGACCACCGCGAGCGGCCAGGCACCGCCCTCGACGGCCGCCGTGAACACCGCGAACTTGCCGGTGAATCCGGCGGTCAGCGGGATGCCCGCGAACGACAGCAGGAACAGCGCGAACGTCGCGGCGAGCGCCGGGTTCGTGCGGCCGAGACCGGCCCACTGCGACAGGTGCGTGGCCTCGCCGAGGACCGGGCCCGCCGGCTCGACCGGGTCGTGGCCGGTACCGGGCGCCGCGGCCGGGGTCCCGTCGCCGGAGGCGGTGCCCGCGACGTCGACGGTGCTGCCGACGGCGCCGCCGGTCACCGCCGGAGAGGCGCCGGACCGGCCCGCACCGACGAGCGCGGGCTCCCGCGCGGTCGCGGACCGGACGGCACCGCGCTCCCGCACGAGGGACACGATCCCGAACGCCCCGACGGTCGCGGCTCCGTACGCCAGCAGGTAGAACAGCACCGCCGTGATCCCCGACTGCTCCAGGGCCACGACGCCGGTGAGCACGAAGCCGGCGTGCGCGATGGACGAGTACGCGAGCACCCGCTTGATGTCGGTCTGCACGAGGGCGACGACCGTGCCGACGACCATCGTGGCGATCGCCACGGTCCACATCATCGGCTCGAGGTCCCACCGCAGGTCCGGCAGCACCACGTAGAACACCCGCAGCAGCGCGCCGAACGCGGCGACCTTGGTGCAGGCGGCCATGAAGCCGGTGATCGGGGTGGGCGCGCCCTGGTACACGTCAGGCGTCCACGAGTGGAACGGCACCGCGCCGACCTTGAACAGCAGGCCGACGAGCACCAGCAGCGCGCCGGCGAGCAGCAGCCCGTCCATGCCGGTGACGGTGCGGACCGCGTCGGCGATCTCGGCGTACCGGAGCGACCCGGCGAACCCGTACAGCAGGGCGATGCCGAACAGCAGCAGCGCGGACGCGAACGACCCGAGCAGGAAGTACTTCATCGACGCCTCCTGGCTGAGCAGGCGGCGCCGGCGCGACAGGCCGGTCAGCAGGTACAGCGGGAGGGAGAGCACCTCGAGCGCGATGAACAGCGTCAGCAGGTCCCCGGTCGCGGGGAAGATCAGCATGCCGCCGGTGGCGAACAGGACGAGGGGGAAGACCTCGGTCTGCTGGAGCCCGGCGACGCGCGCGGCCTCCTCGTAGCCGGAGCCCGGCACGGCGGCGCCCTGGGGCGCGAACGCGTCCTCACCGGTCTCGGTGCGGTCGGCGATCACGAGGACCGCCAGCAGCGCGAGCAACGCGGTGGTGCCCTGGAGCACGAGCGTCGGGCCGTCGACCAGCAGCGACCCGCCGAGCACGTCGGTCCCGCCGGTGTCGGCGACGTCGTCCCACAGGGCCGCGACGGCGACGACGGCCCCGGCGAGGGCGAGGAGGGTCAGGGTCAGCTGCACGGGCCGGCGGAACCGGCGGGGCACGAGCGCCTCGACCAGCACGCCGACCACCGCGGCGCCGAGCACCAGGAGGACGGGCGTGAGCTGGGCCCACGCGATGTCGGGCACCGTGAACGCGCTCACTGCTCGCTCCCCTCGTCGTCGCCGGCGACGGCGATCGGGACGTCCTGCGCCGGGGCGTCGGTCACGCCGACCTGCCCGACGGTCTGCACGGCCGGCTCGTCGACCAGCCGCAGGGCCGGTGCCGGGTAGAAGCCGAGCACCAGCATGATGGCGATCAGCGGGCCGACGACCCACCGCTCGCGCCCGCCGAGGTCGCGGGTGGCGGCGAGGTCCGGGCGCACCGGCCCGGTGAAGACCCGCTGGTAGGTCCACAGCACGTAGACCGCGGCGAGCACCACGGCGACGACGGCGACCACCGCGGCCGGCCGGTTGCTCGCGAACGTGCCGACGACGACCAGGAACTCCGACACGAACGTCGACAGCCCCGGCAGGGACAGCGCCGACAGGCCGGTGACCAGGAACGTGCCGGCGAGCACCGGGGTGACCTTCTGCAGGCCGCCGAAGTCCTCGATCCGCGCGGACCCGCGCCGGGCGGCGAGGAAGCCGACCAGCAGGAACAGGGCGCCCGTGGAGAGGCCGTGGTTGACCATGTAGAAGGACGAGCCGGCGACCGAGGTCGACGTGAAGGCGAAGATGCCCAGCACGATGAACCCGAAGTGCGACACCGACGTGTACGCCACCAGCCGGAACAGGTTCTGCTGGCCGATCGCCAGCAGCGCCCCGTAGAAGATCGACACGACGGCGAGCGCGATCACCACCGGGGCGGCCCAGCGCGACGCGTCGGGGAACAGCGGCAGGCAGAGGGTGAGCATCCCGAAGGTGCCGACCTTGTCCAGCACGCCGACCAGCAGCGTCGAGGTCCCCGCGGGTGCCTGCTCGGCGGCGTCGGGCAGCCAGGTGTGCACCGGGAACATCGGCGCCTTCACCGCGAACGCGACGAAGAACGCGACGAACAGCCACCGCTCCGTCCCGGCCGGCAGGTCGAGCCCCGTGAGGTTCTCCGTGAGGAAGCCCTGCTCCCCGCCCGGGCCCTGCAGGTACAGGCCGATCACGCCGGCCAGCATGATGAGCCCGCCGGCGAGCGAGAACAGCAGGAACTTCACGGCGGCGTACCGCCGCTGCGGGCCGCCGAACGCGCCGATCATGAAGTAGACCGGGATGAGCATCGCCTCGAACAGCACGTAGAACAGGAACACGTCACGGGCGGCGAACACGGCCACCATGAACGAGGTGAGCACGAGGACCAGCGCCAGGTAGTGCCGCAGGCGGTCGGTCGGCACGGTGTCGCTGCCCTGCTCCCGCCACGCCGCGAGGACCACGACCGGCACGAGCAGGACGGACAGCAGCACGAGCGCGAGGCCGACGCCGTCGACGCCGACCGCGTAGGAGACGCCGAGCTGCGGGATCCAGCCGTGCGTCTCGGACAGCTGGTGCACGGCCGCCGCGCCGGTGTCGAACGCGAGCAGCGCGCACACGCCGAGGGCCAGCTCGACCAGGGAGGCCCCGAGCGCGATCGGCCGGGACAGCCGGCGCGCGCCGCCGGGCAGCGCCCAGAGCACGAGCGCGCCGACCAGCGGCCACACGATCAGGAGGGTCAGCCACGGCACGTCGGCGGACAGCGCCGTGGTCGCGAGAGCGGGAGAACTCATCAACTTCCCCTCAGATCCGAGGTGCCAGGACGACGGCGGCGAGCACGACCAGGCCGAGCAGCATCGTGGCGGCGTACTGGCGGGCGTAGCCCGTCTGCACCTTCCGCACGAGCTCCCCGATCCCGACCGTCAGGCGGCCGAGGCCCGTGAACGCCCCGTCGACCGCGGTGCGGTCGCCGTACACGAGCGAGCGGGTCAGGTGCCGGCCGGGCTCGACCAGCACCGCGTCGTTCACGGCGTCCTGGTACAGGTCGACGCGCGCGGCGCGGGTGAGCGCGGAGCCGGTGGGCGCGGTCTCGGGGACCGGCAGCGACGCGTACTGCCGCCAGGCGAGCGCCAGGCCGGCCGCGACGAGCACGAGCGTGGCGACCTGGATGACCGGGACCGGCAGCACCGGCTCGTGGTGCTCGGCGTGCCCGGTCACCGGCTCCAGCCAGGTGGTGAAGCCGCCGCCGAGCTGGAGCACGAACCCCAGGGCGACGGAGCCGACGGCCAGCACGATCATCGGGACGGTCATGAGCGCCGGGGACTCGTGCGGGTGCGGCTCGTGGCCGGCCTCGTCGGTGGTCCAGCGCTTCTGCCCGTGGAACGTCATGAAGAACAGGCGCGACATGTAGAACGCGGTGATCCCGGCGCCGATCAGCGCGACCGCGCCGAACAGCCAGGCCCGCCACTCCCCGCCGGCCTCCGGCACGACGAACGCGGACTCGATGATCTTGTCCTTGCTCCAGAAGCCGGAGAACGGCGGGACGCCCAGGATCGCGAGCCAGCCGGCCCCGAACGTCACCCAGGTGATGACCATGTACTTCCGAAGGCCGCCGAACCGGCGCATGTCGGTCTGGTCGTCCATCCCGTGCATGACCGAGCCGGCGCCGAGGAACATCCCGGCCTTGAAGAAGCCGTGCGTGACGAGGTGGAAGATCGCGAACGCGTACCCGACGGGGCCGAGGCCGGCCGCGAGCACCATGTAGCCGATCTGCGACATGGTCGAGGCGGCGAGCGCCTTCTTGATGTCGTCCTTCGCGGAGCCGATCACCGCACCCATGAGCAGCGTGATCGCGCCGATGATCGTCACGACGAGCTGGGCGGTCGGCGCCCCCTCGAACACCGGGGCGGACCGCACGATGAGGTAGACGCCGGCGGTGACCATCGTCGCGGCGTGGATGAGCGCGGACACCGGTGTGGGGCCGGCCATCGCGTCGCCGAGCCAGGACTGCAGCGGGAACTGCGCCGACTTGCCGCAGGCGGCGAGCAGCAGCATGAGGCCCATCGCGGTGAGCGTCGCGGTCGAGGCGAGCCCGCCCTCGACGCCCGCGGCCACGGAGTCGAAGTCCACCGCGCCGAAGGTCGCGAACATGAGCATCAGCGCGACCAGCAGGCCGACGTCACCGATCCGGTTGGCGACGAACGCCTTCTTCGCGGCCACCGCGTACGGGGTGTGGTGGTTCCAGAACCCGATCAGCAGGTACGACGCGAGGCCGACGCCCTCCCACCCGACGAACAGCAGCAGGTAGGAGTCGGCGAGGACCAGGATCAGCATCGCCGCGATGAACAGGTTGAGGTACGCGAAGAACCGGCGGCGGGCCGCGTCGTGCGCCATGTAGGCGACCGCGTAGACGTGGATGAGCGTGCCCACGAAGGTCACGAGCAGCACGAACGTCAGGGACAGCGGGTCGACGCGCAGCCCGGCGGCCAGGTCGAACCGGCCCGCGGAGATCCAGTCGAACAGGTGCACGTCCAGCACGCGCTCCTCGGCCGGCCGCCCCACGAGGTCGGCGAGCAGCAGCGCGCCCACGACGAAGGACGCGGCGGACGCCAGGACGCCGAGCCAGTGCCCCCAGCGGTCGGAGCGCCGCCCGAGCAGCAGCAGCACCGCCGCGCTCGCGAGCGGCACCGCCACCAGGAGCGGGGCGAGGGAGTTCAGATCGGACACGGTCCCCTCAGCTCTTCAGCAGGTTGATGTCGTCGACGGAGGCCGACTTCCGCGTGCGGAAGATCGACACGATGATCGCCAGGCCGACGACCACCTCCGCCGCGGCGACGACCATGACGAAGAAGGCCATGACCTGGCCCGTCAGGTCGCCGTGCAGCCGCGCGAAGGTGACCAGCGCGAGGTTCGTCGCGTTGAGCATGAGCTCGACGCCCATGAAGACGATGATCGCGTTCCGGCGCAGCAGCACCGTCGCGGCGCCGAGCGTGAACAGGATCGCGGACAGCACCAGGTAGTTCGTCAGCGTCACGGCTGGGTCTCCGTCCGGGTCGAGCCCGAGCCGAGCTGGATGTCGGTCTGGGGCCCGGTGGTCATGCCGGGGGGTGCGGCGGGCGGGCGGGGCTCGTCCTCGGCCGCGCCCAGCAGGGCGTCGGGGTCGGCGTCGGGCACCGCGGCGGCGTCGCCGCGCTCCGCGAGCACGGCGGTCACCGCGCGGCGGTAGGTGTCGGCGCGGTACTCCGCGGTCCCGGCCTCCTGGCCGCGGATGCGCAGCACGCGCGGCACGGAGTCCTCGATCGGGTTGCCCTGCGGGTCGAGCGCCGGCACGTCCATCGCGTTGTGCCGGGCGTAGACGCCGGGCGCGGGCAGCGGGGTCAGTCGCGACCCGGCGGCGACGCGGGCGGCCGCGCGCTCGGGCTGCTTGACGACGGGCCGCAGCCGCTGCCGGTGCGTGAGCACCAGGGCGCCGAGCGCCGCGGTCACCAGCAGGGCGCCGACGACCTCCAGGCCGAACACGTGCTGGCCGAAGATGATCCGCGCGACGCCGACCGGGTTGGTGTCGGCGTTGGCCGCGGACAGCCCCACCGCGTCGGGGTACACCGCGCGGCTCACGACGCCGACGAGCACGACGCCCAGCCCCAGGGCGGCGATCCAGCCGATCCAGCGCTGCCCGCGGATGGTCTCGACGAGCGAGTCGGACGCGTCGACGCCGACGAGCATCAGCACGAACAGGAACAGCATCATCACGGCGCCGGTGTAGACGACCACCTGGACGACGCCGAGGAACGGCGCCTCCTGCGCGACGTACAGGAACGCGAGCGAGATCATCACCGTGATCACGCACAGCGCCGCGTGCACGGCCTTGCGGGTGAACAGCAGGCCCGTGGCCGCGAGCACCATGATCGGCGCGAGGACCCAGAACAGGACCGACTCGGCGGTGGACGGGGTCATCGGCCCTCCTGCCCGGTGGGAGCGGCGGGCGCGACCGCCCGGGCGCGGGCGGCCTCGAGCGTCTCGTCCTCGGGGCGGTGCTCGGCGACCCAGTCGACCTGCGCGGGCGTCGGCGCGGTGACCTCGCCCGTGTAGTACTCGGTGTCCGTCGTGCCCTCGACCATGGGGTGCGGCGCGGCGAGCATGCCCGCGGCGAGCGGGGCGAGCAGGTCCTGCTTCTCGAAGATCAGGCCCTCGCGGGTCGGGCCCGCCAGCTCGAACTCGTTGGTCATCGTGAGCGCGCGCGTCGGGCACGCCTCGATGCACAGGCCGCAGAAGATGCAGCGCAGGTAGTTGATCTGGTAGACGCGGCCGTACCGCTCCCCCGGCGAGAACTGCTCGTCCGCGGTGTTGTCGGCGGCCTCGACGTAGATCGCGTCCGCCGGGCACGCCCAGGCGCACAGCTCGCAGCCGATGCACTTCTCGAGCCCGTCGGGGTACCGGTTGAGCTGGTGCCGCCCGTGGAACCGCGGCTTCACGGGCGCGGTCTCGAACGGGTACTGCTCGGTGACCGTCCGGCTGAAGAAGTTCTTCAGCGTGACGCCGAACCCCGCGGCGGGCGCGAGGGCCTCCGCCGCGGCGCTGCGCTTCGGGATGAGCGACCGGTACGGGCGCGGGGCCGGGGTGCCGACCTCGCGGCCGCCGGTGCGGTCGACCTGGTCGTGGCCCGCGGCGGGGCGCACGGACTTGTCGGGCGTGTCAGCCACGCGGCACCTCCTGGGTGGGGGACCCGGGCGCGTCGCCCTGGTCCGGGTCGCCGGCGGCGGGACCGCCGACGAGTGCGGGGGACGCGGGCTCCTGCGCCTGCCGCCGCAGCGCGCGCGGCGACGGGGGCAGGGCCTGGCCCGGCAGGGGCGGGACGGGGAAGCCGTCGGCGAAGGCGTCGAACGGCTCGTCGGCGCGGCTCCGCTCCGGCTCGGGCTTCTTCTCGGGGATGAGGAAGGACAGCAGCACCGCGAGGACGATGACGCCGGCGAGCACGAACATCAGCGTCCGCAGGTCCATGTCGCCGAACTGCCGCACGCCCTGGACGACCGCGACGCACACCAGCCACACGAGCGCGGCCGGGATGAGCACCTTCCAGCCGAACTTCATGAACTGGTCGTACCGGAACCGCAGCAGGGTGCCGCGGATCCACACGAACAGGAACATGAACAGCCAGACCTTGGCGACGAACCACAGCAGGGGCCACCAGCCGGTGTTGAACATCCCGTCGTTGATCGCCGAGATCGGCCACGGTGCGCGCCAGCCGCCGAAGAACAGCGTGGTCGCCACGGCCGAGACGTTCAGCATGTTGATGTACTCGGCCAGGAAGAACCACGCGAACTTCATCGACGAGTACTCGGTCGTGTAGCCGCCGACCAGCTCGCCCTCGGCCTCCGGGAGGTCGAACGGGAGCCGGTTGGTCTCGCCGACCATCGAGATGACGTAGATGACGAACGCCGGGGCCAGCGGCAGCGCCCACCACCAGGTCGACTGCGACGCCACGATCTCGGACGTCGACATCGAGCCGGCGAGGATGAACACGCTCACCAGGGACAGGCCCATCGCGAGCTCGTAGGAGATGACCTGCGCGGTGGAGCGGACGGCGCCGAGCAGCGGGTAGGTCGAGTTCGACGACCAGCCGCCGAGGACGATGCCGTACACGCCGACCGACGCGCACGCGAGGATGTAGAGGATCGCGACCGGGAAGTCCGTGAGCTGCAGCGGCGTGACGACCCCGAAGATGCTCACCTCCGGTCCGAACGGGATGACCGCGTACGTCAGCAGCGAGCAGAACACCGCGATGAACGGCGCGACGATGTAGACGAGCTTGTCCGCCGCCTTGACGGTGACGTCCTCCTTGAGCAGGAGCTTCATCGCGTCGGCGAGGGACTGGAACAGGCCGAACGGGCCGTGCACGTTCGGGCCGGGACGCAGCTGCATCCGCCCGACGACGCGGCGCTCGAACCAGATGGCGATGAGGACGCTGGTCAGCAGGAACACGAGGATCCCGACGGCCTTGAGCACCCAGACCCAGAACACGTCCTCGCTGAAGTCCGCGGCGCCGCCGGTCGCGGCGGCGGCGTGCAGCACGGCGGTCATGCGGGGACCTCCTCGGTGGTGGCGGTGCCGGCGGGCGCGACCCGGACCAGGTCCCCGGGCAGCGCGCGCAGCGCGTCCCGGACCTGGCTCGCACCGGAGGCGGTCGGCAGCCACACCACGTGGTCGGCCATCGGCGTCACCACGGCGGGCAGCGTGATCGACCCGGCGTCGGAGGTCACCGTCACGTCGGCGCCGTCGAGCACCCCCGCCGCGGCGGCGGTCGCGGCGGACAGCCGGGCGACGGGCCGCTTGGCGGTGCCGGCCAGGAACGGCTCGCCGTCCTGCAGCCGGCCCGAGTCGAGCAGCAGGTGCCAGGTCGCGAGCACGGCGTGCCCGGGGGCGACCGCGGGCGGCTCGGCGTGCGGCACGGCCGGGGCGGGCACGCGGGCGCCGTCCCAGTCGCCGCGCAGCGCCTCGGCGTCCGCGTGCACCTCGGCGATGGTGCGCAGCCCGAGGGTCACGCCGAGCTCGTCGGCGAGCGCGTCCAGCACGCGGTGGTCCGGCATGGCCGTCGACGTCAGCGCCTGCGGGAACGGCCGCGGGCGGCCCTCCCAGGTGACGAACGTGCCGGGCCGCTCCACGGGCGGGGCGACGGGCAGGACCACGTCGGCGAGCGCCGTGACCTCCGACTCCCGCACCTCGAGCGACACCACGAACCCGGCGGCGGCCAGGGCGGCCCGCGCGGCGGCGGGGTCCGGCAGGTCGCGCACGTCCACGCCGCCGACGACCAGGCCCCCGAGGGTGCCGTCGGCCGCGGCCGCGAGGATCGCGCTCGTGTCCCGGCCGGCGTCGGCCGGGAGGTGCTCGACGCCCCAGGCGGCGGCGACGTCCACCCGCGCCTCGGGGTCGGCGACCGGGCGGCCGCCCGGGAGCAGGGTGGGCAGGGCGCCGGCCTCGACGCCGCCGCGCTCGCCCGCGCGGCGCGGGATCCAGGCGAGCCGGGCGCCGGTGCGCTCGGCCAGGCGCAGGGCGGCGGACAGGCCGCCCGGCACCGCGCCGAGCCGCTCGCCGACCAGGATCAGCGCGCCGGCGGCGCCCAGGGCGGCCGCCGTGTCGGCGAGGTCGCCGGTGCCGATCGCGTCCAGGACCTCGGGCTCGGTGCCCGGGGCGGCGCTCAGCAGCGTGCCGTCCAGCCGCTCGAGCCCGCGCGACGCGAGCGGGGCGACCGCCACGACCTTCGTCCGGCCCGCGACGACGCCCTTGCGCAGGCGCAGGAACACGACGCCCGCCTCCTCCTCGGCCTCCAGGCCGACGAGCAGCACCGTGGGCGCGGCCTCCAGGTCGCGGAACGTGACGCCGAGCCCGGTGCCCGCGACGGCGTGCCCGAGGAACGCGAGCTCCTCGTCCGAGTGCGGGCGGGCGCGCAGGTCGACGTCGTTCGTGCCGAGCACCACGCGGGCGAACTTCCCGTAGGCGTAGGCGTCCTCGACGGTCAGGCGGCCGCCGGGCAGCACGCCCACCCCGCCGGCCGCGCGGGCCCGCTCCAGGCCGTGCGCCGCGACCTCCAGGGCCTCGGCCCAGGACGCGGGGTGCAGCTCGCCGCGGGAGCCGTCGGCCGCGCGGTCCCGCACCAGCGGGGTCGTGACGCGGTCGGCCGCGGACTGCCAGGTGAAGGCGAACCGGTCCTTGTCGGTCACCCACTCCTCGTTGACCTCCGGGTCGTCGCCCGCGAGGCGGCGCAGGACGACCCCGCGCCGGTGGTCGACCCGGATCGCCGAGCCGGACGAGTCGTGCTCGCTCACGCCGGGCGTCGACACCAGGTCGAACGGGCGGGCGCGGAACCGGTACGCCGCGCCGGTCAGCGCGCCGACCGGGCAGATCTGCACCGTGTTGCCGGAGAAGTACGACGCGAACGGGCTGCCCGACTCGTCGTCCTCGCTCGGGCCGACGGGGATGTCCGCACCGAGCAGCACGGGCTCCGAGAACGACAGCCGGTCGGCGTCCTCCGCCGTGCCGTCGTCGGCGCCCGCGAACCCGAGGACGTCGGCGTCGAACCGCCCGATCTGCTGCATCGCCCCGCGCTTCTGCAGGTCGATGAACGGGTCCCCGGCGATCTCGCGGGAGAACCGGGTGCAGCGCTGGCACAGGATGCACCGCTCGCGGTCCAGCAGGATCTCGGTGGAGATCGCGATCGGCTTCGGGAACGTGCGCTTCACGTCGACGAACCGGGAGGTGCTGCGGCCGTTCGACATCGCCTGGTTCTGCAGGGGGCACTCGCCGCCCTTGTCGCAGACCGGGCAGTCGAGCGGGTGGTTGATGAGCAGCAGCTCCATCACGCCGTGCTGTGCCTTGTCCGCCTCGGCGGAGGTGCGCTGCGTCCGGACGTCCATGCCGGGGGTCGCGGTGAGGGTGCACGAGGCCTGCGGCTTCGGCATCTTCGCGACCTTGCCCTCGCGGCCCGGCGCCCAGACCTCGACCAGGCACTGCCGGCACGCGCCCGCCGGGGCGAGCAGCGGGTGGTCGCAGAACCGGGGGATCTGGATGCCGAGCTGCTCGGCGGCGCGGATGACCAGGGTGCCCTTCGGCACCGTCGTCTCGATGCCGTCGATGGTGAAGGTGACGCCGTCCGGCTTGGGCTCGGGGGCCGCAGCAGGGGGCTTCGGTGCGGTGACGGTCATGCGTGGGCTCCCGCGAGCTGGCCCGCGCCGGAGCGGCGGGGCGTGTAGGGGAAGAGGGCCGAGCGCTCCGGCGGGAACAGCACGTCCGCCGGGGTGTGCGTCCCGGCCTCGAACTCCTCCCGGAAGTACTGGATCGCCGAGGTGATCGGGCTGGTCGCGCCGTCCCCGAGGGCGCAGAACGCCTTGCCGAGGATGTTGTCGCACAGGTCGAGCAGGAGGTCGATGTCGCCCGGCGTGCCCTGCCCCGCCTCGAGCCGGCCCATCACCTGGGTCAGCCAGAACGTGCCCTCGCGGCAGGGGGTGCACTTGCCGCAGGACTCGTGCTTGTAGAACTGCGTCCACCGCGACACGGCCTTGACCACGGACACGGTCTCGTCGAACACCTGCAGGGCGCGGGTGCCGAGCATCGACCCGGCGGCCCCGACCTCCTCGTAGGTGAGCGGCACGTCGAGGTGCTCCGCGGTGAAGATCGGCGTGGACGAGCCGCCGGGGGTCCAGAACTTCAGCTCGTGGCCCTCGCGGACCCCGCCGGCCATCTCGAGCAGCTCCCGCATGGTGATGCCGAGCGGCGCCTCGTACTGGCCGGGGCGTGCGACGTGGCCGGACAGCGAGAACAGGCCGTGGCCCGGGGACCGGTCGGTGCCCATCGTGCGGAACCAGTCGGACCCGCCGACCAGGATCCCGGGGACCGAGGCGATCGACTCGACGTTGTTCACGACGGTCGGGCGCGCGTACAGGCCGGCGACCGCGGGGAACGGCGGCTTGAGGCGCGGCTGGCCGCGCTTGCCCTCGAGCGAGTCGAGCAGCGCGGTCTCCTCGCCGCAGATGTACGCGCCGGCGCCGGCGTGCACGGTGACGTCCAGGTCGTACCCGCTGCCCAGGACGTTCTTCCCGAGGTAGCCCTGGGCGTAGGCCTCCTCGACCGCCTTGAGCAGCCGGCGGTAGACGTGCACGACCTCGCCGCGCAGGTAGATGAAGGCGTGGTGGCAGCCGATGGCGTACGACGTGATCGCCACGCCCTCGACGAGCACCTGCGGGTCCGCGAGCATCAGCGGGATGTCCTTGCAGGTGCCCGGCTCGGACTCGTCGGCGTTGACCACGAGGTAGCGGGGCCCGCCGTCGGGCGCCGGCAGGAAGCCCCACTTCATGCCGGTCGGGAACCCGGCGCCGCCGCGGCCGCGCAGGCCCGCGTCCTTGACGGTCGTCACCACGTCGGCGGCGTCCATCGTCAGGGCCTTGCGCAGGCCCGCGTACCCGCCGTGCGCCTCGTACGTCGCCAGCGTCCAGGGGCGCTCGGCGTCCCAGCGGTCGCTGAGCACCGGGGTGAGGGTCGTCGCGTCGGCCATCAGGACTCCTTCGGCGTCTCGGACGGGGTGCCGGCCGGCTCGCTCGTGTCGTCGGCCCGCTGCTCCGCCTTCTCCTGCTCGGCGGTGCGGTCGGCCGCGCCGGCCGCGGGGCGGTCGACGCTGGACTGCGGGGCGCCCGGCTGGGGGGCGGAGGCGCCGGGGGCCGTCCCGGCGCCTCCGCCCCCCAGC
>NZ_CABEGA010000075.1 GCF_901521055.1 Cellulomonas hominis | reverse complement strand
CTCACTATTTTTTTCTCTTACCGCCCCCAGGACCCCCGACATCACCCCCGACCCCTTCGCCGGCGGCGGCAGATGTATATAGGCGCCCGCACCCGCCCCAGCCGCAGCAGCCGGCCCCGCTGGAGACGGCCACCACCACGGCCCGCACCGGCCGGTCCCGGCAGCGCGTCGCCGTCGTCATCCCCGCGAAGGACGAGTCCCGGCGGATCGCCGCCACCGTCCGCTCCGCGCGCGCCATCCCGCACGTCGACCTGGTGCTCGTGGTCGACGACGGCTCCGAGGACAACACCCAGCACGTCGCCCGCGAGGCCGGCGCCGTCGTCGTCCGGCACTCCCACAACCGCGGCAAGGCCGCCGCGATGGAGACCGGTGCGGCCGTGGTCGCGATGCGGGACGCCCCGGACCGCCTGCCGCGGCTGCTGCTGTTCATCGACGGCGACCTCGGCGACACCGCCGTGAACACCGCCCCCCTGGTCCCGCCGGTGCTCGAGGGCACCGCGGACGTCGCGATCGCGCTGCTGCCGCCGCAGCCCGGCGCGGGTGGCCGCGGGATCGTCGTCGGCGCCGCCCGCCGGGCCATCCAGTCGATGACCGGCTGGACGCCCACGCAGCCGCTGTCCGGCATGCGGTGCCTGACCCGCGAGGCGTTCGAGGCGGCCACGCCGCTGGCCCGCGGCTGGGGCGTCGAGACCGGGATGACCATCGACCTGCTGCGCAAGGGGTTCGTCGCCGTCGAGGTGCCGTGCGACCTGCGCCACCGCCCCTCGGGCAGCGACCTGCGCGGGCAGATGCACCGCGCGGCCCAGTACCGCGACGTCCAGCTGGCCGTCGTGGCGCGCAAGCTCCGGACGGTCACGGCCGCGCGCCCGAAGCGCTGACCTGACGGGCCCCGCGCAGGGTCTGTTCGCCGACCGCACCGCGCGCCTACGCTGGCGGGAGCCGACCCCGCAGCGGCGCGGGGCCGCCGGTCGGACGGAGCAGGCCATGGCGCACGGCGACATCACGCACGTCGAGATCCCGGTCGACGACACGGACCGCGCGACGGCGTTCTACAACGGGCTGTTCGGCTGGGGGATCCAGGAGTTCCCCGGGTTCGAGGGCTACCCGATGTGGCGCGCCCCGAACCAGGTCAGCGGCGGTGGGCTCGTCCAGCGCAGCGACGCGCAGACGGCACCCCGCGCGTACGTCGAGGTCGACTCGATCGACGACGTCCTGCGCCGGGTCACGGAGCACGGCGGGCGGGTGACGGCACCGAAGACGGAGATCAGCCCGACCAGCTGGTCCGCGGCGTTCGTCGACCCGGACGGCAACGAGATGGGCATCTACGAGGGCATGACCGAGTCCGGCGACAGCCCGGTGACCTGAGGAGCAGCCATGGCGCACGGCGACATCACGCACATCGACATCCCGGTCGACGACATGGACCGCGCCAAGGACTTCTACGGCGGCGTGTTCGGCTGGCAGATCGAGGAGATGCCGGGGTTCGAGGGCTACCCGATGTGGCGGGCTCCGAACCAGTTCAGCGGCGGCGGTCTCGCGCCACGGGACGAGAGCTTCCAGCAGCCGCGCAGCTACGTCGAGGTGGACTCCATCGACGACGTGCTGCGGCAGGTCGCGGAGCTCGGCGGCCGGCCCGTGGTGCCGAAGACGGAGATCAGCCCGACGAGCTGGTGGGCGTCGTTCCTGGACACCGAGGGCAACGAGATCGGCCTGTACGAGGGGACGGAGGACGCCGGGGGCGACGAGGTGGAGTGACCGTGCTCATGCCCGGCGGCGCGCGAGCCGGCTGCGGCGCTCCTGCTCGCGCTTGGAGTACGCGGCCGCCCGGATCGCCCCGTCCGACTCGAGGCCGGAGCCGAGGCCGCCCCCGACGGTGGCGGCCGACGCGACGAACCACGCGAGCAGGACGAGGTCGCCGTACCCCAGGGCGGCGCCGAGGTACCCGCCCATCACGGCGGGGTCCAGCACGAAGAGCGCCCACGCCAGGTTGACGACGTAGAGCGCGAGGTAGGCGATGAGCACGCCGACGGTCAGCGTGACCACCGTCGAGACGTTGTAGAGGCGGGACCGCTCGCGGGCCTCGGCGGAGTCGTCGTCGGGCCGGTCCCACAGCCCGCCGTCGACGACGAGCCAGGCCACGACGATCGAGACGGAGATGATCGTCGCGACCAGGAGCCGCCACGGTGACAGGGAGCTCGCCAGGAGCCACACCGTGGAGTTGATCGTGGCCACGGCACCGGTCGCGAGCGCGGCGACGAGCGCGGACTTCAGCCCCGGGACGAGCCGCCAGGGACGGTTGGCGAGCACCATGCCCGCGAGCAGCCGCAGCCGGCCGGTCGCCCGGGGGAGCGGGACGCGCTGCTGGTCGGGGGAGCTCGTGCCGGCGATGCCGCTGACCAGCTCGCGCACCGCGTGGCGGGTCCGGGCGTGCACGCGCAGGCCGCCGAGCGCGGGCAGCGACAGCACGGCCGTCCGGCGCCCGGCGTCCGCGGTGGCCAGCAGGTACCGGCCGTCGTCGTCCCGCAGCGGCAGCTCGGTGAGACCGACGACGACGTCCCACTCGTGCCGGTCCGCCTGGTCCACCAGGCGCGCGACGGCCGCGTCGACGTCCTCCGAGTCGGTGGTGAACGGCTCGCTCACGACCTCGACGTCCCACTCCCGCCGGCCGGCGCGGCGGGGTCCGTCGAGGTCCGCGAGCCGGCGCGCGACCACGGTCGGCGAGTCGGGGTCGGCCACCAGGCCGACGTGCAGCGGCTCCATCGCGCCTGCTCCCTCCCGGTCGGGCACGCGTCACCCCTGCTGGCCGAGGTTGGTCACGAGGTTGACGGCGACGGCGATCACGACGGTCCCGAACAGGTACGACAGCAGGGCGTGCCCCAGGCCGACCTTCCGGATGGGCGTCGTCTCGATCTGCGTGTCGGGGACCGCGAAGCTCATGCCGACCGTGAACGCGAGGTAGGCGAAGTCGCTGTAGGCCGGTGGCTCCTGCTGGCCGAAGCTGATGCCGCCGTCCCCGCCCGAGTAGTACAGCCGCGCGTACTTCAGGGCGAAGACGGTGTTGACCAGGGCCCACGACAGGATCACCACCAGGACGCCGAGCACCACGGTGAGCACCCCGACGGTGTCGCCGCTGCTGGAGCGGACGAGGGCCTCCGCGACCGCGACGAGGCTGGCCACGGACGCGGCCAGCACGAAGGTGTCCGTGACGCGCGTGCGCGCCTCGTCCTCGGCGAGCTGCTTGGTCCCGTGCGCGTCGCGGTGCCAGCCGATCCGCCACACCCAGACCAGCGCACCGCCCGCGGTGACCGCCCAGCCGGCGAGCACCGCGATCTCCGGGACACCGGCGACCACGGCCGCCACCGCGACGAGCAGGCCGGCGGCGAAGCAGACGAGCAGCCGCCGGGCGGACAGGATGGTCGGTGCCGAGCGCCCCGCGCCGTCCCCGGGGCTCACGCCGGTCCTCCGGCTCCGCGCCTCACCCACCGGGGCGGAACACGGCGCGGACGCACCCGTCCTCCTTGTCCTTGAACATCCGGTACCCCGTCGGTCCGTCGTCCAGCGACATCACGTGGGTGGCGAGGTGCTCGGTCGTGACCTCGTCGCGCTCCATCCGCTCGAGGATCTCCGGGACGTAGCGGTGCCCGTGCTGCTGGGCCCCGCGCAGGGTCAGCGCCGGGGCCACCGACGTGCCGGCGTCCTCGAGGTCGTGGTCGCGCGCCTGGATCTCGCCGTCGGCGAGCGAGAGGAGGACCGTGCAAGCACCGGCGCCGTCCAGTGCGCGGCGCGGCTCCTCCAGCTCGACGCGCTCCACCCCGTCCGCCGCGAGGATCGCGACCGTGCGTCCCTGCAGCACGTCAGCCACGGCCGGACCCTGCCCCCGTCGTCCCCGGGTGCAAGACGACCTTCGTCCAGCCGTCGTCCCGGTTGTCGAAGTGCTCGTAGGCTCCGGGGGCCTCGTCGAGGGACAGCTCGTGGCTCACGATGAACGACGGCTCCGCCTTGCCGCCGGCGACGAGGTCCCGCAGCTGCCGGTTGTACTTCTTGACCGGCGCCTGGCCGCTGCCGATGTGCTGGCCCTTGAACCAGAACATCCCGAAGTCGAACGCCAGCCGGCCCTGCTTCGCCAGCTCGTCACCGGCGCCCGGGTCCTCCGGCACGAAGACGCCGACGGTGCCGATCCTCCCGGTGAACCGCACGGACGCGACCAGCCGGTTCATCGTCAGGTTGGGTCGCTCCTCGCCGTCGGGCTCGTGCGCCTGGTAGCCGACGCACTCGCAGCCGTTGTCGGCGCCCAGCCCCATGGTCTCGTCGAGCACGGCCTGCACCGGGTCGACCGCGGAGTCGTCGATGGCGATCGCCCCGATCGACTCGGCCAGCCGCAGCCGGTCCGGCTGCCGGTCGACGACCATGACCTTGCCGGCGCCCCGCAGGGTGGCGGACAGGGCGGCCATCAGACCGACCGGACCGGCCCCGTAGATGACCGTCTGGTCGCCGGGCTTCACGCCGGCCATCTCCGTCGCGTGGTACCCCGTGGGGAAGATGTCGGCGAGCATCACGTAGTCGGTCTGCCGCTCCTCGGCGTCCTCACCCAGCCGCAGGCAGTTGAAGTCCCCCCACGGCACGCGCAGCAGCTCGGCCTGGCCCCCGCCGTACGGGCCCATGTCGGCGAAGCCGTACGCGGCACCCGCGAGCGCCGGTTCCGGCTGCGCGGTCAGGCAGTAGTTCGTGAGCTGGCGCTCGCAGTTCTTGCAGTGCCCGCACGCGATGTTGAACGGGAGCACGACCCAGTCGCCCACCCGGATCTTGTCGACCCCGTCGCCGACCTCGACGACCTGGCCGAGGTTCTCGTGCCCGAACCAGCGGCCCGGCTCGAAGTCGGTCCGGCCCTCGTACATGTGCAGGTCGGATCCGCAGATGTTCGCCGACGTGATCCGCACCAGCACGTCGGTCGGCCGCTCGATCCTGGCGTCCGGGACGTCCGTGACGCTGACCTGCCGCGGCCCCTCGTAGACCACCGCCTTCATGATCGCTCCTCGTCGTGCGTGGTGCCCCCCGGCCACGTCACGACCGGTGCCCTCATTGGACCCGGCACGCTCCTCGCCCGGCATCGGCAGACATGCCGATACGCGCCGCCGGTCCGTCGGGCGCGCCGGCTACGCGACCACCGCCGGGACGTACAGGCCCTGCTGCTCGGCGCGGACCGCGGCGAGGGTCCTGGTCGGTGCGCCGAGCTTCATGAGCAGGTGCTCGACGTGGGCGGCGACCGTGCGTGGCGCGACCACGAGCGCCCGGGCGATCTCGTGGTTCGAGCAGCCGTCGATCAGGAGGCCGAGCACCTCGAGCTCGCGGGGGGTGAGCCCGTGCACGTCGAGGACCGGCGACAGCAGGACCACACCCCCCACGTGGGGCGGTGCGCCCTCGGGCGCGGCCAGGACCGTCACCCGCAGGTGCCCGCCGGGCGCGTGCCAGCCACCGAGGGGCCACAGGAACGAGGAGTACACCCGCCCGTGCGCGATCCGCCGGCACGCGACCGCGAGGACGGGGGAGCCGGACGCCAGCAGCGGGTCGCCGTCCAGCCCCGACAGCGGCTGGGTCCGTCCGTCCCGGCGGAGGACCGCCCCCGCCGTCACGCCGCGCACCAGCCGCACGGTCGTGAGCAGGGCGTGCATCGGTGCGCGCGCGCGGGTGCCGGCGACACGGGACGTCGGTGCGCCGGGGCGGCCGGCTGCTGCTCTGGCCACGAGCGCGGCACCGGGCAGCCGGCGGGTCGGCCCGTGCACCCGACGGCGGTGCGGCGGCGCCTCGGCCGCCCGCGGCATGGACCGGCTGCTCCGCCACCCGGGTCGCGGCGGCCGACCAGCTCCGGCGTGCGAGGCGGACTAGGCCACGGTGCCGTCACCTCCCTCGGCACCAGCCATCCGACGGTGGTGGGAAGCCGGGTCGGCACGACCGGCGTCCCGAACGTCCGGGCCACGACGTCTGAGGCGTCGCACGGACCACCGCGCGCTCGCCCGCTCCCGGCCTTGCGTTCGGCCAGACGAGCGTAACGGTGGCGGTGGACGGGCGCCTCCCGGACGACGAAGGGCCCGGCACCGGCGCGAACGCGGTGACGGGCCCCTCGTACCGGCGGAGGATGGGGGATTCGAACCCCCGAGGGCGTTAACCCAACACGCTTTCCAAGCGTGCGCCATAGGCCACTAGGCGAATCCTCCCGGCCCGTAGAGGGTACCCGAGCCCGGGGGCTGCTCGGTAACCGGGCCTGTCGGGCCCTGTCGACCCCTGTCAGCGCCGTGTGGTGGGGTGTCCCGGTGACGTTCTCGACGCTGCCCGTGCGCCGCGTGCGCGCCGACGACCGTGAGCCCGTGCCCGGCGACGCCTGGTTCCGGGGCGTCCCGGCGGTGGCGCAGGTGCTGCGGGACGGGTGGGACCTCGGGGGCGCGACGGTGCTCGTCGGGGAGAACGGCGCGGGCAAGTCCACGCTGGTCGAGGGCCTGGCGGTCGCGTTCGGCATGGGGGCCGAGGGCGGGTCGACCGGCGCACGGAACACCACGCGCGAGTCGGAGTCGACGCTCTGGCGGCACCTGCAGCTGGAGCGCGGCGCGGGTGCGTCGAAGCGGGGGTTCTTCCTGCGCGCCGAGACGATGCACGGCTTCTACACGTACCTGGAGGCGAACCCGGGCGGCGGCGACCCCCTGTTCCACGAGATGTCGCACGGGGAGTCGTTCCTCAGCCTCATCACGTCCCGCATGCGCGGCCGGGGGCTGTTCGTGCTGGACGAGCCGGAGTCCGCGCTGTCGTTCACCGGGTCGCTCGCGCTGCTCGCGCACCTGAAGCAGCTCGTCGCCGCGCGCGCGCAGGTGGTGCTGTCGACGCACTCGCCGCTGCTCGCGTCGCTGCCCGGCGCGCGGGTGCTCGAGGTCGGGCCGTGGGGGCTGCGGGAGACGCCGTGGGACGAGACGGACCTCGTCGTGTCCTGGCGCGGGTTCCTCGACGCGCCCGAGCGGTACCTGCGGCGGCTCGACGACGCCTGACCGCCCTGCAGAGGCAGGGTGCCGGCTGCGTTAGGCTTGGCGTCAGACCCCTCGTGCGGCGTCATCTCGCTGAACCCCCCCAGGGCCGGAAGGCAGCAAGGGCAGGTGAGCTCTGGCGGGTGTGCGGGGGGTCCTTGCATGCCCGGGGCCGTCCCACCGCGGGTGGACGCGCCCGGTGAGGTCCCCCCGGGGTCGCACGACGCGGCGGCGGCAGACGCGACCGGGGGCCGACGCGGCCGCCCCGCCCCGGCCGCGAGGCTGGACGCATGAGCCACCCGACCCCGCCGCAGCCCTGGGGCGCACCGCCCGCCCCGACCACGCCCGCGCCCGCCCCGGCCCCTGCGCCGCCCGCGCCCGCCGACCCCGGTGCGCGCCTGTCGGCCCGCGGACTGGTCAAGCGGTTCGGCGCCACGACCGCGCTCGCGGGGGTGGACCTGGACGTCGCGCCGGCGGAGTCGGTCGCGGTGATGGGCCCGTCCGGCTCGGGGAAGTCGACGCTGCTGCACTGCCTCGCCGGCATCCTCGTCCCCGACGCGGGGACGGTCGCGCTGTCGGGGCGCCCCCTGCAGGGCCTGGACGAGCGGCAGCGGTCGCTGGTCCGGCGCCGGCAGTACGGCTTCGTGTTCCAGTTCGGGCAGCTGCTGTCGGAGCTGCCGGCGATCGAGAACGTGGCCCTGGCCCCGATGCTGAACGGGACGTCCCGCAAGGAGGCGACCGAGCTGGCGGGCCGGTGGCTGGCCTCGCTGGGCCTCGCGGGCATGGAGGGCCGCCGGCCCGGGGAGCTGTCGGGCGGCCAGGCGCAGCGCGTCGCCGTCGCGCGGGCCCTCATCACCGGGCCCGAGGTGGTGTTCGCCGACGAGCCGACCGGCGCGCTGGACCAGGCGACCGGGCACGAGGTGATGCGGATCCTCACCGAGACGACCCGCCTGGCCGGTGCGTCCCTGGTCGTGGTGACCCACGACGCCGACGTGGCGGCGTGGTGCGACCGGCGGGTCGAGGTCCGGGACGGCCGGGTCGTCGCGGACGTGCGCCGGCAGGGCGCGGCCCCGGCAGCCGGGCGGCCCGCCGGCGGTGCCCGGTGAGCGCCGTCCTCGCCCTGGCGCCCCGGCTCCGTCGTGCGGGCGGCCGGGACAGCGCGCTGACGACGGCCCTCGCGGTGGCGGCGTTCGCGGTGATGACGGCCCTGACGCTCTCGGTCGTCGGCGGGCTGCTCGGCTTCATGGACCGGGCGGCGCACCCGGTGGGGGCGTACCAGCGGGAGAACGCCGAGTTCTACGTGATCCTCGCGTGGACCGCGGTGGTGCTGCTGGTGGTGCCCCTGGTGACGCTCGGCGGGTCGGCCGCGCGGCTCGGCGTCGCCCGCCGGGACGCGCGGCTGTCGACGCTGCGGCTGCTCGGCGTGACGCCGCGCGAGGTCGTCGCTCTGACGGTGGTCGAGACGGCGTGGCAGGGCCTGGTCGGTGCGGTCGTCGGCATGGTCGGCTACGTCGCGCTGCTGCCGGTGTGGACGCGGATCCCGTTCGAGGGCTCGACGTTCTCCGCGGCGGAGCTGTGGGTCGGCTGGCCGGTGCTGCTCGCCGCGTGCGTCGTGGTGCCGGTGCTCGCCGTGGTCAGCGGGGTGGTGTCGCTGAGGCGGGTGGTCGTGTCGCCGCTCGGGGTGGCGCGGCGGCAGACGCCCCCGGCGATGCGGGCGGTGCGCGCGGTGCTGGCGTTCGCCGCGATGGGGCTGTTCATGGTCGTGACGCTCGTCCTCGGGCAGCTCGGCGCGGCGGCGGTCACGTTCGGGATCGGCTCGCTCGCACTCGGGTTCGGGGCGCTGAACCTCATCGGGCCGTGGACGCTGGGCCTCGTGGGGCGCCTGCGGGTGCGGCGCGCCCGGACGCCCGCGCAGCTGCTGGCCGCCCGGCGGCTCGTGGACGACCCGCGGGCGACGTGGCGGGTGGTCGGCGGGCTGGGGCTCGCCGGGTTCGTCGCCGGCGCGCTCGCGGTGGTGCCGGTGCTGGCGTCGGGCGGTGCGGCGCACGACGCGAGCGCAGCGGACGTGGCGCAGGCCGAGACGATGTCGGGCGACCTCATGCGCGGTGCGCTCCTGACGCTGGCGATCACGTTCCTCGTCGCCGCGGCGTCGGCGGGGATCACGCAGGCCGCGTCCGTGCTGGACCGGCGCCGGGAGTACGCCCTGCAGGTCCTCGCGGGCACCCCGGTCGAGCTGCTGGACTCCGTGCGGCGCCGCGAGGTGCTCGTGCCGATGCTGCTGGTCGGCGTCGGGTCGGCGGCCGTGGCGGTGCTGATGTTCGCGCCGCTGCTCGGGCTGGCCGGCGTGACGGACCCGCGCGGGATCCTGCTGCTCGTGGGGTGCCTCACAGCCGGCTGCGCGCTCGTGCTCGCCGCGACGGAGACGAGCCGGCCGCTGCTGCGGTCGGTCCTGGCGGAGACGCAGGTCAGGCCGGACTGAGCGGCACGGCGCGCCGCTGCCTCGGGGCCGGGGACGGGCGCGCCGACGGGTACCCGTACGGGTGACCCGGCGCCGCTCGGCGCGCGCATCCGGCCGTCCCCGGTGATCCTGGAACCTCGTCGTCCAGGAGGTTCAGCGTGAGCGAGCAGCCCGAGGTGGCGACCGCGCCCGCGCTCGGCACACCCTCCGGCGGCGGACCGCGGCCCCGGAGCCACCCGCTGGCACCCGGGCTCGCGCTCGGCGGGCGGTACGTGCTGGCGGAGCTGCTCGGCCGGGGCGGCATGGCCGAGGTCTACCGTGCCCGGGACGAGGTGCTGGACCGCGACGTCGCGGTCAAGGTGTTCCACCCGTCGGCGACCGGGTACGCCGCGGACGCCCGGCACCGCGCCGAGATGCGCCTGCTCGCCCGGCTCAGCCACCCCGGCCTGGTGATGATGCTCGACGCCGGGACCACCGAGCTGCCCGACGGCGAGCTGCAGGACTTCCTCGTGATGGAGCTGGTCCGGGGGCCGTCCCTGGCCGCGCGGATCGCCGAGGGCCCGATGCCCGTGGAGCAGGTCGCCGTCCTCGGGGTGCACGTCGCCGAGGCGCTGGCGTACATCCACGACGAGGGCGTCGTGCACCGGGACGTGAAGCCCGGCAACATCCTGCTGCCCGGGGAGGACCTGGCGGCCGGGACCGCCCCGTGGACCAAGCTCACCGACTTCGGCATCGCCCGCGCGCCGTCCGACGAGTCGCTGACGATGACCGGCGAGCTGCTCGGCACGCCGTCCTACCTCAGCCCGGAGCAGGCCACCGGCGGCCGCCTGACCGCGGAGTCCGACGTGTACGCGCTCGGCCTGGTGCTGGTCGAGTGCCTGACGGGCGAGCGCGCGTTCCCCGGCGATCCGCTCACCTCCGCGGTGGCGCGGCTGCACTCGCCCGTCCCCGTGCCCGAGCGGTTCGGGGCGCGCTGGGCGGAGCTGATCGGGGCGATGACCGCGCTCGACCCGCTGGACCGGCTCACGGCGACCGCGGCGGCGGAGGAGCTCCGCGGCCTGCTGCGTCCCGGGGCGATCGGCCTCGGGCCGGTGGCGGGCGACGTCGGCGCGGCGACGGTGCCGCTCGGCACGGTCGTGGCCGCGCGCCCCGGCCCGGTGCCGACCGGCTCGGAGCGCGCCGAGGAGCTGGTGGGTGCCGCCCTCGCCGCGCAGGACGACGGCGGCCTCGTGCCGGACGTGGTGCTGCCGGCGTCGATCGCACCCGCCTCGGTCCCGCCGGTGCGCGGTGACGGCGCCTCCGCCGCGGGCTCGGACGCCCCGACGACCCGGCGGGTGCTCCACCGGCACCCCGCTCCCGCGCCGGGGCGCCGTCGCGGTGTCCGCAGCGCAGGCGTGGCCGCCGCCCTCGTCGGCGTGACGGCCGTGCTGCTCGGGGCGCAGGCGCTCGGAGACCGGACCCAGGCGGATCCCGGACCGGAGACGCCGACGCCCACCGTGTCGCCGGGGACGGGGACGGCGCCCGTGGCCGCCGTCGAGGACGAGGCCGCCGCGACGGACCCGGCGGCGACCGACCCGGCGGCGACGGACCCGGCGGCGACCGACCCCGCCGCTGTCCCCGTCGTCGTCACCGAGCAGCCGCCCGCCGAGCAGCCCGCGACCGACGCGGCCGCTGCCGAGGCGGCGCAGGAGGCCGCGCAGGAGGCCGCCGAGGCCGCACAGGAGGCGGCCGAGGAGGCCGCGGAGTCCGACAAGGGCCCGTCCGGCAACGCCAACCCGCGCGCCCACGAGAAGGGCCCCGGGCACGGCGGCAAGGGCGAGGGCTGACTCCCGCGCGCACGAGGTGAGACGCACCGCCGGGCCCGCGCGGGCCGGGTCTACGGTGCCGGGGCGGGCCGTGACCGGCCTGCGACCCCCGACGAAGGAGACGTCACGGTGACGGCGCGCGTGCAGCGGCGGCTGCAGACCTGGTCCGAGCTCAAGCCCCTGCTGCGGATGCGTCCGCTCGAGCTGGACCCGGTGGCCCGGCGCCTGTCCCGCGCCTACACGGTGCGGGACCTGCGGACGATCGCCCGGGCCCGGACCCCGCGGTCGGTGTTCGACTACGTCGACGGCGCGGCCGAGGCGGAGGTCTCTCTGCGCCGCGCCCGCCGCGTCCTGCGGGACGTGGAGTTCCAGCCGTCGGTGCTGCGGGACGTCGGCACGGTCGACCTGACGACGACCCTGCTCGGGCGCGAGGCGGCGGCCCCGTTCGTCTACGCGCCGACCGGGTTCACGCGGCTCATGCAGCACGAGGGCGAGGCGGCGGTGGCCCGCTCCGCGGCGCGCACCGGCGTGCCGTACACGCTGTCGACGATGGGCACGACGTCCATCGAGGGCCTGGCGGAGGCCGCACCCGCGGGGACGAACTGGTTCGGCCTGTACGTCTGGAAGGACCGCGGCGCGTCCATCGAGCTGATGTCCCGCGCCCGGGAGGCCGGCTACCGGGCGCTGGTCATCACGGTCGACGTCCCGGTCGGCGGCGCGCGGCTGCGGGACAACCGGAACGGGTTCAGCATCCCGCCGGCCCTGTCGGCGCGGACGGTGCTCGACGGCGCGCTGCACCCGAGCTGGTGGCTCAACTTCCTCACGACCGAGCCGCTGCGGTTCGCGACGCTCGACTCCTGGCAGGGCACCATCGAGGAGCTCGCCGGGCACATGTTCGACCCGACCGTGGAGCTCGCCGACCTGGCGTGGGTGCGCGAGCACTGGGACGGGCCGCTCGTGGTCAAGGGCGTGCAGACGGTCGCCGACGCGGAGCGGGTGGTCGGTGCGGGCGCCGACGCCGTCGTGCTGTCGAACCACGGCGGCCGGCAGCTGGACCGCGCGCCGGTCCCCCTGACGCTCGTGCCGGGGACGGTCGAGGCCGTCGGCGACCGGGCCGAGGTGTACGTCGACACGGGCTTCAGCAACGGCGCCGACATCGTCGCCGCGGTGGCGCTCGGCGCGCGGGCGGTCATGCTCGGCCGCGCGTACCTGTACGGCCTGATGGCCGGCGGGGAGCGGGGCGTCGACCGCGTCGGGCAGATCCTCACCGCCGAGATCGCCCGGACGCTGCGGCTGCTCGGCGTCCGGTCGCTCGCCGACCTCACGCCCGACCACGTGCGGCTGCCGTGAGCGCCACGACGCGGCCGGTCGACCCGGCCCCCGGCACCTCGACCGCCGACGCCCCGACCGCCGGCGCCCCGACCGCCGGCGCCCTGGCCGCCGTGCTCGCCGACCTGCGTGCCGCCCTGCCCGGCGACGCCGTGGTGACGGACCCCGCGGTGCTGGCCGGCCGGGCGCAGGACGGCTCCGCGACCCCGCCGACGGGCCGCCCGGTCGCGCTGGTGGAGCCGTCGACCACCGCGGAGGTGTCGGCCGTCCTACGTGCGGCGCACGCGCACCGCGTGCCGGTCGTCCCGCAGGGCGCCCTGAGCGGGCTGGCCGGCGGCGCTAACGCCGTGCCCGGCGCGATCCTGCTGTCGACCGCCCGGATGACCGCGATCCGGCGCATCGACCCGGTGGACCAGGTCGCCGTCGTCCAGCCGGGGGTCGTCACCCGGGACCTCGTCGACGCCGTCGCCGCGCGCGGGCTGTTCTACCCGCCGGACCCGGCGTCGTACGCGCAGAGCACCATCGGCGGGAACATCGCGACCAACGCCGGCGGCATGCGCTGCGTGAAGTACGGGGTCACGCGGGACTTCGTGCGGGCGCTGGAGGTGGTGCTGGCGGACGGCACCGTCGTCCGGACGTCGCCGCCGACCGTGAAGGCCGTCGCCGGGCTGGACCTGACCGGCCTCGTGGTCGGCTCCGAGGGCACGCTGGCCGTCGTCACGGAGGCGACGCTCGGGCTTCTCCCCGCGCCCGGCCCGGACCGCGGCGTGTCCGCGACGTTCGGCTCCGTCGCGGACGCGCTCGAGGCGGCGAACGCCATCGTCGCGAGCCCCCACCGGCCGTCGACCCTCGAGCTGCTGGACGACGTGGTGCTCGCCGCGCTGGCGGCCCACGACCCCGAGGCCGGGCTGCCCGTCGGCGCGCGCGCGATGCTGCTGGTCATCACGGACGAGGAGGTCGGCGGTCGCGAGGACGTCGCGGCCTACGAGGCGCTCACCCGCGCGCACGGGGCGCTGACCGTCGACGTCGCGCACGACCCGGAGCGGCTGCACGTGCTCATGCGGGCCCGCCGCGCGTTCAACCAGGCGATGCGGGCCGTGCGCGGCGGCAGCATCAACGAGGACGTCGCGGTCCCGCGCACGCGGCTGCCCGAGCTGCTGGAGCGGCTCGCGGACATCTCGGCGCAGACCGGCCTGCCGATCGGCACCGGCGGCCACGTCGGCGACGGCAACCTGCACCCCGTGATCGCGTTCGACCCGGCCGATCCCGCCCAGGTCGACGCGGCAGCGGAGGCGCACCGCCGCATCCTCGGCCTCGCGGTCGAGCTGGGCGGGACCGTCACGGGCGAGCACGGCATCGGCACGGAGAAGCGGTCGGCGCTCGCGGGGGAGCTCGGCGAGCCGGTCCTGTCGATCCAGCGCGAGATCAAGCGCGTCTTCGACCCCCGCGGCATCCTCAACCCGGGCAAGAAGCTCTAGGGACGCCGCGAGGGGGCGGTCAGCGGCGCAGGACCTTGCGCGCCAGGAAGTTCCCGAGGAACTGGGCGAGCTGCACCATGACCACGATCACCGCGACCGCCGTCCACGTCACCACGTCGTTGAACCGCTGGTAGCCGTAGACGATCGCGAAGTCCCCGAGACCGCCGGCGCCGATCGCACCCGCGACCGCGGTCATGTCGACGATGCCGACGAACAGGAACGTGAAGCCGAGGATGAGCGGGCCGAGCGTCTCGGGCACGATCACCGTCGCGATGATCCGCAGCGGCCCGGCGCCCATGGCCCGCGCGGCCTCGACGACGCCCGGGTCGAGGCCCACGAGGTTCTGCTCGACGATCCGCGAGGTCGCGAACGTCGCCATGATCGCCAGAGCGGGGATCGCCGCCTCGACGCCGTAGGACGCGCCGGTCAGCGCCTGCGTCAGCGGCCGGACGGCGGTGATGAAGATGATGAACGGGATGGGCCGGATGATGTTGACCAGCACGTTCAGCACGAAGAACACCGGCCGGTTGGCCAGGATGTTCCCCTTGCGGGTCACGTAGAGGGCGATGCCGAGCAGCAGGCCGGCGAGCCCGCCGATCGCCAGCGCGGCGATCGCCATCTGCAGGGTCTCGCCGAGCGCGGTCCAGAGCTCGGGCCACAGGCTGACGCCGTTGCTGTTCACGCCGTGGCTCCCTTCGTCGCGGGACCGGCATGGTCGCCGTCGGGCGTGTGCTCGATCACCTCGGTGTACCCCCGCAGGTCGGCGACGAACGCGTCGATCGCGTCGTCCGGCCCGACCAGCGCGAACGTGAGCGACCCGAGCGGGCGGGAGTTGACCTCCGTGATGCCGCCGAACACGACGTGCCCGTCGATGCCGTACGTGCGGAGCCGCTCGGTGATGACCACGCCCTCCGTGGCCTTGCTCTCGCGCACGGCGATGGTGACGATGCGTCCGGGGTGCCGCTCCCGCAGCCGCGCGACCACGTCGGGGCGCGGGCGGTCGTGCAGGGCCGCGCCGATGAACCGGCGGGTGATCGGCTGCTCCGGCTCGGCGAACACCCGGTAGACGTCGCCGGACTCGACGACCTTGCCGTGCTCCATGACCGCGACCTTGTTGCACAGGTACGACACGACGGACATCTCGTGCGTGATGACGACGATCGTGATGCCGAGCTCCCGGTTGATCCGGCGCAGCAGGTCCAGCACGTCCTTGGTCGTCTCGGGGTCCAGCGCGCTCGTCGCCTCGTCCGCGAGCAGCAGCTGCGGCGACGTGGCCAGGGCCCGCGCGATGCCGACGCGCTGCTTCTGGCCGCCGGACAGCTGGTCGGGGTACTGCTTGGCCTTGTCGGACAGGCCGACGAACTCCAGCAGCTCCGCGACGCGGGCCTGCCGCTTCGCCTTCGGCCACCGCGCGACCTTCAGCGGGTACGCCACGTTCGCCGCGACGGTGCGCGACTGCAGCAGGTTGAACTGCTGGAAGATGAACCCGATCCCGGCGCGGGCGGGGCGCAGGCCACGCTCGCTGAGGCCGGTGAGGTCCGTCCCGTCCACGACCACCTGGCCGGACGTCGGGGCCTCGAGCGCGTTGATCAGGCGGACGAGCGTGCTCTTGCCGGCTCCGGAGTAGCCGATCACGCCGAACACGTCGCCGCGCTCGATGTCGAGCGTGACGCCGTCGACGGCGCGCACGGGGCCGGATGAGCCCTCGAACACCTTCGAGACGTCGCGCAGGGAGACCATGGCGGTCATCGGGTCACCGTCCTGGGTGGGGGTCGGGTCGCCCGCGGGGCGCGGGCGAACCGACCCCCGCCCAGGACGGTGACC
>NZ_CABEGA010000074.1 GCF_901521055.1 Cellulomonas hominis | reverse complement strand
CTCCTGGTCGGTCTACCTCGTCGGCGTCGGCGTGCTCTACGTCCGCCAGGTGTGGGGACCCGGGTCCCCACACCTGGCGGACGTAGAGCACGCCGACGCCGACGAGGTAGACCGACCAGGAGACGACCTGCAGCCACGTCGGGGCCGGGGTGAAGGTGACGAGCCCGGCGAGCAGCGTGCCGAGCCAGCCGGACGGCGCGATGACGCCGGAGATGTCGTAGGCGACCGCACCGAGCCCGGGCAGGATGCCGGCCTCCTGCAGGTCGTGGACGCCGTACGCGACGACGCCGGCGGCCACCACGACGAGCAGGGCCCCGGTCCACGCGAAGAACCGGCGCAGGTTCAGCCGCACCGCGCCGCGGTACACGGCCCAGCCCAGCACCACCGCGACGGCGATCCCGATGAGGGCGCCCACGAGCGGCCCCGTGACCGAGGTGGAGGCCTGCGCGCCGGCCCACAGGAACAGCGCGGTCTCCAGGCCCTCGCGGCCGACCGCGAGCAGGGCGACGACGAACACGGCGCGCGGCCCGGCGACGAACGCGGCGTCCAGGCGGCCCTCCAGGTCGGCCTTCATGTGCCGGGCCGTCCGGGCCATCCACAGGATCATCCAGGTGAGCAGGCCGGCGGCGACCAGCGACAGCGTGCCGCCGATGGCCTCCTGCGCCTCGAACGTCAGGCCCTTCGGGCCGAACGTGAGGACGGCGCCCGTGACCAGCGCGATGCCGATCGCCGTGGCGACGCCGGCCCACAGCGCGGGCACGAGGTCCCGGCGGGCGGAGCGGACCAGGTAGGCGAGCAGGATGCCGACGACCAGCGAGGCCTCGAGGCCCTCACGCAGGCCGATCAGGACGTTCGCGACCACAGGTTCCTCCGCCGGACGCGGCCACCCGCCGCAGGGCGTGAGGCAAGCCTTACCTCACGACGAGCGACTGTAGCGCACCCCGGCCGGAAGGCCGCACACCGCGAGGTCAGAGGCCCGTCAGGCGTGGGCGGCGCCGCGGGTGTCGACGTAGAGCTCCTCGACGTCCGCCGCGAAGTCCTTCAGCACCAGCGCGCGCTTCACCTTCAGCGAGGGGGTGAGGTAGCCGTTGGCCTCGGTGAAGTCCTCGTCCAGGACGCGCACCTTGCGGATGGACTCCGCGCGGGAGACGGCCTCGTTGGCGCGCGCCGCGGCCCGGTCCAGCGCGGCAAGCACCTCGGGGTGCTTCCCGGCGGCGCGGACGTCCATCGGGGGCAGACCGTGCATGGACAGCCAGCCGGGCAGCATGTCCGTGTCCAGGGTGACGAGCGCGCCGATGAACGGCCGGCCGTCCCCGACCACGACGACCTGGCTGACCAGGGGGTGCCCGCGGAACCGGTCCTCGAGCACGGCGGGTGCCACGTTCTTGCCGCCGGCGGTGACGATGAGCTCCTTCGCGCGGCCGGTCAGCCGCAGGTAGCCGTCGTCGTCCAGGGTGCCGATGTCGCCGGTCGCGAACCAGCCGTCGGCGTCCAGCACCTCGGCGGTCGCCCCGGGGTTGTCGTGGTACCCGCGGAACACGTGCGGGCCCTTGACGAAGACGTTGCCGTCGTCGTCGACCCGCAGCGTCCCGCCGGGGTAGGCGGGGCCGACGGTGCCGATCTTGATCAGCCCGGGCCGGTTCACGCTGGCCGGCGCGGTGGTCTCCGTCAGGCCGTAGCCCTCCAGGACGACGAGGCCGAGCCCGCGGAAGTAGTGCCCGAGCCGCTCGCCGAGCGGGGCGCCGCCCGACACCGCGTACCGCAGGCTGCCGCCCATCGCGTCGCGGAGCTTGCGCAGCACCAGCGCGGTGGCGACGGCGTGCGCGGCCCGCAGCTGCGCCGAGGGGCCCTCGGGGGTCTCCAGGGCGCGCGAGTACGTGATGGAGACCTTCGCCGCCCAGCGGAACAGCTTCAGCTTCGCGCCGTGACCGGCCTTCTGCTCGGCGGAGTTGTAGACCTTCTCGAACACGCGGGGGACCGCCAGGATGTACGTCGGCCTGAACGACGCCAGGTCGGCGAGCAGGTTCCGGGTGTCCGGGGTGTGACCGATGGGGGAGCCCGCGGCGATCGCGACCATCTGGATGAACCGCGCGAACACGTGCGCGAGCGGCATGAACAGCAGCGTCCGGGACCCGGGAGTGGCGCACACCTCGGCGAGCGAGGCGACGCCGTTGCGGGCGTTGTCCACGAAGTTGCCGTGGCTGAGCTCGACGCCCTTGGGCCGGCCGGTGGTGCCGGACGTGTAGATGATCGTCGCGAGGTCCGCGGCGGACGCGAGCGACCGGCGACGCTCGATCTCGGCCTCCTCGACGACCGCGCCGGCGGCGACCAGCCCGGCCAGCCCGCCCTCGTCGATGACGACGACCTCGCGCAGGGCCGGCACCGCGGCGCGCACGTGCCCGACGACGGCGGCGTGCGCGGCGGTCTCGACCACGACGAGCGAGGCGCCGGAGTTCGACAGGATCCACTCGACCTGCTCGGCGGACGAGGTCTCGTACACCGGCACCCCGACGCCGCCCGCGAACCACACGGCGAAGTCGGTCAGCGTCCACTCGTACCGGGTGCGGGACATGATCGCCACGCGGTCACCGGGCTGCACGCCCTGGGCGACGAGGCCCTTCGCCAGCGCGGTGACCTCCCGGACGAACTCGCCGACGGTCACCGGCTGCCACGACCCGCCGAGGCCGGTCGACCGCTCGATCAGCACGCTCGACGGGTTCTTCGCGAGGCGCTGCAGGAGCAGCCCGGGGACGTTGAGCGTCGGGTCGTGCGGGACGGGCGTGTCGGCGCTGAACTCGCGCATGGGTGCTCCTGGTCGACGGGCGGTGGGCCACGGGCGCGCGCCGGGCGTCGTCTGCACCGGCGGAGCCGTCCGCCACTCTATCGGCAGGTGGGGGCCCCGACCGGGACCCGCACGCACCTCCGCGGGACCGCGCGCACCCGCGCGCGACGGCTCAGGCCGCGCCGGTGTGCGTCGGGTCGAGCACCCGCTGGAGGAACGCCTGGGTGCGGGTCTCGCGGGGCGCGCCGATGACGGCGTCCGCGGGGCCCTGCTCGACGATCTGGCCCTCGTCCATGAACACGACGCGGTCGCCGACCTCGCGGGCGAACGCCATCTCGTGCGTCACCACGATCATCGTCATGCCGCCGTCGGCCAGGTCCCGCATGACGCCGAGGACGTCGCCGACGAGCTCCGGGTCCAGCGCGGACGTCGGCTCGTCGAACAGCATGAGCTGCGGGTCCATCGACAGCGCGCGGGCGATGGCGACGCGCTGCTGCTGACCGCCCGAGAGCTGCGCCGGCAGCGCGTCGCCGCGGTCGCCGAGGCCGACCCGCTCGAGGTTCGCGCGGGCGACCTGCTCGGCCTCCTCACGGGAGCGGCGCAGCACCTGGCGCTGGGCCACCGTGCAGTTGTCCAGCACGGTGCGGTGGCTGAACAGGTTGAACTGCTGGAACACCATGCCGACGTGCGTGCGCACCCGGTCGATGTCGACGTCCGGGTCCGTCACGTCGACGCCGAGGACGTCGATCCGGCCGGCCGTCGGCTGCTCAAGCAGGTTCACGCAGCGCAGCAGGGTCGACTTGCCGGAGCCCGACGGGCCGATCACGCAGACGACCTCGCCGGCGTGCACGTCCAGGTCGATGCCGCGCAGGACCTCGCGCTCGCCGAACGACTTGCGCAGGCCGGACACCCGGACGACGGGGGCGACGCCCGGTGCGCCGGGGGAGGGGGGCGTGGTCATGAGCGGCTCCTCGCGCCGGTGCGCTTCTCCAGGTACCGGGCCAGCTGGCCGAGCGGGAGGGTGATGAGCAGGTAGCAGGCGCCGATGAGGAACAGCGGCGTCAGGCCGCCGGTGGCGCTGTTCAGCGCGTCGCGGCCGATCTTCGTCAGGTCGTACTGGCTCACCGCGAGGCCGAGCAGGAACACCAGCGAGGTGTCCTTGGTCAGCAGGATGAACTCGTTGGTCATCGGCGGCAGCACGATGCGGAACGCCTGCGGGACGACGACGGTGCGCAGCGTGCGGCCGTGGGACATGCCCAGCGACCGCGCCGCCTCGACCTGGCCGCGCGGCACGGCCTGCAGGCCGGCGCGCAGGGTCTCCGCGATGTAGGCCGCGGAGACCAGCCCCAGCGCGAGCGCCGCCTTGGTGGTGACGGAGCCGATGTTCGCGCCGAACGCGATCGGCACCGCGTACCCGAAGGAGATGACCACGAGCAGCGCCGGGATCCCGCGGAAGAACTCGATGTAGACGACCGCGACCCAGCGGTACAGCGCGACGGCCGACAGCCGCATGAGCGCGAGCACGGTGCCGAGCGACAGGCCGACGGCGAAGCCCGCGAGCGTGTACTTCAGGGTGTTGAGGAACGCCTGGGGCAGCTGCGGCGCGATGTCCTTCGCGGCCTCGACGTTGAAGAAGTTCGTGCCGACGTTCTCCCAGTCGACCACCGCCGCCACGGCCGCCAGCACGACGACGACCAGCGCGTACTGGGCGACGCGGAAGACCTGAGCCCGGCGGCGCGGGCTCCACCGGCGCCGGGACGCGGGCATCGTCCCGGACGTCGGGGCGGAGGTCGTCGTCACGTCAGCTGTCCGACGGGCTCGGCTCGGCCGACGCCGACGCCGACGCCGAGTCGGCCGGGGCGGTGCCGATGTGCTGGGTGTACAGCTCGTCGTACGTGCCGTCCTCGCGGATCCGCTCGAGCGTGGCGTTCACGGCGTCGAGCAGGGCGGTGTTGCCCTTCTTCACGCCGAGGCCGTACTGCTCGCCGGTGGAGAAGTTCGCGCCGATCTCGAAGCCCTCGGAGACGAACGGGCCGAGCACCGCGATGTCGTTGACGGCGGCGTCGACCTGGCCGGTCTTGAGCGCCTGGACCTGGAGGCCGAGGTCCTCGAACTGCACGGTCTGCAGGCCGTTCTCCTGCGCCCAGGTCTCACCGGTGGTGGCCTGCTGGACGCCGACGGTCTTGCCCTCGAGCGACTCGACGCTGTCCAGGTCCGAGCCCTCGGGGACCAGGAGGCCCTGGTCGGCGTCGAAGTACGGGTCCGAGAAGTCGATCTTCGCCTGGCGCTCCTCGGTGATGGTGATGCCCGAGGCGACGATGTCGCAGTTGCCGGTGTTGAGGTCGGCGCCGGACTGGATGCCCTCGAAGGGCGTGACCTTGGTGACGAGCTCGACGCCCAGGTCGTCGGCGACCTCGCGCACGATGTCGATGTCGAGGCCGACGACCTCGCCGTCCTCCTCGTACTCGAACGGCTCGTACGGCGGGTTGGTGCAGACGGTGAGCGAGCCCTCGGTGACGAGCGCGACGCCCCCCTCGGTGCCCTCGCCGGAGCCGGCGTCGTCGCCGCCCCCGCAGGAGGCGAGCAGCAGGGACGCCGCGAGCGCGGCGGGCAGGACGGCGAGGTGGCGGGTGCGCATGGGGGAGAACTCCTCGTGGGGGAAGACCGGCTGCAAGACTATACAAGAGCAACGATACGTATGCATAACCGCGTCGTGGAACGAGGCTCCCAGCGTCCCACGGTTCGGCGCGGGCGCCCCGTCAGGCGGTGGGCTGCTGCTTCGGCTCCGGCGGGAGGAGCTCCGCGTCGCGCGCCACCACCGCGGCGTCGGGGCCGTCCGCGACCTCGACGACGTCGAGCGTGCCGGTGGCCCGGCCCGCCGCGCGGACGTCGCCCAGCGCGACCCGGACGCCCGGCAGCAGCGCGGCCGGCACCTCCAGGCGGGCGCTGAGGATCTCCGTGCGCATCGACACCTTCGCCTCGGACTTCACCTTGCGCAGGGCCGCCAGCGCGGCGCCTGCGGCCGCGACGACCGCCGGGTCGCCGTCGCCCGCCGCCGCGCGCAGCGGCTCCGCGACCGGCCACGGCGCGCGGTGCACCGAGCCCTCGCGCCACCAGGACCAGACCTCCTCGGTGGCGAACGGCAGCACCGGGGCGAACAGCCGCAGCAGCACGTCGAGCGCGATGTTCAGCGCCGCGCGGGCCGAGGCCGTCTCCGGGGTGACGTCCGCGTCCGCGGCTCCGGCCCCGTACGCGCGGTCCTTGACGAGCTCCAGGTAGTCGTCGCAGAACGTCCAGAAGAACGTCTCGGTGAGCTCCAGCGCGCGCGTGTGGTCGTACGCCTCCAGCGCCGCGGTGGCCCGGTCGACCACGTCGGCCAGGCCGGCCAGCATCGCCCGGTCGAGGGCCTCGGTCACCAGCGCCGGGTCGAGCGCGGAGCCGCCCTGCTGCGGGGAGCCGAACGACAGCGCGAACTTCGACGCGTTCAGCACCTTGATCGCCAGGCGGCGGCCGATCTTCATCTGGCCGACCTCGAACGCCGCGTCGGTGCCGAGCCGCGCGGAGGCCGCCCAGTACCGGACCGCGTCCGAGCCGTGCTCCTCGAGCAGCCCCATCGGCGTGACGACGTTGCCCTTGGACTTCGACATCTTCTTGCGGTCGGGGTCGAGGATCCACCCCGAGATCGCGGCGTCCTTCCACGGCAGCGTGCCGTGCTCCAGGTGCGAGCGGACCACGGTCGAGAACAGCCAGGTCCGGATGATGTCCTGGCCCTGGGGGCGCAGGTCCATCGGGAACACCCGCTCGAACAGGTCGGGGTCGGACCGCCAGCCGCCCGCGATCTGCGGCGACAGGGACGACGTGGCCCAGGTGTCCATGATGTCGGGGTCGCCCACGAAGCCCCCGGCCACGCCCCGCTGCTCGGCGGTGAAGCCGGCCGGGACGTCGGAGGACGGGTCGACCGGCAGCTGGTCCTCGGTCGGGAGGATCGGGTGGTCGTGGTCGACCTCGCCCTCGGCGGTGACCGGGTACCAGACGGGGAACGGCACGCCGAAGAACCGCTGGCGCGACACCAGCCAGTCGCCGTTGAGGCCGCCGACCCAGTTCTCGTACCGCACGCGCATGAAGTCGGGGTGGAACCCGAGCTCCTTGCCGCGGGCGAGCAGGGCGGACCGCAGGTCCTCGTCGCGGCCGCCGTTGCGGATGTACCACTGGCGGGACGTGACGATCTCGAGCGGCTTGTCGCCCTTCTCGAAGAAGTTCGCCATGCGGTCGGTCTTCGTCGGCTCGCCGTCGAGGTCGCCGGTCTCGCGCAGCCCGGCCACGACGGCCTCGCGGGCGGAGAAGGTCGTCTTCCCGGCGACCTGCTCGTAGGTCGCGCGGCCCTCGGGCGCGGTGATCCACTCCGGGACCTCGCGCAGCAGGCGGCCGTCGCGGCCGATGACGGAGCGGGTCGGCAGCTGCAGCTCGCGCCACCACTGCACGTCGGTCAGGTCGCCGAAGGTGCAGCACATCGCGATGCCCGCGCCCTTGTCCGGCTCGGCGGCCGGGTGCGCGAGCACGGGCACCTCGACGCCGAACAGCGGGCTGGTCACCGTGGTGCCGAACAGGTGCTGGTAGCGCTCGTCGTCCGGGTGCGCGATCAGCGCGACGCAGGCGGGCAGCAGCTCCGGGCGGGTGGTCTCGATGAACACGGGCTCGCCGCCCGCGCCGTGGAACGCGACGCGGTGGAACGCGCCGGGGTAGGGGCGCGCCTCCAGCTCGGCCTGGGCGACGGCGGTCTGGAACGTGACGTCCCACAGGCCCGGGGCCTCCGCCTGGTACGCCTCGCCGCGGGAGAGGTTCCGCAGGAACGCCTGCTGAGCGACGGCGCGGGCCTCGGCGGAGATGGTCTGGTACGTCATCGCCCAGTCGACGGACAGGCCCAGCCGGCGCCACAGCGCCTCGAACTGCTGCTCGTCCTCGACGGTGAGCCGCTCGCACAGCTCGACGAAGTTGCGGCGGCTGATCGGCACCTGGTCCGCGGCCTTGACGCTCTTGCCCTCGCCGCCGACGTGCGGCGGCTCGAAGCCCGGGTCGTAGGGCAGCGACGGGTCGCAGCGCACGCCGAAGTAGTTCTGCACGCGGCGCTCGGTCGGCAGGCCGTTGTCGTCCCACCCCATCGGGTAGAACACCTCGGCGCCGCGCATCCGGCGGTACCGGGCGACGACGTCGGTGTGCGTGTAGGAGAAGACGTGACCGACGTGCAGCGAGCCGGACACCGTGGGCGGCGGGGTGTCGATCGAGTACACCTGCTCGCGGGTCCTGCTGCGGTCGAAGGTGTACGTGCCCTGCTCGGTCCAGGCGGAGTCCCAGCGGGCCTCGACGCCGTCGAGCGACACCTTGTCCGGTACCTCGCGCACCGCGCGTACGGCCGGCGCGGAGGCGGGCGTCGGGGCAGCGGACGGCTGGGACGAGGACAGGTCGGTCATGGTCAGACATCCTCCCAGAAAACGTGCGCGGCCCCGACGCGGGCCCGCCGCGGGTGACGTGCGGGCCCGCCGCGGGTGACGTGCGGGCGAACGGCGGACGGCGCGTCGGTGAACGGGCACGGCGCGCGGGCGCCGCGGCGACGTCCGTGTGCGACAGTCCTCGACGCGTGTGCCGAGCGGCGCGCGCGACCGGGAGGACCACGTGGGCGAACCAGACGGGCTGCTGCGGTCCGGCCTCGCGCCGGAGCCGCGCACGCTCCTCGACGTGCTGGCGGCGACCGTCGCCGCGCACGCCGGCGCACCCGCGATCGACGACGGCAGCACCGTGCTGACGTACCGCGAGCTCGACGCCGCGGTCCGGTCCGCCGCGGCGGGCCTGACGGCCGAGGGCGTCGGTCCCGGCTCGCGCGTGGGGGTGCGCGTGCCGTCCGGGACCGCGGAGCTCTACACCGCGGTGCTCGCCGTGCTGGCCGCCGGGGCCGCGTACGTGCCGGTCGACGTCGACGACCCCGACGAGCGCGCGCGGACGGTGTTCGCGGAGGCGGGCGTGCAGCGGGTGCTCGGGGAGGGCGACCTGCCGGGGCTGGTGGCGCGCGGGCGCCGGGCGGGGGCTCGCGGCGTGCCCGCGGGGCCGGCGCTCACCGACGACGCCTGGATCATCTTCACCTCCGGCTCGACGGGCGCGCCCAAGGGCGTGGCGGTGACGCACCGCTCGGCGGCGGCGTTCGTGGACGCGGAGGCGCGGCTGTTCCTGCCCGACGCCCCGCTCGGGCCGGGCGACCGGGTGCTCGCGGGGCTGTCGGTGGCGTTCGACGCGAGCTGCGAGGAGATGTGGCTCGCGTGGCGGCACGGCGCCTGCCTGGTGCCCGCGCCCCGGGCCCTGGTGCGCACCGGGATGGACCTCGGGCCGTGGCTCGTCGCGCAGGGCATCACGGTGATCTCCACGGTCCCGACGCTCGCCGGGCTGTGGCGCCCGGAGGAGCTCGGCGGCGTGCGGCTGCTGATCTTCGGCGGCGAGGCGTGCCCGCTCGAGCTGGCGGCGCGGCTCGCGACCCCCGGGCGCGAGGTGTGGAACACGTACGGGCCGACGGAGGCGACGGTCGTCGCGTGCGCCGCGCGGCTGACCGGCGAGGGGCCGGTCCGGATCGGGCTCGCGCTGGACGGCTGGGACCTGGCCGTCGTCGGGGAGGACGGCACCCCGGTCGCCGAGGGCGAGACCGGCGAGCTGATCATCGGCGGCGTCGGCCTGGCCCGGTACCTGGACCCCGTCAAGGACGCGCAGAAGTACGCGCCCGCCCCCGGGCTCGGGTGGGAGCGGGCCTACCGCAGCGGCGACGTGGTCCGGCTCGACCGCGCGGGGCTGCTGTTCGTCGGCCGCGCGGACGACCAGGTGAAGCTCGGCGGCCGCCGCATCGAGCTCGGCGAGGTCGACGCGGCGCTCGGGGCGCTGCCCGGCGTGGCCGGTGCCGCGGCGGCGGTGCGGCGCACGCCCGCGGGCACGGCCGTGCTCGCCGGGTACCTGGTGCCCGCGGGCGGTGGCACGATCGACCTGGCCGAGGCGCGCACCCGGCTCCGGGCGGTGCTGCCCGCGGCGCTGGTCCCGCAGCTGGCCGTGGTGGACGCCCTGCCCACCCGGGGGTCCGGCAAGGTCGACCGGGACGCGCTGCCGTGGCCGCTGCCCGGGGCCGCCCCGGTCGCGGCCGGGACCGGGGGGTCGACCGGCCTCACCGCGACCGCCGCCTGGGTCGCCGAGCGGTGGACGGCCGCCCTCGGGGCCCCGGTGTCCGGGCCCGACGAGGACTTCTTCGCGAGCGGCGGCGGGTCGCTCGTCGCGGCGCAGCTGGTCTCCGCGCTGCGCGAGCGGTTCGGCACCGTGACGGTCGCCGACGTCTACGAGTACCCGCGCCTCGGGGACCTGGCGCGCCGGCTCGACGAGCTCGAGCCGGCCGCGCCCGTCGAGCACCGCGAGGTCGTGCCGACGCCGCGGCGCGCGCAGGTGGCGCAGACCCTGCTCGGCCTGCCGCTCGCCGCGCTCGTCGGGCTGCGCTGGCTCACGTGGCTGCTCGCCGCGGAGCAGCTGCTGGCCGTCACGGGCCTGGTGCCGTGGCTCGAGCCCGCGCCGCACGCCTGGTGGTGGCTCGCGCTGGGCTGGCTGGTGCTGATCAGCCCGCTCGGCCGGATGGGCAGCACCGTGCTGGTCGCGCGGACCGTGCTGCGCGGGCTCCGCCCCGGCCGGTACCCCCGCGGCGGGTCCGTGCACCTGCGGCTGTGGTTCGCGGAGAGCTGGGCGGCGGCCGCCGGTGCGGAGAACCTGTCCTGCGCGCCGTGGACCGCCACGTACGCCCGGGCGCTCGGGGCGAAGGTCGGCGAGGACGTCGACCTGCACACCCCGCCGCCCGTCACCGGCATGCTCACCCTCGGCGACCGGTGCGCCGTCGAGCCCGAGGTCGACCTGCGCGGGCACTGGCTCGACGGCGACGTGCTGCACGTCGGCCGGGTCCGGATCGACAAGCGCGCCACCGTCGGCACCCGCAGCACGATCGACCCCGGCGTGCGGATCGGCCAGGGCGCGCAGGTGGCCCCGGGCTCCGCCGTGCTCGCGAGCGTCGCGCCCGGCGAGCTCTGGGCGGGATCGCCGGCGACGTTCGAGGGGCCGGCGGTCGCGCTCTGGCCCGGGGGCCGGGCCCCGCGGGGCCGCCGGTGGGTCGCGGTCTACGGGCTCACCGCCGGCGTGCTCGCGGCGCTGCCCGTGGCCGCCGCCGCGTGCGGGCTGCTCGTCGTCGGCGCCGGGTTGCGCGGCGCGGGGTCGTGGGGCGCGGCGTGGGACGACGCCGCGCGGGCCGTGCCGGTCGCGGCGCTGGTGTCGTTCGCGGTGCTCGCGCTCGCCACGCTCGCCGGGGTGCGGCTGCTCGGCACGGGGCTGGCCGAGGGGCACCACCCGGTGCGCAGCCGCACGGGGTGGCAGATCTGGGCGACGCAGCGCCTGATGGACGACGCCCGCTCCGCGCTCTTCCCCCTGTACGCCAGCACGCTCACGCCGGCCTGGCTCCGGGCGCTCGGCGCGCGGGTCGGGCGGGACGTCGAGGCGTCGACCGTGCTCATGCTCCCGTCGCTGACCACGGTCGGCGACGGGGCGTTCCTGGCCGACGACACGCTGATCGGCTCCTACGAGCTCGGCCGCGGGTGGCTGCGCGTCGAGCACGCGAAGGTCGGCAAGCGGGCGTTCCTCGGCAACTCCGGGATGATCGCGCCCGGCCGCGCCGTGCCGAAGCGGGGCCTGGTCGCGGTGCTGTCCGCGACGCCGGAGCGCGCGAAGCCCGGCACGTCGTGGCTGGGGTCGCCGCCCGAGCCGCTGCGCCGCACCCCCGGCGAGTCCGACACGAGCCGGACGTTCGACCCGCCGCTGCGGCTGCGCGTCGCCCGCGCGGTCGTCGAGGCGTGCCGGCTGGTGCCCGTGGTGGTCGCGTTCGGGATCGGGGTCGGTGCGCTGCTCGCCCTCCAGGTCGTCGCGGAGTCGTCCGGCCTGGGTGCCGCGGCGCTCGCGTCGCCGGTGGTGGTGCTCGCGGCCGCCGTCGTCGCGTGCGCCGTGGCGGTCGCCGCCAAGTGGCTGCTCGTCGGGCGGCTGCGCGCGGGGGAGCACCCCCTGTGGAGCGCGTTCATCTGGCGCAACGAGCTCGCCGACACCTTCCTGGAGTGCGTCGCCGTGCCGTGGCTGGGGCCCGCAGCGGTCGGCTCCCCGGCGATGAACGTCTGGCTCCGCGCCCTCGGCGCGCGCATCGGCCGGGGCGTCTGGTGCGAGACCTACTGGCTGCCCGAGGCGGACCTCGTCACCCTCGGCGACGGCGCCACGGTCAGCCGCGGGTGCGTGCTCCAGACGCATCTGTTCCATGATCGGGTGATGAGCATCGACACGGTCCGCCTGGACCCCGGCGCGGGCATCGGCCCGCACGGCGTGATCCTGCCCGCCGCGAGCCTCGGGACCGGCGCGGCCGTGGGCCCGGCGTCGCTGGTCCTGAGGGGCGAGGCGATCCCCGCGGGCAGCCGCTGGACCGGCAACCCGGTCGCGCCGGTGACCGCGTGAGCGGCCGCGCCGACGCGCCGGACCCGGGCCGGTCGGACCCGGACCTGCGGGACCCGTACCTGCCCGACCGGGTGCCGGGCGGGCTCCGTGTCACGCGGTACGACCTCGAGCTCGATTACCGCGTCGCGAGCAACCGGCTGGACGCGCGAGCCCGGGTGCACGCGACCGCCGACGGCGACCGGGACCGGGTCTCCCTGGACCTCGTCGGGCTCACCGTCACGGGCGTGCTCGTGGACGGGAGGCGGCCCGGGCGCTGGTCGCACCGCTCCGGCCGCCTCGAGATCCGGCTGGCCCGGGCCGTGCCCACCGGGACCTCGCTGGTCGTCGACGTGCAGTACGGCGGCCGGCCCGGCCCGCGGCGCGGCCCGTGGGGGGAGGTCGGCTGGGAGGAGCTCACCGACGGCGTGATCGTCGCCGGCCAGCCGGACGGCGCCCCCTCGTGGTTCCCCTGCGACGACCGGCCGTCCGCCAAGGCCTCGTTCCGGATCGTCGTCACCACCGAGACCGGGTACGAGGTGGTGTGCAACGGCGCGCTGCGGTCCCGCACCGCGCGCTCCAGCCGGGTCCGGTGGGAGTTCGAGCAGGCCGAGCCGACCGCGCCCTACCTCGCCACCGTGCAGATCGGCCGGTACGAGCGGACGACGCTCGCGGACGGCCCCGTGCCGCAGCAGGTGGTCGCCCCCGCCCGGCTGCGATCCGCGCAGGCGCACGACTTCGCCCGGCAGCCGCAGATGATGGCGCTGTTCGCCGACCGGTTCGGCCCCTACCCGTTCGGCCGGTACGACGTGGTGGTCACCGACGACGAGCTGGAGATCCCGCTGGAGGCGCACGGCCTGTCGGTGTTCGGCGCCAACCACGCCGACGGCCGGCGCGGCTCCGAGCGGCTGGTCGCCCACGAGCTCGCGCACCAGTGGTTCGGCAACAGCCTGACGGCCGCGACGTGGCGGGACATCTGGCTGCACGAGGGGTTCGCCGCCTACGCCGAGTGGCTGTGGGAGGAGGAGGCCGGGGGCCGCTCCGCCGACGCGCAGGCCCGCGCCGTGCACGACCGGCTGTCCGGGCTCCCGCAGGACCTGGTGATCGGCGACCCGGGCCGCGAGGACATGTTCGACGACCGGCTGTACAAGCGCGGGGCGCTGACGCTGCACGTGCTGCGGCGCACGCTCGGCGACCCGGAGTTCTTCGACGTGCTGCGCGCGTGGACCCAGCGGTACCGGCACGGCACGGTGACGACGCCGCTGCTCGTCGGGTGCGTGCGGGACGTGACGGGGGCGGACGTCACGGGCCTGCTGGACGCCTGGCTCGCGCGCCCGGCGCTGCCGGAGCTGCCGGCGCTGCCCGGGGCGTCGGGGGCGTCGGTCGCGTCCCGGCTGCGCGGCGGCGCGCGACGGGTGCTCCTGGCCGAGGGCTGACCGCCGCCCGCCCCGCTCCGCCGCCGCCCCGCTCCGCCGCCCCGCTCCGCCGAGGTCGTCAGTCCTGCACGAGGTCGTCACTCCTGCGGGACGACCTCGTGCCGGTGTGACGACCTCACGCCCCGCCGGACGGGTCGGTCAGGTCGACCGCAGTGACGCGCACCTCCGGGGCGGCGGACCCGGGCGTCGTGCCGGCGAGGGCGGCGAGGTGGTCGTCGCCGAGGTCGAGGTCGGTGAGCCACCAGCGGGCACCGGCCGGGGGGTCGAGCTCGGCGCTGGTCGTCCGCACCGTGGGCCGCGGGACGCCGTCGGCGATCACCAGCGCGCGGGGGTCGACGGTGAGGCCCGTGCCGGCGGCCTTGAGCACGGCCTCCTTGCGGACCCACGTCCGCAGCAGCCCGTCCGGTCCCGCGGCGGGCGTCTCCCCGGGCGCGAGGGCGACGGCGGCGAGGGTGCGGCCGGGGTCGGCGTCGCGCCGTTCGACGTCGATCCCGACCGGTCCGGCGTCGGACAGCGCGACGGCGACCCGGTCGCCCGTGCGGCTCGTGGACAGGTGCGGGACGGGGCCGCCGTCCGCGCGGGCCGCCCAGGGCACGCCGTGGTCGGTGCTGCCGCACCGGGGGCAGCGGCGCCGGATCCGGACGGTGTCGGGCGCCACGCCGCACGCGTCGGCAAGGAAGCACCGCGCGAGCAGGAGTGCGGAGGCGACCGCGTCCCGGTGGGCGGGCGCGGCGCGGTCGACGCGGAGCCGCTCGCCGGTCGTCAGCCGCTGCGCGAGCCCGGGCCGGACGACGGCGTGGCCGACGAGCAGCACGGGACGGGACGCGGGCTCAGGCACGCCCGTCATCATCCCCGGCCCGGAGCACGCGTCGCCTCCCGGAGCAAGGGTGGACGGTTCGAACGGACACGCTCCCGGCGTGTCCGTCCGAACCGTCCACCCGAGGACACCGGACGGGCGCGCGTCAGGCGGCGACGGCCTCGCGGGCGTCGTGGCGCACGGTCTCGCGGGAGGTGAACCGGCGCACCGTGCCACGCACGCCGGAGTCGCTGCGGCGGGCGAGCGCCACCCCGACCACGAGCGCACCGAGCAGCGGGCCGACGCCGCAGGCGACCATGCCGGCGCGGGCGCCCAGGTGCTCGCACACCCAGCCGATCAGCGTGCCCGACACGGCCTGCGCCCCGAGCAGCACCAGCACGTACAGGGCCATGACCCGCCCGCGGACGTGCGGGGCGACGGTGGTCTGCACCAGCGTGTTGGACCCGGTCAGGTACAGCAGGGTGACGACGCCCATCGCGATCAGCACCGCGATGAACACCGGCTTGGCGGGGGCGAACGCGGCGAGCACCTGCAGGACGCCGATCCCGCCCGCGAGCAGCACCAGGTGCGTGATGCGGCTGCTGCGCCGGCGCGTGGAGAGCAGGGCCCCGGTGAGCGCGCCGACCGCGAGCATCGACGTGAGCAGCGCGTACCCGCCGGCGTCGGTGCGGAACACCTGGTCGGTGTACGACGCGAGCACGGTGGCCATGTTGACGCCGGTCACGGCGACGAAGCCGACCAGGACGACCGACCACAGGATGCGCGGGCTGCGGCGCACGTACGCCAGGCCCTCGCGCAGCTGCCCCTTCGCCCGGGCGACGACGGGGGCCGCGGTGAGCTCGGAGGCGCGCATCACGGCGAGCAGCAGCACGGCGACGAAGCACGCGGTGGCGTTGAGCAGGAAGGTCCAGCCCTCGCCGACCGCGCTGATCAGCCCGCCGGCGACCGCGGGGCCCACGAGCCCGCCGAGCTGGAACACGGCGGAGTTGACGCTGATGGCCTGCCGCAGGTGCTGCGGGCCGGCGATCTCGTGCACGAACGCCTGCCGCGCCGGGTTGTCGAAGACCGTCGCCAGCCCGCTGACGAACGCGGCCACCAGCACGTGCCAGGCCTGCACGTGCCCGGACAGCGCGAGCACGCCGATCGCGAGCGTCGAGAGGCCGAAGATGGTCTGGGTGACCATCAGCACGCGGCGGCGCGGGTACCGGTCGGCCACGACGCCCCCGACCAGCCCGAGCAGGAGCATCGGCACGAACTGCAGGGTGACCGTGAGGCCGACCAGGGCGGCGGATCCGGTGAGGCTGAGCACCAGCCAGTCCTGCGCGACGCGGGCGGCCCAGCCACCGGTGTTCGTGAGCACCTGCGAGCCGACGTAGAGGCGGAAGTTCCGGACGCCGAGCGCGGCGAGCGTGGCGTTCCGCGGCCGGGGGGTGCGGGCGTCGGCGGGGGGGGCCCCCCGCCCCCCCCCCCCCCCGCCCCGGGCCGCCCCCCCCCCCCCCGGCTCTTTTTCACATCTCCCCGCCCCCCCGACCCCACCCCTACTCCGATGCCCTCTTCCTCCTTGAAAAAAAAAAAAAACCTACCCCGC
>NZ_CABEGA010000073.1 GCF_901521055.1 Cellulomonas hominis | reverse complement strand
GGCGGGCGTCGTGGTGGTGCGGTGCGTCAGCCGGCGCGGCGCTGGCGGGCGGTGCGGCGCTTGAGGGCGCGGCGCTCGTCCTCCGAGAGGCCGCCCCAGACGCCGGCGTCCTGGCCGGACTCGAGCGCCCACTTCAGGCACGTGTCGACCACGTCGCACCGGCGGCACACGGCCTTGGCCTCCTCGATCTGCAGCAGGGCCGGGCCCGTGTTGCCGATCGGGAAGAACAGCTCCGGGTCCTCGGTCAGGCATGCTGCGCGGTGGCGCCAATCCATCGAACACTCCTCAGCACAGGGGCAAGCCACGTCCAGGGGGCTGGGTGGCAAGGCGCAGAAGCACACGCCGACGCAGGGATGATGTCGCGGGGGCGTGAGCGTCGGCGCTCGGATTCGAACTGCTGAGTACAAGATTCACATGGGCGCACACAGCGCACAAGGGGTTACGGGGAGGTTTCTCCCGCGTAACGCCTGAGGCGTCGGTCACACCTGTGTGGATCCTGGACGCCTGGGCCGCACGCTACTCCCATCGGGGTACTCGGTGCCAACTTCGCCCGCTCTGCGGGACCATCGTCCCTTCCTGACACGGCGTCATGGCCCTGACCTGCACCGACGCGGACGCCGTCGCGGGGCTCTAGTCTCACCGGGTGAGCCGAACGCCCGCGCCCGCCGCCCCGTCCCTGCCGCCGCCCGGTGCGGTGCGCCTGCTGACCGCCCTCGTGCTGCTCGAGGCCGTGGGGCTGGTGGCCGCCGCGGTCGCGACGGTCGTGGTGCTGGTCCGGGGGTCGTCGATGCCGGGGCCCGTGCTGTTCATGCTCGCGCTCGCCCTGGGCGTCGCGGCGCTGCTGGCCGGCGCGGGGCGCGGGCTGCTGCGGGGCGACCGCTGGGGTCGCTCGCCGGTGATGACGGTGCAGATCCTGCTGGTCGTCCTGGCGATCGGCTGGCTGGGCGTCGAGGTCCAGCTGTGGGCGGTCGGCGTGCTGGCCCTGGCCGCGGTGACCGCCGTGGTGCTGCTGCTGCCGCCGGTCACCGCGTGGACGACGGGCCCGCAGCCCGCCGCGTGAACGGCACCTGAACACGGGACGAGGCCGCGCCCCCCGGGGAAGGGGAGTGCGGCCTCGTCGGTGCCGGGGGTGTCAGTCCACGGCGAGCGCCGCGACGGGCGGCGTCCGGGCGGCGCTGCGACCCGGCAGCACCGAGGCGAGCACGCCCGCCGCCAGCGCGACCCCGAGCACGATGCCCAGGTCCGCCCACGGCACCCGCAGCTCCAGCTCACCGAGCGTGGCGAGCACCGCCGCGGAGCCGAGCCAGCCGTAGGCCAGCCCGAGCGCCACGCCGACGACCGCGCCGACCCCGGCGATCAGCGCGCCCTCCACGGCCATGGAGGCCCGCAGCTGCCGCCGGGTCAGGCCGAGCGCCCGCAGGGTCGCGGACTCCCGACGCCGCTCGATCACCGACAGGGACAGGGTGTTCGTCACGCCGATCAGCGCGATGACCACCGCGACCGCCAGCAGCCCGACGACGACCGCGAGCATCGTGTCGATGGCCCGCTGGTACAGCGCCCGCTCCAGGGCCGCGCCGGAGATGTCCAGCGCCGTGTCGGCGGTGAGGTCCTGGATCTGCTGGACGACCGTCCCGGACGACTCCACGTCCGCCACCCGCAGCCACGCGGTGCTGAGGGTGCCGGCGGAGCCGAGGTCCTCGAGCGTCGCCGGGGTGACGAGCACGGTCCAGTCCTCGAGGGAGCTGACCGCGACCGTCAGGTCGACCGTCGGGGTCCCCTCGACCGGCTCACCGGTCAGGTCGTCGCCGAGGGCCAGCGTGAGCGTGTCGCCGTCCTCCACGTCCGCGCTCTTCGCCATGGGCTGCGGCACCACGACCGTGCCGTCCGCGACCTGGGCCGCCAGGTCGGCGTCCCGGAGCACGTCGCCGGCCTGCGCCTCGCTGAGCGCCAGCACCGTGGCGAGGGTGCCGGTGTCGCCGAGCGTGACCGTGTCCGTCGGCAGCACCGCGACCGAGGCGACGCCGTCGATCCCGTCCAGGCGGTCCTCCGTGCCCGCGGGGAGCGCCTCGGGGATCGAGCTGCCGTCGGTGTCGACGCCGGCGGGCGCGGACACCTGCACGTCGACGGGGAACTGGGTGTCCAGCTCGCCGTCGAGGGACGCGCGGGCGGTGACGGCCCCGGTGCTCATCATCGCGACGAGGGTCACGCCGATCAGCAGCGCGGTGCTCGTCGCGGCGGTGCGCGCCGGGTTGCGGCCGGTGTTGGCGGCGGCGAGCCGGGCGGGCATCCCGGCGCGACCGACCAGCCGGCCGATGCCGGCGACGACCTTCGGCATCCAGAACACCGCGCCGACCAGCAGGCCGACGAACGACGTCGCGCCACCGAGGATGGCCACGCCGACCGCGATCAACGCGTCCGCCGTGCTGGCGACGGCGACCCCGCCGCCGAGGAGGACGGCACCGCCGACGGTGAGCAGCAGGCTGACCGCGAGGCGGAACCGGCCGGCGCGGCTGCCGGCCTCGGGGGCTTCGGCCGGGCGCAGGGCGGCGATCGGCGCGACGCGGGTGGCGACCCGCGCCGGGGTGAGCGCGGCGAGGACCGTGACCACCACGCCGACGGCGAGCGGCGCGACGACGCTCGCGACCGTGGGTGCCACGGCGGACGGCACGGGGAACGGGAGGTCCGCCCGCTGCATGATCAGCAGCGCGACCTGCACGAGGCCCGTCCCGAGCAGCAGACCCACCACCGAGGAGGCGAGGCCGAGCAGCGACGCCTCCAGCAGGACGGACCGCCGGACCTGCGACCGCACCGCCCCGACGCAGCGCAGCAGCGCCAGCGTGCGGGTGCGCTGCGCCACGAGCACCTGGAACGTGTTCGCGATGACGAGCCCGGCGACGATCATCGCCACGGCCGCGAACGACAGCACCACGACGAGCACGGGGCCGGTGCCGTCGCCCGAGATCGCGCGCTCGGCGGCCGCGTCGCGGGTCAGGACCATCGCGTCGCCCCCGTCGGCCGCGAGCACGCCCTCGACGGACTCCTGCACCGCCGCCGTGTCGGCACCGGGCTCCAGGGCGATCAGCATCTGGTAGGAGTCGGCGACCTCGAGGGGCTGCGGGCCGGCGCCCTGGCCCCAGCCGGACCAGGTGAGGATGTCCGCGGTGCTGGCCTGCGCCACCCCGTCGAACTCCGCCCACGCCGACGTCGGGTCGGTGGTCACGCCGACCACCGTGACCTCCTGGTCGCGGACCAGCACGTTGGCGGGGTCGTCGAGCGACGCCTCGCCGCGCACCTGCCACTCGTTGTACGAGACGGTCACCTCGTCCCCGACCTCGACGTCCAGCCGCTCGGCGGCGCGGTCGGGGAGGGTGATCTCCCCGTCGCCCGCCGGCAGCTCGCCCGCGGTGATGTGCTGCGTGTCGAACGCGTCGTCGCCCGGCACGGGGACGAACGTCTGCGAGATCTCCTTGCCGTCCGCCGTGAGCTGGACGTACGGCACGATCACGCGCGGGTCGGCCGCGGCGACCCCCGGCTCGGCCCGCACGGCGTCGACCGTCGCGTCGGTGAGCGCGACCGGCGACTGGCCGATCAGGTCCGCGGACCCGTACGACGCGGTGATGGAGTCGTACGAGATCCGCTGCATGACGCTACCGGCGAGCAGCGTCGCGGCGACGAAGGCGGTGCCGATCGCGATGGCGACGCCCGCCGCGGTCAGCCGGCCGAGGCTGCGGCGCATCTGCGCCAGGGTGAGCCGCCACATCAGGCACCTGCCGGCACGTCGGCGGTGACCTCGAGCTGGCGCAGCGCGTCCAGCCCGGCCAGCACGGCCTCCGGCGTCGGGTCGACGATGTCGCCCGCGATCCGGCCGTCGGCCAGCAGCACCACGCGGTCGGCGTACGCCGCGGCCGTCGGGTCGTGCGTGACCATGATGATCGTGCGGCCGAGCTCCCGGACGCTGCGGCGCAGGAAGCTCAGCACCTCGGCGCCGGAGCGCGAGTCGAGGTTGCCGGTCGGCTCGTCGGCGAAGACGACCTCGGGCTTGGCGATCAGCGCGCGGGCGATGGCGACGCGCTGCTGCTGCCCGCCCGACAGCTCGGACGGCCGGTGCGTGAGCCGCTGGCCGAGCCCGAGGGTCGAGACGAGCGTGTCGAACCAGGCGCGGTCCGCCTTCGCGCCGGCGAGCTCCAGCGGCAGCAGGATGTTCTGCTCCGCGGTGAACATCGGCAGCAGGTTGAACGACTGGAACACGAACCCGACGCGGTCGCGGCGCAGGCGCGTGAGGGAGTCGTCGTCGAGCGTGGTGACGTCCGTGCGGCCGAGGAACGCGGACCCGGAGGTCGCGGCGTCCAGGCCGGCGAGCACGTGCATGAGGGTCGACTTGCCCGAGCCCGAGGGGCCCATGATCGCGGTGAACTCCCCGGCGGCGAAGTCCACGTCGACCCCGGCCAGCGCGCGCACGGTGGCCTCGCCGCGGCCGTAGACCTTGGTGAGGCCGCGGGCGCGGACGGCGGCCTCGACGGTACGGGCGGCGTGGGCGCCGGTGGGGGCCGGCGAGCCGGCGGGGGCGGGGACGAACGGGTCCACGGTGGTGCTCCTGGGTGGTCGGTGGCTGATGCCTCGACGCTACGGAGCGGGGCCGCGGTGCCGCGTCCACCTGCGGTCCTGACCTGCGGTCATCCCGGGGGAGGACCCGCCGTCGCGCGGGGCCACCCCCGGCAGGAGGGGCGTCAGGCGCCGGGGACGACCAGACCGGTCTCGTACGCCACCACGACGGCCTGGACGCGGTCCCGAGCGCCCAGCTTCGCGAGGATGCGGCCGACGTGCGTCTTGACGGTGGCCTCCGCGACGAACAGGTCCTCGCCGATCTCGGTGTTGGACCGGCCGCGCGCCATGAGCACGAGGACCTCGCGCTCGCGGTCGGTCAGCGTCGCCAGCGCGTCCTCCGCGGGGCCGGCGTCGCGGCTCTCGGGCGGGAGTGCGGTGACGAGGTGCTCCAGGAGCCGGCGGGTGCTGGACGGCGCGATGACGGCGTCGCCGCGGTGCACGGTCCGGATGGCGGCGAGCATGTCCTCCGGCGGGGCGTCCTTGAGCAGGAACCCGCTGGCGCCCGCGCGGATGGCGGACATGACGTACTCGTCCAGGTCGAACGTGGTCAGCACGATGATCCGCGGCGCGGGGTGCTCCGGGGTCCCGGCGGCGACGATCCGCTCCGTGGCGGCCAGGCCGTCGAGGGTCGGCATCCGGACGTCCATCAGCACCACGTCGACCGGGCCGACGAGCCGCGACTGCGACGTGCCGGGGGTGAGCGCCTGCACCGCCTGGGCGCCGTCGCCGGCCTCCAGCACCACGGACAGGTCGGGCTGGGAGTCGATGACGAGCCGGAACCCCGCCCGCACGAGCTGCTGGTCGTCCACCACGGCGACGCGGATCGTCTCGGTCATGGGCGTCAGCCTAGGTGCGGGTCGGGGACGCCGGGCGCACCGGCGGCAGGGGCGGGAGCCGCGGCGGGCGTGGCGGGCACGGCGGGCACGGCTGCCGTCGCCCCGCCCGGGAGCGGGATCTCCGCGTGCACCCGGAACCCGCCGCCGGGCCGGGGGCCCGCGCTGAGCGTGCCGCCCACCATGACCGCCCGCTCCCGCATGCCGACCAGGCCGTGCCCGGCGCCGTCGGTGTCCGCGGCGGCGCCCCGGCCGTCGTCGGTGACCTCCAGCACGAGCGCGGCGGCCCGCCACTGCACCAGCACGGTGACCGCCGGGTCGGGACCGGCGTGCTTGAGCACGTTCGTCAGCGCCTCCTGGCAGATCCGGTAGACCGTGAGCCCGACGCCGGGGGGCAGCTGCCGCGCGGTGCCCATCCGGACCAGCGACGCCCGCACGCCCGACGCACGCACCTGCTCGACCAGGCCCTCGAGGTCCTGCTCCGCCGGCTGCGGGGTGTACGGGGTGGTGGCGGACCGCTCGGCCGCGTCGGGCTCGCGCAGCACCCCGAGCAGCCGCCGCATGTCGGCGAGCGCGGCGCGGCCGGTCTCGGCGATGGTGCCCAGCGCGCGGGTCGCGGCGTCGGGGTCGGCCGCCGCGGCGTACCGCCCGCCGTCCGCCTGCGCCACCACGACAGAGAGCGAGTGCGCCACGATGTCGTGCATCTCGCGGGCGATGCGGGTGCGCTCCGCGGCGGTGGCGATCTGGGCCTGCTGGTCGCGCTCCACCTCCAGCCGCTCGGCGCGGTCCCGCAGCGCGGCGATCGTCTCGCGCCGGGACCGGCGCATCAGGCCGAACGCCCAGGTGGCGACGGCGCACGCCGAGCAGAACACCCACAGCAGCATCACCGTGGCGGCGACGTCCACGGGCCTCGTCGCACCCAGCACCGCCTGGTAGCCCAGCATCGCGCTGAGCAGCAGGCTGCCCACCACCGCGGACAGGATCGCGGTCCGGTGCGCCCAGCGGGGGCCGTGCACCGTGACGGAGTACAGCGCGATGAGCACCGCCATGTCCGCGGGCATGAACGTCGGGGCCCCGAGCACCAGGTGGGCGAGGGCGAAGGCGTACACGGTGACCACGGAGGCAACAGGTCGGCGCCGGCGCCAGGCCAGCGGCGCCCAGGTCCCGACGGCCCACACCGCCGCCAGCAGGGGGCCGGGGCCCCACTCCGAGCCGGCGGCGACGGAGATCGGCACCACGAGCAGCCCCGTGAGCACGGTCAGGGTCGAGTCGATGCCGAGCTGGTGGCGCTCCTCCCACCGCGTGAGGCGTTCCCACCACGTCATCGCGCCAGCCTAGGTGCGGCCGCCGGGCCGGGTCGTGCCCCTGGGGACGGACCGAGGTCCCGGCCGGGTCCGCCCCTGGGAGGAGCGGAGGCGGAGCGGAGGCGGATCGGGGACATCTTCACCGGACCGATACCCGCGCGCACCGTGTACCAGACCCTCCCATGACCTAACATGGCGCAATGACCCAGGTGCTGCTGGCCGAGGACGATCCCGCCATTGCCGAGCCGTTGGCCCGGGCCCTGGGTCGCGAGGGCTACGACGTCCGCGTGCAGGGCACCGGCCAGGGCGCGATCGACCGGGCCAGCGAGGCCGACCTGGTCGTGCTCGACCTGGGGCTGCCGGACATGGACGGACTCGACGTGGCGCGCGCCATCCGCAACCAGGGGCTCACCACCCCGGTGCTGGTGCTGACGGCCCGCGCGGACGAGGTCGACCTGGTCGTCGGGCTCGACGCCGGCGCCGACGACTACGTGACCAAGCCGTTCCGCCTGGCGGAGCTGCTCGCCCGCGTGCGGGCCCTGCTGCGGCGCACCGGCGGGGACACCCCCGAGGAGGACGAGCTGCGCAGCCAGGACGTCCGCGTCGACGTCGCCGCGCACCGCGCCTTCCAGGGCGAGCGCGAGCTGCACCTCACCGCCAAGGAGTTCGACCTGCTGCGCGTGCTCGTCGGCGCGGCGGGCACCGTCGTGGCGCGCGAGACCCTCATGCGCGAGGTGTGGGGCTCGGACCCGACCGGGTCCACCAAGACGCTCGACATGCACGTGTCGTGGTTGCGCCGCAAGCTCGGCGACGACGCCAGCGCGCCCCGCTACATCAGCACGGTGCGGGGCATGGGGTTCCGGTTCGAGTCCGGTGAGGGCACGCGGGGCTGACCCGTGCGCCGCCGCGTCCTCCAGGCCACCATCGCGGCCGTCACCGTCGCGGTCGTGCTGCTCGGCTTCCCCCTCGCCTTCCTCGGCGCCCAGTACGTCCGCGACAACGAGATCGGGTCGCTGGAGACCCGGGCGTCCGACCTCGCGCGGCAGATCGACAGCCGCGTCCAGGAGGGCACCCCGCTGTCCGACGACATGCTGGAGCCGTACGTCGACCGCGGCGGCGGCATCGAGGTCAGCATCTTCGTCGTCGCGCAGGACGGCGCCCGCTACCAGGCCGGCCCGGAGGTCCCGGAGCGCTCGGTGACGATCGCCGAGACGTCGACGACGGGCGCGCGCATCACGATGTACGCCCCCTGGTGGGACGTGTTCCTCATGAGCGCGCAGATCATGGGCCTGGTCGTGGCGGCTGCCGTGGTGGCGTTCGCCGCCGGCATCGCGATGGCGATCTGGCAGGCGAACCGGCTGGCGGCCCCGCTGGTGTACCTCGCCGCGTCCGCCGAGCAGCTCGGCTCCGGCCAGGTGCGCCCGCAGCTGGAGCCGTCCGGGGTGGAGGAGATCGATCTCGTGGCCGCGGAGCTCGCGCGCAGCGCGGACCGGATGGCCGGGCGGCTCGCGGCCGAGCGGCAGTTCGCGTCCGACGCCTCCCACCAGCTCCGGACCCCGCTGACGGCCCTGAGCATGCGGCTCGAGGAGATCATGCTGGCCTCGGACGACGCCGCCGTGCGCGAGGAGGCGCGGATCTCCCTGGAGCAGGTCGAGCGGCTCGTCACCGTGGTCGACGACCTGCTGACCCGCTCCCGGCGCGCGCAGGGCGGCACCACCGAGGCCGTCCGCCTGATCGACGTGGTGCACCAGCAGGAGGAGGAGTGGCGGCCGACCTTCGAGGCGGCGGGCCGCCGGCTGGTCGTCGAGATCGACCGGACGACGCAGGTGCTGGCGACCCCGGGCGCGCTCGCCCAGGTGCTCGCCACGCTGATCGAGAACTCCCTGCGGCACGGCGGTGGCACCACGACGGTCCGGTCGCGGCCGGGTGCGTCGCGCGCGGTCGTCGTCGAGGTCGCCGACGAGGGCGAGGGCGTGCCGGACGACCTGGCGCCGCGGATCTTCGAGCGGGAGGTGACGTCCGGCAAGGGCACCGGCCTGGGGCTCTCCCTCGCCCGGGACCTCGCGTCGGCCGACGGGGCGCGCCTGGAGCTCGCGCAGCGGCGCCCGGCGGTGTTCGCGCTGTTCCTCACCGGCGTCCCCGCCGCGATGGCGCCCGACGTCGTCCTGCCGCGCGGCTCGATCATCTCGCCCCGGGTCGAGCGGCCGCGCCGGCGCCGCTAGGCCGGCGTCGGGCGCGTGTCCAGCGTGCCTCAGGCGGTGTCGCCGGGCCGCGGCCGGGGCAGGGAGCCGGCGGTCCCCGTGCGGGCCTCGTGCCCGACGGTGGCGAGCGCGACCGGCGGCGTCGACGTGCCGGTGAAGACGAAGAGCTTGTACCCGACGTACCGCAGCACCGTGCCGAGCCCGATGCCGATCACGTTCGCGACGTTGTCGGCGAACGGCCCCCGCATGTCCAGCACGTAGTGGGAGAACCACAGCGTCCCGACGGTGATGCCGATGCCCAGGGCGTTGATCACCGCGAACAGCGCCAGCTCACGACCGCGGCCGTGCGTGCGCTGGTCGGCGAAGGTCCAGTGCCGGCTGCCCAGCCACGACACGAGCGTCGCGAGCACGACCGCGATGATCCGGGCGGTCAGGGGCTTGCCGTGCAGCGCGTCGACCGGCCCGAACCGCAGCAGGTTGTACGTGCCGAGGTCCACGACGAACGCCACGGTGCCGACCGAGCCGAACCGGGCCAGCTCCAGGGCGCGGGCGCGCAGGGCGGCGCTGAGCCGGCCGGGACGGGCCTCGCGGGCGGGTCCCGGCGCGGCGGCGAGGCCGGGCGCGCGGGAGGAGGAGAGCACCGGGAGACGATATCCCCACCCGCTGGGGGAGTGCTGTGCGAGGTCGGTTAGGCTCGTCGACCGTGGCAGCACCCGTGGTGGCAGTGGTCGGTGGTGGGCAGCTCGCCCGCATGATGGCGCCCGCGGCGACCGCGCTGGGCATCCGTCTGCGGGTGCTGGTGGAGGACGCCGCGTCCTCGGCGGCGCAGGTGGTCGTCGACGCGCCGGTCGGCGCCGCGGCGGACCCCGTGGCGGTCGAGGCGCTGGTGGCCGGTGCCGACGCGCTGACCTTCGAGCACGAGCACGTGCCGAACGGGCTGCTCACCGAGCTGGTCGACCGCGGGGTCGCCGTGCGTCCCGGCCCGGACGCGCTGGTGCACGCGCAGGACAAGATCGTCATGCGCACCCGGCTGACCGCGCTCGGCGTCCCGTGCCCTCGCTGGGCGCCCGTCGCCTCGGCCGGCGAGCTGACCGCGTTCCTCGCGGCCGGCGACGGCACCGCCGTGGTGAAGACCGCCCGCGGCGGCTACGACGGCAAGGGCGTGCGCGTCGTGCGGTCCGCGGACGAGGCCGGCGACTGGCTGGCCGCCGCGGCCGACGGCACCGGCGCCCCGCTGCTGGCCGAGGAGCGCGTGCCGTTCACCCGGGAGCTCGCCGCGCTGGTCGCGCGCACCCCGTCCGGCGAGGTGCGCACGTGGCCGGTCGTGGAGTCCGTGCAGCGCGACGGGGTGTGCTCCGAGGTCGTGGCGCCCGCGCCGGACCTCGACCCGCGCACCGCCGCCGCCGCCGAGGGCATCGCGCGGGCCGTGGTCGAGGGCCTGGGCGTCACCGGCGTGCTCGCGGTCGAGCTGTTCGAGGTCGCCGACCCGGACGGCGGCGCCCCGCAGGTCCTGGTGAACGAGCTCGCGATGCGCCCGCACAACTCCGGGCACTGGACCATCGACGGCTCCGTGACCAGCCAGTTCGAGCAGCACCTGCGCGCCGTCCTCGACCTGCCGCTCGGCGCCACCGAGGCCCGGGCGCCGTGGACCGTGATGGCGAACGTGCTGGGCAGCACCCGCGCGGAGCTGACCGACGGCCTCGCCGAGGTCGCGGCGCTGGACCCGGGCGCCAAGGTGCACCTGTACGGCAAGGGCGTCCGCCCCGGCCGCAAGCTCGGGCACGTGACGGTCAGCGGCGACGACCTCGCCGACGTGCGCCGCCGGGCGGTCGCCGCCGCGGCCGTCCTGCGCGGCGAGCCCGTCGCGTGACGACCCGCAACGACCCGGAGGAGAACATGGCTGCGCAGGGACCGCTCGTCGGCATCGTGATGGGCTCCGACTCGGACTGGCCCGTGATGGAGGCCGCCGCCCAGGCGCTCGCCGAGTTCGACGTGCCCGTCGAGGTCGACGTCGTCTCGGCGCACCGGCAGCCGGACAAGATGGTCGAGTACGGCCGCAGCGCCGCCGACCGGGGGCTGCGCGTGGTCGTCGCCGGTGCCGGGGGAGCGGCGCACCTGCCGGGCATGCTCGCCGCCGTCACGCCGCTGCCGGTGGTCGGGGTGCCCGTGCCGCTCGCGCGGCTCGACGGCCTGGACTCGCTGCTGTCCATCGTGCAGATGCCCGCCGGGGTGCCGGTCGCGACCGTGTCGATCGGCGGGGCCCGGAACGCCGGCCTGCTCGCCGCGCGGATCCTCGGGGCGGGGACGGACGACACCGCGCGCCGGGTCGCCGCGGCGATGCGGGCGTTCCAGGACGACCTGCGGGCCCAGGCGGACGCCAAGGGGGAGCGGCTGCGCGCGCAGCACGGGGACGGCCGCCGGCAGGGCGTCGGCTTCGGCGCCTGACACCTCGCACGGGGTCGTCGCACGGCCTCGAGGTCGTCACACGCGCACGAGGTCGTCCCGCAGGACGGGCGACCTCGGCATCGTGTGACGACCTCGGGCCGGGACGCGTGAAGGACTCGTCGAGGCCGCCCGCTCGACGGGCGGGGCGCCGCGGGCCGACCTACCGTCGATCGGGTGACGACCCTCGCGCCGCCCCGGACCGCGCCCGGCCCCGACGCCGCAGCGACCGCCGCCCCCGCACCGCCGGGGGCCCGTGCCCCGCGGCTCGCGGCCCTCGACGGCCTGCGGTTCCTCGCCGCCCTCGGGGTCCTCGCGTACCACTTCACCGCCCGGCAGACCGACGCCTGGGGCCGGGACCTCGCGGAGGTCGCGCCCGCCGTCGCGCCGTGGGCCGTGTACACGTCGCTGGGCCCGGAGCTGTTCTTCGTGATCAGCGGCTTCGTCATCCTCATGACCGCGTGGGGCCGCTCCGTCCCGGACGTCGTCGGGTCGCGGGTCGGCCGGCTGTTCCCGGCCTACTGGGTGGGCGTGCTGGCGACCGGCGCGCTGCTGCTCCTGGTGTGGCCGGGCAAGGAGATCACCGGCGACCAGGTCCTGGTGAACCTCACGCTGCTGCAGAGCCTGTTCGACGTCGACCACGTCGACGGCGTGTACTGGACGCTCTGGGTCGAGCTGCGGTTCTACCTGCTCGTCGCGGTCTTCGCGGCCGTCGGGATCACCCGGGCGCGGGTGCTGTGGTTCGCCGCCCTGTGGCCCGCCGCGGCGATGCTGGCCCGGACGCTCGGGATCACCGACGCCGTCACCTGGCTGGTCGCCCCCTACGCCCCGCTGTTCGCGGCCGGCATGGCGCTGTACGTGATCCACCGGACCGGGCACCGCGTCCTGCCGTGGCTGCTCGTGGCCGGGAACGCCGCGCTGGCCACCGCGGCGCTCGTGCCGGCACGGATGGACTCGCTCGGCGAGAACTCCGTCCTCGCCCCGCGGCCGGGGATGCTCACGGCGGCGCTGCTCGGCTGCGTCGGGCTGGTCGCGCTGGTGGCCCTCACGCCCCTGTCGCGGTGGCGCTGGGCGGGCCTGACCACCGTCGGCGCGCTGACCTACCCGCTGTACCTCACCCACGAGTACTGGGGGCTGTGGGTCGTGCACCTGCTCACCGGGCGCCTGCCCGTGTGGGCGGTGCTGACGGCGGCCGTGACGTTCTCGCTGGTGCTCGCGTGGCTCGTGCACCGGTTCGTCGAGCGGCCTCTCGGGCCCCGGCTGCGCCGCGCGACCACCGTGGGCTGCGAGCGGCTGCGCGACGGCGTGGTCCGCGCGGTGCGGACCGTGCGGGAGCGCTACGAGGCCGGGACGCCGCCGACGACGCCCGGGGGCAGGGTGCCGTCCCGGACGGCCTCGAAGAACGTCGGCGCCTGGTCCGGGTCGAGCCGGACCGTGGAGCCCGCACCACCCGGCCGGTAGTCCATGTCGATGATCGGCGGGGTGCCGGTGATGCCCTCGGGGCCGGTGGCGGCGCGGAACGCCAGCGCGAGCTTCCCGAGGTCGACGATGTCCGTGCCGTCGCTCGCGGTGAGCGCACCCGTGCCGGAGCTGATCAGCGACACCTGCTTGCCCGGCTGGAAGAGCAGCGAGGGGTTCTCGGCCTTCTGCGCGACGGCGGAGATGAGCTGGCGCTGGCGCAGGCCGCGGCCGATGTCGCCCGAGGGGTCGGCGTAGCGCATCCGCGAGAACGCCAGCGCCTGCACGCCGTCCACCGTCTTGCAGCCGGGGGTGTCCCAGATCAGGCCGGACTTCGGCTCGTTCACCGGGAACTGGATGCCGGTGCTCTCGTCCAGGCACAGGTCGACGCCGCCCAGGGAGTCGACGATCTGCTCGACGCCCCCGAACCCGACCTCGACGTAGTGGTCGACGGTCATGCCGGTCAGGCCCTCGACGGTCTGCACGAGCAGCGGCGCCCCGCCCCAGGAGAACGCGGCGTTCAGCTTGCTCGGCTCCTGGCCGGGGATCTCCGTGTACGTGTCGCGCGGCAGCGAGATGAGGGCCGCCGGGCCGGACTCCGGGACCTGCAGCAGCAGGATCGTGTCCGTGCGGGCGCCGATCGTCTCGGAGTCCTCGATGACGCCGTCCTCGCGCGAGTCCGAGCCGGCGAGCAGGTAGGTCGTGCCGGGGGTGTCCGCGGCGCCCGAGAGCGCGGCGACGTGCTGCACCTTGCCGTTCGCCCACATCACCAGGCCGACGGGCCAGGCGATCACGGCGACCAGCAGCAGCGCGACGACGACGGCGACGACCCGGCCGCGCCGCCGCCGACGGCGGGGAGCGGCGGGGGAGGCGTCGGGGTCCGCGCGTCCGGGGACGCCCGGACCACCCGGGCCACCGGGGCGGGCGGCGGGCCCGCCGGGACGGCCGCGCCCGGGTCCCGTCGGCGCGCTCTGCCGGGCGGGCCGGGTCCCGGGTCCCGCGGGCGTGGCGGGGGAGCCCTCGCGCGCCGGCGTGCCGGTCCGGCCGGAGACGCGCGTGGGGCGCGGGCCCTCGCCGGGCTGCGCGGGGCGCGCCCCGGCGGAGGGCGCGATGCTCGCGGGGGCCTGCGGCGGGGTCTGCGCCGGTCCCGGTGCCTGCGGCTGGCCGGGACCCGTGCCCTGCGCGCCGGCTGCGGGCCGCGCGCTGGTCCGGGCCACGGCCGGGCGGGCGGGTGCTGCGGGCCGGGCAGGTGCGGCGGGCCGGCTGGGACGCGTCGTGCGGCCGGGGGCGGCGCCCGCAGCGGGCGGGTCCCCGACCGGGACGGCGCCGTCGGCGGAGGGGCGACGGCCACCGCCGGCGGGCGAGAAGCTCGGCGGGGTGCCGCGGGACGGGTCCCGCGGGGAGCGGTCGTCGGGGCGCGCCACGGTCAGCAGACCGCCGTGACGTCGTCGGCGGAGAACGCCTCCTTGCCGGCCTCCCGCGTCTGGGCGGGGTCCGGTGTCGCCGGGGTGGCGGGCGCCGTGGTCTGCGGGGCGGTCGCCCCGCTGCCGGGTGCCGCGGTGCCGGCGTCTGTGCTGCCGTCGGTCGTGCCGGTGCCCGCGTCGGCCGCCGGGTCCTGGCTGGTGCCGGTCAGCATCGGCTGGTCCGCCGCGACGTTCGCCCAGATGGTGTCGGCCTCGGAGGTCCACTGCACCCGGTTGGGGTCGCTGGGCGCCGCGGCGAACGGGATGGTCATGAAGGAGATGTTCCCAGCCGGGGTGCTCCGCAGGCTGTAGGCGAGGCCGGCCATGTCGGTGATCGAGCTGAACCCGCTGTCGATCGACAGGGACTCGGTCGCGGAGTCCAGGAACCGGATCAGCTGCGTGATGTCCGTCAGCATGTTCTTGCTGAGCACCGTGCTGACGACCGCGGCGAGCAGGCGCTGCTGGCGGCCGAGGCGGTTGGTGTCCGAGCCGTCGCCCACGCCCGTGCCGGTGCGGGCGCGCGCGAACGCCAGCGCGGTGGTGCCGTCGAGCGTCTGGTTGCCGGCGGTCAGGTGCAGGCCGGCCTTGGGGGCGTCCATGTCGTTCGGCACGCACAGCGAGACGCCGCCGATGGAGTCGACCATCTTGATGAAGCCGGCGAAGTCCACGACGACGAAGTGGTGGATCGGCACGCCGGTGTTGGCCTGCACCGTGTTGATGGTGCACGCGGCGGCCGACGCGATGTCCCCGCCGTTGTCGGCGCCGATCGAGAACGCCGAGTTGAAGATCGCGTTGCGCTGCGCGCCGGTCGTGGAGCCGTCGCTCATCGTGCACGACGGGATGTCCACGAGGGAGTCGCGCGGGATCGAGATCAGCTCGACGCGGGTCCGGTCCGCGGAGATGTGCGCCAGGATCGTCGTGTCCGAGCGCATGCCGCCGACGTACCCGCCGATCGCCTCGTTCTCGCCGTCGCGCTCGTCGGAGCCCATCAGCAGGATGTTCACCGGCTGGCCGGCGTTCGGGTCGTCCGGGTCCGCCGGGCCGGTCGCCGTGACCTCGGGCTCGGGCAGCGTGTCGATCAGGTCCGACGCGTCGATCGTGTTGATGTTGCTGTTCAGCCGCACGTAGAGCGCGGCCGCGCCGGACCCGCCGAAGCACAGGATCGCGACGGCGGCCAGCGCCACGCCGCGCAGGACCGCGTGGGAGCGGCGGGGACGCCCGTGGCGGACGGCACGAGGGCGTGCGGGGGCGGCGTGGCGGGAACTCACGGGGGAGAGCATAAGAGCGGCGGGCTCCGCGCTCACGGACCCGGGGCGGTGAGCGCGTGGAGGATCTGTGCAGGTGGGCCTCGGTAGGCTGGCGCCCATGACCGTCCTCGTCACCGGCGGCGCCGGCTACATCGGCGCGCACGTCGTCCGGCTGCTCAGCGAGGAGGGCCGCGACGTCGTGGTCGTGGACGACCTGTCGACGGGGCGCGCGGACCGGGTCGGGAGCGCGGAGCTGGTGCGGCTGGACGTCACCGCAGCGGGCGCGGCGGACGCGCTGGGCGACGTGATGCGCCGTCGCCGGGTCACCGACGTCATCCACTTCGCCGCCCGCAAGCGGGTCGACGAGTCGGTCGCCGAGCCGCTGCGGTACTACGAGGAGAACGTGGGTGGCCTGGCGGCGGTGCTCCGGGCGAGCGCAGGAGCCGGCGTGGGGTCGGTCGTGTTCTCGTCGTCCGCGGCGGTGTACGGCGACGTCGCGAGCGGCCTGGTGGACGAGGCCGCGCCCACGGCTCCCGTGAACCCGTACGGCCGGACCAAGCTCGTGGGCGAGTGGCTGCTGCGGGACCTCACCGCCACGGGGGCCCTGCGCGGGACCGCGCTGCGGTACTTCAACGTGGCGGGCGCCGGGTGGCCGGAGCTCGGCGACCCGGCGGTGTCGAACCTCGTGACGCGGGCGCTGGCCGCGGTCGCGGCGGGCGAGCGGCCGCGAGTCCTCGGCACGGACTACCCCACGCCCGACGGCTCCGGGGTGCGGGACTACGTGCACGTCCTCGACGTGGCACGGGCCCACGTCGCGGCGCTGGACGGCATGCGCGGGCCGGGGGAGCCGTTCCGGTGCTTCAACGTGGGCACCGGCGTCGGCACGTCCGTCCTGCAGGTGCTGCGCGGCCTGGCCGAGGCGATGGGCGCACCGGTCGAGCCCGAGCTCGCGGACCGCCGCGCCGGCGACCCCGCCGAGGTGGTCGCCGACCCCACGGCGATCCGGGACGCGCTGGGGTGGGTGGCGCAGGAGTCCCTGGCGGGCACGCTGGGCAGCGCGTGGGCCGCCTGGCAGCACGCGCACCGCAGCTGACGACGCACGACGCCCCGCCGCACCGGGGTGCGACGGGGCGTCCTGCCGTGCGGGGTCAGCGACCGAGCTGCGCGTACTTCGCCTCGGTGGCGTCCTTCTGCGGCCGCCACCACGCCTCGTTGGCGCGGTACCAGTCGATCGTCGCGGCGAGGCCGTCGCGGAACGTCGTGTACCGGGGCTCCCAGCCGAGCTCCGTGCGCAGCTTCGTGGCGTCGATCGCGTACCGCAGGTCATGGCCGGGGCGGTCGCTCACCAGGTCGTACGCGTCGGGCGACTGGCCCATGAGCTCGAGGATCAGCTCGACGACGGTCTTGTTGTTCTCCTCGCCCTCGGCGCCGATCAGGTACGTCTCGCCGGTGCGGCCCTTGGTGATGATGTCCCAGACCGCGCTGTTGTGGTCCTCGACGTGGATCCAGTCGCGCACGTTCTCGCCCGTGCCATAGAGCTTCGGGCGGATGCCGTCGACCACGTTGGTGATCTGGCGGGGGATGAACTTCTCGACGTGCTGGTACGGCCCGTAGTTGTTCGAGCAGTTCGAGATGGTCGCGCGCACGCCGAAGGACCGCGCCCAGGCCCGGACCAGCAGGTCCGAGGACGCCTTGGTCGAGGAGTACGGGCTCGACGGGTTGTAGGGGGTGTCCGGCGTGAACTTGGCCGGGTCGTCCAGCTCGAGGTCGCCGTAGACCTCGTCGGTCGAGATGTGGTGGTAGCGCACGTCGTACCGGCGCACCGCCTCGAGCAGCGTGTACGTGCCGATCACGTTGGTGTGCACGAACGGCCACGGGTCGTGCAGCGAGTTGTCGTTGTGCGACTCGGCGGCGAAGTGGACGACCACGTCGCTGTTCTTCACGAGGTCGTCGACGATGTCGTGGTCGGTGATGCTGCCCTTGGCGAACGTCACCTGCTCCCAGACGGGGGCGAGGCTCTTCTCGTCCCCCGCGTAGGTCAGGGCGTCGAGGACGGTCACCTGCACCTCGGGGTGCTCGCGCACGACCTGGTGGACGAAGTTGGAGCCGATGAAACCGGCTCCGCCGGTGACGAGCATGCGCACGAGGGGACCTCCACGGTGGATTGAGCCCCACCACCTTAGCGACCCGGCCGCCGCTCGGCGTACGGGTGGCCGGCGGGTGCCGCGCGGCGCGCGTCCTTGACTGCAGTCAATCCGTGTCTGACGCTGCGGGGGTCCGTCCGTCACCCAGCCTGGGACGCTCGCCATGCCTTCGCGCCTTCTGCTCAGCCTCGCCCTCGTCGCCGTCACGGCCGTCCCCGCGGGGCTCCCCGTGGGTGCCGACCCCGCCCGCGCCTCCTCCGGGTCCGGCGCGGCGTCCTCCGCCCCGGCGACCGGCGTGACCGCCGCCGCGCTGGACACCGTGCTCGGCGCGGACGCCCCCGCGGCCGCGCTGCCCGCGGCGGAGGACGGCGTCGCGGCCCGGACCACGGTCGAGCAGGCCGACCTCGTGGTGGCGCCGCTCGCGGAGGCGACGGAGGTCGGGACGCCGGCGCAGGACCGCGCCGCCGCCCCGGACGCGCCGGACGCGCCGGACGCGGCACCCACGCCCGGCGACACGCCGGCGGCCGAGCCCGAGCCGGCCGTCGAGGCGGCCGAGGACCTGCCGCCGGTCGACGCGGCCGCCGAGACCGTCGTGGCCGGGTTCGTGGAGGCCGAGGAGCCCGAGCGCGTGGTCACCGCACCGGTCGAGACCGCCGGCGCGCAGACGATCGGCGTGACCTGGCCCGCCGACGTGCAGGCGGCGGCTCTCGCCCCGCAGGCCCGCTCCCTCACGGACGGCACGTGGTCGGAGTGGACGGACCTGGGGGCGTCCGACGTGGCACCCGACGACGGCACGGCCGACGCCGAGCACGCGCTGCGCGGGGGCACGGACTCGCTCTGGGTCGGCGAGGCCGACGCGGTGCAGCTGTCGTTCGCCGGGACGCCGGAGGGCGGCCCCTCCGACATGACGCTGGCGCTCGTCTCGTCGCCGGAGGAGGAGCCCGCAGCCGTCGACGGCGCGGCGTCGAGCACGGACGCGACCTTCCGGACCGCCGCCTACGTGCCCACCGCCGTGTCGGCGCCCGCCGTGTACTCGCGCGCCCAGTGGGGAGCCCGCGGCCAGGTCTGCGCCCCCGACGTCGCGAGCACGCTGCTCGCCGCGGTGGTGCACCACACCGCCGGCAGCAACTCCTACAGCACGGTCGCCCAGGCCATGCAGCAGATCCGGAACGACCAGGCGTACCACATCGACGGTCGTGGCTGGTGCGACATCGGCTACAACTTCCTCGTCGACAAGTGGGGAAACGTGTACGAGGGCCGGGCGAACTCCGGCACCCAGCCGGTGATCGGCGTCCACGCGGGCGGCTTCAACACCTCGACCGTGGGCATCTCGATGCTCGGCGACTACAGCAGCGTCACCCCGTCGGCGGGCACGCAGGAGTCGGTGGCCCGGCTGATCGCCTGGCGGCTGTCCCAGTACCACCGGGACCCCACGAGCACCGTCGGGTACACGACCTGGGGCGGTGAGAACTCGCGGTACCCCGCGGGCACGAAGCTGGACCTGCGCGTCGTCGTGGGTCACCGCGACACCGCCTTCACCGCCTGCCCGGGCAACGCGGGCTACGCGACCCTGGACGGCATCCGGGCGCGGGCCCGGGCGCTGATCGGTGCCGGGTTCGTCAACCCGGCAGCCACGGCGACGTCCGTCGGCATCGGGGGCTCGGTCTCCGTCACGGGCGGCGTCATCACCGGCGCGAGCTGGTCGCTGGCCGTGACGGACACGCGGACCGGTATGGTGGTCCAGCGGGTCACGGGGAGCTCCGGCCCCTCCGGCGGCGGCGCGATCGCGACCTGGAACGGCACGTCGTCCGCGGGCAACGCGGTGGGTCCGGGCACGTACCGGCTGACCCTCAGCGGGACCTACGGGTCCACCACGCTCGTGCCGTACGCCGTGAACGTGACGGTGTCGGGCAGCCAGAACCCGCCGACGGTGGCGCCGGTCGCCCTGACCGGGGACCTCGGCTTCGTGCCCATGTCGCCGGTCCGGGTACTCGACACCCGGCCCACCGGGGCGTCGCTCGGCACCGCGTCCCGGGTGGACGTGAAGGTGGCCGGCGTCTCCGGCATCCCCGCGGACGCCAAGGCCGTCGCCCTCACGGTGACGTCCGTGAACTCCTCGACCATCACCCACGTGCGGGCCTGGCCGGCCGGGCAGGCGCGGCCCAACGCGTCGGTCCTCAACACCGACCCCGGACGGACGACCGCGGGGTCGCTCGTGGTCGGGGTCGGCGGCGAGGGCAAGGTCAGCCTCTACAACAACCTCGGGAGCACCCACCTGCTGGTCGACGTCACCGGGTACTACACGACGGCGTCCGGCACGGGCTACCAGCCGCTGACCACGGCCAGCCGCGTGCTCGACACCCGGCAGTCCGGCGGTGCCGTCGCGCCGCGCACCCGGCGCGCCGTGCAGGTGGCCGGGGTGGGCGGGGTCCCCGCCGACGCCACGGCCGTCGCGGTGAACGTCGTCTCCGTCCGGCCGGGGGGCTACGGGTACGTGGCGGTCCTGCCGAGCGGTGGAGCCGCGGGCACCACGTCCACGGTCAACAACCAGCCCGGCCGCGACACCGCCAACCGCGCGGTCGTCACGCTGAGCGGCGGCAAGCTGGACGTGTACGTCGACGGGGTCGCGCAGAACGTGGTGGTCGACGTGGTCGGCTGGTACGGCGCGTCGGCCTCCGCCACGTTCACGCCGATCGCCCCGGTACGCGCCTTCGACACGCGCTCGGGCAGCCCGCTGGCGGCGGGGGAGGCCCGGTCGCTCGGGGTGGCGGGCCTGCCCGCAGGCGCGGACGCGCTGGCGATGAACCTCACGGCCACCGGCTCCACGGCGGCGGCGACGTACCTGACGGTCTGGGGCCCGGGCTCACGCCCCGCGACCTCCGACCTCAACGCCGGCGCGGGCCGTGACCAGGCGAACCAGGTCTACGTCGCCCCGGCGTCGGGCCGGGTCAACGTGTACAACAACCTCGGGTCGACGCACGTGCTCGCGGACGTGTTCGGGTACTTCTCCGACTGACGACGCACCGGGGGCGAGGGCGTGCGCGGGTATGCTGACGCGGCGCTCGCGCCCCCGGACGATCGGAACCTCTCCATGTCGCAGTACGACACGACGCTCGACCTGTCGGTGTCGAACACCAGCCACGCCCAGGTGCTCGACCTGGTCCCCGCGGGCAGCACGGTCCTCGACGTGGGGTGCGCGACGGGCTACCTCGCCGAGGCCCTGACGTCCCGCGGCTGCACCGTCAGCGGCATCGAGTACGACCCCGAGGCGGCCGAGAAGGCCCGGCCGCACCTGGACCACCTGGTGGTCGGGGACCTCAGCACGATGGACGTCGCCGCGGAGTTCGGCGACCGCACCTACGACGTCCTCGTGTTCGCCGACGTCCTCGAGCACGTGGCGGACCCCGCCGACGTGCTGCGCCGGCTGCTCGCCCTGCTGCGCCCGGGCGGGTCCGTCGTCATGTCGATCCCGAACGTCTCGCACGGCTCGCTGCGCCTCGCGCTCCTGCAGGGGCGGTGGCAGTACACCGAGGTCGGCCTGCTGGACCGCACGCACATCCGGTTCTTCACGCGGCGCTCGGTGCTCGAGCTGCTCGCCGACACCGGGCTGGCCGCCGCCGACCTCCGCACCACCTTCCGCGACCCGCTGGACGCGGACGTCGAGATCGACGCCGACGCGCTCCCGCCCGGCGTCGTCGACTGGGTGCGGCGCCAGGAGGACGCGACCACCTTCCAGTTCGTGCTCCGCGCGGTGCGGGACGACGCCGACGCCGCGCTGAGCAAGGCCGTCGCGGAGCGCGAGTCGCTGCGCTCGCAGGTCGCGGCGCTGCGGGCCTCGGCCGATCAGCTGCACGCCGAGCGGGACGCCGCGGTCGCGTCGCTGCGGGAGGTGCAGGGCACCCTGGGGTGGCGCGTGCTGCGTGTCCCCCGGGCGGTGTACGGCCGGCTGCGGGGCGGCGCCCGATGATCACGATGGTGCGCGAGCTGCGCTCGGCGCCCGAGCTGCTGGCGAACCTGACGCGGCGCGAGGTGAAGGGCAAGTACAAGCGGACGGTGCTCGGCCAGCTGTGGTCGCTGGTCAACCCGCTCGCGCAGATGCTCATCTTCACGGCCGTGTTCGGCTTCATCATGCGGATCCAGATCCCGCCGGGTGACCCGTCCGGTCTCGACACGTTCGCGGTGTGGCTGCTCTGCGGGCTGCTGCCGTGGGGCTTCTTCACCAACGTGGTGAACGGGGGCATGGGGTCGCTCGTCGCCAACGAGAACCTCATCAAGAAGGTCGCGTTCCCGCGCGCCGCCCTGCCGCTGTCCAACGCGCTGTCGGTCGGGTTCTCCTGGTCCATCGAGATGGTCGTGCTGCTCGTGGCGCTGACGGTCGTCGGGTCCGCCGCGCTGCTGTGGACCCCCGCCGTGCTCGTCGTCATGGCGCTGCTGCTGGCGTTCGCGTTCGGCGTGTCGCTGCTGCTCTCGGTGGCCAACGTCTACTTCCGGGACACCCAGCACCTCGTGAGCATCCTCCTCCAGGCCTGGTTCTACGCGACGCCGATCGTGTACCCGCTGACCTACGTCGCGGAGCAGTCGGAGCGGGTCGGGCCGGTGCTGGGGTCCTGGACGCTGTACGACCTGTACCGGCTGAACCCGATGGAGCGGTTCACCGAGCTGTTCCGCAACCTGCTGTACGACAACCGGTGGCCGCCGCTCGACTCCACCCTGATCTGCGTCGCGTGGGCCGTGGTGTCCCTCGTGGTCGGCGCGATGGTGTTCAGCCGGCACGAGAAGAAGCTGGCGGAGGCGCTGTGAGCGAGGCAGCCGTCACGGTGGATGCCGTGACGAAGAAGTTCCGGGTGTACCACGAGCGGAACCAGACGCTGAAGGCCGCGGTCATGCGGCGCAAGCGCGCGGTGTACGAGGACTTCCTCGCGCTCGAGGACGTGAGCTTCGAGATCCCCCAGGGCAGCACGTTCGGCCTGGTCGGGGACAACGGGTCGGGCAAGTCCACGCTGCTGAAGTGCCTGGCCCGGATCCTGTACCCGGACTCCGGCGACGTCACCACGCGCGGCCGTGTCGCGGCGCTGCTCGAGGTCGGCTCGGGCTTCCACCCGGAGCTGTCCGGACGCGACAACGTCTACCTCAACGGGTCGATCCTCGGGATGAGCAAGACCGAGATCGACCGCAAGTTCGACGCGATCGTGGACTTCTCGGGCGTCGAGCAGTTCATCGACCAGCCGGTGAAGAACTACTCGTCCGGCATGTACGTCCGGCTCGGGTTCGCCGTGGCGATCCACGTGGACCCGGAGATCCTGCTGGTCGACGAGGTGCTGGCCGTCGGTGACGCCGCGTTCCAGGAGAAGTGCGCCGAGAAGTTCGTCGAGTTCCGTCGCGACGGCCGCACCGTGGTCGTGGTCAGCCACTCGATGCCCTCGCTGCGCAACATGTGCGACAACGTCGCGTGGCTGTCGCACGGGCACCTGGTGGAGACCGGCGAGGCGAAGCCGATCCTCGAGCGCTACCTCGACTCCACCCGGACCGACACGCGCACCGGCCGTGACGGGGAGGTGCGCTGGGGCTCCGGCGAGGCCGTCATCGAGTCGGTCGAGCTCGTCAGCGCGGGCCGCCCGGTGGCCTCGGTGCGCACGGGTGACGAGGTGACCATCCGCATCCGCTACACCGCGGGCCGGCGGATCGAGGACCCGGTGTTCGGGCTCGCCCTCGAGTCGCACGACGGCGTCTACCTGTGGGCGAACAACACCCGGGACCTCGGCCACCGGATCGACGCGATCGAGGGCCAGGGCGTCGTCGAGTGCACGATCCCGCGGCTGGCCCTCCAGCCCGGCACGTTCCAGGTGATGGCGTCGATCGTCGACCAGTCGACCACGCACGTGTACGACTACGTCCGCGAGGGCGCGCGCCTGAACGTCGACTTCGGCACGCCGGTCGAGTCCGGCGGCTACCTCGCGCTGGACGGACGCTGGTCGTGACGGCGGGCGCGCTCACCGGGACGCGGCAGCGGGTCCTCGTCGTCACGCTCGACACGATCGCGGACCGCATGGCGGGGCCGGCGATCCGGGCGTGGGAGATCTCGCGCGCGCTGAGCGAGGAGCACGACGTGCGGCTCGTGACGTTCGGCCGCTGCACCCGCGACGGCGTCGGGTTCCGTGCCGAGCACACGACGGTCGAGGCCTTCCGCTCGGACGTGGAGGCCTCCGACGTCGTCGTCGTCCAGGGGTTCGTGTTCAACGCGTTCGCGTGGCTCCAGGACTGCCCGCAGGTGCTGGTGGTGGACCTGTACGACCCGTTCCAGCTCGAGACGCTCGAGGTGGACCGGTACAAGCCGCCGGCCGAGCGCGAGCGGGCGCTCGCCTTCGCGCTGGGCGAGCTGCGCGACCAGCTGCGGCGCGGCGACTTCTTCCTGTGCGCGTCCCGGCGGCAGCGGGACCTGTGGTTCGGCCATCTCTCCGCAGCGGGGCGCATCAACCCGGACACCTACGACGCGGACCCGTCGCTCGCCTCCCTGCTGTCGGTCGTCCCGTTCGGCACCGCGGCGACACCGCCGGCCCCCGCCCGGCACGCGATCAAGGGCACGACCCCGGGCATCGGCCCGGACGACAAGGTCGTGCTCTGGGGCGGCGGCGTCTACAACTGGTTCGACCCCCTGACGCTCGTGCGGGCCGTGGACCGGCTGCGCGCGCGGGTCCCGGAGGTGCGGCTGTACTTCCTGGGGATGAAGCACCCCAACCCGGACGTGCCCGAGATGGCCGTCGCAACGCGGTGCCGCGAGCTGTCCGACGAGCTCGGGCTCACCGGCACGCACGTGTTCTTCAACGAGGACTGGGTGCCGTACGAGTCGCGCGCCGACTACCTGATGGACGCGGACGTCGGCGTGAGCTGCCACTTCCCGCACGTCGAGACCGAGTTCTCGTTCCGCACGCGGATCCTGGACTACCTGTGGGCGGGCCTGCCGATCGTGTCCACCGAGGGCGACGGCTTCGCGGACCTCGTGCGGGAGCGGGGCCTCGGCCGCGCGGTGCCCCCGGAGGACGTGGACGCCCTCGCGGAGGCGCTGGGCGACCTGCTGACCGACCCCGACGAGGCCGCCGCGTCCCGTGCCGCGGTCGCGGAGACGGCGCGGGAGTTCACCTGGCCGGTCGTCCTCGCGCCCCTGGTGGAGTTCTGCCGCGCGCCCCGACGCGCGGCCGACGCCCACCGGCTGGCCACGTCCGACCCGTCGGCCCCGGTGCCCGTCACCGTCCCCCGCGTCGACGCCCTGCGCGCGCTGCGGGCCGACGCCGCCGCCGTGTGGCGGCACCTGCGGGCGGGCGGGGTGCGCCAGGTGGTGGCCAAGGTCCGCTGGCGGCTGGCCCGCCGGCGCTGACGGGGCGGCGCCGACAGGGCGGCCGCGCCGGTCAGCGCACCGAGCGGTGGTTCACGTGCGGGTCGTGCTGCGCGAGCTCGATCGTCTTGTCCATCAGGTACTGCCGCTCGAACGGGCGCACGTCGGCGACGCGGCTCGAGCTCTCGTAGTGGAACAGCGTCGCGAACGGCGTGCACACGACCGACCGGCCCGACGTGATCACCTTGTGGCAGAAGTCCACGTCGTTGAACGCCATCGGCAGCTCCTCGCTGAAGCCGCCGAGCTCGACGTACAGGTCGCGGGGGACGAGCACGCACGCGGCGGTGACGGCGAGGTAGTCGACGTCGACGATCTTGGCCCCGAAGTGGCTGGCGTCGTCGGCCGCCACCCGGTGCGCGTGCACGGGGAGCCAGGCGTCGTCGTGGACGATGCCGACGTGCTGGATGGTGCCGTCCTCGAAGAGGAGCTTGGCGCCGACCGCACCGACGGAGGGGTCCTGGGCGACGGCGACCATGCGGTCGAGCCAGCGCGGCTCGACCACCTCCGTGTCGTCGTTGAGCAGGACGACCAGCTCGCCCCGGGACGCGCGGACGCCCTCGTTGACCGAGAACGAGAAGGAGAACTCGCCCGTCACGGGTGCCACGGTGAGCCGGTCGCCGGCGAGCGAGCGCACCACGTCGACCACCTCGGCGGGCGTGCCCTCGCTCGTGACCAGCACCAGCTCCCAGCGCGGGTACGTGGTCCGCTCCACGAGCGACCGCACCGCGGTCTCGACCACCAGCGTCGACTCCCCGCGCACGTCACGGCGGCCACCGCCGGTGGGGATGACGACCGACACCAGCGGCGGGGGGTCGGGCAGGTGGCGCCAGACGCGGACGTAGCCCGCCGGGTGCGCGACCTCGACGGTCGCCGGGATGCCGAGCCGCTCGTACCGCGCGGCGACGGCGCGGCGCCCTGCCTCGACGTCGGCCGGGTCGGTGGACGGGGGGCGCAGCCGGGTCACGCCGATCACCGGCAGGTGCTCGATCCGGTCGGTCGCCTCGGTGACCCGCAGGTGGAGGTCCCACTCGGCGGCGCCGTCCGCGGTCGCGGACACCCCGCCGACCTGCTCCACCAGCGCGGTCCGCACCAGGCACAGCCGACCCAGGTAGTCCCAGCCCTCCAGGTAGTGCGGCGCCCAGCCCGGCTTGGTCTGGATGCCCTCGATCCCGGGGGCGTCCCACTGCTCGTCCGTGTAGAGGACGTCCGTGCCGGGCCGTGCCGCGAGGTACTCGACGGCGGCCGAGAGCACGCCGGGCTCGAGCTCGTCGCCCGGTGCCAGCAGGGCGAGGTAGGTCCCGGCGGCGACCCGCGCGCGCTCCGCGAGCCCCGCGGCGCCCCGGGCGTCGACCCACCGGACCCGTCGGCGCAGCACGGAGTCCACCGCCGCGCGACCCGCCGGGGACGTCGCGGTGCTGTCCGCGACGAGCTCCCAGGGGCCGGCGCCGTGCAGGGCGATGCTCCGCGCCGTGCGCAGCAGCAGGTCGTCGTCCGCCCCGGGCAGGACGACGAGGGAGATCGCGGTGCTCATCGCTGGGTCAGGCCCGTGCGGACGTAGCGGCCGACGAGGCGGCGCGCGCGGCCCGCGAGGCGCCGCGCCCGGGCGATCAGGCCCGGGGCGGGGAGGCGCGCCGCCTCCAGGGCCCGCAGCCGCTGCTCCCGCTCACGCAGTGCCTCCGTCTGCTCACGCAGGAGCGCGTCGCGGCGCGACACGGCGGCGCGCAGGACGTGCAGCTCGGCGGTGACGGCGTCGAAGCGCTGCTGGAGCAGGGGCTCGCCCGTCTCGGCGGCGCGCTGCGCCATCCGGTCGTGCGCGGCCCTGTCCCGCCGGGCGAGGCTCGCGTGCCACTCTGCACGGTCGGGGGAGTCGGACGGCATGGCCGGAAGACTAGAGCATCGGCGTCCGTCCGATGACCTCGGGAGCCCGGCGACCGGCGTCTAGACTCGCCGGGTGCGCGTCGTCCAGGTGTCTGCCCATTACCCGCCGAACCTGGTGAGCGGGGGCACGCTCGTCCCCCAGCGCATCGCGCGGGGCCTGGCCGCCCGGGGGCACGAGGTCAGCGTCTACGCCGGCCACCTCGACGAGCACCGCGAGCCGCTGTCCACCTGGACCGAGGACGACGGTCACGGCGTCCGCGTGCGGTGGGTCGTGACCACGCCGTGGACCGCGTGGTCGGACCCGCGCAACAGCCTGAACCCCGAGGTCACCGCCGACTTCGAGGCCTGGCTCGCTCAGGAGCGGCCGGACGTGGTGCACCTGCACTCGCTGCAGACCCTCGGGGCCGGCCTGGTCGCGGCCGCGCACCGCTCGGGCGCCAAGGTCGTCGTGACCATGCACGACTTCTGGTGGTCCTGCGCGCGGCAGTTCCTGGTCGCTCCCGACATGCGCCCGTGCAGCATCGTCGTGGACTGCGGCACCTGCCCGTGCGCCCGGAGCCACAGCTGGCTGGAGCGGCGCAACGAGCTGCTGCACGAGCAGCTCGCGGGCGCGGACGTCGTCCTCGCCCCGTCGGCCAGTGCGGCGCGCGTCCTGGCGGCCAACGGCGTCGACGCCGCCCGCCTGGTCGTCGACGAGAACGGCGTGCCGGACGCCGACGTCGCGGAGCCGGCCGGCGCGGTGCGGACCGGTCCGCACGAGGGGCCCGTGCGGCTCATGTTCGCCGGCGGCTCCGACCCCATGAAGGGCATCGACGTCCTGCTGGAGTCGCTCGAGGGGCTGCCTGCGGACGGGTGGACGCTGGACCTGTTCGGGGTCCGGCGGGAGGACCTGGACCTGGAGGCCCCGCTCCCCGCCGCGGTGCGGTTCCCGCCGGCCTACGACCGGACGACCGTGGCGACCGTGATGGCCGAGCACGACGTGCTCGTGCTGCCGTCGGTCATGCGGGAGTCGCACTCGATCGTGACCCGTGAGGCCCTCGCCGCGGGCATGGCCGTGGTCTGCACGGACACCCTCGGCCCCGAGGAGGTCGTCGAGGACGGCGTCAACGGCCTCGTCGTGCCGGCCGCCGACCCGGAGTCCCTCGGCGCGGCGCTCGCCCGCCTGGTCGCGGACCCGGCGCTCGTGGCCCGGCTGCGCAGCTCCGGCACCACCGCCCCCATCCGGGGCTTCACGGACCAGCTCGACGGGCTCGAGCAGCTGTACGCGGACCTCGTCGGTCCGGGCGACCAGGAGGACGTGATGGACCTGAGCGACGTCGAGGCGGCGGAGGACGCGCTGCTGCAGCGCGTCCTGTTCGTCGTCGGCATCCGGGGAGCCGCCCTGCGGTACCGCGGGTTCCTGCCCGCGGAGGCGCTGCGGCTGCGGGGCGTGCACGCGGACGTGCGGCACTACCGCGACCCCGAGGTGCCCGGGCTGGCCGCGCAGGCGGACGCCGTCGTCCTCTACCGGGTCCCGGCCACGTCGCAGATCGTCGAGGTGGTCGCCGACGTGCGCGCGCGCCCGCGTCCCGTCCCGGTGCTGTTCGACATCGACGACCTCATCTTCGACCCCGCGCTCGAGGGCCAGGTGCACGGCCTGGACGTGCTCTCGCCCGAGGAGCACGCCCTGTGGTGGCGGGGCGTCGCGCGCTACCGCACGACCATGGAGCTCGCCGACGCGTACGTGGGCAGCACCGAGCGGCTGTGCGAGCACGCGACGGCCACGACCGGGCTGCCGGCGTTCCGGTTCGCGAACGGCGTGGGCATCGACCTCGCCCGGCAGAGCGACCGGGCCCGCAGCCGTCCGCGCACCCCGGGGCCGCTGCGGATCGGGTACTTCAGCGGCACCAACACGCACGACGCGGACTGGGCCGTCGTCGAGCCGGCGGTCGCCCGCGTGCTCGCCGACCGGCCGGACGTCGAGCTGTGGATCGGCGGGTTCCTCACCACGGGCCCGGCGCTCGAGCCGTTCGAGGCGCGGATCCGCCGGCTGCCGATGCTGCCCTGGTACGAGCTGCCCGGCCGCCTGCGCGACGTCGACGTGAACCTCGCGCCGCTGGTGCTGGAGAACACGTTCAACGAGGCCAAGTCGGCGATCAAGTGGCTCGAGGCGGCGCTCGTCGAGACCCCGACCGTGGCGTCGCCGACGCAGCCGTTCCGCGAGGCCGTGGACGACGGCCGCACGGGTCTGCTCGCGACCACGGCCGAGGACTGGGAGCGCGCGCTCGCCGCGCTGCTCGACGACGCGCTGCTGCGGCGGCGCGTCGGTGCGGCGGCCCGGCGCGAGGCGCTGCTGCGCTGGGGGCCGCACAGCCAGGCGCAGGTGTACGCCGACCTGCTGCGCGCCGCGGCCACCCTCCGGCGCGAGCAGGGGCCGCGGCAGGCGACGGCCTGGGAGCCGGTGGCGGACGACGAGCCGTTCGACGCCCCCGAGGGCTGGATCGACGCCCACCCGGGGATCCCGGCGGACCGGCGCGCGGAGCTCGTGGCGCGCGCGGCGGGGCTGCCGGGCGGACGGCACGCGGTCGCGGCCGTGCGGGTGCTGCGCGCGGGCGGTCCCGGCGCGCTCGCGCGCAAGGTCGCCACGCGCGTACGGGCGCGCTGACCGGAGGGACGAACCCGGGCAATCCGCCCAGCTTCGGCACGGCTCGTCCGCGCGCGACCACAGATCCTTATCCTGAGGCGGACCCACCCCGTTCTGCAGCAGAGGACCCGTCGTGAACATCCAGCGCCGTCTCACCGCGGCCCTCGTCGCCGCCGTCCTCGCGCTCACCGGGCTGGTCACGGTCGCCCCGGCCGCGACCGCCGCGGAGGAGGTGTACCCCGCGCCCGCCTCCGGCTCGTGGACCGTCGACGGGCGCGCGTACGGGCACGGGCGGGGGCTGTCGCAGTGGGGGTCGCAGGGTGCGGCGCTGCAGGGCCGGTCCGCCGCGGAGATCCTGGCGTTCTACTACCCGGGCACCGCCACCGCGTCGATCTCGGGCCAGTACGTCAAGACCACCCTCGCGGCGTACGCCCCGTCCAGCACGGTGACCATCTGGAGCCCGGAGAACCGCAGCATCCGGATGGGCCCGCTCAACGGCGAGCAGGTGCTGCCCCCGGGGCGCTGGACGATCACGGTGTCCGGGCAGACGGTGACGGCGGAGAAGCGCACCGCGGTCAACGGCGCGGTGGTCGACCGGCGCACGTACACCGGGGTGCTGCGGCTGGAGTCGCAGTCCGAGTACGGGATGATCATCGCCAAGAACCAGACGGACACCACGGGCCGCTGGTACCGCGGCGACCTGCGGATCGAGCCCACGTCGGGCGTCGCGTTCAACGTCACGAACAGCCTCCCGATGGAGGACTACCTGCGCAGCGTCGTGCCCCGGGAGTCCCCGGCGAGCTGGGAGCCCGCCGCACTGCAGGCGCAGGCCGTGGCCGCCCGCTCGTACGCCTGGTGGAAGGTCCAGAACGGCCAGACGCTCTGCGACACGACCACCTGCCAGGTGTACTACGGCAAGGGCGACGCGAACGCCGCCGGCACCCTGACCACCTCCTACGAGCACAGCCGCACCGACACCGCCATCGCGGCGACGACCGGGCAGATCCGGACCTACGGCGGCAAGGTCGCCTTCACCGAGTTCTCGTCGTCGAACGGCGGCTGGACCGCGGCCGGCTCCGTGCCGTACCAGGTCGCGAAGGCGGACCCGTGGACGGGCACCGCGCCCGGCGACACCGTCACCTCGTGGACCGCCACGCTGAGCGTGGCCCGCGTCGCGCAGTCCTGTCCGAGCGGCGGCACCCTGCGCAACCTGGTCGTCACGGGGCGCACGGGCAACGGCGCGTTCGGCGGCCGCATCACCCAGGTGCGGCTCGAGTGCTCCACCGGCAACGCGACCGTGAACAGCCCGGCGTTCGGCCTCCGCTCGAGCTGGTGGCAGCCGCGCAGCACCACGCCGACCCTCGGGTCGCCGGCGGTCTCCGCGACGACGATCGACAACGGCGCCCAGATGAGCATCGGCGTGACGCCGAACGTCGCCCTGACCTGGACGCTCACCGTGGTCGACAAGAGCACCGGTCGCCAGGTCATCCAGACCACCGGCAGCGCCCAGGCGGGCGTCCGGTTCAACGCCACCTGGCTCGGCACCTACGCGGGACGCACGGCCGTCGACCCGCCCTACGTCGGGCCCGGCTCGTACGGGCTCACGCTGGTCGGCAAGGATGCGGCCGGCCGGTCGACCGCGCCCGTCACGACCACGGTCGACGTGCGCCCGCCCGCCGACCCCGCCGCGGTCGCCGCCGTGCCGCTCGTCGGCGACGGCGGGTACGTCGCGGTGACGCCGGCGCGGCTGCGCGACACCCGCACGACGTTCCAGGCCCTCGGCTCCGGCCGGCGCGCCGACGTGACCGTGCTCGGCCAGGGCGGGGTGCCGAGCACCGGCGTCACGGCCGTCGTGCTGAACGTCACCGCCGTGGGCGCCACCGTCCCGGGCCACCTGCGGGTGTGGCCGGCGGGCGCGGCCATGCCGAACGCCTCCGTGCTCAACACCGCTCCGGGGCGGACGCAGGCCAGCCAGGTGACGGTCGGCGTCGGGGGCGGGGGCAAGGTCAGCGTCTACAACGCGATCGGCACCACGCACTACCTCGTGGACGTCCTCGGCTACTACACCACCGCGACGGCGTCGTCCGCCCGCTACACCGCGGTCGACCCCGTGCGCGCGCTCGACTCGCGCACGGGGGCGGCACCCGCCGCCGGGTCGACCCGCACCGTGGACGTCGCGGCCGCGCTCGGCGTGCCCGCGTCCTCGCTCAGCGCCGCGACGGTCAACGTCACGACCACCCGCGCGACCGGGAACGGGTACGTGGTGGCCTACGGCTCGGGCGCGCTGCCGGCCACCTCGACGGTCAACCTGGTCCCGGGCTCGGACGTCGCGAACCGGTCCGTGGTGCCCGTCGTGAACGGGAAGATCACCGTCGCCGTGCAGGGATCGGCGACGCACGTGCTCGTCGACGTCGTCGGGTGGTACGCGGCGCCGGGTGTCGCGACAGGCGCCCTGTTCACCCCGGTGCAGCCCGCCCGGGTGCTCGACACGCGGTCCGCCGGCGGGGCGCTGGGCCCCGCGGGTCAGGTCCAGGCCACGGTCGTCGGCGGCTCGGTCCCCGCGGGGGCGACAGCGGTCGTCGGGACGGTGACCGCCGTGAACGGCACCGCGCCGTGGACGCACCTGCGCGTCTGGCCCGCGGGCAGGCCGCTCACCGGCACCTCGGACCTCAACGCCACCCGCGGGTTCACGCAGGCGAACGCGGTGGCGGTCCGGGTGGGCGACGGGGGCGCGGTGCGCCTCTACAACGACCAGGGCAGCACCCACGTGATCCTGGACGTGGCGGGCTACTTCCGCTGACCGGCCGCCGGGCCGGCCCGGCGGCCGTTGGTCAGGCGGCCGGGTCGGCGGTCGGCGGCCTGATGTCCGCGTCCCCGTCGGGGCGCGCGTCCCGGGCGAGACCGGTGCGCAGGTCCTCGACGTCGAGACGCAGCAGGGCGATCTCCTCGGCCAGGGTGCGCGTCTCCTCCTCCAGCTGGGAGATCTCCACGCTGAACTGGACGCAGACGATCAGCAGCACGACGCCGCTGACGAGGAACAGCAGGTTCACCGGCGTCTGCACGCCGAGCAGCCGCGCCAGCCAGGCCAGCACGGAGGGGATCGCGCCGACGACGACCACCGCGACGGCGAGCGTGATCCACGCGGCGGCGTACTTCTCCCGGATCCGCCGGGAGCGCAGCAGGTAGACGATCGCGCCGACGGTGACGGCGCAGACGACGAGGGCGGTCAGGTAGCCGCTCATCCGCTGACCTCCGCAGCAGCGTGGAACCGGGCCTTCGCGGTGCGGTTCGTGGGTCGGCTGAGCGCGATGCCGAGCGCCAGCACGGCGCGCCCGAGGAACACCGCGGCCTTCAGCGGGCTGTGCGAGGGCCGCCCGCCCTGCCGCTCGCGCATCGCGACGGGGACCTGGCGGACGACCAGCCCGGCCCGCGCGGCGATGACGAGGGACTCGACCGTGTCGCCCAGGTACTCGGCGGGGTACTCGGAGGCGAACAGCGGGATCGCGCGCGGGCCCGCCAGCTTGAAGCCGGAGGTGGTGTCCGTCAGCGGGGTGCCGGTGACGCGGGACAGCACGCGCGCGAGCACGCGCATCGCGGCACGACGCGGTCCGCGCGCCTCGTACGACCCGGCACCGGCGAACCGGGCGCCGATCACGACGTCGGCGCCGTGCTCGCGGGCCGCGGCCAGCAGGGACGGGATCGCGCGGGGGTCGTGCTGACCGTCGGCGTCGAGCTGGACCACGCCGTCGTAGCCGTTGCGCAGCGCGAACTTGAAGCCGGCGCGCATCGCACCGCCGACGCCGAGGTTGATCGGCAGGTCGAGGACGGGCACGCCCTTGGACCGGGCCACCGCGGCGGTGCCGTCCCGGGAGCCGTCGGAGACGACGAGGACGTCGGTCGCGGACAGGTGGGGCTCGGCGGCGCAGACGGCCCGGACCTCGTCGAGGACACCGGGCAGGGCGTCCTCCTCGTTCCAGGCCGGGATGACCACGAGCACGCGGTCGAGGCTCGTGTGGGGCACCCCCGCAGACTACTAGGCGGACGCGGGCCCCGAGGCGGGTGCGCCACGCCGGGGCCCCTGCGACACCACGGCCTGCGCTCCCGGCCCGTCGGTCCGGTCAGGCGGCGAGCCCCTGCCGCCGCGCGCGGAGCACCGGGACCGCGGCGGCCGCGGCCCCCAGGAGCGCGACCAGCACGAGGCACGCGAGCGTGACCCACCGGCCCTCGACCGCTCGGCTCACGGCCCAGGACGCCGCGCCGGTCCCCGCGGCGAGCGCGGTCGCGCCGAGGACCGCGCGGAGCCCGATGCCGGTGCCGCGCTCGATGAGGCCGCGCGAGCCGCGCAGCAGCACGACCAGAGCGGCGGCCGCCGCCAGCACGCCCGCGGCCGCCAGCCCGAGCATGCCGCCGACGATCGCCAGAGCGACGCCCGCGGCGATCTTCACCACCGCGTAGACGAGGTACGACCGTGTCTCGATGCCCGGGCGCCCGGCGGCGCGCACCAGGACCGCGCGGGCGTTCCCGCCCAGCGACAGCAGGAACCCGGCGGCGAGGACCGCGGTCAGCGGCGCGATGCCCGAGACCTCCGGGCCGAGCCACTGCTCCGCCGCGAACGGCAGGACGCCGAGCGCGAGCGCCGCGAACGGCAGCACGAGCCGCAGCCAGCCGCTCTCCGCCCGGGCACCGGCGGCCGGCAGCCCTGCGGGGTCGCGCCCGGCCTGCACGCTGAGCGTCGTGAACACGGGCGTCAGCAGCACCGTGGGGGCGAGGCAGGCGGCAGCGGTGAGCGGTGCGGCGGCGGACACGCTGGCCAGGGCCGCCGTGGGCAGCAGGATGCCCGCCAGCACCACGTCCAGCTCGCGCTGGGCGACGAACCCCAGCGCGGAGAGCTGGTTGCGCCAGGAGTACGCCCAGAGCTCACGCGTCTGCGCGCGGTCGGTGGGGCGGCGGACCTCGCGCAGCAGGTGGTGCCGGCACAGCGCGACGCCGAGCAGCACGGCGACGGCGGCGTCGGCGAACGACGCCAGGAGCAGGCCCGGCAGGCCGCGGTCGGTGGTCAGGGCCCACACGATGCCGCCCGCCAGCACCGCCCGCGCCGCCAGCGACTGCGCGGCGACCGCCACGAACCGGGAGTGCGCGGCGAGGTACGAGCTCAGCGCGAGGGCGACGAGCTGCAGCACCGCGAGCGTGCCGGCGTGCCGGAACAGCAGCGCGGCGTCGTCCCGGACGGCGGCGGGCACGTTCACGACGGCGAGGACGGCCCGCGAGATCCAGGGGCCGGCGGCCACGACGACGACGAGCAGCGCCCCCAGCACGAGGAGCACCGAGGCGGTGATGCGGCCGCCGAGGCGGACGTCCGCCTGCCCGCGGGCGACGCCGTGGTACCGCTGCATGATGCCCACGACGCCGAGGTCCGCGGTGAGCAGCAGGTTGATGGTCGTCATCATCAGCGCCCACGCGGCGTACGCGCCGTCGCCCAGACGGTCGAGCACGAACGGGGTCGCCAGCAGCTGGACACCCAGGGGCGCCATGCGCGCGAGGGCGACGAGCAGCGCGTCCCGGCGGTACGAGGTCGCGGCGGGTGCGGGGCTGGTCATGCGGGGGACCCGGGGCGCATCCGCGCGTCGGTGCGGCCGGCCCAGCCGTCGCGGACCCCGTGGGCCAGGGTGGCCAGGCGGCGCAGGCGCGGGGGCTCGAACAGCAGCACCGTGAGGGCGACGTAGGCCTGCAGCGCGACGGACGTCGCCACCCACGCCGGTTCCGTGCGCCAGCTCTCCCGGGCGAGCACGGTCCCGTTGCGGGCCGTCCAGTACAGGCGCCAGGTCGCGTGGCTGGTGGACCGGAGCCGGACCGGGCCGACGCCGCGCCACCGCGTCTCACCGAGCGAGTGCGGCAGGCGCACGGTGGCATCCTGCACGACGCGCCACCCCGCCCGGCGGATCCGCAGGCAGAAGTCCTGGTCGACGCAGTCGACGAAGAAGTCCTCGCGGAACGGCCCGACGGCGTCGAGCGTCGCCCGCCGGACCAGCATCCCGGAGGTGATGGCGACCGGCAGGTCGGCGAGCTCGGGTCGTGCCGACGCCCGGGGGTCGAGCGGCCGGTCCTCCGCGGCGTCCCACGGGACGGGCGTGGCGACCCCGACGCGCGGGTCGGCCGCGAGACGGGCGCCGAGCCGCTCGACCAGCCCGTCCGGCACGACCGAGTCCTGGTCGAGCAGGAGCACCGCGCTGCTGGGGCCGGCCTCGCGCACCCCGGCGTTCAGCGCCGCGGCGAGGCCGAGGTTCGTGCCCGGCCGGTGCACCCGCGCGGACGCCGCCACCTCCGGCAGCGCGTCCGTCCCCGGTTCGCCGGCGGGTGTGTTGTCGACGACCACGACGACGGCGCACTGCCGCGCGGCGGAGCGCACCACGTCCGTGAGCCTGTCGTCGGGCCGGAACGCGGTCACGACCGCGGCGACGACCCCGGCGGCGGTCACAGCGCCCTCCGCGCCAGCCGCCACCACAGGCGCAGCAGGCCCTGGACCGGGGCGGCCGCGGCCGGCAGCGGCATCTGGGCGGAGTCGAACGTGTCCGTCATCAGGTGGGCGAGGTCCCGGTCGGGCACGGTGCGGGTCGCCTGGACCAGCCGGCGCCGGCGGGCGACCGTCCCGGGGTGCTGCAGCACCCACGCCCACCCGCGCAGCTTCTGCCGGCCCCAGCCCTGCGCCGTCGCGACGGCGAGCATCGCGACCTCGAAGGCGAGCAGGGGCAGCGCGAGCAGGGCGAGGGTGCGGCCCTGGTAGGTGGTGAGCACGAACAGCAGCCGGTTGCGCTCGAGCAGGTACATCTTGAGCGGCGAGCGGCTGAACTCGAAGTGGTGCACGGCGCTGGCCTCGGGCACGTACCGCACGGTCCGGCCGTGCTGCCACGCACGCCACGACAGCTCGAGGTCCTCCATGTACGCGAAGAACTCGTCCGGGAACCCGCCGAGCTCGTCCCACAGCGCCCGGTCGACCGCGACGAGGGCGCCGCTCGCGGAGGCCACCTCGCGCCCGACGGCGTGCTGCTCGACGGGGTCGTCCAGGCCGCCCGCCCAGCAGAGCCCGAGCACGTGCAGGGGGTTGCCCGCCGAGTTGACGCGGCCGGGGTCCGACGCCAGCCGGACGAGCCCGCCGGCCAGGCCCGCGCGGGGGTCGTCCGCCAGGGCGCGCACGAGGGTCGCCACCGCGTCCGGCGCCACCACCGCGTCGGAGTTCACCAGCACCAGGGGCCGCCCGGAGGTCGCGGCGGCGGCGGCGTTCATCCCGCCGGTGAAGCCGAGGTTCGTGCCGGGCACGATCAGGCGCACGCGCGGATCGGGCGGCAGCGTCGCCACCGCGTCGGTCGTGCAGCCGTTGTCGACGAGCACGACCCGCACGTCCACGTCCGTGGAGGCGAGCACGGCGGCGACCGCCTCGTGCAGGTACGGCTCGGGGCCGAACGCCAGCATCAGCACGTCGGCGGCGAGGGGGCCCGCGCCGGGGGTCGGGTCGGTCATGCGTCCTCCTGCAGCGGCCCGGTCCGTCCCCGGAGCCCGTCGGCCAGCCCGCGCAGCAGCAGGCCGGCTCGGCGCAGCCGCGGGGCGACCGCGAGCACGTAGAAGCCGGTGTACTTCGTGATCCACGCCAGGTAGCCCAGCTGCCACGCCGCGGGGAGCAGCCCCGAGCGCACCAGGAGCACCGTGTTGCGCGCCATGTAGTAGTTCCGCACGGGGGAGTGGATGTGCACGTCGCGCTCACGACCCGGGATCCGCTGCACCCGGTCCCCGAGCGCGTGCCCCAGGTGCGCGCCGACGACGCCGTACAGCGCGTAGCCGGCGCGCCGGGCGCGCAGGCCCCACTCGAGGTCGATGTGGTCGATGAACCAGTCGGCGTTCATCACGCCGACCGCGTCGAGCGCTGCGGAGTCGACGAGGCAGCCGGACGCGATGAGGAACGTGGCGGGCACGAGCTCCCCGTCGGTGGCGGGGACCGTCGCGCGGCGCGGCCCCCAGCGGCGGTCGGAGAACAGCAGCGCGGCGCCGGCGTTGCGCTCGTCCACGGTGACCGGGCCGACGGCCGCGACCGGCCCGCGGGCCCGGGCGCGCTCCAGCCCGTCCACGAGCCGCGCGACCATGTCGGGCGCCGGCACCGAGTCCTGGTCGGACAGCAGCACGGCCGTGGCGCCGCGGGCCCGGGCGCGCTCGATCCCGAGGTTCTGGGCGGCGGCGATGCCCTCGTTCCGGGCGAGCGCGAGGACCTCGCCACCGGCGGCCTCGACCTCGGGCCGCAGGGCGGCGACGACGTCGGCGGGGCTCCCGTTGTCGACGAGCACGACGGACGCGACCTGCGGGCCCAGGGCGCGCAGCAGGACGGTCGTGGCCTCGACGTCCGGCAGGTAGGTGACGACGACCGCGACGACCCCGGCGGTCGCCGCCTCAGGCACGCAGGCTCGCCAGGAACGCCTCGACGTCCGCGAGCCGGGGGAGCAGCCCGTCCGCGCGGGCCTGCTCCAGGGTGGGCGCCACGGAGTCCTTGTCGGACAGCAGCGGCTCGATCGGGCTGCCGTCCCGCGCGGTGGCCGGCCAGTCGATGCCGATCGCCGGGTCGAGGGGGTGGATGCCGTGCTCACGACCCGGCGCGTAGCCGGCCGAGCAGAGGTACAGCACCGTCGAGTCGTCCTCGAGCGACATGAACGCGTGGCCCAGCCCCTCGGCGAGGTAGATCGCGCGCCGGTCCACGTCGTCCAGCAGGACCGAGTCCCACCGCCCGAAGGTCGGCGAGCCGACGCGGATGTCGACGACCACGTCCAGCACGGCGCCCTTGGCGCACGTCACGTACTTCGCCTGGCCCGGGGGCACGTCCGCGAAGTGGATGCCGCGCAGCACGCCGGCCGCCGACACCGAGAGGTTGGCCTGCTGCAGGTCGAACGCGTGCCCGGCGGCCTCGCCGAACGGTGCCGCCTTGAACCACTCGAGGAACACCCCGCGGGGGTCGCCGAACTGCTGCGGGGTGATCTCCCACGCCCCGGGGACGGCGAGCTCGCGGTACTGCACGGCGGTTCTCCTTCAGTCGGTGCGCGCGGGCCGCGCGGCGCGGCTCAGACTACCCGCGGCGACTACCCTGGCCCTGGACGGACGTCGAGGCGAGATGAGGATGCGGTGCGCTGGTTGGTGACGGGAGCCCGGGGCATGCTGGGCCAGGACCTGGTCGCGCGGGTGCGGGAGGACGGCCACGAGGTCGTCGCGCTCGGCCGCGGCGACCTGGACGTCACGGACGGCGCGGCCGTCCTCGACGCGGTCGCGGGCTTCGACGTGGTGGCGAACTGCGCCGCGTGGACCGCGGTGGACGACGCCGAGACCCGGGAGGCCGAGGCCTTCGCCGTGAACGCCGTCGGCCCGCAGGCGCTCGCCCGCGCAGCCGCCCGGCACCGTGCCCGCCTGGTGCACGTGTCGACGGACTACGTCTTCGACGGGCACGCCTCCGAGCCGTACGCCGAGGACGGGTTCGCCGCGCCGCGGTCGGCCTACGGGCGCACCAAGCTCGCGGGGGAGTGGGCGGTGCGCGCCGAGGCGCCCGACCACCTCGTCCTGCGGACCGCGTGGCTGTACGGCGCCGGCGGCGGCTGCTTCCCGAAGACCATCGCCCGGGTCGCCGCCGAGCGCGGCTCACTCGACGTGGTGGACGACCAGGTCGGCCAGCCGACCTGGACCGCCGACGTGGCGGACCTCGCCGTCCGCCTCGTCGACGCGCAGGCCCCGGCCGGCACCTACCACGCGACCTCCTCGGGCCGGACGTCCTGGTTCGGGTTCGCCCGCGAGGTCGTCGAGGCGGCCGGCCTGGACCCCGAGATCGTCCGTCCGACCACGAGCGAGGGCTACGTCCGTCCGGCCCCGCGTCCCGCGTTCTCCGTGCTCGGCCACGACGCCCTGCGTGCAGCCGGCGTCGAGCCGGTCGGAGACTGGCAGCAGCGGTGGTCCACCGCTGCGAAGGAGGTGCTGGCGTGACCAGCGACCGTTCCCTGAAGGTCGGCGCGCACACCGTCGACGCCCACCACCGCCCGTTCGTCGTCGCCGAGATGTCCGGCAACCACAACGGCGACCTCGGCCGGGCGCTCGCGATCGTCGACGCGGTCGCCGAGTCCGGCGCGCAGGCGCTGAAGCTCCAGACGTACCGGGCCGACACGATCACCATCGACGCCGACGGCCCGGCCTTCCGCGTGTCCGACGGGCACGAGCTGTGGGGCGGCAAGAACCTCTACCAGCTGTACGAGGAGGCGCACACCCCCTGGGAGTGGCACGCGCCGATCTTCGAGCGGGCGCGGGAGCACGGCCTGGTGCCGTTCTCGAGCCCCTTCGACGCGACCGCGGTCGAGCTGCTCGAGGACCTCGGTGCCGACCTGTACAAGATCGCCTCGCTCGAGATCGGCGACCTCGCGCTCCTGCGCCAGGTCGCGCGCACGGGCAAGCCGGTCGTCATCTCGACCGGCGCCGCCTCGATCACGGACGTCGACACGGCGGTCCGCACGATCCGCGCGGAGGGCAACGACCAGGTCGTCGTGCTGGCGTGCACCTCGTCGTACCCGGCGCTGCCCACCGAGTCGAACCTGCGGTCGATCCCCGTCATCCGGGACGCCTTCGACGTGGTGGTCGGCCTGTCGGACCACACCAAGGGCATCGGCGCGGCGGTCGCGGCCGTGGCGCTGGGTGCCTGCCTGGTCGAGAAGCACGTGACGCTGTCGCGGGCCGACGGCGGCGTGGACTCCGACTTCTCGCTGGAGCCGCACGAGCTGGCCGCGCTGGCCACGGAGACCGAGGTCGCCTGGCAGGCGCTCGGCACGGTGCGGCTCGACCCCACCGCCGGGGAGGCCGAGAGCCGCCGGCTGCGGCGCTCGCTCTACGTGGTGGCGGACGTGCGCGCGGGCGACGTCGTCACCGAGGACAACGTGCGCTCGATCCGCCCGGCGGGGGGCCTGGAGCCGGCGCACCTCGACGTGGTGCTCGGCCGCACCTTCCGGACGGACGTGGCGCGGGGCACCGCGCTGACGTGGGAGCTCGTCTGACCCCGACGCCGCGTCAGGGCTTCACGTACGCGTCGAGCCCGTCCTCGCCCGGCTGGTCCCGGCGGCGGTAGCCCGCCGCCTCGAACAGCCGGGCCGACGCGCGGTTGCCGGGTCGCACGCACGCGAGCACGGCGGGGCCGTCGCCGACGCGGTCCCGCCAGGCCGCCTCCCCGGCAGCCAGCACCCGGGCGGCGAGGCCCCGGCCCCGGGCGTGGGGCGCCACGGTGATCGACACCTCCCACAGCGCGTCGTCCACCCGGTCGAACCGCACGGTGCCCGCGGGGTGCCCGGTGTGCTCGACGACGAGCAGCACCCGGTCGGGGTCGGCGAGCACGCCGTCGAGCCAGCGCACGTGGTCGGCGCGCGCGACCGGGTCCTGCGAGCGGGACGACTCGCGGGTCGCCGGGTCGTTGCGCCAGCCCAGGAGCAGGTCCGCGTCCGCGGGGCCGGCACCCCGGGCGGCGAGCACGGGCCGCCCGGTGGCCGCCCACCAGGCGTCGAGCACCCGGTCCGCGCCGAGCCCGTCGACCAGGGCCCGCCCGGCGGTCCCGAGCGCGGCGGCGCGGGCGGGGTCGGCGAGCAGGCCGCGCAGGGCGCCGACCGGGCCCGCGCCGGCACCTCGCACGTCCTGGACCGGCCCGAGCCCGGCGGCGATCCCCGCGGTCACGGCGCGCTCGTAGCCGGCACGCTGGTTCTCGGTGACCGCGACCAGCGCCGTCGGCACCCCGACGCACGCGAGCTCCCACACGGACGTCCCGGCCGCGCTCACCACGACGCCCGCCGTGGCCGCGAGAGCCGGGAGGTCCTCCTGCGGCGGCAGCACCTCCGCGCCGGGCTCCGCGGCACGCACCCGCTCGGCGACGTCGGCCCCGGCGACCACCCGCACCCGCGTCGCGCCCGCCAGCCGCGCCACCCGGGCGGCGGCGGCGCTGACGCCGAACGCGTCGGTGCCGCCCATGACCACGAGGACGTCGCCGGAACGAGCCGCGGCTCCGGGCGCGGTGGTGACGTCCTGCGCCGGCTGCGCTGCCCGGGCGGCTCGCGCCGCACGCACGGACGCCCGCAGCGGCGCGTAGGCCACCCCGAGCAGGACCGTCCCGGAGCCGTCGTCGGGCCGGTGCGCGTGCTCGGCGCCCAGGGTGGAGTCCACCACCACGTCGGCGGGCCGCCGACCGAAGGTGCCGTCCTCCATCGACGAGACCAGCGGCCCGCCGGGCGTGCGCAGGTCGCCGGCGACGCCGTAGTGGTCCACGTGCAGGACGTCGGCGCGGGCGGCCGCGACGACCAGCCCCGCGGGGTCATCGGGCGCCGGGAGCACCGTCAGCCCGGCGCCCGCCACGAGCCGCCGGCCGAGCGGCGCGTCGACGTCGCCGAGCAGCGCGACGTCCCACCCCCGGGAGCGGGCGGCCTCCGCCAGGGCCAGGCAGCGGACCAGGTGGCCCACCCCGGACCCCGCGCTGGCGTCGCAGCGCAGCAGGACGCGCATCACGCCTCCTCGAGCGCCTTCTGCCGCACGTCCGCGTTCAGCGCCACGAGGTCGGGGCGGGAGCGCAGCAGGGCGACGAGCTGGCGCCACCGGACCGGGGCGTCGCCCAGCTCGGTGGCCAGGGCGTCGAGCAGCGCCGCGTCCTGCGCCGTGTCCAGGGTCACCCGCAGGTCGTGCGCGTCCGGCGCCACCACCAGCCCGAGCGTCCGGAACTCGCCGGGGTGCGCGTACAGAGCGGAGGTGACGTGCACCCGGTGGTGGTCGCGCGCCACGGTGTCGGCGGCGTCGAGCGCGGCGGACGACACGAGCTCCACGTCGAGCCCGCGCGGCAGCGTCCGGACCAGCGTGGTCGCGACGTAGTCCAGCGTGGGGTCCGCCCGCCACGCGCCGACCACGGCACCGATGAGGTCGGGGTCCAGCAGCGGGCAGTCCGCGGTCAGCCGGACCACGGCGTCGGCGTCCACGGCGTCCCGTGCGGCCACGAACCGGGCCAGGACGTCGAGCTCGCTGCCGCGCACGACCAGGACCCCGAGCGCCGCCGCCAGGTCGGCGACGGCGTCGTCCCCCGGGGCGGTGGACGTGGCGACCACGACCTCGTCCACGCCGGGCGCGGCCAGCGCGGCGCGCACCACCCAGCCCAGCACCGGGCGACCCGCCAGCGGCAGCAGCACCTTGCCCGGCAGCCGGGAGGAGCCCGTCCTGGCCTGGATCACGGCGACGACGCGGGCACGGCGGGAGGTGGGCTCGTTGTGCACCGTGCCATGATGCTGCATCGGGCGCACCGCCCCGCGCGGCGGCGCCGCGCGCCACCGACCGACCGTCTGGAGTTCCACGGCATGTCTCTGCTCACCGGGGCCTCGATCCTCATCACCGGAGGCACGGGGTCCTTCGGGAAGGCGTTCCTCCGCGAGGTGCTGGACCACCACGACCCGCGCCGGCTCGTGGTCTTCAGCCGGGACGAGCTCAAGCAGTACGAGGTGCGCCGCCACTTCGACGACGACCCCCGCCTGCGCTGGTTCATCGGGGACATCCGTGACCGGCAGCGGCTCGACCGGGCCATGCACGGCGTGGACTACGTGGTGCACGCGGCGGCGCTGAAGCAGGTCGACACGGCGGAGTACAACCCCTTCGAGTACGTGCAGACCAACGTCAACGGCTCGCAGAACATCATCGACGCCTCCATCGACGCGGGCGTGAAGAAGGTCGTGGCCCTGTCCACCGACAAGGCGTCGAGCCCGATCAACCTGTACGGCGCGACGAAGCTGTGCGCGGACCGCATGTTCGTGTCCGGCAACCACTACGCCGCGGCGTACGACACGCGGTTCTCGGTGGTGCGGTACGGCAACGTCATGGGCTCGCGCGGCTCGGTCATCCCGGTGTTCCGGCGGCTCGCCGAGGAGGGCGCGTCGCTGCCGATCACGGACCTGCGGATGACCCGGTTCTGGATCACCCTCCCGCAGGCCGTGCAGTTCGTCCTGGACTCGTTCGAGCTGATGACGGGCGGCGAGCTGTACGTGCCCCGCATCCCGAGCATGAAGGTCACGGACCTGGCGCAGGCCGTCGCCCCCGGTGCGGCGATGCACGAGATCGGCATCCGCCCCGGCGAGAAGCTGCACGAGGAGATGATCGCCCCCGACGACTCGCGCCGGACGGTGCGGCTCGGCGACCGGTACGTCGTCATGCCCTACGTGAGCGGCTGGGGCTACGAGACGCCCGCGGGCGGCGAGCCGGTCGAGGACGGCTGGACCTACCGGTCCGACACGAACGACCTGTGGCTGGGCACCGACGAGCTGCGCGACATGGTCGCGCGGTTCGCCTGAGGCGGCGGCGGTGCTGCCCTACGGGCGCCAGTCGATCGACGACGCGGACGTCGCGGCCGTCGTCGACGCGCTCCGCAGCGACTGGCTGACGACCGGTCCGGCGGTCGACGCGTTCGAGGCCGCGGTGTCCGAGCACGTCGGCGGCGGGGCTGCCCTCAGCGTGACATCCGGGACCGCGGCGCTGCACGTGGCCTACGCGGCGGCGGGGGTCGGCCCGGGTGACGAGGTCGTGACCACGCCGCTGACGTTCGTCGCCACGGCGGCCGGCGCGGCGCTGCACGGTGCCACGGTGGTGTTCGCCGACGTGGAGCCCGACACCGGGAACCTGGACGTGGACGCCGCGCGCGCGGCGATCACCGGGCGCACCCGGGTGGTGGCGGCGGTCGACTACGCCGGCCTGCCCGCCAGCCCGGACGCGTTCGCGGCCCTCGCGCACGAGCACGGCGCGCTCTTCCTGGAGGACGCCGCGCACTCGATCGGCTCGACGTGGCACGGCCGGCCCGTGGGCTCGTTCGCCGACCTCACGACGCTGTCGTTCTTCCCGACCAAGAACCTCACCACCGCCGAGGGGGGCGCCGTCGTCACCGCCGACCCCGCGCTGGAGGCCCGGGCACGCCGGTTCAAGAACCACGGGCTGGTCCGCGACCCCGCGCTGCAGCGGTTCCCGGACGAGGGCCCGTGGCACCAGGAGGTGCACGAGTTCGGCCTGAACTACCGGCTCCCGGACGTGCTGGCCGCGCTCGGCACCTCCCAGCTGCGGCGCCTCGAGGCCTTCCGGGCCCGCCGCGCCGAGATCCACGCCCGGTACGACGACGGCCTGCGGGACCTCGACGGCGTGCTGACGCCCGCCCGCCGGGCGGAGGCGAAGCCCGCCTGGCACCTGTACCCGATGCGCGTGCTCGAGGGCCGTCGTCGCGAGGTGTTCGAGAGCCTGCGGGCCGCGGGCATCGGCGTGCAGGTGAACTACGTCCCCGCGTACTGGCACCCCGTCTTCGAGGACCTGGGGTACCGCCGGGGGATGTGCCCGAACGCCGAGGAGTACTACCGGCAGGAGATCTCGCTGCCGCTGTTCCCGGACCTGACGGACGCGCAGGTGGACCGGGTGGTCGACGAGGTGCGCCGCGCGGTCACGGGCCGCTGAGCCCGCCGTGAGCTCACCCGTCCCCGGCGACCCCTCGGAGACCGCGGCCGGCGACCCCGTCGTGGCGGCCGGGCAGCCGTCCGCCACGCGCGCCGTCCTCGGGCGGGGGTCGCTGTACACGATCGCGACGGCCGGTCCGGCGCTCGCGGCGCTCGCCGTCGTGCCGGTCGTCACCCGGCTGCTGCCCGTGCCGCAGTACGACCTGGTCGCCGTGGCGACCGTGGTCGTGCAGGTCGCGTACATCCTCGTCGCGCTCGGCCTGGGCGCGGCGATCACGCGGCAGTACGTGCTGGACGCGGACGGCGCGCCGGGCGCGCGGGGTGTGGTGCTCGCCGGTGCGGGGGTGGCGACGCTGCTCACCACCGTGCTCGCCGTCACCGGTCCGCTCTGGGCCCCGCTGCTGCTCGGGAGGCCGTTCACGGTCGAGGTGCTGCTCGCGCTCGTCGCCGGGGCGGGCGGGGCGTGGATGGTGCTGGCCCAGGCGTACCTGCGCGGTGCGGACCGTCCCGGGCCGTTCGTGCTCCTGGCGGTGGCCGCCAGCCTCGTGGGCCCGGCCGCGGGCCTGGTGGCGGTCGCGGTCGCCGGGCCGACCGCGGTGGTCTACCTGTCGGGGGTCACCGGGGGGTACCTGCTCGCGGGGGTCGCGGGCCTCCTGCTCGTGCTCCGCTCCGGGCCGCTGCACCTCACCCGGCGCGGCCTCCGGGACGCGCTGCGGGTGGGGGCTCCCACCGTGCCGCACCAGGTGTCGCTCTACCTCGCGCTCGCCGGGCTCGTCGTCGTCGCTGACCGGGTGCTGGGCGACGGCGGGCGGGCGAACGTCGCGCTCACGATCGGCGCGGGCGCGACGGTGGTGACGGCCGGGCTCAACAACGCCTGGGCGCCCGTCGTGTACCGCGCCCACCCCGGGGACCGCGGTCGCGTGCTCGACGAGACGTCCCGGGTGATCGCGCTGGTGTCGGTCGTGCTCGCGGGGGGCGTGGCGCTGCTCGCGCCGTGGCTCGTCCGGTTCGCCGCGCCCGCGTCCTACCGGCCGGCCGACCTCGTCCCCGCCGTCGCGCTGGCCTGCGCCGCCGCGCTGCCGTCGGTCGTCTACCTCGCGAGCGGCCACCTGGTCTTCGCGCGGGGGCGCACCGGGTGGCTGGCCGTCAGCACCCCCGCCGCGGTGGCGGTCGGGCTGGGCGCCGGGGCGCTGCTCGCCGAGGTGTGGGGGCTCGCCGGCATCGGCGCGGGGTACCTGGTGGCGTACCTGCTCCTGGCGGTCGCCACGACCGCCGTCCAGCGCCGGGTCGCCGACCACCCGTGGTGGCCGCCGGTCATGCCGCTCGTCGTGGTGCTGTGGCTCGTCGTCGGGGCGGCGGGGGCGCTGCTGCCCCTGTCCGGGGCGGGGTCCTGGGCCCGGGTCGGGGCGGCGCTGCTCCTGGGCGCCGGCGGGTTCGTCGCCGTGCGCCGGCAGGCACGTCCGGCGGCGGCCGACCGGGCCTGACGGGTCGCGTCGGGCCGCGGGCCGACGACCCGGAGGGGCTCACCGGATCCGGTACACCGCGGCGTCGTCGTCCTCGTGCACGAGCTCCGCGTACCGGCGGAGCTCCGGGCTCTCGAGGCCCAGCGTGCGGTCCACGAGCAGCCAGCGGACGCCCCACTCGTCGGCGAGCCGGGCCACCGCGGCCTCGTCCGGGTCCTGGAACACGGCCTCGTTCGCCTGGTAGCGCTCGGCGTCCCAGAACGGGCTGGTCCGGGTCTGCCCCGGGCGGAAGCCCTCCGGGTACGCCCAGCCCTCCACGAGGACCCGCCGCTCCGTGAGGGCGGACACCCAGAAGTGCCGGGTGTCGCACGCCTCGGGGGGCCCGTAGCAGTGGGCGTTGGTCGCGACCACCTCGTCGGGCGAGGAGCTGTCGCGCACGAGCAGAGCCGCGAGGGCACCGCTCCGGGGGACGGGGTAGCCCTCGCCCGGGCCGGGCCCGTCGCGGACAACCGACCCGGCGGCGCGGATCGTCTCGGTGGTGCGCTGCAGCATGGCGGCGCCGGTGAGCACCAGGCTGAAGGTGACGAGGGCGGCCGTCACCGGCGCCACGGGAACCCCGGGACCCCTGCGCGACCGGACGAGCGCGGCGGCGGCCACGACCAGGGCGAGCACCACGGCGCCGGCGAGCAGCAGGGCCCACGGTCCCGCCATCGCCCGGTACGGGAAGGCCGGTGCCGGGGCCGCGACGGGAGCGGCGAGCCCGTCGACGCGTCGAACCGCCCACAGCAGCACCATCCCGGCGAGCAGGCCGGCCGGTACCAGGGTCAGCGTCCACCGGGGCCACGCGCGCACCGCGACCACGACGCCCCACGTGGTGAGCACCCCGAGGAGGGGCCACGACGCGTACAGGAAGTAGAGCTGGCTGAGGCCGTTGGCCGTGGTCAGCAGGCACGCGCCGATGCCCGCCCCTGCCACGCCCAGGAGCAGCCAGAAGGTGACGTCACGCAGGACGGCACGCCGGACGAGCAGGAGCAGCCCGCTGGCGGCGCACAACCACGACGCCAGCGCCAGCGCGGTGATGATCGCGGTGTGGCGGCCGCTCGCCGGGTCGGCGACGAGCTGCGCCGCGGCGAACGCCCGGGTCGTCGTGAACGGCGTGATCGCCAGGCTGCCGGACTGGCCGCCGAGCACGAGCACGAGCAGCAGCCCGAAGCCGGCGACGGAGATGCCGAGCAGCGCGGCGGCGACGCGGGCGGCGGCCGCCCGCAGGACCAGACCGACGACGACGGCGAGGGCCAGACCCGCGACGAGGACCGGCAGGAAGGTCGACTTCGATCCGCCGGCGCCCCACGCGAGCACCGTGAACACACCGAGCAGCGGCAGGCTCCCGCGCAGCCGGCCGCCGCGCAGCAGGGCCACCGCGGCGGTCAGGGCCGCGAGGAACAGGGCGATGCCGAATGTCTGCGTCGGGCTGCGGTAGGTCGCGAAGTGCAGGAAGCCGGGGTTCTGGAACGGGAACGCCGTCCACCCGTACACGTTGGCCGACGACGACAGGGTCACGACGGCGGCGGCCAGCGGAGCCGCCCACCCGACACCGGTCAGCCGGCGCGCCAGCACACCGACCAGGACGACGCCGAGCGCGACGAGGGCCACGGGTTCGGTCCGGTACAGCAGCCACGTGAGGTCGAGCCCGGCCGAGTGCGCTGCGACGGCCAGGTGCTCGTACACGAACAGGTGGTAGTGCAGCGGCTCGTCGTACAGGTAGGGGTAGACGAGCGGGTAGTACGTGTCCACGCCGGCGGCGATGGCGTGGTGGAACGGCAGGTCCACGTACACCGAGGCGGGGATCGCCCGGCTCCACGGACCGGATCCGTCCGCGTACGTCACGGGGTTGCCTGCGAGGGCGGTCGCCGCGAGCCACACGGTGGCCGCGACGACGGTCCCGGCCTGCACCCACGCGGAGAACGGGTCCGTCGAGGCGGGCCCGGGGCGGGACCAGGCGGCCACCCGCCAGCGGCGCACCGCGAGCGAGGCGATGACGGCGGCCGGCGCCCACAGCCACGACCAGGTGGACAGGTGCACGGGGGACAGCGCAAACGCCAGGAGGACCTGGACCGCGAGGCCCAGCGCGGTCCCGACAGCGACGTCCTCGACGAACGAGACCCGAGCGCCCCGGACGGCCCGCCACACGAGCGCGCCGGGGAGGGAGGCGGTGAGCGCCAGGTGCAGGAGGTACCCCAGTGCGACCGGCACCGGGGTGCCGTACCGGTGCAGGACCGCGAGCACCACCACGGTCGCCGTGACCGTGGGCAGGTACCGGAGCGCGGCGAGCAGGACCGGGCGCGCGGTCCCCCCGGCTCCGGGCCGTGCGTGCCGGGCGACCGGGGGAGCGGGGTCGGGACCCGGGCCGCCCGGCCCGGCGGTGCCGCGTCGGGCGTCGACGCTCACGTGTCGTCCCGCGCGTCGCTCTCGAGGACGTGGCTGTCGCGGCGGACGGCGTAGGTGGGCTTGCCCATGCTGCGGGTGTGCAGCCGCCCCAGGTACTCGCCGATCACGCCGAGCGAGAGCATCTGGGCGCCCGAGAAGAGGGCGACCATCGCGGCGATGGTGGTGAACCCCGCGACGGTGGTCTCGCCGGTCGTGAACTTCCACACCACGACGGCGCCGAGCAGGATGCCGAGCGCGGCGCAGAACCAGCCCAGCCAGGCGACCATCCGCAACGGCACGTTGCTGTAGCCGGTGACCATGTTGAGGGCGTGCCGCACCAGCGAGCGCAGCGTGTACGACGAGGTGCCGATCGTGCGTTCGTCCATGCGGACCACGACGCGCGTGATCGAGGTGGTCGCCCACGACAGGAGCACGTCCAGCGAGCTGTACGGGTCCGTGACGTGCGTGAAGGCGTCGCGCAGCGAGGTCCGGAACGCCCGGAAGGCGCTCACGTCCTCTGCGCGCGGGACGCCGGCCATGGCGAGGGTGCGCTTCACGAGCCGGGAGGCGGCCGACCGGAGCACCCCGTGCTCCTCCTCGACGGCCACGCCGTAGACCAGGTCCACGTCGTCGGTGAGGGCCCCGAGCAGGGCGGCGATCTGGTCCGCGCGGTGCTGCCGGTCGTCGTCCATCGTCACGACGACGTCGTGCCGGGCGCGCCGGATCCCGGCGATCAGCGCGTTGTGCTGCCCGTAGTTGCGGCGGAGCTCGACGGCGCGCACGCGGTCGGGGTGCGCTGCGGCCAGGTCCCGCGCGACGCGGGCGGTGCCGTCCGGGCTCCCGTCGACGACGAGGATGACCTCGAAGTCCTCGACCGGCGGTGCGGTGACGCCGGAGGGCGCGAGCTCGGCGAGCACGTCGGAGACCACGTCGCCGAGGGTGCTCTCCGACCGGTAGCAGGGGATGACGACGCTGACGTGCATCGGACCAGGATGCCGCATGGGCGAGGCCGGGACGGCCGCGGACGACGTGGTGCCGGGGTGCGCGGTCACCGGGCGGACCGGAAGCTGATGTACCGGTGCCCGAGGTAGGACAGCACGGCGACGACCACGACGGCGAGCACCTGGGCGGGCAGCGGCGGGATGCCCACCAGCTCGACGAGCAGCGGTGTGGCCACGAGCCCGGCGACGAACCCGCCGCCCCACACGCCGACGAACCGGGGCAGGTCCTGGCGCCACGGCCGGGTGGACCGGAAGATCAGGCGGCGGTAGGTCGGGAACGCGAGGGCGATGATCAGCGCCTGCGCCACGAGGATGGCCACCATGTACGGCAGCCCGGTCGCGAGGAGCGCGGCGAGCAGCCCGAGGTACAGCAGCGTCGTGGTCCCGGCGACCATCAGGTAGCGGATCTGCTCGTTGGCGTACGCGGCGCGGACGAGGGTGATCGGGCCGTTCATCGCTGCGGGCGCGCGGGAACGCACGGAGAGGGCTGGGGCACGGCCCGAGTGTAGGCGAGCCCGGCGGGAGCGGACCGGGTCACCTGCCGTCGAGCTCCATCGTCACCGGGAAGCCGTCGACGCCCGCTCGCGCGGCGTAGTAGACCCCCGACACGGCGTGGAGCACGAGGAGGACCGCGGCCACCACGGCGCCGGCGCGTCGCAGGCCTGTCAGTCCCGGGCGGACCGACGCGCACAGCTCGGTCGTCGTCACGAGGAAGACGAGGAACATCGCGGCGTGCGCCCCCCAGAAGAAGTTGCCGTCCTTCAGGACGACGCCCTCGGGCGAGGTCTCGGCGAGCAGGGCCATCTGGAGCGCGGCCACGGTGAACGTCGACCAGGCGAGGACGACCTCCGGGCGGCGCCGGCTCACCCGCGGGAGCACGGCGAGCGCGACGGCCGGTCCGGCCACGGACACCAGGGCCGACACGAGCACGTCGGGCGACAGCATCGCCCAGTTCGCCAGGGGCGCGAGCACCGTCTGCGTCCCCCGTGCGCCACCTTCCCCGAACGTGTGCGTGTACTGGAAGAGCAGCAGCGCCGCGGACGGGACCCCCGCGACGACCGCCTGCAGGAGCCCGGTCCACCGGCTGCCACCGGGCCCCTCGGGCCGGCGCAGCACGAGCCACACGCAGACGACGGGCAGCAGCGCCAGCGTCAGGTTGGGCTTGGCGGAGGTCGACACCGCCATCGCGAGGCCGAACACCAGGGCGCGCAGGTGGGACGGGCGCTCGAGCAGCCGGACCGCCGCCATGAAGGCGAGGAGCGAGAACGGCATCGCGAAGATGAGCGTCGAGTTGTGCCACACGTTCGCGCTGATCTGCCCGATGTAGATCTCGCGGGGCCGTGACGGGTCGATCAGCGGCATCGCCACGCACGCGAGGACCGCGACCGCCGCGGCCACGGGGGCGGCGACCCGCCGGCGCGCGAACGCGTAGCTGAGCACCATCTTCGCCACGACGGCGAGGAGCAGCATCACGAACGACGCGGTGCGCAGGGCGGAGACCGACGCGGAGCCCCCGCTGGCCAGGTGGACCACCCAGTACCAGGTGGAGTACGCGAAGCCGCCGCCGACGCGCACCATCTGTGCCGCCATCGCGGAGTGGAACTGGATGTCGGAGGACGCGCCCGGGGCGCTCAGCCGGAACAGGACCGGTGCGGCGACCGCGACCGTGACCGCGAGGGCCAGGGCCAGCCACCCCAGGTCCGGGCCGGGCACGCGCCGTCGGCGCGGTGCCGCGTGCCGGCTGGCGGGCGGCCGGGGACCGGGACGTCCCCGACCTCCCGGTCGGGACACGGCGGACACGGCGGGCACCCGGGAAGTGTAGGGGGTCGCAGCAGGCCCTATCCTGGCGGCGATGAGCGACGTGTGGATCCCCTTCTCCAAGCCCTTCCGGGCGCCCGGTGAGCTCGCGTACCTGGATCAGGTGCTCGAGAGCGGGCACACCCACGGGGACGGTCCCTTCACCGCGCGCGCGGCGCGCCTGGTGGAGTCGGTGACGGGTGCGCAGCACTCCCTGCTGACGGGGTCGGGCACGCACGCCCTGGAGCTGGCGAGCTGGCTGCTGGACCTGGAGCCGGGCGACGAGGTCGTCGTGCCGAGCTTCACGTTCTCCACGACGGCTGCCTCCGTGATCATGACGGGTGCGACGCCGGTGTTCGTCGACATCGACCCGGCCACGGGCAGCATGGACGTGGACTCGTTCGCGGCGGCGATCACCCCGCGGACCCGGGCGGTCTACGTCGTGCACTACGGCGGCGTCGCCCCCGACATGCGCCGCGTGCTCGAGGTCGCGGACGCGGCGGGGGTCGCGGTCGTGGAGGACAACGCGCACGGCCTCGGCGCCCGGTGGGACGGCCAGGGCTGCGGGACGTTCGGCGTGCTGGCGGCGCAGAGCTTCCACGCGACGAAGAACATCCAGTGCGGCGAGGGCGGCGCGCTCCTGGTGAACGACGCGCGGCTCCGCCCGCGGGCCGAGGTGCTGCGGGAGAAGGGCACCGACCGGTCGCGGTTCCTGCGCGGCGAGGTGGACAAGTACAGCTGGATCGACCGGGGGTCCAGCTACCTGCCGAGCGAGCTGACGGCCGCGATCCTGACGGCGCAGCTGGAGGCGTTCGACACCATCCAGGGCGAGCGGCACTCGATCTGGGACTTCTACGCCCGGGAGCTCGCGGACTGGGCGGACACCATCGGTGCGACGTTGATGTCGCCGCCCGCGCGGTCCGAGCACCCGGCCCACGTGTTCTGGCTGCTGACCCCGGACGCGGCGTCGCGCGACGGGCTGCTCGCCCACCTGCGGGCGAGCGGGGTGGGGGCGACGTTCCACTACATCCCGCTGCACTCCTCCGTGGCCGGCCGGCGGTTCGGGCGTACGCCGGGGCCGTGCACCGCGACGGACGACTTCTCCGAGCGGCTCGTGCGCCTCCCGCTGTGGGCCGGCATGGGCTCGGCAGCCGCCGAACGGGTGCGCGACGCCGTCCTGGACTTCCGGCCCGTGGCCGTCTGACGTGTCCTGGGACCAGCTCGCGGCACCCGGCCTCGTGCTCGCGGACTCGCCCGCCGAGTCCGCCCGGTTCGGCCGCGCCGTGAGCCGGCTGACGATCGGCGCCGGGGCGCTCGACCCCGACGAGCTCGCCGCCCTGGTGGCCGGTTCGGCGGCCGACGTCCTGGTCGTGCGGTACGACGCGGGCCGGCAGGAGGTGCCCGCGCTGCTCGCGTCGGGCTCCCGGGCGGTGCTGCCGGCGGGCGCGCTGACGTACTGGGAGAAGGCGCTCGAGCACGGTTCCGTCGGTGCGCCCGCGCGCAGCGCGGTCGTCGGTCCGGGTGAGCTGGGCGGGGACGCCGCCGAGGCGGCGGTGCGCGAGGTCGTGCGCTCGTCGTTCGCCGACTACGGCAACCACTACACCGCCGACCCGCTGCTGGACCGCGACGCGGCGCTCGCCGGGTACGAGGAGTGGGCGACGGGTTCGCTCGCGCGCGAGTCCGACGACGTGCTCGTGCAGACGGTCGACGGGGCCTGCGTGGGCGTGGCCACGCTCGAACGGGCCGACGACCACGTCGAGGTGCTGCTGGCCGGTCTCGTCCCGTCGGCACAGGGCCGGGGGCTCTACGGCGACCTCCTCGTGGCGGTGCAGGCATGGGCGCTGGAGCGCGGGCTGTCGCGCCTCGTCATCTCCACGCAGGTGCACAACGTGCGGGTCCAGCGGGCATGGGCACGCGCCGGCCTGCGGCCGTTCGCGGCGGTCGAGACGGTGCACCTCGTGGATCGCGAGACGCTGCGGGCGGCGCGGGCCCGCTGACGGGCGCACGCCCCGGGGCGACCGGTCAGGCGCCCACGCCGACCGGCAGCGGCGCACCCGGGGCGTCCGGGGCGGCACCCAGGGGACGCGGCAGGTACTCGGTCGCCGCCGCGAACCACGCCCCGAACGACAGCGACGGCACGTCCCCGGCGGGCGCGTGCGCCTGCGGCCCGGACGCGCGGCGGCGCAGCTGGGTCGCCGCGCGGGCGAACGGGGCGCGCACCCAGTGGTCGAGCCACGGCCCCGGGTGGCGGCGGTCCCAGCCGAGCAGCCGGCGCAGCTCGTCCGGGGGGAGCAGCGCGTCCGCGCCGGTCTCGGCCCGTGCGACGGCGGTGCGCTCGGCCAGCGACGTGCCGGGCTCGTAGAACTCCGGCCAGCGCCCGGCGAGCGTCCCGGGGTCGTCCTGGCGCTCACCGGCGAGCCGCATCGCGTCTCCGGTCACGGTCGCGTCGATGCCCAGGGACGCCGCGTACACGACCGGCGTGGACAACCGGTTGGACACGACGCGCGCCGCCCCGGTCAGCAGGGTGTGCAGCCGCCCGAGGAACGCGGGGTCCGTGCGGGTGCCGAGCGTGACGAGCCGGTGCCCCGCCGCGGCGTAGGCCTCGACCACGCGGGGGTCGCCGGCCTCGACGTGGTAGAGGCACACGGTCGCCGGGCCCTCCGTCGCCGCCCAGGCGCGGGCGACGGAGGCGTGGTCGCCGAGCAGCGGCTGCGTGGCGATGCCGTGGACCGGGAGGATGACGGTGCCGCTCCTGGCGCCGGTCCCGGCCGGCCGGTCGCCGGCGACGGCGCACAGGTAGTGCCACGGCGCGCCGACCTCCACGCTGCGACGGTCCTCGGACGCGGGGTCCCACGCGCGGGAGCGGTGGGACCAGACGAACAGCGAGCGGTCCCGGCGCCCGCCGGGCGCACCGACCGCCGGGAAGTCGCGGAAGTGCGTGGCCAGCGGGGACGCCGCCGTCCACCCGTGCTGCAGGAGACCGGGCAGGTGCCGCGGCCGGGTCAGGCCGGCGTACCGGGCGAGGGCGCTGCTGTGGCCGTAGTAGTGGTTCTGGGACTCCACGCCCTGGAGCCTACGGGGCGCGGCGCCGTCGGACGGGCGCGTGGTCGCGGGTACGCTTGACCGTCCGCACCTTGGCGATGGGAGAGACGTCACCGTGGCCCACCAGGCCCAGCACAGCGACACGTGCGTGGTCGTCCCCCTGTACAACGAGGGCACGGTCGTGGGCGACGTCATCCGCGACCTGCGCACCTCGTTCCCCCTCGTCGTCGCCGTCGACGACGGCAGCTCGGACGACTCCGCCGCCGTCGCGGCCGCCGCCGGCGCGCACGTGGTGCAGCACCCGGTGAACCTCGGCCAGGGCGCGGCGCTCCAGACCGGCATCGAGGTCGCGCTGCGCCTCGGCGCCCAGTACGTCGTCACCTTCGACTCCGACGGGCAGCACCAGCGCACGGACGCCGAGGCGATGGTGGAGCGGCTGCGCTCGGGCGAGGCCGACGTGGTGTTCGGCTCGCGGTTCCTCGACAGCCGCACCCGCCCCGGCCTGGTGAAGCGGCTCGTGCTGCGTGCGGCGATCGTCTACTCGAACGCGACGACGGGCGTGCACCTGACGGACACGCACAACGGGCTCCGGGCGCTCAACCGGCGCGCGGCCGGGACGCTGCGGATCCGGCAGAACCGGATGGCGCACGCCTCGGAGATCATCGAGCAGGTGGGGCGCGCACGGCTGCGCTGGGTGGAGCACCCGGTGCACATCCTCTACACCGACTACTCGCGCTCCAAGGGGCAGTCCGTCTTCAACGCCGTGAACATCCTGACCGAGATGATCTACAGGTAACCCGTGCTCATCAAGCTGCTGCTGCTCGTCGCCATCGCCGCCGTCTTCGTCCTCGGCCTGCGTGTGCCCTCCGGGGCGCGGCACCTCGCGATCCGTCGCGTCGCCGTCGTGGGCGGCGCGCTCGTGGCCACCCTGTCGGTGATCTTCCCGGACGCCTGGAACGCCATCGCCCGCGTGGTCGGGGTCGGCCGGGGGACCGACCTGCTGCTGTACGGGCTGATCGTGGCGTTCCTGCTGTACATGGTCACGACCTACCGGCGGTTCCGCGAGCTCGAGCAGCAGATCACGCTGCTCGCCCGCCGGATCGCGGTGGACGAGGCCGTGGGAAGCCCGGCGCCGGCGCCGGGGAACACCGACGACGAGGAAGCGGCGCGTGGCGAGCAGCACTGAGAGCACCGAGGACGCGACGGCCGCCCGTCCCGATCGGGGACGGCTGCGCACCGCGCTGCGGGACCGCTCGCCGCGGGCGGTGTTCTGGTCGGCGTGGGTGGTCCTCACCGCGCTGGCGGGCGTCTGGGCGCTGGCGAACCCGATGGGCGCGTCGCCCGACGAGCCGGCGCACATCGTCCGGGCCGCCGCGCTGGTGAACCGGGCCGAGCTCGTCGAGGAGCGCCCGGGCCGCTGGCAGACCGAGCTGCCGCGCATCTACGCCGTGACGCACGAGATGCCCGGCTGCTACGCGTTCCGCTCGACCGAGCCGGCCAGCTGCTGGCCCCGCGACTTCGGCGACGTGGGCGCGATCGAGCTCACCGCGACCACGGCCGGCAACTACAACCCGCTGTACTACGCGGTCGTCGGGGCGCCGACGCTGCTCGAGCCGCGCCTCGGCGTGCTGTACCTGATGCGGCTCGTGAGCGCGGCCCTGTGCGCCTTCTGCCTCGCGCTGGGCCTGCGCACCGTCGCGGAGACGGCCCGGCGTCGCTGGGTGGTCCCGGCCGTCGGGGTGGCGATGACGCCCATGGTCGTGTTCATGAACAGCACGGTGAACCCCAACGCGGTGGAGGCCTCCGCGGGGATCGGGCTGTGGCTCACGCTGCTGCTGACGCTCCGCGCTCCCGATCCCGCCCTGACCGGGCGCCGCTGGTGGCGGGCGGGCGTCCTGGTCGTGCTGCTCGTGAACGCCAAGGCCTTCTCGCCGCTGTACCTGGGCATCATCGTGCTGGCCGCGGCCGTCCTCGCGGGCTGGGGGCCGGTGCGGGCGGCGCTCACGGACCGGCGGGCCTGGCCGGGCCTCGCGCTGGGCATCGCGGGATCCGTGGCCGCGGTCCTGTGGATCCTGCGCGCCGGGGCGGTCTCGGGCGCCGGCATCACGGCGTTCCCGGACCTCACGGCCGAACGGGCCCTCAACAACGTGCTGCGCCTGACGTCGTCGTACGTCGAGCAGATGTTCGGCCGGTTCGGCTGGCACGACACCCCCGCCCCCGGGACGGTCTACCTGCTGCTGGCCGGCGCCCTCGGGCTGCTGACGGCGCTGGCGCTCGCGGCGGGCCGCCGGCGCGAGTCCCTCGCGCTGCTGGGCCTCGCGGTGGTCGTCGTGGCCCTGCCCGTGGTGCTGCAGGTGCCGAACGCGAGCCAGGTCGGCCTCCCGTGGCAGGGGCGGTACCTCATGGCCGTCGCCGTCGGCGTGCCGCTCGTCGCCGGGGTCATGCTCGACTCCCGCCCGGGGATCGCGGGGCAGGTCGCGCGCCGGGTGTCCTGGATCGTGCTCGCCGCCGTGGGCGTGGTGCACGTGATGAGCTTCTGGGAGAACCTGCGCCGGTACGTGGCGGGGACGTCCGCGCCGTGGTTCGAGCCTGTCGAGCGGCCGTGGACCCCGCTGCTGCCCGAGCCGGTGCTCCTCGGGGGGGCGGTGGTGACGGTCCTGGCCGCCGTGCTGCTCCTCGGGTGGCTGGCGGGCGGCCCGGCGCGGGTCGCGGAGGCCGACGAGCCCGAGCCCGGGCGCGTCGAGCCCGACCGTGCCGGGGCCGGCGCGCCGGCGGTGTGACCGCCCGGGCCGAGGGCACGGGATCGTCGCGTCACGGTCCCAGCACCACCACGGCGTTGTGGCACGATGGCTGGCCGTGCGTGCCGACAGGCACGTCGCGGGAGGAGGCAAGGTGTCGGTGACGGCTGAGGACGGTGCGACGGTGACCGCGGAGCCGTCCGGCGGCAGCACGCGGCGGGGGCACCGGTGGCTCGCCCCGGTGCTGTGCGCCGTGGTGGTGCTGCTGGGGGTCGTGCTGGCCCTGTCGGCGCGCGTCGGCCCGACGCAGGGCGACGCCACGCAGCACTTCACCCTGACCGAGGGTGACGGCGTCCTGGCGTCGCACGAGCCGGTCGAGCTCGAGCTCACCGCCACGGAGGACGACCTCAGCGCCGTCGCGATGGTCCTCGGCACGTGGACGGACTCCGCGGTCTGCACGCTCACCGCGACGCTCTCGCAGGACGGGGAGCAGATCGCGACGCAGGACACCGAGTGCACGGACATCGAGGACACGTCGCTCACGCCGATCGTGACCTTCGACCCGATCCCGGACTCGGCGGACGAGGAGTACACGCTGACGCTCGCCGTCGACGAGGACTCGACGCTCCCGCCGGCGCTCTGGAAGACGCTGGACGGCACGCCGGCCGCGGTCGCGCTCTACGGGGACCACGAGCGGACGCTGCCGTCGGCCGCCGCCGAGGCGCTCGACCGGATCGCCGCCTACGCCCCGGCGTGGGGCTCGCCCGGCTGGGTGGTGGCCTTGTGCGTGCTGGTGCTCGCCTGCGTCGCCCTGCTGGCGCTGCGGCCCCGTTGGGGCCTGGTCACGGTGATCGTGCTGGTGGCCGCGCGCGGGCTGCTCTGGGCGGTCCTGATCCCGCCGCTGCAGGGCATGGACGAGCCCGCGCACTTCGCGAACGTGCAGTTCATCGCGGAAGAGGGCCGGCTGCCCAACTGGAGCACCGACGAGCGCTCGCAGGCCTACTCGGACTCCCTGTCCGCGGCCGCGCACGAGATGGGGGTCTCGCAGTTCCAGCCGACCGACCGGCCCGACTACGACGAGGAGTCCGTCGAGCACCTGCGCGAGGCCGACGCGGGAGTGGGGACGGAGTCGGACGGCACCGGCCCCGCGGCGTCCTACCCGCCGCCCTACTACGCGGTGGGTGCGGCGTTCTACCACTCCGCCGTGGACGACACCGTCGCCCAGGTCCACGCGGTGCGGCTGTGGTCCGTCGTGCTCGGTGTGGCGGCGATCGTGTTCGCGTGGCTGTTCGCGGGGGAGGTGCTGCCCGGCCGGCGCGCGGCGCGGGCCGGCCTCGTGACGGCGATCGCGCTCCAGCCGATGCTCGCGCACCAGTTCGCCCTGGTGAACAACGACGCCTGGGTGATCGCTGCCGGGTTCGCGGCCCTGTGGGTCGCGGCGCGCCTGGTCCGGTCCGCACGAGCGCCCTGGCTCATGCTGGCGGCCGGGGCGATCGCGGGGCTCGGTGCGCTCGGGAAGCCGTTCGCCGGGCTGATGGTCATCCCGATCGCGCTGGGGTGGCTGCTGGGCAAGATCCGCTACCGCGTGCGGGACTGGAAGGTGCTGCTCGGCGAGCCGGTCCTCGCCGCCGCGGGGGTCGCGGCCACGTACGGCGTCTGGCTGGTGGCGGCGCGGGTGCTCGGGATCGACACCGGCCTCGGCTTCCCGGAGGGCGCCCAGGACGGTCCGCGTGACCTCCTGACCTACGCGCGCAGCCAGCTCAGCCCGGACCTCGCCGAGTTCCGCCAGCTCTGGGTCGACCAGATGTGGGGCAACTTCGGCTGGGTGAACACGCCGCTCCCGTTCGGGGCGCAGCAGGTGATCTGGGTCCTCTACCTCGCGCTCGCCGCGGCCGTGCTGGTCTGGCTGGTCGTCCTGGTCCGCGAGCGGCGCGCCGGTACCGTCGACGCCGGGCTGCGGGACATCGACCGGTGGATCACCCTGTGCGTGCTCTCGGGTCTGGGCGTGCTGGCGGGGATGTACGCCGTGGAGTACGGGTTCTTCTCGTCCACCGGCCTGACGAACCTCCTGCAGGGCCGGTACCTGCTCAACGTGGTCCCCGCGCTGCTCGCCCTGCCCCCGCTGCTCGCGGAGCGGCTGAGCCGCCGGCGCCCGGCGGCGGCCGTCGCGGCGTGGACGGTGGCCGTGGGCGTGCTCGCGCTGCACGTCACCGGTGTCCTGGTCATCGCGCAGAAGTACTACCTCTGACGCGCGCACGGCCCGGGCGCGGCGTGGTCGCCGCGACCCGGGCCGCGCCGGGGGCCGGTGGTGCGCCTGCGTCAGCGGTCGCCGGACTCCAGCAGCCCGAGGAGGTAGGAGCCGTACCCGGACTTGACCAGGCCCTCCGCGCGCACGCGCAGCTCGTCGTCGGACAGGAAGCCGCGGCGCCAGGCCACCTCCTCCGGGGACCCGATCTTCATGCCCTGCCGGCTCTCGATGGTCCGGACGAAGTCGGACGCCTCGAGCAGCGAGTCGAACGTGCCGGTGTCGAGCCAGGCGGTGCCGCGGGGGAGGACCTCGACCTGCAGCCGGCCCTGCTCCAGGTAGTGCCGGTTCACGTCGGTGATCTCGTACTCGCCGCGCGCGGACGGCTTCAGGTCCCGCGCGATCTCGATGACGTCGTTGTCGTAGAAGTAGAGGCCGGGCACGGCGTAGGACGACTTCGGCTGCGCGGGCTTCTCCTCGAGGGAGAGCGCGCGGCCGGCGTCGTCGAACTCCACGACGCCGTACGCCGTCGGGTCCGCGACGCGGTACGCGAACACCGCTGCGCCGTCGATCTGCTCGAAGCGCTGCAGCTGGGAGCCGAGACCGTGCCCGTAGAAGATGTTGTCCCCGAGCACCAGCGCGGCGGCGTCGGTGCCCACGAAGTCGGCGCCGAGCACGAACGCCTGCGCCAGCCCGTTGGGCTCCGCCTGGACGGTGTAGCTGATCGAGATGCCGAACTGGGAGCCGTCGCCGAGCAGGCGGCGGAACTGCTCCGCGTCGTGGGGCGTCGTGATGACCAGGACGTCCTTGATCCCCGCCAGGATCAGCGTGGACAGCGGGTAGTAGATCATCGGCTTGTCGTACACCGGGACGAGCTGCTTGCTCACGCCGAGCGTGATCGGGTGGAGTCGGGTGCCGGACCCGCCGGCCAGGATGATGCCTCGCATGGTCATACAGTGTGGCCCATCGAGGCGGGCCGGACGGGTGACATCGGCGGCGGGGCGTGGTCACCGATGTCCGTTATGTGCCAATCTGTCCGAATTCGGGCGATGATGGGAGCGTGATGATCCGGATCTCGAGTGCCGAGCTGCACTACGCCTGGGGCTCGCCGTCCGCGATCCCCGGCCTCCTCGGCACGCCGGTGACGGGTGAGCCCGTGGCGGAGGCCTGGTTCGGCGCCCACCACGCCGGGCCCTCCCGCGTCGTCGCCGCGCCCTCCGCGCCGCACGGCGGCGAGACCCTCACCGAGGCGATCGCCCGCGACCCGCGTGGCGCCCTCGGCGACGGGGTGGTCGCCCGGTTCGGCCCCACGCTGCCGTACCTCCTCAAGGTGATCGCGGCCGACCGGCCGCTGTCCCTGCAGGTGCACCCGCACGTCGACGCGGCGCGCGAGGGGTTCGAGCGGGAGGAGGCCGCGGGCGTCCCGATCGACGCGCCGCACCGGTCGTACCGCGACCGCAACCACAAGCCCGAGCTCGTCTACGCGCTGACCCGGTTCGAGGCGGTCTGCGGGTTCCGCGCGCCCCGCCGCGCCGCGGAGCTGCTCGCCGGGCTGGACGCGCCGCTGGCCAAGGAGCTGCACGACGTGCTGGCGGACCAGCCCGACGCCCGCGGCATCGAGGCGGCGTTCACCCAGCTGCTGCAGCCCGGGACCCGTCCCGACGCGGTGGCGGTGCAGGGTGTCGTGGACGCCTGCAAGGCCCGCCTGGCCGACGGCTCCCCGTCGCCGCGCGCCGACCGGATCGTGGTCCGGCTCGCGGAGGCCTACCCCGGCGACCCCGGTGTCGTCACCTCGCTGCTGCTCAACCCCGTGACGCTGCACCCCGGCGACGCGCTGTTCGTCCCCGCCGGCGGCGTGCACGCGTACCTGAGCGGCGTGGGCGTCGAGATCATGGCGTCCTCGGACAACGTGCTGCGCGCCGGGCTCACCCCGAAGCACGTGGACGTCGCGGAGCTGCTGCGCAACGTCGACTACGTCGCGGCCCCGCCCATCCGGATCGCCCCCGAGCGGTTCCACGGCGCCACCCGCGTCTACTACGCGCCGGTCGACGACTTCGAGCTCTCGCTGAGCCACGTCGAGGACGAGTCGGTGCACCCGCTGCCCGGCCGCGGCCCGCGCATCGTGCTGTGCCTGGACGGCACCGTGACCGTCAAGGCGCGGTCCGGCTCGACGCTGGTGCTCGACCGCGGCGACGCGGCGTTCGTGCCGGCCTCCGACGGGCCGCTCGAGGTCCAGGGCAAGGCCCGCCTGGTCCAGGCCGACGTGCCCTGACCGTGCCGGGCGCGGGGCGCCGGTGAGCCCGGGCGGGGGCCGCTTTCAGCCCCGCGCGAGCGTGAGGTCGTGGTCGACCATCGCGCCGACCAGCGCGTCGAAGTCGTGCGTGCGCCGCCAGCCGAGCTCGCGCTCCGCCCGCCCGGGGTCGCCGACCAGCTCGGGCGCGTCGCCGGGGCGCAGGAGGGCGGCGTCCACCTCGACGTGCCGCTCCCAGTCCTCGACGCCCGCCCGGGCGAACGCGGCGCGCACGAAGTCGCCGACGCTGTGCGCCTGCCCGGTCGCGACGACCCAGTCGCCCGCCGCGGTGTGCCGCGCCGCGCGGACCATCGCGTCCACGTAGTCCGGCGCCCACCCCCAGTCCCGGCGGGCGTCCAGGTTGCCCAGCGTCAGCCGGTCGTCCAGCCCGAGCGCGATCCGCGCCGCGCCGCGCGTGATCTTGCGGGTCACGAAGGTCTCCGGGCGGCGCGGGGACTCGTGGTTGAACAGCACGCAGGACGCGACGTGCAGGCCGCGCTCCCGGTAGACGGCGGCCAGGTGGTGCGCGAACGCCTTCGCGGCCCCGTACGGGTTCCGCGGCGCGACGGGCGTCGACTCGTCCTGGGGGACGCGGTCCGGGTGCCCGAAGATCTCCGCCGACGACGCCTGCACCACCCGCACCGGCCTGCCGGCCGCGTCCTGGACGGCCAGCGCCGCGTCGAGCACGGTCAGCGGCGCGAGGCCGGAGAGCTCGGCGGTCGCCTCGGGCTCGCGCCAGGACAGCGCCACCGAGCTGATGCCGCCGAGGTTGTAGACCTCGTCCGGGGCGACCTGGAGCACCAGCGCGCGCAGGGCGGCGCGGTCGGCCAGGTCCACGCTGTGCGCGGTCCACGCCGTCCCCGGCGGCACCCCGTCCCCGGGGCGGACCACCCCGTGCACGTCGACGCCCTCCGCCAGCAGCCTCTCGACCAGGTACGACCCGTCCTGCCCGGTCGCGCCGGTGACCAGTGCGACGGTCACCCGACGAGGGCCCGCTGCTCGGCCAGGTCGTGCTCGACCATCATGGCGACCAGGGCCGGGAAGTCGACGGTCGGCTGCCAGCCCAGCACGTCGCGTGCCTTGGACGCGTCGCCGACCAGCAGGTCCACCTCCGCCGGGCGGACGAACTCCGGGTCGGTGCGCACCAGGTGCGACCAGTCGTCGATGCCGACGTGCGCGAACGCCGCGTCCAGCAGGTCCCGGATGGAGTGCGTCGCGCCGGTCGCGACCACGTAGTCGTCGGGCTCGTCCTGCTGCAGCATCCGCCACATCGCCTCGACGTAGTCGCCGGCGAAGCCCCAGTCACGGCGCGCCTCGAGGTTGCCGAGCACCAGCTCGTCCTGCAGGCCGAGCGAGATGCGGGCGACCGCCCGGGACACCTTGCGGGTGACGAACTCCGGGCCGCGGCGCGGGGACTCGTGGTTGAACAGGATCCCCGACGAGGCGTGCATCCCGTACGACTCGCGGTAGTTGATCGTCATGTAGTGGCCGAACACCTTGGCCACGCCGTACGGCGACCGGGGCCAGAGCAGCGTGGTCTCGCGCTGCGGGACCTCCTGCACCTTGCCGAACATCTCCGAGGACGACGCCTGGTAGAACCGCACGCGGCGCGGGTCGTCGCCGCAGTGCAGCCGCACCGCCTCGAGCATGTTCAGGACGCCGGCGGCGGTGACGTCGGTCGTGATGCGGGCGTTCTGCCAGGAGTAGGCGACGTAGGAGATCGCGCCCAGGTTGTAGACCTCGTCGGGGCGGGCGACGGCCAGCGCGCCCATCAGGCTCGACATGTCGGTCAGGTCGCCCGTCAGGACGTGGACCTCCGGGACGGCCTCGCGCACCAGGGCGATCTTCGGGTTGTTCTGCCCCCGCACCAGCCCGAACACCTCGTACCCCTTCGCGAGCAGCAGCTCGGCGAGGTACAGGCCGTCCTGGCCGGTGATGCCCGTGATGAGTGCGCGTGCCATGTGGTCTCCGGTTCCGTCGGGGGCGCGGCGCAGCGGCTCTGCACGTCGGCCCTGGTGGCTAGGCTACCGACGACCCGCGGCCGGCCGGTGCGGGGCGGTCCGGCGAACGGTCGTGAGCGGGTGTGAGCAGCGCATGAAGGTCGTCGTGCAGGTCCCGTGCCTCGACGAGGAGGCGACGCTCGGCGCGGTGCTGTCCTCGATCCCGCGGCACATCGACGGCGTGGACGAGATCGCGGTCGTGGTCGTCGACGACGGGTCCACCGACCGCACCGCGGAGATCGCCCGGGAGCACGGCGCCGCGGTCGTGCGGCACGCGCGGACGATGGGGCTCGCGCGCTCGTTCCGGGACGGCGTCGACTGGGCGCTCGCGCACGGGGCGGACGTCGTGGTGAACACCGACGGCGACGACCAGTACCCGCAGGACCGGATCGGCGACCTCGTGCGGCCGGTCCTGGAGGGCGTGGCGGACGTGGTGATCGCCGACCGGCAGACGGCGACGATCGCGGAGTTCTCCTGGTTCAAGAAGCGGATGCAGCGGTTCGGCAGCGCGGTCGTGAACGGCGCGGCGGACACCCGGCTGCCGGACGCGGCCAGCGGGTTCCGGGCGTACTCCCGGGGCGCGCTGCTGCGGCTCAACGTGCTCACCGACTTCTCGTACGCGATGGAGACGATCATCCAGGCCGGCCACAAGCGGCTGCGGATCGTCAGCATCCCGGTGGTCACCCACGCCAAGACGCGCGAGTCCCGGCTGTTCCGCAGCGTGTTCCACCACATGGCCCGGTCCGCGTCGGCCATCGTGCGGTCGTACCTGATGTACAAGCCGTACGTGGTGTTCGCGACGCTCGCCGCGGTGTTCGGCGTGCTGGCGCTCGTCCCGATGGTGCGGTTCCTGGTGCTGTGGGTGGCGAACGGGCAGGCGGGGAACGTCCAGTCGCTGATCTTCGGGGCGATCATGGCCGTCGCGTGCCTGCTGTCGGCGGCGCTGGGGGTGCTGTCGGACCTGCTGCGCACCAACCGGGTGCTGCTGGAGGAGCAGCTGGAGCGGACCAAGCGCCTGCAGTACGACGCCCGGGAGGACCTGCCGTGACCGCCGGCTCGATCGGCCGCACCGCGTACGTGGGGCTGTGGCGGTCCGCGCGGCGGGCCGCCGAGGCCGCAGGGGCGCTCGGCGCCCTGGACCGGCGGGGCCGGGCGCACCCGGGCGGCCTGGCGGCCCACACGCGGTCGCTGTTCGCGATCCACGACGCCGCCGACCTCGTGGCCCTCGACGTGCCGTGGTGGACGTACGGTGCCGCGGCGCGCGTCGAGGAGCGCCTCGCCGAGCTGGGCGGGTCCGCGCGGGTGTTCGAGTACGGCTCCGGGGCGTCGTCCATCTGGCTGGCCCGGCGCGCCGCGCAGGTGACGAGCGTCGAGCACCACGCCGGGTTCGCCGCGCTGGTCCGGGACCTCGCCCGCGACGCCGGCGTGGCGGACCGGCTGGAGCTCCTGGAGGTCGCGCCCGAGGAGTCCCGCGCGCCGGTGGTGCCCTCCGGCCGGCGGGGCGAGGAGGGGCTCGACTACGCGGCGTACGTGCGCGCGATCGACCGGGTGCCCGGCGAGCTGGACCTCGTCGTGGTCGACGGCCGCGCGCGCACCGCCTGCGTCGAGGCCGCGGCCCGGCGCCTGGCACCGGGCGGGATCGTGCTGCTGGACGACAGCCAGCGTCCCCGGTACGCCGCGGCGCTCGCCGGCTCCGGGCTGGCCGTGCACCGCTACCGCGGCTGGGTGCCGTCGCTGCCGTACCCCCGGGAGTCGGCGGTGCTCACGCTGCCCGCCCGGCCGTGACGGCCGCCGGGGGCACGCCGGCCCGGCCGGCGGTCCCGCGCGCCCCGGCCGTCGTCCGCGCGCTGCTCGCGCTGCCGGACCGGCTGCCCGTCGTGCTGCTGGCGCTCGGGCTGGCGGGGCTGGTCGCGGTGCTGCTCGGCGCGTTCCGCCCCGTCGTGGTGCTCGCGCTCGCGGCCGCGCTCACCGCCGCGACCTGGCGCTGGGTCCCGCGCGCGCCGCGTGCGTCCGCCGCGCAGACCGGGGCGCTGGCCGCCGTCCTGGTGCTGTGCGCGGGGTGGGTCGTGCTCGGCCTGCGGTCCGTCGCCGAGTACGTCGTCGTCAACCGGGACCCCGGGTTCCTCACGCTGCAGGCCCTGTGGCTCACCGACCACGCCGCGGCACCGGTCCCCGTCGGGTCGGCGGCCGACGCCGCGGTCGCCGGGGCGAGCGCGGGCACCGAGGCGTTCTGGCTGCACGACGGCCACCTGTACGCGCAGGGCAACAAGATGCTCCCGGCGCTGCTGGCGATGCAGGGCTGGCTGGGCGGCGAGCGCGCGGTGCTGGCCGGGAACCTGGCGATCGGGGTGGTGGCGCTCCTGGCGGTGTTCGCGGCGGCGCGCCGGTTCGCGGGCCCCCTGTGGGCGCTCGTGCCCACCGCCGCGCTGGCGCTGAGCCTGCCGTTCGGCACCTTCACCCGCGCGGCGTACACCGAGCCGCTCACCGTGGCGTTCCTGTGCGGCGGCCTCGCGGTCGCGCACGGGGTGTGGCGCCGGGAGGCCGGGGCGGGACCGCACGTGCTGGTCGGGACGCTGCTCGGCGCGGTCGCGGCGGCGCGGATCGACGGGGCGGTGGTGGTGATCGGGCTGGCGCTCGGGTACGTGCTGGTCGCGGCGTCCCCGCTGGGCCGGCGGGACCGGCGCGCGGCGGTGCGGGCGGCGCTCGCGGCGATCGGCGCCGGGGTCGCGATGGCGGCGCTCGGGATGACCGACGTGCTGCTGCTCAGCCCGGAGTACGTGCGCGTCCACACCGCGCAGCTGACCAGCCTCCTGGCCGTCACCGGCGTGCTGGTGGTGCTGGCGGTGGCGGCCCTGCTGCTGCCCGCGGCGTGGCTGGCCCCGGTGCGCCGGCTCGTCCACGGCCGGGCGCGGGTGCTCGGCCGGGCGGCCGCGGGGACGGCGCTGCTGGTCGGGGTGGTGCTCGCGAGCCGGCCGCTGTGGTGGGAGGGCCACCACACCGACCCCGCCTCCGGCTTCGGGTACGCGGTCCAGGTGCTGCAGGCCGCGGCGGGGCAGCCGCTCGACGCCTCCCGGTCCTACGACGAGCAGACCCTCGCCTGGGTGTCCTGGTACCTCGGTGTCCCGGCCGTCGTGCTCGGGTTCGCGGGGCTGGCGCTGCTCGCGTGGCGGGCCGTCGCGCGGCGGGACCCCGCGGCGACGGTGCTCGTCGCGGTGGTCGGGGTCGCGGCGGTGTTCCCGCTGGTGCGGGTCAGCATCACGCCCGACCAGATCTGGGCGGTCCGGCGGCTGCTGCCCGCGACGTTCCCGGGGCTGCTCGTCGCCGGGGCGTGCGCGCTGGCGGCGCTCGCGGGGCCGTGGCCTGTCCGCGCGCCCGGCGGCGGGGGGGCCGGGCCGTGGACCCTCGTGCGGCGGGCGACCGCGGCGGGTCTCGCGGCCGCGGTGGTCGCGTTCCCGGTCACGACGTGGGGATCCGTCTCCGGCACCGTGGAGCTGTCGGGCCGCGCGACGCAGGCGCACGCGGTGTGCGACGAGCTCGCGGACCTCGGGGTGCGGCGGGTCGTGTGGACGCACTCCAGCCCGTTCCGGTACCTCGCGACGCTGCGGGTGGTGTGCGACGTCGAGGTGGTCGAGTACCTGGAGCCGCCGAGCGCCGCCGACCTCGCGGCGGTGCGGTCCGCGTGGGGCGGGGAGCCGGTCGCGGCGCTGAGCTTCGACGTCACCGACTACCCGTGGACAGCCCCGCCCGTGGCGTCCGTCGGGGGGACGGCGTCGACGACCCTCGGCCGCACGCTGACCGGCCCGCCGACCGCGGTGGACACGACGTGGAGCGAGGTGTGGGTGGGCCTGGTGCAGCCCGACGGCTCCGTCGCGCCGGCGGGGTGAGGGGCGCGGCGGGGAGAGGTGCGGCGGGGTGACGGACCTGGCGGGCGTCAGAGCCGCGCGGTGACCCGCTCGGTGGCGACCACCCGCTCGACCCGCGCGGCGTCGTCCCCGGGCTCCGGCCGCAGCAGCACGACGGAGCCGCCCTCGGCGAGCACGCCCAGCACCGCGAGCAGCGCCGTCGCCGTCGCCGCCCGGTCGTCGGTGGCGGTCAGCAGCGTCCGGGACCCGTCGGGCACCGGGGCGGCGTCGGCGGCCGCCGCGAGCAGCGCCGCGTGCGGCAGGTCGCCCAGCGCGGGCCGGTCGGGCTCGGGCACCGGCGCCCAGCCGATCACGTCGCCGTAGGTCATGACCGACTGGGCAGCGTCGAGCGCCCCGGGCGGCAGGGCGCCGTCGAACCGCCGCGCGAGCGCCGGCAGGGCCACGGCGACCACCCCGGCGCCCCGGGGCAGGTCCAGCTCGCCCGGCCGGTCGGACACGACGACGTCCACGTCGCCGGCCGCGGGGCCGTCCGCGCCCTGGGTGACCACGGTCGCGCCGAGCCGCCAGGCGGCGAGCGCCCAGACGACCGTCCGCCAGTGCGGCGGGAGGTCCAGCAGCACCCGCGTCCCCGGTCCGGCGTCGAGCTCCTCGACGAGCAGGTTGGTGGTCTTGCTCACCCAGTTGTCGAGGACCGCGCCGGAGAGCTCGATGCGCTCGCCCGCGGGTCCGTACCAGGTCAGGCGCGGGTGGCCCGGCTCGCTGAGCAGGGCGGACAGGACGTGGGGGAGGTCGGCGGCACGGCGGGGGTTCGTCGGGGGCACGCGAGCAGCCTAGGTCCGGGGACCGCCGGCCCGCTGTCCCGCATGCTGACGGGCAACCGGACATATCGCCCGGTGAGGGGTGCAATAGCACTCTTCCGCTTGACTACGCCGAACGACACGCGTGTAATTCCCCCAGAAGGGCTTCGTCACGAGGCCTGACACAGCACCGCACCATCATCACCGAGCACGACGGGGGAGGCACACATGTGGAGTCTGCTCGACGACGAGGGATCCTTCCCGTCGGACGCCCACACACCCAAGCAGGACGGTCTCGCCAGCGTGCTGCCGATGTTCGGCACGCCCGAGGACGACGGCATCATGGGCTGGCAGGAGCGCGCGCTGTGCGCCCAGACCGACCCCGAGGCCTTCTTCCCCGAGAAGGGCGGCTCGACGCGCGAGGCCAAGAAGGTCTGCACCGGCTGCGAGGTCCGGGCCGAGTGCCTGGAGTACGCGCTGGCCAACGACGAGCGGTTCGGCATCTGGGGCGGACTGTCGGAGCGAGAGCGCCGCAAGCTCAAGCGGCGTGTGGTCTGAGCCGCGCCCGCCGGGGCGCATGATGTCGTGAGCATGTCCGACGTCCCGCCCTCCGGCGCGCCCGCCACGGGCTCCCTGACCGCCACGGCCCCCGTCACGGCGGTCGTGGTCGCCCGTGGCGCCACCCCCTTCCTCCCGACGACGCTCCGCGCGCTCGCGGCCCAGCGCCGCGCGCCGGCCCGGGTGCTGCTCGTCGACGTCGGCGACCGGCCCGACCCGGCCCTCGCCGCGGTGCTGCGCGACGCGGGACTCCCTGCCGGGTCCACCACGCTCCTCACCGCCCCGCGGGCCCGGACCTTCGGCGACGCCGTGCGCACCGCGCTGGCCGCCGACAGCGGCGCCCAGCGGTGGCTGTGGCTGCTGCACGACGACTCCGCCCCCGACCCCGCCGCGCTCGCCGAGCTGGTCCGCGCCGTCGATGCCGCCCCGTCCGTCGGCGTGGCCGGCGTGAAGCAGCGCACCTGGACCGCACCCGCGCGCCTGCTCGAGGTCGGGGTCCGCACGTCGCGCTCCGGCCGCCGGATGACCGACGTCGAGCCCGGCGAGGTCGACCAGGGTCAGCACGACGGCCGCGAGGACGTGCTCGGCGTCGGCATGGTCGGCGCGCTCGTCCGGCGCGACGTCTGGGAGGAGCTGCGCGGCACCGACCCGGCCCTCGGGCCGTTCGGCGACGGGCTCGACCTGTCGCGCCGCGCCCGCCTCGCGGGGCACCGCGTCGTCGTGGTGCCGTCCGCCGTCGTCCGGCACGCCCAGGCGTCGTACCACGGGCTGCGGGACCACGGCGAGGACCTCGGCGCCTTCGTCGACCTGGACGCCGACGGCGAGCCCGACGTCGCCGAGCCCCGCCGCTCGTACGCCGCCCGCCGCACGGCGCTGCTGCACCAGCGGCTCGTCTGGGCGCCCCTGCCGCTGCTGCCGCTCGTCGCCGTCATGGCCGTGCTCGCGGGCGCCGTCCGGGTGCTCGTCCGGATCGCCACCAAGGAGCCCGCGCTCGCGGCCGCGGAGGTCGCGGCACCGCTGCGCGCGCTCGGCCGGCCCGCCGCCGTCGTGCGCGCCCGTGCACAGGCCCGCCGGACCCGGAGGGTGCCCCGGCGCACCCTCCGCCCGCTCCAGGCGGACCTGCGCACGGTCTGGCAGCAGTGGCGCGACCGGCGCCTCACCCGGGCCGAAGCCCGGCGGGTCGTCCGCGCGCCGTCGGAGCTGGAGCTGCGGGAGCTCGCCGCGCTGGCGGTGCGACGCCGCGCCGGTCTCGTCGTCGTCGTCGTGGCGCTCGTCGCCGTCACCGCCGCCGCGTTCGGACCGCTCGTCCTCGGGGTGCTGAGCGGGGAGACGCTGGCCGGTGGCGCGCTGCTGCCCGCGGCCGCCGGGCTCCGCGACCTCTGGGACGCGGCGACGAGCGGCTGGGTCTCCGGTGAGCTCGGCGCGCCCGGCCCTGCCGACGCCTTCCTCAGCGCCCTGCTGCCGGGCACCGCGGTCGCCGGCGGGAGCCTCGGGGTCGCGCTCGCCGTGCTCGTGCTGGGCGGGATGCTGCTGTCCGGCCTCGGCGCGTGGTTCGCCGCCGGTGCCGCCACACGCTCCGTGACCGTGCGGGTCTGGGCGGCGATCGTGTGGGCCGCGCTGCCCAGCCTCCTGCTCGCCGCCGGCCAGGGCCGTGCGGGCGCCGTGCTCGTGCACGCGGCCCTGCCGTGGCTCGTGCTGGCGCTCGCCCGGGCGGTCGGGGTGCAGCAGGTGGACGAGGTGCTGTCCGGCGTCGCGACCGCCGCGCGCACCGACGACGCCGCCGGGGCCGTGCGCGACCCCGGCGCGGAGGAGTGGCCCGACCCCGAGGCGTGGGCCCGGGCCGGCGAGGCCCCGCGTGGGCGCCGCCGGCGGCGGGCGGGCGACGAGGACCGCGACGCCGCGACGCGGGACCAGGCGGCGACGCCGGAGGGTGCGACGACCCCGGAGGGCGCGACGCCGCCGGAGGGTGCGACGACGCCGGCCGACGGGGACGACGCGCGAGACGGCCTCCGGGGCGACCGCGACGGCGACGTGGCTGCCGCGTCGACCAGCGAGCTCGACGCCGTGACCCCCGTGCGCGGCACGCGCGCCGTCGTGAACCCGCCGGCCCGGACGTCGGTCACCGCCCGGGTCGACGGCGCGGACTCTGCCGCGGACGGTGACGGGGAGCCTGACGCGGACCCTGCTGCTGACTCTGCCGCGGACGGTCCTGCTGGCGGCGGCGACCTGCCCCGCGCGGAGACCGCCGGCGTCGGGGCGCCCACGGCGGCCGCGGAGCCCGTCGCCACGCCCCTCGGCACCGACGCGAGCGCGATCCCCGAGGGCCCCGCGACGGCCTCGCCCGCCCGCCCGTCGGGCTCGATCGCCGCGGCCGCCGCCGCGTCGCTCGCGTTCGCCGCCGTCGCCGCCGGTGCACCCGCCCTGCTGCTCCCGGGCGTCCTGCTGCTGCTCCTGATCGCCGCCTGCGCCCCGCGGGGCCGGCGGCTGCGTGTCGTGCTGGCGGCCGTGCCCGCGCTCGTCCTGCTCGGCCCCGCGCTCGCGGAGGCGGCGTCCCGCGGCGTGCAGGGGCTGCGCCTGCTGCTCGCCGACCCCGGGTCGCCGCTGGCCTCCGCGCCGGCCTCCCCGGTGGCGACGCTGCTCGGCGTGCCGGTCGACGCCCCGGGCCTGGTCCCGTCGTGGCTGCCGTCCTGGGTGCCGGACGTGGTCGGCGACTGGTGGCCGGCCGCGACCGGCGGGGCGGTGCTGCTGCTCGCGCTGCTGGCACTGCTGCGCGGCGCACCGCAGGCGCGCGTGGTGCGGATCGGCTGGTGCGCCGCGGCCGTCGGGCTCGCCGTCGCGCTGGTCGCCGGCCGGGTGGCCGTCGGTCAGGACGACGGCGTGCTCGTGCCCGGCTGGGCCGGGTCGGGCGTGTCGCTCGCGATGGCCGGCCTGCTCGCCGCCGCCGTCACCGGCACCCGCGGGCTGCGCGCGTGGCTCGACCGCGCGTCGTTCGGCTGGCGCCAGGTGACGGCGGGGGTCGTCACGCTCGTCGTCGTGCTGCTGCCGCTCGCCGCCTGGGCGGGCTGGGCGGGGGAGGCGCGTGCCGGCGGCACCGACCTCACGACGATGTCGCGCGCGGTGGTGCCGGCGATCGGCCGCCAGACGCAGGAGTCCGAGGACGCCCCGCGCGTGCTCGCGCTCGTCCCGACCACCGGCGACGTCGTGGACTGGCAGCTGCTGCGCGGCAACGGCCCGCAGGTGGTCGAGGACGCCGCCGCGGTCCGCACCCGCGAGCTGCGCGGGTCCCTCGCCGACCCGGCCGTCGCGGACCCCGACGACGCGACCGCGGAGCTGCAGGGCGTCGTCGGCGCGCTGTCGGTCGGGTCGAGCACCGACGTGGCGGCCGACCTCGCGGCGCTGGCTGTCGCAGACGTGCTGGTCCCGCCGCTCACCGAGGCGGGCGACGTCGCGCTGGACCAGGCCCGCACGGCGCTGGTCGGACGGCTCGACGCGACCCCCGGGCTCGAGCGCATCACGGAGGGCGTCGCCGGGGTCATCTGGCGGGTGCAGCCGTCGGGCGCCGCCGTGGGCGAGGACGCCGCGGACACCGACGACACCGACGACACCGACGACACCGAGCAGGCGGACGTCGCAGCAGCAGCCTCTGTCGTCGCCGCCTGGGCCCGCCTGGTGCCGGACGCCACCGCCGCGCAGGACGCCGCGGGGCTCGCCGGCGCGGACGCCACCGCCGTGCCCGCCGTGCCGGGCGTGGTGGGCCGCGTCGACACCCGGATCGAGGCCGGCGACGCGGCCCGGCTGCTGGTGCTCGCCGAGCGTGCGGACGCCGGCTGGCACGCCACGCTCGACGGCGTCCCGCTGCGCGCGGTGACGGACGGGTGGCGGCAGACGTTCGAGGTCGGGGCGGACGGCGGCCGGCTGGTCGTCGCGCACAGCGCCCCCGACCGGACCATGTGGACGGTGGCGCAGGGGGTGGTGCTGCTGCTCGCGGTGCTGCTGGCGCTGCCGGTCCGGCGCAGGCGGGCGGGGAGACGATGACCGCGGACGTGAACGCGAGCGACCACCAGGAGCCGGGCGTGCCGACGCCGCGTCGCTCCCGCGCGGCCCGGGTGGCGCGCGTGCTGTCCGGCGTCCTGGTGCTGGGCCTGACCGGCGGGGTGGTCGCCCTGGCCGTCGCGGCGCCCCCGGCCGGCTCGGACCCGGTGCCCGCGAGCACCGTCGACGTGCCGGCCGCCGCCGCGACCCTCGTGTGCCCGGGCCCGCTGCAGCTGCCCGACGACACGACGTCCGGCGACTCCGCGTTCGACCGGGTCCCGGTCGCGCCGAACGAGTCCGTCAGCGCCTTCGACACCGGGTCGTCCGGCACGGCGTCGCTCACGCCGCTCGACGGTGCGGGTGTGGCGCTCGACGCCGGCACCGGGCGCCTCACCTCGCCGACGGCGCCGGTGATCCTGCGGGCCGAGCCCCTGGACGGCGAGCCGGCGCGGGTGGCGGGGGCGACCTCGTCGATCGTCACCGACGGCGACCTGCGGGGCCTGTCGGCCGCGTCCTGCACCCCGCCCACCGCCGACGTATGGCTGGTCGGCGGCAGCACCGAGCTGCAGAGCACCGCGGACCTGGTCGTCGTGAACCCCGGGGCGACCGCCGCCGACGTCACCGTCGAGGTGTGGGGGCCGTCCGGCCGGGTCGAGCTCGCGGACGGCGGCCGCCTGCTCGTGGCACCGGGCGCGCAGCAGGTCGTCGTCCTGCCGGGCGTCGCCGCGGAGCAGCGCCGGACGGTCGTGCACGTCTCCGCCTCCGGCGGTCAGGTCGCGGCGTACGTGCAGGACTCGCTGCTGGACGGGTTCACCCCGCGGGGCACCGACCTGGTCGCGGGCGGAGCGGCCCCGGCCACCACCCAGGTCGTCCCCGGGCTGTCCGTGCCGGGCACCGCGGTCGACGCCGCCGACGCCGGCGCCCTGCGGCTGCTGGCCCCGGGCGACGAGCCCGCGACCGTGTCCGTGCGCCTGCTCGGTCCGGACGGCGACGTCGTCCTGCCCGGCGCGGAGGCGGTGGACCTGGCACCCGGCGAGGTGACGGACCTGTCGCTCGGCGGCCTGGCGGCCGGCACTTACACCGCCGTCGTCGAGTCGACCGCGCCGGTCGTCGCCGGCGGGATGGTCGCGCGGACGGGCGACCCCGGCGAGCTCGACGAGCAGCCGCGGCTCGAGCGCGCCTGGGCCCCCGCGACGAGCACCGGCAGCGGCCTGGTCGCCGTCCCCGCCGGGACGGTCGGGACGCTCGCGCTCGGGGCCGTCCCCACCGGCGACGACAGCGGTGCCGCGCCGACCCCGACGCCCTCGGCGACCCCCACCCCCGAGCCGACGCAGGGCCAGCGACCCGACCCGGCCGCCACCGCCGAGCCCCAGGGCCCGGCAGTGACGGTGACCGTGCGCGCCCACGGTGCGACCGGCGTGGTCGGGGAGCAGGACGTCGAGGTGCCCGTCGGCTCCACGGTGACGCTCGACGTCCGCCGGCTCGGCAACGGGGTCGTCGGGGTCGAGGTGCTGGCACCGGACGACGACTCCGTCGACGTCGCGTGGTCGCTGGTGGCGTCGGTGTCCCGTGCGGACGGGGCCTTCCTGTCCGTCGTCGGGCCGCTCACCGACGCCGACGCGGTGACGCAGGCCGAGGTCCGCGAGGGGCGCCGGCTCGGCGTCGGCTGACGGCCCTCAGCGGGCGGCGCGCAGCTCGACGACCTCGCGGGCCTTGAGTCCTACGGAGATCGCCGCGCGCACCGGCCACTGGTACCAGCGGTGGTAGCGCCGGTGCAGGTACCGCTCGGCGGAGGCGTGGTGCGCCGAGATCATCGGGGCCGGCCGCGCCTTCCACGACACGCCGCCGACGTGCACCACGCGCGCTGACGGGACGTACACGTTCTCCCAGCCGGCGAGCGCCAGCCGCTCGCCCAGGTCCACGTCCTCGAAGAACATGAAGTACGACTCGTCGAACCCGCCGACGGCCTCGAACGCCTCGCGGCGCAGCAGCAGGCACGCACCCGACAGCCAGCCCGCGGGGCGCTCCTGGCCGGCGGTCTCCTGCCGGCGCTGGTACGCCCGGGTCCACGGGTTGCCGGGCCAGACCTTGCCGAACACCGCGTGCCCGACGCCCTGCGTGAGCGACGGCAGCTCGCGCGCGGACGGGTACACCGTGCCGTCCTCGTTCAGCAGCGCCGGTCCGAGGGCCCCAGCCCGCGGGTACCGCTCCGCCGCGGCGAGCAGGGTGTCGAGCGAGCCCGGCTCCCACACGACGTCCGGGTTCGCCACCACCAGCCACGGCTGGGTCGCCCCGCGGGCACCGGCGTTCGCGCCGCCGCCGTAGCCCAGGTTCTCGCCCGTGCGGACCACACGACCCCCGGCCTCGGCCGCCAGGCGGTCCGCGACCACGCCGTCGGTGCCGTTGTCCACGAGGACCAGGTCGACGTCAGCGGTGGTCGCCGCGGCCAGGGAGCGGGTGAAGTCCGCGAGCTCGTCGCCCGGGTGGAACACGATGCTCACCACGCGCACCGCCGGGCGGGCGGCCGGGGCGTCGGCAGGGTGGTCGGCGTCGGTGCGGCGCGGGTCCGGGGCAGGGATCGTCATGGCCGGGTCAGGTTATCGCCCGTCGCCGGCCTCGGGGTCCACCTCGTCCGGGGACCGGCCCAGCAGGTGCGCGACCTGCTCGACGACCACCTCGTGCACCAGGTCGGCCAGCTCGTCGGCGTCGCCTGCGCGGCTCTCGACCGGTCGCCGGTAGACGACGATCCGCGGCGGGAGCCCGGGCTGGGCGGGGAAGTACCGGCCCAGCGGCACGCCGCCGCCCTCCCAGGGCGCCGGGTTCGAGGGCGGCACGTCCTCCACGGCGAACTCCACGCCGTCCAGGTACGTGCCCCACCGCGACTCCAGCCGTTCGACGGAGTCCAGCACCAGGTCGTCGAACCGCTCCGCCCGCGTGCGGTGCGCCGGGAGCGTCGCCGGGAGCAGCGGCCCGCGGATGCCGCGCCCGCGCCGGTCGCGACGACGGACCGCGCCGGTCGGGGCGGGGCGACGGTCGCCCGGGAGGGCGGGGACGGACCGACGGAGAGCCATCCGGGCACTGTATCCGGGTGACAACGCGGGTCGCGCGCGTCGCCGGGGGGATGCGGCGGTACGGTCTACCCCGTGAGACCAGTCCGCCAGTGCTCCCGCACCGCGTGCGGTCGTCCGGCGGTCGCCACCCTGACGTACGTGTACGCGGACTCGACCGCCGTGCTCGGCCCGCTCGCGACGCTCGCCGAGCCGCACTCCTACGACCTGTGCGCCGAGCACGCGTCGCGCCTCACCGCACCCCGCGGGTGGGAGGTCGTCCGGCTCACCCCGGAGTTCGTCGAGTCCGGCCCCAGCCACGACGACCTGCTCGCCCTCGCCGACGCCGTGCGGGAGGCGGGCCGACCCGCGCCGAGGCACGCCGCCGCCGTCCCGGACGGGCTGCCGGCGGCCTCGCAGCTCGCCGAGACCGAGACCCGCCGCCGCGGGCACCTCCGCGTCCTGCGCAGCGACGAGGACTAGCGCGATGGCGACCGCAGGGGGCGGTGCACCGGGACGCCGCAAGGGCCGCCGGGCCGAGCCGGAGGCAGCGCCCCTGGGGTCCCTGAGCCAGACGGGGCAGACGCACGCACCCGGCACGAGCACGTGCGAGGTGTGCGGGTCGGAGCGGCTCACGCGGCTGCACCTGGCGCTCGCCGACGGCACCGACGTGACGTTCGTGTCCTGCCACGAGTGCGAGCACCGCGCGTGGTTCCCCGTGGCGGGCGACGGGACGGCGCTCAGCCGTGACGAGGTCGTCCGGCGGTCCAGCAAGGGCTGAGGCACGGCCCGCGTGCAGGTGCGCGGTCGGTCGGGCTTCACCCCGGCCCCCGTCATCCCGGCAGGGTCACCCCGGTCGTGTCGTCGAAGACGTGCACCCGGGCGGTGTCGAGGCGCAGCGTCGTGCGGTCACCCGGCCGGAGCGGCGTCTCCGCCGGGACCTTCGCGACGAGCGTGCGGTCGCCCGCCCGGAACGTCGCGAACGCGTCGTCCCCGCGCAGCTCCAGCAGGACGAGCTCCGCGTCGAGCGAGGCGTCCTCGACGCCCCGGCCGGACTCGTCGTGACCACCCACGCGCAGGTGCTCCGGGCGGACACCGAGGCTCAGCCGGGAGCCTGCCGCGGCGGCGGCCGAGCCGGCGGGCAGCCACCCCCACGGGACGCGCGCGCCCGGGACGTCGAGCCCGGCGTGGTCACGGACCGCCGGGAGCAGGTTGATCTCCGGGTCGCCGAGGAACGTGGCGACGAACCGGTCCACGGGGTTCCGGTACAGCTCACGCGGGGGACCCTGCTGGACGACCACCCCGTCGCGGAGCAGCACCACCCGGTCCGCCATCGTCATCGCCTCGACCTGGTCGTGCGTGACGTACACCGTCGTGACCCCGAGCGAGCGGTGCAGGTCCAGGATCTCCGCCCGCATCGTGCTCCGGAGCTTCGCGTCGAGGTTCGACAGCGGCTCGTCCATGAGGAAGATCCGCGAGTCCTGCACCATGGCGCGGGCGAGCGCGACGCGCTGACGCTGACCGCCCGACAGCTCGGCCGGCGGCCGGTCCAGGTAGGGCGTGAGCCCGAGGGCGTCCGCGACCGCGCCCACCTTCTGCTGCACGACGGCGCGCGGCGTGCGGCGGAGCCGGAGCCCGAACGAGATGTTCTGCGCCACGGACATGTGCGGGTACAGCGCGTAGTTCTGGAACACCATCGAGACGTCCCGGTTCTTGGGGTGGACGTCGTTCATCCGGCGCCCGTCGACCAGGACGTCGCCCGCCGTCACGTCCTCCAGGCCCGCGAGCATGCGCAGCAGCGTCGACTTGCCGCAGCCGGAGGGTCCGATCAGGACGACGAACTCACGGTCGTCGATGCTCAGCGAGACGTCGTCGACGGCGAGCGTGGCGGCGTGATCGCCCTGACCGCCACGGTCGGTCAGGGAGACGCTCGTCGCTGCGACGGTGCTCGCGCCGGCCAGGCAGACCGACCACCAGCGGATCACCGCGGGCGACCGCGGTGCGCCCGCACGGCCGGGCGGTGCGGCGAGCCGCATGCCGAAGGTGAGCACGGCGGTGGCCAGCGTCGCGGCCAGCACGCCGGACATCACGGCGAACGCGAGCGTGGGGCCACGCTGCGCCTGCTCCCACCCCGCGAGCAGCGCTCCGAGCTCGCTGGCGTGCAGCGAGCCCGCGTACGGGACGGTCCACCGGTCGCCTCCGGACAGCAGGGCGAGCCCGTCGCCCGCGAGCACGACCGCGGACGTGCCGGCGGGCGGCTGGGCGTCGGCGACGGTGGTCGTCGGGTCGACCACGACCGCGTGGTGGGCGTCGGAGCGCGTGGTCGCGGCGGCGACGAGGCTGCCGTCCGCCACCAGCACGGGGTCCGGCAGTGCCGCCACGAGCGGTGCGAGATCGGCGGGGCGGAGCCCCTCGAGCCCGTGCGCGGGCGCGGAGGACACCACGGCGAGGTTGAGCGCGCCGACCGCGAGCAGCAGCACCACCCAGAGCCGCGGGAGGGCGGCGATCCGGGCGGCCGGACCGGGCCGCGGGCCGGGTGCCATCGCTCAGACCTCGTGCACCGGGTCGAGGTCGACCTCGAAGGCCTCGGCGTCGCCGGCGCCGCAGTACACGGTCACGCCGCCCTCGCGCGGCACCATCGCACCGGGGAACACGACGTCCGCGAGGTCCGGCCGCTTGCTCGCGCCCGGGGGCAGGTCGGCGCGCTCGAAGAGCAGACGGGGGGCGGTGTACGCGAGGGTCCCGGGGTCGAGCACGAAGGCGAACGGGTAGTAGTGGCGGTCGCCGGCGGCGTCGAACCGGGCGATGTGACCGAGCAGCCCGAGCGTCCCGTCGTCGAGCACCGCCGCCTGGTTGACCCCGCCCCACTCGTCGGCGGCGAACAGGTGCTCGAGGCGCGGAGCCGTCGCCACGTCCGCGAGGGTGAGCGCGGCGAGCGACGGGACGACGGTCACGCCGATCCGGCCCCGCCCGTCCGAGCCGCCCTGGGGCCGCGTCAGCACGGCGAGCCGGCCGTCGCGCAGCTCGGCGAACCGGAGGTCCTTCATGCCCCACGGCCCCGCGAACGCCGACGCGGGGTGCCACGGGTCGACCAGACGCAGCACCACGGTCCGGTACAGCAGGGTCGGCCGCCCGTCGGGGAGCGGGGCGTCCGGCACCTCCACGACCTCGACCCCGCCGAGGTGCGTCGCGCCGTCGTGCTGGAACACGAACGGGTCCTGCAGCGCCGGCCGTGCGGCGCCGGGCAGCGGCCGCCAGGTGCCGTCGTCGCCGCGGCCGAAGAGGACGGTCTCGGACCGCTCGTCGGCCCGGTGCTCCACGCGGCCGGCCAGCAGGAGCGTCCCGTCCGGCCCTGCGAACGGCGCCGAGACGTTGTAGACGTCGCGGTCACCGACGCCGTCGAACGCCAGGCGGCGTACGGCGCGGGGACCGTGGCCGGACCCGCGGTACGCGGCCAGCAGCTGATCGGTGCGGACGGTCGGGGGCACGGGGGCCTCGCTCTCGGCAGGGGCGGCGGTCACCGGACCGCCTCGGACGTGTGGGACGGCACGAAGTACCGCTGCATGGTGAAGAACAGGACGAGCACGGGGACGATCGAGAGCGTGGTCGCGGCCATGAGGAGCGGCCAGTCGGTCTCGAACTGGCCGCGGAACATCGTGAGGCCCACCTGGACGGTGAACTTCTCGACGTCGTTGAGGTAGATCAGCGGCCCGAGGAAGGCGTTCCAGGTGCCCATGAAGGCGGTGACCGCGACGGTGACGATCGCCGGGCGGGACATGGGGACGAAGACGCGCCAGAGGATCGCCCACCAGCCGGCGCCGTTCATGTAGGCCGCCTCGGCGAAGTCCCGCGGGATCGACCGGAAGAACTGGAACAGGAAGAACACGTGCACCGCCTGCCCGCCGAGCGCGGGGAGGATCAGCGGCCAGTAGGTGTTGATCAGCTCGACGCCGAGGCGGTCCCCGATCTCCGCCCAGAAGATGTACCCGGGCACGATGGTGATCTCGCCGGGCAGCATGATCGTCACCAGGAGGAACAGGAACAGCGGCTTCTTCCACCGGAACTCGAACCGGGCGAAGCCGTACGCCACGACGATCGACACCACGACCTCACCGGCCATCACGGCGAGCGTGTAGAGCGCGGTGTTGAGGAAGAACCGGGCGAACGGGAGCGCCTCGAAGACCTCGCGGTAGTGCTGCCACTGCGGGTCCGAGGGGAGCCACTGCGGCGGGATCGAGAACACGTCGCCGTCCGGCTTCAGCGACGTCGTGACCATCCACGCGAACGGCAGCAGCATCGACAGGGCGACGACCGACAGCATCGCGTGCTTGGCGACCGAGCGGTGCCAGGTGCGGCGCCGGTGCGCACGGCGGCGGGCGGCGGCCACGGCGAGCACCCGCCCCCGGCGCGGGTCGGCGGCCGTCATGACTCCTCGTTCGCGCGGGAGAAGGTCCAGAAGTCGCTGAAGCGGAACACCAGGGCGGTGGCGGCCAGGACGACGACCAGGAACACCCACGACATCGCCGAGGCGTAGCCCATGCGGAAGTGCTCGAACGCGGTCCGGTAGATGTGCAGCATCACGAAGTTGCCCTCGCCGCCGGCACCACCGAGCACGTACGCGTCGTTGAACTTCTTGAACGCGCCGATGATCCCCATCACGAGGTTGTAGAAGAGGATCGGCCGCATCAGCGGGAGGGTGACGAACGCGAGCCGCGCCCACCACCCCGCACCCTGGAGGGTCGCGGCCTCCCCGAGGTCCCGCGGCACCTCGTTCAGCGCCACCAGGTAGGTGAGCATCCCGCCGCCCGCGCCCCACAGGGCGATCATCGTGTAGGAGGGCAGGACCCACGCCGGGTCGGTGAGCCAGCCCGGGCCCTGCACCCCGAGCATGCCGAGGGCGCCGTTGACGAGGCCCGCGGCCGGGTCCAGCACCCACCGCCAGATCAGGCCCACCGCGACGCCGGACACGACGGCCGGCAGGTAGTAGATCGTCCGGTAGAGGCTGATGCCCTTGATGCGGGAGTTCAGCACCATCGCGACGCCGAGCGAGGCGGCCATGCCCAGGGGGACGGACACGAGGCCGAAGCGCACGGTCACCCACAGCGACCGCCAGAACTGCTCGTCCCGGGCCAGCTCGGTGAAGTTGCCGAGGCCGCGCCAGGTGGGGGTGCCGATCACGGGCCAGTCGGTGAAGCTCATGACCGCCGACATGATCATCGGCACCAGCGCGAACAGGCCGAACGCGACGAACCAGGGCGCGACGTAGGCGTAGGCGGGGCTGATGCGACGCCGCCGCGTCCGGGCGGCGACGAGCTCGGCGGCGCGGCGCTCGCGCTCCGCGGGTGTGCGCACGGGCGGCGTCCCGCGGTGCAGGGCCACCGCAGCGGGGGCGGGGTCGGGTCGAGGCACGGATCCTCCGAGGAAGAGTGGGGGAGCGGCGGGTGCTGCCCGGGCGGGCGCGTGCGCCAGCCCGGGCAGCGCTCGTCAGCGGTCGACGATCGTCCGCATCCGGTCCGCAGCGGCCCGCGCCAGGTCCCCGACGTCACCGACTCCGCGTCCGTCGCCGTCCGTCAGGATCGGGCTCTCCAGCTGCTCCCAGAGCACCGTCCCGAGCTCGTTCTGCTCGGGGAGGTTGTGGAAGCCGCGCGCCATCTCGGCCGACCGGGTCACCACGTCGACCGCGTACGCCTTCTCGGGGTTGACGGACGCGATGTCGCCCACCCGGGATGCCACGGGCGCCGGGACCTTCCAGTCGAACATCGCCTGGGTCAGGTCCGTGAGCGCCGCGATCCCGGCGTCCTGGTCCGCCACGCCCGCCGACAGCACGGTGGAGGCCGTCCAGCTGAAGGTGACCTGCTCCGCGCTGCCGGCCGGCATGAGCGCCATGCCCACCTCGAACGGGTCGCCGGACTCCGCCACCTTCCGTTCGACGTCGTCGGCCGCTCCACCCACCATCATCGCCACCGTCCCGTCGACGAACGAGGACTCGACGCCGCGGGACTGCGCCAGCGCTTGGGGCATCGTGGTCGCCGGGTCGTTCGCGAGCTCGTGCGCGAGGGTCAGGCCCCGGATCGTCTCCTCGGAATCGAGGACGATCTCGCCGTCCGGGTCGACGTAGTCGCCGCCCTCGCCCCAGGCGTGGAGCGCCAGCGGCGGTGTCCCCGTGGTCGCGTACCCCCAGCGGGAGTCGCCCGTGAGGGTACGAGCCGTCTCCTGGAACTCGGGCCACGTCCAGTCGTCGGCCGGGGCGGTGAGCCCCGCCTCGGCGAAGCGGTCGGCGTTGTAGTAGACGACGTACGGCTGGCCGATCCACGGCAGGCCGTACAACGTGTCGTCGACGGTGGCGGTGTCGAGCGAGCCCGGCAGGTAGTCGTCGAGGTCGACGGCGTCCTCCACCAGACCGGTGAGGTCCGTCAGCGTGCCGTTCGTCGCGTACGCGGGCACGTACTCCTGGGACAGCCAGTACAGGTCCGGGGCCTGCCGTCCGGCGATCATCGTCTGGAGCTTGGTGTAGTACTCGCCGCCCGGCACGACCATCTGCTCGAGGCGGTAGACGTCCTGCGCGGCGTTGAGCTCGTCGAGGATCGCGTCGAGCTCGCCCGACTCGGTCTCGTTGGCCCACGTCGCGAGCGTGAGCTCGACCGGACCGGCCTCGTCGTCGGAGGCGGCCGGGCCACCGCAGGCCGCGAGGACCAGGGTGACCCCCACGGCGAGCGCCGGGGCAGGGGTGAGCAGTCGTCGGTGCATGGGGTCTCCTCATCGGCCCGGCACCCGGCTCTGGGTGTCGGACGGCACGGTGCTGGGGAAGGGCGCGTCGACGGACGGCGCGCTCTGCGTGCTGCGGCTGAGGGACGTGCTCCGGTGTGGTTCAAACCGGTTTAGTGGATCGTAGCCGCACGGGGTGGAGCGCCGTCAAGTCACCCCTTCACCCCGGACCCGAGGTCGGCCGAGGTGAAGTGCCGCTGGAACGCCACGAAGAGCGCGACCGCCGGCAGGGACAGCACCACCGCGCCGGCGAGCGCGACGCCGAACGGGTTCGCGGCCGTGGCCGCGGCGTTGTCGATGTAGTTCGCGAGCGCGACGGCGAGCGGCTGCATCGACTGCTTCTTCGTGACCAGGAAGGGCCACAGGAACTCGTTCCACGGCCCGATGAACGTCACGAGCGTCGCCGTCAGCAGGGCGGGGCGGACGAGCGGCAGGGCGATCGACCGCAGGATCCGCAGCTCGGACGCCCCGTCGATGCGCGCGGCGTGGAACAGCTCCGGCGGCAGCTGCAGGAAGTACGAGCGGAAGATCAGCACCGCCGTGGAGTTCACCGCGAACGGCAGGATCATGCCGAGGTAGGTGTCCGCGAGCCCGAACGTCCGGACCGTCAGCACGTACAGCGGCACCATCAGGAGCTGGAACGGCACCGCCTGGACGAGCAGGACGAGCGCGAAGAGGCTGCCCCGGCCGCGCCACCGGAGGACCGCCAGCGCGTAGCCGGCGACGGAGCCCAGCAGGAGCGTGCAGCCGACGACGCCTCCGGTGACGACGAACGAGTTGAGCAGCGAGCCGGCGAGGTCCACCGCCTGGTCGATCGCGCGGTAGTTGTCGAGGGCCATGTTGGACGGTCGAGGCACCGTGCCCGAGAGCGTCGCGTCCTTGGTGCGCTGCAGCGAGGCGACGACCATGTACGCGAACGGGAACGCGAACAGGACGGCACCGGCCGTGAGCGTGACGTACGAGGCGACGACGGACCACCAGCGACGGGCCGGCATCAGTCGCGTCCCTCGGTCAGACGCCGCCCGACCCACGCGAGCGCGAGCACGCCCACGACGAGCACCAGGCCGATCGCGGCGGCGCGGTCCGGGTGGTTCTGCTGGATCGCCTGCTGGTAGATCAGCAGCACCGGAGTGGTCGACGCGCCGTTCGGGCCGCCACCGTTGGTCAGCAGGTACGGCTCCGTGAACAGGTTGGCGCCGGTGATCAGCGCCAGCGTCACGACCAGCGCGGTCGCGGCGCGGGTCCCGGGCCAGGTCACCGCGCGGAACGACTGCCACCAGCCCGCCCCGTCCGTGCGCGCCGACTCGTAGAGCTCGCGCGGGACGTTCTGCAGCGACGACAGGTACAGCAGGATGAAGAAGCCCAGCTGCTTCCACGTCACGTACAGCGCGATCATCGGCATCGCCCAGGTGGAGCTCACCAGCCACGAGGGGCTCGGCGCGAGGCCGCCGAGCGCACCGTTGACCACGCCGTCCTCGCTGAACATGAAGAGCCACACGGTGACCGTCGCGACGCTGGCCGTCACGTAGGGGACGTAGTACGCGACCCGGAAGAACGTCCGGCCGCGCACCGCCGCGTTCAGCGCCACCGCGAGCAGGAGCGACCCGGCGACCGTGAGCGGCACGTTGATCACCAGGAAGACGGCGACGTGCCGGAACGCCGCCAGCACCTGCGGGTCGCTCAGCGCGGCGGTGAGGTTGTCCAGCCCGACGAACGGCCGGTCGACGGTCGCGCCCGGCGCGGTGAACGTGTACTCGTGGAACGCGATCCACACGCCGAGGCCGAGCGGGTAGACGAACACCGCGGCGAGGAAGACGGCGTACGGCGCGGACAGCACCCAGCCGACCGGGTCCCGTCCGGTGAGCCGGCGGAGCCCCGCCACGTCAGTCCTGCGCCAGGTCGGCGACGGTGCGGGCGGCGCCGTCCAGCGTGGGGGCGATCTCGCCCTCGCCGAAGATCACGGCGCTCGACCAGGCGTCGCGGAAGGTCTGCCAGATCTCGGTGGACCCGAGGGTGTTCGGCACGGCGACCGTCTTCCCGGTGGACCACGTGGCGTACTCCGGGTTCGCGGCGAAGTACTCCGCGTACGTCCCCGCGAGGTCGGTGCGCAGCGGCATCTGCCCGGTCAGCTCGAGCAGCGCGCCGTCCTGCTCGGTGCTCGTGGTGAACTTGAGGAACTCCCAGGCCGTCGCCTGGTTCTCGCACGACGTGTACATGCCGATGTTCTTGGCGTCGTCGAACGTCGCGGTGGTCGCGGCGTCCGTCCCGGCCGACGTCGGCACGGGGACGGTTCCCCAGTCGACCTTGTCGGCGAAGCTCGCGACCGCCCACGGGCCGGCGACCGCCATGGCGGCGACCCCGTCGACGAAGGCGTCCCCGGTGTAGGGCTCCTGCCCGGCCAGCCCCTCGTCGTAGAGGGTGCGCCACAGCTCCGCGACGGCCAGCGCGTCGTCGTCCGTGAACGTCGGCTCGCCGTCGACCAGGAGCTGCCGGCCGCCGGACTCGGCCGCGTAGAACGGGTAGAAGTCGAACCAGGCCTGGTAGTACTCGCTGCTGGGCGACGGGTAGATCGCGTAGGGCGACACGCCGGCGTCGACGAGCGCCCGGGCCGTCGCCAGCAGGTCCTCGTGGGTGCCGAGCCGCGGCTGGTCGGGGTCGAGACCCGCCTGCTCGAACAGGGCGCGGTTGTAGAAGATCACGACGGGGTTCGACTTCCACGGCATCTGGAAGTAGCCGTCCGCGGAGGCGAACTGCGCCGCTGCCTCGCCGGACCGGTCCTCGATGTACGCCGTCCCGTCCTCGAACTGCGAGAGGTCGACCAGACCGCCCTGCCGCTCGAAGTCCGCGACGGCGGCGGGGGCGGTGTTGTAGACGAGGCACGGGGTGTTGCCCGCCGCGATCGAGGCGCCGATGACCTCTTCCGAGGACTTGCCGGCGGGGATCTCCTCGGCGGTCACCTGCTCGTCGGGGTGGTCGGCGTTCCAGGCGCTGACGGCGGCCTCGCCCCACGCGACCTCCTGCGCGTTGTTGGAGTACCAGATGGTGATGGGCCCGGAGGAGGTGCGGGGGTCGGCACCGCTCCCGTCGCCGGAGGCGGTCCCGCAGGCCGCGAGGGTGAGGGCTGCGGCAGCCAGCGCTGCCACCGTGGTCGGACGCTTCATCGCGCATCTCCCGTTCTGGATGGGCCCGTGCGCGGCACCACGGGCGGTGGACCGGCGTCTGAACCGGTTTGAAAGATGCTACTCATGAGTGGCTCGGCGGTGTCAAGGGGCGCTGCGGTCGCGCGATCTACGGGCCGACCGGGCGGCACTTGACGTGGCCCGGCCGGTTCGCTTGACTGGGCTCAAACCGGTTCAACACCGGTTTCAACACGTTGACGGCACGGAGGCACGCATGGCGAGTGAGGGTCCCGACGCGGACGCCGTCCGACCCGTCGCGCAGCGGCGTCCCACGATCAGCGACGTCGCAGCGCGCGCCGGCACGTCCAAGGGGACCGTGTCGTTCGTGCTCAACGGCCGCGCGGGTGTCGCCCCGGCGACCCGTGCGCGAGTCCTCGCGGCGATCGACGAGCTCGGCTTCTCGCCCAGCGGCGCGGCCCGCGCCCTGTCCCGGTCCCGCGCCGACGCCATCGGGCTCGTGCTCGCCCGGCACCCGGAGACGCTGCGGTCGGACTCGTTCTTCGCCGCGTTCCTCGGCGGGCTCGAGCAGGGCCTCGCCGGCACCGACACGGCCGTCCTGCTGCGCTTCGTCGCGGACGAGGAGCAGGAGGTCGCCGCGCACCGCAGCCTGGCGGAGGGGCGCCGGGTCGACGGGCTGGTCCTGGCCGACCTGCGGTGCGACGACCCACGCATCGATCTGGTCGCGGGGCTGGGGCTGCCCGCCGTGACCCTCAACGAGCCGGACGTGCCGTCGCCGTTCCTCGCGGTGCGGCAGGACGACCTCTCGGCGGTGCGGCACGCGGTGTCGCACCTCGTCGCGCTCGGGCACCGCCGGATCGGCCACGTCAGCGGCCCCCTGCGGTACCTGCACGCCCTCCGGCGGCGCGACGCCTGGCTCGACGCCCTCGCCGGTCACGGGCTCGCGCCGGGGGCGTGGGAGGAGTCGGACTTCACGGCGCAGGGCGGTGCCCAGGCGACGCACGCGCTCCTCGACCGCACACCGGACGAGCGGCCGACCGCCGTGCTCTACGGCAACGACACCATGGCCGTCGCCGGGACCGTCGCGGCGCAGTCGCGCGGCCTCGTGCTCCCGCGCGACCTGTCCGTCGTGGGGTTCGACGACGCCGAGCTGTCCGCGCACGTGCGTCCCGCGCTCACCACCATCCGCACCGACCCGTACGGGTGGGGCGCCGCCGCGGGCCGCTGCCTGATCGACCTCGTGCACGGCCGCGGCCGCGTCGAGATCACCATGCAGGCGCCCCGGCTGGTGGTGCGGGACTCGACCGCGCCGCCGGGCACCGACCACTGATGACCGACCACTGACCTCTGACCACCACCGCGCGTCCGTGGTGTGCACGACCCCCCTGCTCCGACGGGGCGACACGCTCACCGCGTCGCCCGATCGCCACGCGACCGTGCGCCCTCGCGCGCCCTGCCGCACCTCAGCCGCCGCCCCTGACCCGCTCCGGCACCGAGGAGACCCGTGATCCCCACGTCCGTCCCGTACACCCTCACGCGGCTGCGCACGCTGATGGAGGCCGAGCCCGGCAACCCGCTCGAGGCGGAGGGCGTCCTCAACCCCGCCTCCGGACGCACCCCCGACGGGGAGCTGCACCTCCTGCCGCGACTCGTCGCGGCAGGCAACGTGTCCCGTGTCGGCCTCGCCCGGGTGGTCGTCGAGGACGGCGAGCCCGTCGGCGTGGAGCGCCGCGGCGTCGTGCTGGAGCCCGCGAACCGCTGGGAGAGCGGAGCCCGGAACGCCGGCACCGAGGACCCGCGCACGACGTGGCTGCCGGACCTGCAGGTGCACGTCATGACGTACGTCTCCTACGGGCCGCTCGGGCCCCGCACGGCGCTCGCCGTGTCCGAGGACCTCGTGCGGTGGCGCCGCCTCGGGCCCCTGCTGTTCCGGTACGACCCCGACCTGGACGTCGACCTCAACCTGTACCCGACCAAGGACGTCGTGCTGCTCCCGGAGGTCGTGCCCGGGCCCGGGGGCGAGCCCAGCTACGCGCTGCTGCACCGCCCCACGTGGGACCTCGGGCTGGTCCGCGCCGGCGAGGGGGAGAGGCCGCCCGGTCACGTGACCGACCCCCGCCCGGCGATCTGGATCTCCTACGCGCCCGCTGCGGCCGTCCGGGAGGACCTCGCCGCCCTGGCCCTGCAGCACGGCGCCCGCGAGCTGGCCGCCCCGGCGTACCCCTTCGAGGCGCTGAAGATCGGCGCCGGCCCGGCACCGATCCGGGTCCCCGAGGGCTGGCTGCTGCTCCACCACGGCGTGACGGGGGAGATCCGGGACCCGTGGTCCCCGCACAACCCGGTCCGGTACTGCGCGGGAGCGATGCTGCTGGACGCGGAGGACCCCGGCCGGGTCATCGCCCGGACCGAGCGCCCGCTCCTGGAGCCGGAGACGCCGGACGAGCGGGTGGGCACCGTCGCGGACGTCGTCTTCCCGACGGCGATCGAGCGGATCGGGGACGCGACCTTCGTGTTCTACGGCATGGCGGACGCCCGCATCGGTGTCGCCCGCCTCGACCGGGTGGCCTGACGTGCTGCGGCTCGAGAACGCCGTCCAGCACTACGCGTGGGGGTCGACCGACGCGCTGCCCGCGCTGCTCGGACGGCCGCCGGACGGCCGCCCGCACGCGGAGCTGTGGCTCGGGGCGCACCCGGCCGGCCCGTCCGCCGCCGTGCGGACGTCCGGGGCCGAGGCGCCCGTCGTCCGTCCCCTCGACGCGCTCGTCGCGGACGACCCGGACGGCATCCTCGGGGCCGGCGTGCGCGCCCGGTTCGGCGACCGGCTGCCGTACCTGGTCAAGCTGCTCGCCGCGGAGCGGGCGCTGTCGTTGCAGGTGCACCCCGACGCCGACCGTGCGCGTCGCCGGCACGACGAGGAGACGGCGCAGGGCGTCCCCGCGGCGGAGCGGAGCTACCCCGACCCCTGGCACAAGCCCGAGCTGCTCGTCGCGCTCGCCCCGACGCTCGCCCTCGCGGGTCTGCGCCCGCCGGACGAGGCCGCCGCTGCTCTCGCCGCCCTGGACGCGGGGGACGCGGTGGCGGACGTGGTCGCCGCGCTGCGCGCCCCGGGTCCCGAGGACGTCCGGCTGCGGACGGCGCTCACGTGCGTGCTGGCGCTGCCGCTGGAGGCCGTCGCCGCCGTCACCGCCGCGCTGGCGTCGACCGCTCCCTGCGCGCTGCCCCCCGTCGCCGACGTCGATGCCCGGGGCGTGGCGCGGCTGCTGGCCGACCAGTTCCCCGCCGACCGCGGCGTGGTCGCGTCGTTCCTGATGCACGCCGTCGTGCTCGCCCAAGGGGAGGCGCTGTTCGTCGACGCGGGCGTGCTGCACTGCTACGTCGCGGGGCTGGGGCTGGAGGTGATGGCGGCGTCCGACGACGTGCTCCGCGCCGGGCTCACGGGCAAGCGCGTGGACGTCGGCGAGCTGCTCGCGGTGGTGCGGACCCACCCGGGACCGGCGCCCGTCCTGCGACCCGTGCCCCGCGCGCACGGCAGCGGAGTCGCCGTCCGGCAGTACGTGACGGACACCGCGGAGTTCGCGCTGGCCGTCGTGGACCTGGACGTCGACGCGGCGACCGCGGTCCCGACGCCGGGCGGGCCGCGTGCGGTCCTCGGGCTGTCCGGGGCGGTGACGGTGACCACGCGCGAAGGACGGTGCGCGCTCGGGGCGGGGGAGTCCGTGCTCGTGCCCGACGCCGAGGGGGCCCTGCGGCTCGCGGGCCGCGGCACGGTGGCGGTGGTCGGCGTGCCTGGGGCCGGCGCATGACCGCGCCGGCGCAGCGGCGGCCCGCGCTGTCGCGCGCGCGTCGCGGCTCCTGGTGGCGGGACGCCGTCGTCTACGAGGTCTACCCGCGCTCGTTCGCGGACTCGGACGGGGACGGCGTCGGGGACCTCGGCGGGCTGCTCGCGCGGATCGACCACCTCGCCTGGCTCGGGGTCGGCGCGCTGTGGCTGTGCCCGGTGTACCCCTCGCCGCAGCGGGACAACGGCTACGACGTCGCTGACCACTGCGCGGTCGACCCGCGGTTCGGCACGCTCGCCGACCTGGACGCCGTGGTCGACGAGGCGCACCGGCGGGGGATCCGCGTCGTGCTCGACCAGGTGCTGCACCACACCTCGGACCAGCACCCCTGGTTCCGCGAGGCGGCGGGGTCGCTCGCCGCGCCGCGTCACGACTGGTACCTGTGGCGCCCGCCGCGCTCCGGGCACGTCGGCGGCACGCCCGGCGCCGAGCCCACCAACTGGGGCGCGGCGTTCGGCGGGTCGGCCTGGACGTGGGAGCCCGCGACCGGGCGGTACCGGCTCGGTCTGTTCTCCCCGTGGCAGCCGGACCTCGACTGGTCGAACCCGGACGTCCGGGCGGCGCTCGCGGACGTGCTGCGGTGGTGGCGCGGGCGCGGCGTGGACGGGTTCCGGCTCGACGTGATCAACCTGGTCGACAAGCCGCCGGTGCTCCGGGACGGTCCCGTGCCGCCGGGCGCGCGGTACGCCGACGGGGTCGCGCTGTGCGCCGGCGGGCCGCGGCTGCCCGGGTACCTGCGGGAGCTGCGGGACGCCGCCGACCGGGCGCCCGTGCGGCGCGGTCGCCCGGTCCGCCCGGACGACGCCGTGCTGCTGCTCGGGGAGGCCCCGGGCACCACGCCGGCCCAGGCCGCGACCCTCACGGACCCCCGCGCGGGAGGGCTCGACATGGTGCTGCAGTTCGAGCACGCCGAGCTCGACCGCGAGCCGGCCCGCTGGCGACGGCGGCCGTTCGACCTGCGGGACCTCAAGGCGTGGGCGCGGCGGTGGCAGTCCGGACCCGATCCGTGGCCGGCGCTGTTCCTCGGCAACCACGACCAGGCGCGCATCGCCTCGCGGTACGGGTCCCCCGGACGGTGGCAGTCCCGGTCCGCGGCGCTGTGGGCCGTCCTGCTGCACGCGCACCGGGGGACGCCGTTCCTCTACCAGGGCGACGAGATCGGCATGGCGAACCGGCCGCTGGCCGGCGTCCGCGACGTGCTGGACGTCGAGGCCCGCGGCGTCCTCGCGGCCGCCGTCGCGGCGGGGGAGGACGCGGACGCCGTGCTCGACGGGCTGCGCGCGCTCGGCCGGGACCACGCCCGGGTGCCGGTCGCGTGGGACGCCGGGCGGCACGGCGGCTTCACCACGGGGACGCCGTGGATGCCCGCCCACCCGGACAGCCCGCACCGGAACGTCGCCGCCCAGCGGGACGACCCCGCGTCGGTGCTGGCGCTGCACCGGGCGCTGCTCCGCCTGCGCCGCGACGAGCCCGCGCTGGTGGACGGCGACATCACCGTGCTCCTGCCGGACCACCGCCACGTCTACGCGGTGGAGCGGCGCCTCGGTGCCACCACCCTGCTCGTGGTGGCCAACGTGTCCGGGGAGGCGAGCGCGTGGCCCGGTGGCCTGGACCGGGCCGCGTGGGCCTCGGCGACCGTCCTGCTCACCACGTCCGCCGTCCGGGCCGACGGGGACGGACCGCACCAGGACGCCGCCCGCCCGGCCCGGACGGCGGACGTGGTGAGCAGGACGGTCGCCGAGGGCCACGCGGCC
>NZ_CABEGA010000072.1 GCF_901521055.1 Cellulomonas hominis | reverse complement strand
CGCGTCTCGTGGGCCGGGAGATGTGTAGAGGAGCCGGGCCCCCCCCCCCCCGCCGACGCCCTCGCGGGCCGGCGCGGTGGGCCGCCGCCGGGTCGCGGCGCGGCAGGGGTCGCTGCGCGAGCACAACCTCGCCCTGGTGCTCCGGCACGTGCTCGACGCCGCCGCGGCGACCGCCGCCACGGGCACCCCGCCGCCGTCCCGCGCCGACGTCGCGACCGCCACCGGGCTCACCCGCGGGTCGGTGTCCTCGCTGGTGGACCTGCTGATCGGCGCCCGCCTGGTCGCCGAGCTGCCGCCGGTCGTCACCGCGCGCGCCGGCCGCCCCGCGGTGCCGCTCGTCCCCGCGGCCGGGACGGTCGCCGGGCTCGGCGCGGAGGTCAACGTCGACTACGTGGGCGTGCAGGCGCTCGACCTGGCGGGGGAGGTGCTGGCGAGCCGCACGACCGCCGGCGACTTCCGGCACAGCGACCCCGCGCGGGTGCTGGCCCTGCTCGCCCGGCTGGTGGGGGAGGTGCGCGCCGAGCTGCCCGCGGACACCCGGCTGGCCGGGATGTGCCTCGCGCTGCCCGGCCTGGTGGACCGGGTCACCGGCCCCCTGCGGCTGGCGCCGAACCTCGGCTGGCGGGACGTCGACGTCGTCGCGCTGCTGGCGGCGCGCCCCGAGATCGAGGGCCTGTCGGTCCGGCTCGCCAACGAGGCCAACCTCGCCGCCCGCGCCGAGGCCCGCGCCGGGGCCGCCGGCCAGAGCTTCCTGTACGTCAGCGGCGAGGTCGGCATCGGTGCGGCGATCGTCCTGGACGGCGAGGTGTTCGCCGGGCGGCACGGCTGGAGCGGGGAGCTCGGGCACACGGTCGTCGACCAGCAGGGACCCCGCTGCACGTGCGGCGCCCGGGGCTGCCTGGAGCAGTACGCCGGCAAGGACGCCCTGCTGCGCGCGGCGGGGCGGGACGTCGAGGAGCCCGTCGACGCGCTGATCGCGGCCGCGTCCGCCGGGGACGAGCGCGCCGCCCGGGCGCTGCGGTCGGCGGGGGAGGCGCTCGGCGTGGCGCTGGCGAACTTCGTCAACCTCGTCGACGTCGAGACCATCGTGCTCGGCGGCATCTACGCCCCGCTCGCGCCCTGGCTGACGGACGCGGTCGTCGCGCAGCTGCGGTCCCGGGTGCTCGCGTCCGCGTGGGAGGACGCGCGGGTCGGGGTCGCGGCGGGCGGCGCGCACGCGGCGATGACCGGCGCGGCGGTGGTCGTGCTGCGTGCGGTGGCCGACGACCCGGCCGCGTGGCTGGGCGTCCCGGCCGACGCCTGAGCCCGGCGCCTCCCCGCGACGCGGGGCGCGTCGAGCGGCCCGGGGTGAACCCGGTCGCCGCCTGTCGGGGGCGTTGCGTACAGTCCTCGCCGTGACGGAGCACCTGCGCGACCTGTGGATCGGCACGTACCCCTCGGCCGGCGCGGGGACCCCCGCCGGCCTGGGCGAGGGCGTCTGGCGGGTCGCCCTCGAGACCGACGGCGGCCGCCTGGGCGAGCCCGAGCTGGTCGTGACGACCCCGGCCCCCTCGTTCCTCGCGGTCGACCGGCAGGCGGGTGTGCTGCTCGCCGTCGGCGAGGAGGCCGACGGCACCGTGACGGCCTTCCGGACCGGCACGGCCGACGGCCACGCGACCCTGACCCCGCTCGGCTCCGTGCCGAGCGGCGGCGCCGACCCGTGCCACGTGCTGCTCGACCCGTCCGGCCGCGTGGCGTACGTCGCGAACTACTCGTCCGGCACCCTCGCGGTCCTCGCGCGGACCCCGGACGGCGGCCTCGACGGCGACGCCCCGCTGCAGGTGCTCGGCCACGAGGGCTCCGGCCCGGTCGCCGACCGCCAGGAGGCCCCGCACGCCCACTTCGTCGCGCTCGCCCCCGGCGGGTCGCACGTGCTCGTCGTGGACCTCGGCACCGACGAGATCCGCCGCTACCGCCGCGACCCGGGGACGGGCCTGCTGAGCGAGGACGGCATCGCCGCGACCCTGCGCCCGGGCGCAGGCCCGCGGCACCTCGCGTTCTCCGCGGACGGCCGCATCGCGTACGTGACGTGCGAGCTCGACGTCACCGTGGCCGTGCTCGCGTGGGACGTCGAGCGCGCCACCGGCCGGGTCGTGCAGCACGTGCCGGCGGCGGAGGACGGCGCCGGTCCGGGCCGGCGGGCGCTGCCGTCCCACGTCGAGCGCGCCGGTGACCGCGTGCTGGTCGCCACCCGCGGCACCGACGTCCTGGCGACGTTCGCGCCGGCCCCGGACGGCACCCTCGCGCCCGCCGGCCAGGTGTCGCTGCCCGGTGCGTGGCCGCGGCACTTCGCGGTCGTCGAGGGCTGGACCGTCGTCGCCGACCAGGTGGGCGACAGCCTCACCGTGCTCCGGGACGGCGCCGTCGTGTCCCGCGTGGCGCTGCCGGCCCCGGCGTGCGTGGTGCCGGCGTGACCGTCCCCGACCTGCCCGCCGCTCCCGGCACGGCCACCGCCCCGGGCGCCGCCGCGCGCGCCCTGCCGCCCCTGCTGCCCGGCCCGCACCTGCGCCGGCTCGACGTCATCACCGTGGTCGCGACGTTCGGCGGCCTGCTCTTCGGCTACGACACGGGGGTCATCAACGGCGCCCTCGACCCGATGGTCGCGGACCTCGGGCTCACCCCCGCGACCGAGGGGCTGGTCACCAGCAGCCTGCTGGTCGGCGCGGCGCTGGGCGCGCTGGCGACGGGCCGGCTCGCGGACCGGATCGGCCGGCGCCGCGTGCTCGTGTGGCTCGCGGTGGTGTTCTTCCTCGGGGCGGTCGGCAGCGTCCTCGCGCCGTCGTTCGAGGTCATGCTGCCGATGCGGTTCGTGCTGGGCGCGGCCGTCGGCGGCGCGTCGGTGACGGTCCCGGTGTACCTCGCCGAGCTGGCCCCCACCGAGCGCCGGGGCGCGATCACCGGGCGCAACGAGATCGCGATCGTCGTCGGCCAGCTCGCGGCGTTCGTCATCAACGCCGTGATCGGCACCGTGTGGGGCGACCACCCCGGGGTGTGGCGGTACATGCTCGCGGTGCAGGCCGTGCCCGCGGTCGCCCTGTTCGTCGGGATGCTGCGGATGCCCGAGTCCCCGCGCTGGCTCGTCACGCGCGGACGCGACGACGAGGCGCTCGCGGTGCTGCGCCAGGTGCGCGACCACGGACGCGCGGCCGCGGAGCTGCGGGAGGTGCGCGACCTCGTCCGTCAGGAGCAGGCGGTCGAGTCGCGGCGCGCCGGCTGGCGGGACCTGCGGGTGGCGTGGGTGCGCCGGCTGGTGCTCGTCGGGGTCGGCGTCGCGGTCGTCAACCAGCTCGGCGGCATCAACGCCGTCATGTACTACGGCACCCAGCTGCTCCGGGAGTCGGGGTTCAGCGGCGACGTGGCGCTGGTCGCCAACGTGCTGAACGGCGTGTTCTCGGTGCTGGGCATGCTCATCGGCCTCCGGCTGATCAACCGGGTCACCCGGCGCCACCTGCTGCTGGTGGGCCTGACGGGCATCATCTTCTCCCACCTGATGATCGCGCTGTGCTCCGCGGCGCTGCCCGAGGGCACCACCCGCTCGGTGGCCGTCACCGCGTTCCTGGTGCTGTTCGTCGGGTTCAACCAGTCGTCGGTCGGCCTGGTGTGCTGGGTGATCCTGGCCGAGCTGTTCCCGCTGCGGGTGCGCGGGTTCGCCATCGGGCTGTGCGTGTTCTGGAACTGGATCGCGAACGCCGTCATCAGCGGGTTCTTCCCGACGGTCGTGGCGGGGATCGGCGTCAACGGCACGTTCCTGCTGTTCGCCGGGGTCAACGTGCTGTCGTGGCTGTTCGTGCGGTTCGTCCTGCCGGAGACGCGGGACCGGTCGCTGGAGCAGCTGGAGCAGGACTTCCGGGGCGCCGCCGCCTGACGCGGGCGGGTGCCGCCACGGTGCGCCGCGGCGGGTAGGTGGGCGCCCGCGCTGCGACACCTGCCAGATGGTCGACAATGGACACGCCCATCCCGTCGTCCGCAGGAGCCGTCGTGCCGCACGAGCCGCAGCGCATCGCCATGCTGTCCGTGCACACCTCCCCGCTGGACCAGCCGGGCACGGGGGACGCCGGGGGCATGAACGTCTACGTCGCCGAGCTCTCCCGGGCACTCGCGCGCCGGGGCGCCGCCGTGGAGATCTTCACGCGCGCCACCGCGTCCGCGCTGCCCGAGACCGTGGACCTGGACCCGGGAGACGACCGCGTGCGGGTGCACCACGTGCTCGCCGGGCCGTACGAGGGGCTCGACAAGAACGACCTGCCCGCGCAGCTGTGCGCGGTGACCGCGGGCGTGCTGCGGCTCGGAGCGACCCGGCCCGCCGGGTGGTTCGACGTCGTCCACTCGCACTACTGGCTGTCCGGCCAGGTCGGCTGGCTCGCCGCCGAGCGCTGGGACGTGCCGCTGGTGCACACCATGCACACCATGGCGCGGGTGAAGAACGCCGCGCTCGCGCCGGGGGACAGCCCCGAGCCCGCGACCCGCGTCATCGGCGAGGAGCAGGTGGTCGCGGCCGCCGACGCCCTGGTCGCCAGCACCGGCGAGGAGGCCCAGGACCTCGTCGGCATGTACGACGCCGACCCGGAGCGGGTGCACGTCGTGGCCCCGGGCGTCGACCTCAGCGTCTTCCGGCCGCGCGCGGACCGCGCCGCGGTGCGGGCCGCCCTGGGGCTGCCGGCCGACCGGGACGTCGTGCTGTTCGCCGGGCGCATCCAGCCGCTGAAGGCCCCGGACGTGCTGGTGCGCGCGCTCGGGGTGCTGCGCGCGTCGGGGCGCCCGGTGCCGCTGCTCGTCGTGCTCGGCGGGCCGAGCGGGCGCCCGAGCGCGCTGCGGGAGCTCCGGGCGCTCGCCGAGACCTGCGGCGTGACCGACGACGTGCTGTTCCGGCCCCCGGTCTCCCGCCCCGACCTGGCCCGCTGGTTCGCCGCCGCGGACCTGGTGGCGATGCCCTCGCGCAGCGAGTCGTTCGGGCTCGTGGCCGTCGAGGCGCAGGCCGCCGGCACCCCCGTCGTCGCGTCGGCCGTCGGCGGGCTCCGCTCCGTCGTCCAGGACGGGGTGTCGGGCCGGCAGGTCCGCGGGCACGACCCGGCGGTGTGGGCGGACGCGATCGCCGCGACGCTCACCGACCCGGCGGCGCGGGGCCCGTGGCGGGCGAACGCCCGGCGGGTCGCCGAGCAGTACGGCTGGGACGCGACCGCCGAGCAGGTGCTCAAGGTCTACGCGCTCGCCACCGAGCACCGCGCCTGACCGCGGCCGGTCGCCCTCAGCCGGCGACGGGCTCCAGCACCAGCACCGGGATCACCCGGTCGGTCTTCGTCTGGTAGACCGCGTAGTCCGGGTACGCCGCCACCGACCGCTCCCACCACAGGTCGCGCTCGGCGCCGTGCACCTCGCGCACCCGGTAGTCGGCCTTCGCCGGGCCGTCCTGCAGCTCGACCAGCGGGTGCGCCAGCAGGTTGTGGTACCAGACGGGGTTCTTCGGGGCGCCGCCCAGGGAGGCGACGACCGCGTAGACGCCCTCGTGCTCGACGCGCATGACGGGGATCTTCCGGACCTTGCCGGACTTCGCCCCCAGCATCGTGACCACGACGACGGGCATGCCCCGCAGCGTGGTGCCCTTCGTCCCGCCCGAGCTCTCGATGCGCTCGACCTGCTGGCGGCTCCACTCGCTGGTGGACGGCTCGTACTCCCCGGTGATCGGCATACCCCGCGCAACGCGACGACCGGCGCCGCTGTTCCGCGGGCCGAACGTCCCCCGACGCCGGCCGCGCGGGTGCGGCAGGATGGGGCCATGACCTACACCCTCGTTCTGCTCCGCCACGGCGAGAGCGAATGGAACGCCAAGAACCTGTTCACCGGCTGGGTCGACGTCGCGCTGTCCGAGAAGGGCGTCGCGGAGGCCAAGCGCGGCGGCACCCTGCTGACCGACGCGGGCGTGCTCCCGGACGTCGTCCACACCTCGCTGCTGCGCCGCGCGATCACCACCGCGAACTACGCGCTGGACGCCGCCGACCGCCTGTGGATCCCGGTCAAGCGGTCGTGGCGCCTGAACGAGCGCCACTACGGCGCCCTGCAGGGCAAGGACAAGAAGCAGACGCTGCAGGAGTACGGCGAGGAGCAGTTCATGCTCTGGCGCCGCTCCTACGACGTCCCGCCGCCGGACATCGAGCTGGGCTCGGAGTTCTCGCAGGACACGGACGCCCGCTACGCCGGTGAGCCGATCCCGCGCGCCGAGGCCCTCAAGCAGGTGCTCGACCGCGCCCTGCCGTACTGGAACTCCGACATCGTGCCGGACCTCCAGGCCGGGAAGACCACCCTCGTGGCGGCCCACGGCAACTCGATCCGCGCGATCATCAAGTACCTCGACGACGTCGACGACGCCACGATCGCCGGCATCAACGTCCCGACCGGCATCCCGCTGGTGTACGAGCTGGACGAGGAGACGCTGAAGCCCGTGACCAAGGGCGGCACGTACCTGGACCCGGAGGCGGCCGCGGAGGCCATCGCCGCGGTGGCGAACCAGGGTCGCTGACGCTCCCGCACGCGACGAAGGGCCCGGTCCGCGTCGGACCGGGCCCTTCGTGCGTCAGGACGCGTGCTGCGTGCGAGCACGCCTCCGTGCGGAGCAGGCCTCAGCGCGTGCCGGCCGGGTCGCGGTCGCCCGCGAACTCGCCGGTGACCAGGTACACGATGCGGCGGGCGACCGACACGGCGTGGTCGCCGAACCGCTCGTAGTACCGGCCGAGCAGCGTGACGTCGATCGTCTGCTGGGCGGTGCCCGACCAGGCGGGGCTGAGCAGCACGCGGAACGTCTCCTCGTGCAGCGAGTCCAGCAGGTCGTCGTCGCGCTCGATGCCCTCGGCCTCGGCCAGGTCGTGCGTGGTCAGCACCTGCGTGGTGCGCTGTGCGACGCGGCGGGCGGCCTCGTTCATCTCGGTGAAGACGCCGGTGAGCGCCGGGTCGACGGCGGCGCGGGGGTACCGGCCGCGCGCGACCTGGGCGACGTGCCGGGCGAGGTCGCCCATGCGCTCGAGCGTGGCGCTCATCCGCAGGGCCGAGACCACGACGCGCAGGTCGGTGGCGACGGGCTGCTGCTGGGCGAGCAGCAGGACGCACCGCTCGTCCAGGTCGCGCTCGAGCGCGTCGATGGCCAGGTCGTCGGCGATGACGGACTCCGCCAGCGCCAGGTCCTGGTGCAGCAGAGCCTCTCCGGCCGCCGTGATCGCGTGCTCGACCCGGCGGCTCATCGCCACCAGGTCGTCGCCGAGCTGCTTGAGCTCGGCCTCGAAGATCTCCCGCATGGCTTCCTCTCGTGGGCGCACGTGTGCGCAGTGTCGCTCCTGCGGGCCACGGTCGCACGCGCAGGTGAACGGTCCGGTGAACGGGACCCCGCCCGGAGGTGAACGGCGGTGAACACTCGGCGCCGGTGCGGGTCGCGGCGGGGTCGCGGACCGGTGCACGCCCACGACGACCGTACGCTGACCGCGTGGAGGGTCTGAACGGTCTCGTGGTGCTGCTCGCCGGTGCGCTCGGTCTGGTCACCGGCATCGGTGCCACGCTGGCGTTCCGGTTCAGCGACCGGGCGCTGCACACGGTGCCCGAGCGGCCGGCGCCCGAGCTCGACGACGGCCTCGTGCGCGTGCTCGCGGTGCTGCGGTCCGCGGCGGTGGTGCTGGACGACGACGAGCACGTGGTGCGGGCGAGCCCGCCGGCGTACGCGTTCGGCGTGGTCCGCGACGGGGCGATCGGGCACGCGGCGATCCGCGACCTCATCGCCGACGTGCGGCGCACCGGCGTGATCCGGGACGAGGAGCTCGAGCTGCCCCGCGGCCCCCTCGGGCCGGGCACGATCATGCTGCAGGTGCGCGTCGCGCAGGTCGGCCCGGGGCTGCTGCTGGTGCTGGCGGAGGACCGGACGCAGGCCCGCCGGCTGGAGGCGATCCGGCGCGACTTCGTGGTGAACGTGTCCCACGAGCTGAAGACCCCGGTCGGCGCCCTGTCGCTGCTCGCCGAGACCGTGCAGGACGCCGCGGACGACCCCGTCGCGGTGCGCCGGTTCGCGGGGCGGATGGTCAACGAGTCGCAGCGCCTGTCCGCGCTGGTGCAGGAGATCCTCGAGCTGTCCCGCCTGCAGGTGGCCGGCGCGCTGAAGGACATCGTCGTCGTCGACGTGGACGCGGTCGTCGCCGAGGCGGTGGACCGGGCGCAGACCGGTGCGGCCGCGAAGGGCATGAGCTTCGACGTCGGCGGCGAGGCCGGTGCCCAGGTGTTCGGGGACCACGCGATGCTCGTCCAGGCCGTGCGGAACCTGCTGGACAACGCGGTGGCCTACTCGCCGGACGGCACGCACGTCGGCGTCGGGGTGCGTACCCGCGAGGGCCTGGTGGAGATCGCCGTGGTCGACCAGGGGATCGGCATCCCGGCCGACGAGCAGGACCGCGTGTTCGAGCGGTTCTACCGGGTCGACCCCGCGCGCAGCCGCGACACCGGTGGCACCGGCCTCGGCCTGTCGATCGTCAAGCACGTCGCCGCGGACCACGGCGGCGACGTGCAGGTGTGGTCGCAGCCCGGCCGCGGGTCGACCTTCACCGTCCGCCTGCCCGCCGCCGCCGGGCCCGTGCCCGTCCCCCTGCCGCTCGACCGGCCCCAGCCCCTGACCGTGCCGGGCTCCGAGCCCCGCGCCGACCTGACCACCCCGGAGGACTGACCCCGTGACCCGCATCCTGCTCGTCGAGGACGAGGAGTCCTACCGCGACCCCCTGGCGTACCTGCTGGGCCGTGAGGGCTTCGAGGTCACGACCGCCGCGACCGGCCCGGACGCGCTCACCGCGTTCGACGAGCACGGCGCGGACCTGGTGCTGCTCGACCTCATGCTGCCCGGCCTGTCGGGCACGGAGGTCTGCCGGCAGATCCGCCAGCGCAGCGACGTCCCGGTGATCATGCTGACCGCCAAGGACGGCGAGATCGACAAGGTGGTCGGCCTGGAGCTCGGGGCCGACGACTACGTGACCAAGCCGTACTCCTCGCGGGAGCTGCTCGCCCGGGTCCGTGCGGTGCTCCGCCGCCGCCAGGCGCCCGCGGCGGCCGCAGCGCCGGAGGAGGAGCCCGAGGACGACGGCATCCTCGTCGCCGGACCCGTCCGGATGGACGTCGAGCGGCACACCGTGACGGTGGACGACGAGCCGGTGGCGTTCCCGCTGAAGGAGTTCGAGCTGCTCGAGCTGCTGCTGCGCAACGCCGGCCGGGTGCTGACCCGCGGCCAGCTCATCGACCGGGTGTGGGGCACGGACTACGTGGGGGACACCAAGACGCTCGACGTGCACGTCAAGCGGGTGCGCGCCAAGATCGAGCCGGACCCGGGCAACCCGACGCTGCTCGTGACGGTCCGCGGCCTCGGCTACAAGCTGCTCGACGACGAGACCGCCTGACCCGGCCGGCCCGGGGGTGAGCGGCGCCACGCCGCGCGCCCGCAGGATTGTCCGGTCGTTCACCTGGGGTTCACCCGGGGACATGGGGCTCGTCACCTCCGCTCCTTACCGTCGGCGGCAGGTCGCGCACAGACGGGTGCGCGCCGCGTCACGACAGGACGGAACAACGTGAAGCTCAACCGCGGTCGTACGGGTGCCCTCGCCCTTGCCGGCGTCGTCGCCCTCTCCCTCACGGCATGTGGTTCGGACAACCCCACCGGCTCCACCTCCGAGTCCTCGGACGGCGGCTCGGAGAGCTCCCTGAGCGGCGAGCTCGTCGGCTCGGGCGCCTCGTCGCAGGAGTCGGCGATGGAGGCCTGGCGTGCCGGGTTCCAGAGCGCGAACCCCGACGTCACCGTGTCGTACGACCCGGTCGGGTCCGGCGGTGGCCGCACGGCGTTCCTCGACGGCTCCGTCAAGTTCGCGGGCTCGGACGCCGCGCTCGACGAGGAGGAGCTGACCCAGGCCCAGGAGCGCTGCTTCGGTGCGAACGCGGTCGACCTGCCCGTCTACGTGTCCCCGATCGCGGTGATCTTCAACCTCGAGGGCGTCGACACGCTGAACCTCTCGGCCGCGACGATCGCGAACATCTTCAACGGCACCATCACGACCTGGAACGACCCGGCGATCGCCGAGGCCAACCCGGACGCCGAGCTGCCGGCCACCGCGATCACCCCGGTGCACCGCTCCGACGAGTCGGGCACGACGGAGAACTTCACCGAGTACCTCTCCGCGGCGTCCGAGGGCGCCTGGACGGCCGAGCCGTCCGGCGACTGGCCGATCGAGGGCGGCGAGTCCGGCCAGGGCACCTCCGGCCTGGTCCAGGCGGTCCAGGGCGGCACCGGCACCATCGGCTACGCCGACGCGTCCAAGGCCGGCGAGCTCGGCAAGGTCTCGATCGGCGTCGGCGAGGAGTTCGTCGCCCCGACCGAGGAGGCCGCGGCCGCCGCGCTCGACGTCTCGCCCCGCGACGAGGCGCGCGAGGAGGGTGACATCGTCATCGACATCGACCGCACCACGACCGAGGCCGGCGCCTACCCGCTGATCCTCGCCTCCTACCTGGTCCTGTGCCAGGCGTACGACACCCAGGAGGACGTCGACCTGGTCAAGGCGTTCGCGACCTACGTCGCCAGCGCCGAGGGCCAGGCGGCCGCGGAGTCCGCTGCGGGCGCCGCGCCGATCTCCGACACGCTGCGCACCGACGTCCAGGCCTCGATCGACGCGATCGAGCTGGCGTCCTGACCCGGGTGGACCGGCGGCCGTGACCCGGCCGCCGGTCCTCGCCCGGTCCGCTGGCCGGTCCACCCGCGGGTGGGCCGGCCGTCGGCGCGAAGGCCCCTGGATCCTCCCCCTCCCCCTGGAGACAGCGTGACCAGCACCCAGCCCCGGACCACGGGGTCCACCGACCCGGCGGCGGTCCCCGCCGGCGCCACCGCGAAGCGCCTGCGGTCCGGCCACGGCGACCGCGGCGGCAGCCGCGTGTTCCGCTGGGTCTCGACCGGGGCCGGCGTGCTGATCCTCGTGATCCTCGCCGCCGTCGCGATCTTCCTCGTTCAGCGTGCCTGGCCGGCCCTGACCGCGGACCCCGAGTTCCTCGCCGAGCGGATCAGCTGGTTCCCGGAGGGCACGACCCTGCTCGGGTTCGTCGGCCCGCTCATCTTCGGCACGCTGCTCGCCGCGGCCGTCTCGCTGCTGATCGCCACGCCGATCGCCATCGGGATCGCGCTGTTCATCTCGCACTACGCGCCGCGCCGCCTCGCGAACGCCCTCGGCTACGTGGTCGACCTGCTCGCCGCCATCCCGTCGGTCGTCTACGGCCTCTGGGGCGGTCTGGTGCTGAGCCCGATGGTGCAGCCGGTCTGGGAGGCGCTCGGCCGCTGGCTCGGCTGGCTCCCGTTCTTCAGCGGCACGGTGTCGCCGACGGGCCGCGTGATGATGACCGTCGCCGTGGTCCTGGCCGTCATGATCCTGCCGATCATCACCGCCATCTGCCGCGAGGTGTTCCTGCAGACCCCGCGCCTGCACGAGGAGGCCGCGCTGGCCCTCGGCGCCACGCAGTGGGAGATGGTGCGGATGGCCGTGCTGCCGTTCGCCCGGTCGGGCATCGTCTCCGCCGCGATGCTGGGCCTCGGCCGCGCGCTCGGCGAGACCATGGCCGTGCTGATGATCCTGTCGCCCGGGTTCCTCTACTCCTTCCAGCTCCTGGTCGCCGGTCAGCAGCAGACCATCGCCGCGAACATCGCCGCGCAGTTCCCCGAGGCGAACCAGACGGGCGTCGCCACGCTGATCGCCACCGGCCTCGCGCTGTTCGTCATCACCCTGGCCGTGAACATGGCCGCCCGCGCGATCGTCGCGCGGCGCAAGGACTTCTCGGGGGCCAACTGACATGACCACCACGACCCCCGCCCCGAAGCCCGCCGAGACCGGCTCGCCGAACCTGCGCGAGCTGCTCCAGGGCAACGACCGCCGCCGGCGGCGCACGGACATCACGATGCGGGTGCTCATCACCGCCGCGTTCGTCGTCGCGATGCTGCCGCTGCTGTCGCTCACGTACACCGTCGTGTCCAAGGGCATCGGCCGGCTCGACGCCTACTTCCTCCTGAACTCCATGCGCGGCGTCTTCGGCGGCATGGACGCCGGCGGCATCTACCACGCCATCGTCGGCACGCTGGAGATCACGCTCTTCGCGACGCTCATCTCGGTGCCGATCGGCCTGCTCGCCGCGATCTACCTGGTGGAGTACGGCGGCGGCAAGACCCTCGCGAAGGTCATCACGTTCCTCGTGGACGTCATGACCGGCATCCCGTCGATCGTCGCGGGCCTGTTCGCCTACGCGCTGTTCGCCCTCCTGCTCGGCCCGGGCGCGAAGTTCGGCGCGATCGGCTCGGTGGCGCTCTCCGTGCTGATGATCCCCGTGGTCATCCGGTCCAGCGAGGAGATGCTCCGCCTGGTCCCGAACGAGCTCCGCGAGGCGTCGCTGGCGCTCGGCGTGCCCCGCTGGCTGACCATCATCAAGGTGGTCCTGCGGACCTCGGTCGCCGGTCTCACCACCGGCGTGATGCTCGCCATCGCCCGCGTGATCGGCGAGACGGCCCCGCTGCTGCTCACCGTCGGCGTGGTCGACTCGATCAACTTCAACCTGTTCGACGGCCGCATGATGACCCTCCCGGTGTACGTGTACCGGCAGTACGCTCAGGGTCTGGTCCCGTGCGCCGAGGGCGACGCCGCCTGCATCCCCGACATCAACGTCCAGCGGGCCTGGGCGGCCGCCCTCACGCTGTTCCTCATCGTGATGGTGCTGAACCTCATCGGCCGCCTCGTCAGCCGGCTCTTCGCCCCGAAGATCCGCTGAACCGCAGCCCCACCTCCCCTCCCCGCCAGAACCCAAGGAGACGACCGAGATGGCACAGCGCATCGACGTCAAGGACCTCAACATCTTCTACGGCAGCTTCCGTGCCGTGGCCGACGTGAACATGGCCATCGAGCCGCGGTCCGTGACCGCGTTCATCGGCCCGTCGGGCTGCGGGAAGTCGACCTTCCTGCGCACCCTCAACCGCATGCACGAGGTGATCCCCGGCGCCCGCGTCGAGGGCACCGTCGCCGTCGAGGGCGTCGACCTCTACGGCCAGGAGATCGACCCGGTCGCCGTGCGCCGCCAGGTCGGCATGGTGTTCCAGCGCCCGAACCCGTTCCCGACGATGTCGATCGCCGAGAACGTGCTCGCGGGGATCCGGCTGAACAACCGGAAGATCTCCAAGGGCGACGCGAACGACCTGGTCGAGCAGTCGCTGCAGGGCGCCAACCTGTGGAACGAGGTCAAGGACCGCCTCGACCGGCCCGGCTCCGGCCTGTCCGGCGGCCAGCAGCAGCGACTGTGCATCGCGCGCGCCATCGCGGTGAAGCCGCAGGTGCTGCTCATGGACGAGCCCTGCTCCGCGCTCGACCCGATCTCGACCCTCGCCATCGAGGACCTGATCGCCGAGCTGAAGTCGCAGTACACGATCGTGATCGTCACGCACAACATGCAGCAGGCGGCGCGCGTCTCCGAGAAGACGGCGTTCTTCAACATCGCCGGCACCGGCCAGCCCGGCCGGCTGATCGAGATCGACGACACCGCGACGATGTTCTCCTCGCCGCGCGAGCAGGCCACGGAGGACTACATCTCGGGCCGCTTCGGCTGAGCCGGGATCCCCGGGGGCGTGTCGCCCGGGCAGCGACGACAGCGGGCCCCGTCCGGGTGGACGGGGCCCGCTGTGCTGCTGGGAGGTGCCGCGCGCTGCTCCGCGTGCCGCAGGGCGAGCGGTCAGCCCTCCGAGCCGCCGGGCTGCTCGGCCTCGGCGGTCTCGGTGGTCGTGCCGGGCTCCGTCGTCCCGCTGACGGTCGGCTCGGTCGGCTCGGCGCCGGGGGTCGACGTCGGGGTGACCTCCTCGGGGACCAGGTCCGCGTACTCGGGCAGCGTGCCGTCGAGCACGGGCACCTGGACGGAGACCGTGCCGCCCGCGTCGGTGGTGAGCGTCATCTCGGTGGTGGCCCCGGGGCCCTCCGGGGTCTCGAGCAGGACGTCCTCGCCCTCCGTGCCGCCGAGCAGCAGCGTCTCGCCGGAGTCGACGCGAATCCGCTCCGTCGACGACTCCGTGGCGAGCTCGACGGTCAGGGCCTCGTCGCCGCGGTTCGACAGCGCGCCCTGCAGCGCACCCGGCTCGTCCGCCGCGGCGGCGACCAGCAGCAGGTTCTCGGCCGTCAGGTCGCCCAGGGACGCGCGCACGCCGTCGGAGGCGGAGTACGCGACCTCGGTGGTGATCGGGTTCGTGGCGGAGCAGCCGGACAGGACCGCGGCCAGGACGGCGACGGCGCCGACGGCGACGGGGCGGGCGGACGTGCGGCGGCTGCGGGCCACGGTGAGCTCCTCGGTGCGTTCTGCGTGCGAATGGCGCGCGCGACGGTGCGCGGGACGTGCGGGTACGCGCGGGGGCGCGTGGAACCGAGCCTACGTGTGCGGGGGCGGGCTGCGCACGGCCCGGCACGCCGGGGGCCGCGGGAGGGACGCCCCGGCGGCGGGCGGCCGGCCGGTGCACGGGCGATGCTGCAGGTCAGCGGCCCGGTGGGCGTCGGCGGGATGGCCCGGCGGGCGGGCCGCGGGCCGCGGAAGGCCCCCGTCGGAGACTAGCCACGGTCGGCGCGCGGGACACCTCTCGCGCGCGGCGTGTCGGATGGCTGACGTGGCCCGCAGCGCTCTGACCTGCGCAAACGCGGTTCATCTGCACAAAGTCTCCCCGTTGCCGCGTGGTAGACTGGGGTTCCGCGAAAGGGGACACCTGCAGATGACTTTCACTGTTGGGGAGACGGTTGTCTACCCGCACCACGGTGCAGCGTTGATCGAGGAGATCAAGACCAGGACCATCCGCGGCGAGGACAAGATCTACCTCAAGCTGAAGGTCGCCCAGGGTGACCTGACCATCGAGGTGCCGGCGGAGAACGTCGACCTCGTGGGTGTGCGTGACGTCGTGGGCCAGGAGGGCCTCGACCGCGTGTTCGAGGTGCTGCGCGCCCCGTACACGGAGGAGCCGACCAACTGGTCGCGCCGCTACAAGGCCAACCTCGAGAAGCTCGCCTCCGGCGACGTGATCAAGGTCGCCGAGGTCGTGCGCGACCTGTCCCGCCGGGACGCCGACCGCGGCCTGTCCGCGGGGGAGAAGCGCATGCTCGCCAAGGCGCGGCAGATCCTCGTGTCGGAGCTCGCGCTCGCCGAGCACACCGAGGAGGACAAGGCCGAGGCCATCCTCGACGAGGTGCTGGCCTCCTGACGACCCGCGCCTGAGCGCCCCGACCGCACCGCACCCGCGTGCCCACCGCCGCCGTCCTCACCGCCGCCGGCAGCGGCACGAGGCTCGGGCTGCCCGGGCCCAAGGCGCTGGTCGAGCTGGCGGGGGTCCCGCTGGTCGTGCACGCCGCCCGACGCCTCGCTGCGTCGGGCGTCGTGCTGTCCGTGGTCGTGACCGTGCCCCCGGGCCGCGCGGGCGGGTTCCGGGCGCTGCTCGGCGGCCCGGTGCGCCCGGGCATCGGCATCCCGGTCACCATCGTCGAGGGCGCGGCCTCGCGGCAGGCGTCCGTCGCCGCCGGGCTGGCGGCGCTGGGGGACGACGTCGACGTCGTCCTCGTGCACGACGCCGCCCGCGCGCTGGCGAGCCCCGCCCTGGTCCGCTCCGTCGAGGCCGCCGTGCGCGCCGGGCACCGCGCCGTCGTCCCCGGGCTCCCCGTGGCCGACACCATCAAGCAGGTCGGCGAGGCCGTCGACGGCGCCGCCCCCGTGCTCGCGACGGTCCCGCGGGCCGCCATGCGCGCCGTCCAGACGCCGCAGGGGTTCGACCGGGCGCTGCTCGACGCCGCCCACGCCGCCGGGGCGCACCGCGCCGGGGACGAGGCGACCGCCGCGACGGACGACGCATCCCTCGTCGAGGCACTGGGCGAGCAGGTGTGGGTCGTCCCGGGGGAGGAGTCCGCCATGAAGATCACCACCACCCGCGACCTCGCCGTCGCGGAGCTGCTGGCCCGCACGGACGGCGCGGCGGTGCGCGCGTGACCGGCCTGCCGCGCACGGGCATCGGCGTCGACGTGCACGCCTACGACCCCGAGCCGTCCGCCGACGCCGTGCTGCACCTGGCCGGGCTGGCGTGGCCCGCCGAGCGGCCGCTCGCCGGGCACTCCGACGCGGACGTCGCCGCGCACGCCGCCGCCGACGCGCTGCTGTCCGCGGCGGGGATCGGGGACCTCGGCGCCGTGTTCGGCACGTCACGCCCCGAGTGGGCCGGCGCCGCCGGGGTCGCCCTGCTCGCGGAGGCCGCCCGCCTGGTGCGCGAGGCCGGCTACGAGATCGGGAACGTCGCCGTCCAGGTGATCGGCAACCGGCCGCGCCTCGGCCCCCGCCGCGCCGAGGCGGAGGCGGCGCTCTCGGAGGCCGCGGCCGCCCCGGTCTCCGTCTCGGCCACGACGACCGACGCCCTGGGCCTCACCGGCCGCGGCGAGGGCGTCGCGGCGATCGCGACGGCCCTGGTCGCCCCGCGCGCCTGACCGGGCCGCGCCGGCCCGGTCAGGCGCGCGGGGCGACCAGGGCCGTCG
>NZ_CABEGA010000071.1 GCF_901521055.1 Cellulomonas hominis | reverse complement strand
GTTGCTGGCGCTGCGGTTCCGCCTGCAGGCGGAACCGCAGCGCCAGCAACCGCGTGCCGAGCACCACCACGACGGCGAGCACCTCGGTCGGCACCGACAGGGCGCCCTGCTGCCAGAGCAGGGCCGTGAGCAGCGCCCCGAGCGGGTCTCCGTCGCCGCGACGAAGTCCAGCGAGGTCGACCCGGTCACCGCCATGGACCTGGCCTCCGAGGCGCACCTGCGCGCCCTGCTCGCCGAGCACCGCCCCGACGACGGCGTCCTCGGGGAGGAGGACGGCTGGGTGCCGGGGACGACGGGCCTGACCTGGGTGCTGGACCCGATCGACGGCACCGTGAACTACCTGTACGGCGTCCCGGCGTACGCGGTGTCGGTCGGCGTGGTCGCGGGCGAGCCGGACCCGGAGCGGTGGACGGCCGTCGCGGGCTGCGTGCACGCGGTCCCGGACGGCCGCACCTACACGGCGGGCCGTGGGCTCGGCGCGTACCGGGACGGCGAGCGCCTCGCGGTGAACGCGCCGCGGTCGCTCGCCACGTCGCTCGTCGGGACGGGGTTCGGGTACCGGGCGGAGCGCCGGCGCGCGCAGGGCCGGGTGCTGGCGGAGCTGCTGCCCCAGGTCCGGGACATCCGGCGCATCGGCTCGGCCGCCCTGGACCTGTGCCGGGTGGCCGAGGGGACGCTCGACGTGGTCTACGAGCGGGGCCTCAACCCGTGGGACGTCGCGGCGGGCGAGATCATCGCGAGAGAGGCAGGTGCGCAGGTCAGCGGCCTGCGCGGGCGTGCGGCCAGCTCCGACATGACGGTCGTCGGCCCGGCGGAGACGGTCGCGGCGCTGGCCGCGCTGCTGGCGGATCTGGGTGCCGACGCCGACGACTGAGCGCGGCGTGGCGCCCCGCCCCAAAATAGGGCACAATCCGGGGCGCCTGACGGGAACAAACATCGCCTCCGGTGACTTGAGCCCGCGTACGCCGATCCACCGAACAGACGGAGCGTGACCACACCTCATGGCAACCGACTACGACGCCCCGCGCAAGACCGAGGAGGACCTGAGCGAGGACTCGCTGCAGGAGCTCCAGGCCCGGCGCTCCGACAAGAACTCGGGCGTGGTGGACGAGGACGAGACCGAAGCCGCTGAAGGGTTCGAGCTCCCCGGCGCGGACCTGTCCGGCGAGGAGCTCTCGGTCCGGGTGCTCCCGCGCCAGGCCGACGAGTTCACCTGCTCCAAGTGCTTCCTGGTCCATCACCGCAGCCAGCTCGCCTACGAGAAGGACGGCATGCCCGTCTGCTCGGAGTGCGCTGCCTGAGCCGCACCCGGGCGCGCGCCGTGCGCGCCCGCACCAGCCGTCACGACGCCGGCCGGACCCCCGTGGTCCGGCCGGCGTCGTCGTCGGTGCCGCCGGTCGCCAGCAGCGCGGCCGCCAGGGCCGCGGGGCGCCGCGTCGACACCACCCAGTAGGGCGTCGGGTCCGCGGGGTCGTCGATCTCGACGCGCACCGCCGTGCGCACCCACCCGCGCAGGCACAGGTGCGCGCGGGCGTCGAGGCCGGGGCCGAGCGCGTGCCGGGTGGCGTCGGCGTCCAGGGGCTGCGGGTCGCGCAGGAGCGTCAGCGGGATGTGCGCCGGCCCGGCGTGCAGCTCGCCGTCCTGCACCCGCACGCGGGTCGCGGACCGGACCGCCACCACGCCGGCCAGGACGAGCCCGGCGACCGCGCCGGCGATCCCCGCGGCGGTGCCGACCGGCCACAGCGCGATGCCGAGCATGGCGGCGAGCGCGGGCACGGCGACCCAGCCGGTGGGGGACGGCCAGAGCCGCTCGTCGAACGCGGGGGTGGTGGTCTGCACGTGCCCAGCATCCCACCCGCGCGGCGGTAGGGTCGGGGCCCGTGACCGACGAGACCCTGACCATCCAGCTCCGCCGGCTCGACGAGGGCGTGCCCGTCCCGGTGTACGCGCACCCGGGGGACGCGGGCGCCGACCTGGTGACCCGGGTCGACGCCACGATCGCCCCGGGGGAGCGGCAGACCCTGCCCACCGGCATCGCGATCGCGCTGCCCGAGGGCTACGCGGCGTTCGTGCACCCGCGCTCCGGCCTGGCGGCGAAGCACGGGCTGACCATCGTGAACGCGCCAGGGACGGTCGACGCGGGCTACCGCGGCGAGATCGCGGTCACGCTGCTCAACACGGACCGCTCCGAGCCGGTGGTGCTGCGCCGCGGCGACCGGGTGGCGCAGCTCGTGGTGCAGCGCGTCGAGCGGGCGCGGTTCGTCGAGGCCGACGAGCTGCCGGAGTCGGTGCGCGGCGCGGGCGGCTTCGGGTCCAGCGGAGGCTGGGCCTCCGCCCCCGGCGAACCCCGCTAGGTGCACCGCACCGTGCGGTCTACTGTGGACGTGTACGTGCCCGCGCGGCGGGCGACCCGGGGAAGGGACTGAGGGTGGCGCTATTCCGGCGCGGTGCGAAGGCTCGCACCGCCCAGGACGAGACCGAGGGCGGCGTGGACGTGGCCCCCGGCGCGACGGCAGAGCCGGCCGCCGAGCCGGCTGCCCACCTCACGGCCGAGCCGGAGGTGTCGTCGCCCGACGGGGTCGCCGCACCGGTCCCCGACCGCTCCGGCGGCCCCTGGGACTCCACCGAGGACGTCCCCGCGGGCCCGCGCGTCGACCTGGGCGCGCTGCGGCTCCCGGGCGTGCACGGCATGGAGCTCCGGATGGAGATCGACAAGAAGTCGCAGACCGTCACCGCGGTCGGTGTCACGCTGGACGGCTCGACGCTGCAGATGCAGGCGTTCGCCGCCCCGCGGACCGACGGCATCTGGGACGAGATCCGCGAGGAGATCGGCGAGTCGGTCCGCAAGCAGGGCGGCTCCGTGGACGACGTGCCCGGGCCGTTCGGCCGCGAGCTGCTCGCCCGGCTGCCCGTCCGCACCCCCGAGGGCCGCACCGGCCACCGCCCCGCGCGGTTCGTCGGCGTCGACGGTCCCCGCTGGTTCCTGCGCGGCGTCATCACCGGCCGCGCGGCGGTCGACGAGGAGGCCGCCGTGAAGATCGAGGACCTGTTCCGCCGCACGGTCGTGGTCCGGGGCACGGAGGCCCGCGCCCCGCGCGACCTGCTCGCGCTGCGCCTGCCCGGGCAGGCCGACGGCGTCACCCCCCAGACGGCGCCTGCCGCGGCGCCCGCCGTCGCCGACTTCGACCCGCTGAAGCGCGGGCCCGAGATCACGGAGATCCGCTGACATGACACCCCCCGTGTCGCTGCGAGAGAGCCTGCGCAAGGCCGTCGCCTCCCAGGAGGAGATCGAGGCCGACGAGGAGCGCGAGGACGCGGTCCGCGCGACGGGCTGCACGCCCGTCGCCGCCGCCACGGACCGGCACCGCGTGAAGGTGTCGGGCGTCATCCGGTCCGTCGTGCTGCGCCCCCGCCAGGGCGTGCCCGCGCTGGAGGCCGAGCTGTACGACGGCAGCGGCACCGTCCAGCTCGTCTGGCTGGGCCGCCGGGAGATCGCCGGCATCGAGCCGGGCCGTCGCCTGAAGGTCGAGGGTCTCGTCTGCTCCCGCGAGGGCCGGCGGTCCATGTTCAACCCCCGCTACGAGCTGCGCGCGCGCCCCGGTGAGTGACCCGACGCCCGCGCCGGGCGCCGCCGTGCCCGCCCGCGGGATGCGGGCGCTCGACGCCGAGGAGTTCTCGTTCGCCGAGGCCGTCGGCGGGGTGCGCGGGGCGGTCGAGTCCGTCGCCCCGGGCCTCGTGTTCGTCGTGGTGTTCGTCGCCGGCGGCCAGCGGCTCGCGCCCGCGCTGATCGCGGCGGCGGCGACCGCCCTGGTCGCGGTGGTCGCGCGCCTCGTGCAGCGCAGCCCCCTGACGCAGGCCCTGTCGGGCGTGCTCGGCGTGGGCATCGGCGTGATCTGGGCCTGGCGGTCCGGGCGGGCGGAGGACTACTTCGCCTGGGGGCTGCTGACCAACGTCGGGTACCTCGCCGCGTTCGTGGTGTCCGTGCTCGTGAGGTGGCCGCTCGTCGGCGTCGTGGTCGGGCTGTTCCGCCCGGACGGCCCGATGTCGTCGTCCGGCTCGTGGGCCGGGGCCGTCGCGTGGCGCCAGGAGCCGGCCCTGCGCCGGCGGTACGCGCTCGCGACCTGGCTCTGGGCCGGGATGTTCGCGCTGCGCCTGCTGGTGCAGGTCCCGCTGTACTACGCCGGCGAGGTCGCCTGGCTCGGGACCGCGAAGCTCGTGATGGGCGTCCCGCTCACCGCGGTCGTGCTGTGGGTGAGCTGGATTCTGGTACGCGGCTCGACAGCAGCGCGGCCAGATCCTGCTCCGACGCGTCGCGCCCCGTGACGAACAGCAGCTCGTCGCGCCCCTCCAGGGTGTCGTCCGGGCTGGGGGAGAACGGCCGGTCGTCGCGCACGACGCACGCCAGCACCGTGTCGGCGGGCCACGCGATCTGACCGACCAGCCGGCCGGCGAGCGGGGAGTCCTCGGGCAGCGTGAGCTCCAGGATGTCGGCGCCGGACTGGTGGAACGTGAAGATCCGCACCAGGTCGCCGACCGAGACGGCCTCCTCGATCATCGCCGTCATGATCCGCGGCGTGGACACCGCGACGTCGACGCCCCAGGCCTCGTCGAACATCCACTCGTTCTTCGGGTTGTTCACCCGGGCGACGGTGCGCGGCACGCCGTACTCCGTCTTCGCGAGCAGCGAGATCACCAGGTTGGCCTTGTCGTCGCCCGTCGCGGCCACGACCACGTCGCACTCGTCGGTCCGGGCCTGCGTGAGGGTGGGCAGCTCGCAGGCGTCCGCGAGCAGCCAGTCGGCGTCGGCGACCTGCGCCACCCGCATCGCGGACGGCTGCCGGTCGATGAGCGTGACCTCGTGGTCGTTCGCGAGCAGCTCGCGCGCGATGGACCGGCCGACGGACCCCGCCCCGGCGATGACGACCCTCATGCCTTGACCTCCGGTGCCGCGGTGACGATGCGCTCGACGGTGGCGGACTCGTCCCGCCGCATGAGCAGGTGCACGATGTCGTTCTCCTGCAGGACGGACTGGGCGTCGGGGAGCACCCCGTCGCCGTAGCGGGTGACGAAGGCGACGCGGGCGCCGGTGGCGTCCTCGATCGCGCGCAGGGGCCGGCCGACCCAGCCCTCGTGCACGTCCACCTCGGCCAGCACGATCTGGCCGGACGCGTCGGTGAACTCGCCGGTGGCGCCCATCGGCAGCAGGCGGCGGAGCACCTGGTCGGCGGTCCACCGCACGGTCGCCACCGTCGGGATGCCGAGGCGCTGGTAGATCTCCGCGCGGTGCGGGTCGTAGATGCGGGCGACGACGTTCTCGACGCCGAACGTCTCGCGTACGACGCGCGCGGCCAGGATGTTGGAGTTGTCGCCGTCCGACACGGCCGCGAACCCGAACGCGTCCTCGATGCCGGCCTGCTGCAGCGTGTCGCGGTCGAACCCGAGCCCGGTGACCTTGCTGCCGGCGTACTCGGGGTCCAGGCGGCGGAACGAGTCGGGGTTCTGGTCGATCACCGCGACGGAGTGGCCCGCGCTCTCCAGCGACTGCGCGAGCGTGGCCCCGGCGCGGCCGCAGCCCATGATGACGAAGTGCACAACGCGGAACGCTATACCTAGCGCGCAGTCCACGGGGACCCAGGAGGTCCCGGTCACGCCCGGGCGCCGTGGGGCCTAGCATGGTCACTCGTGCCGGACCTCGGAGATGCCGCCAAACGTTTGCTGCTGGGCCGACCGGTCCGGAGCGAGAACCTCGGTCACACCCTCCTGCCGAAGCGGATCGCGCTGCCGATCTTCGCGTCGGACGCGCTGTCGTCCGTCGCGTACGCCCCGGACGAGGTGCTGCTGACCCTCGCGCTGGCCGGTGTCGGCGCCACGATGATCTCCCCGTGGGTCGGCCTGGCCGTCGTCGTGGTGATGGCGACCGTCATCGCCTCGTACCGCCAGAACGTGCACGCGTACCCGTCGGGCGGCGGTGACTACGAGGTCGCGACCGTCAACCTCGGCCCCCGGGCGGGCGTCACCGTGGCGAGCGCGCTGCTCGTCGACTACGTGCTCACCGTGGCGGTGTCGGTGTCGTCGGGGGCGCAGTACGCGGCCTCGGCCGTGCCGGCGCTGCGGGGCCACGAGACGACGTTCGCGGTGGTCGTGGTCGTGCTCCTGACCCTGGCGAACCTCCGCGGCGTCCGGGAGTCGGGGCGCGCGTTCGCCGTCCCGGTGTACCTGTTCATGATCGCCGTGGGGTCCGTGGCGGTGGTCGGGTTCGTGCAGTACCTCACGGGGAACCTGCACCAGGCCGCGACGCACGACCTGACGATCGTGCCGTCCGAGGGGTTCGAGCAGGGGCTGACCGGCGCGGCGGGGGCGTTCCTCGTGCTGCGCGCGTTCGCGTCCGGGTCGGCCGCGCTGACCGGTGTCGAGGCCATCAGCAACGGCGTGCCGTCGTTCCGCAAGCCGAAGTCCCGCAACGCGGCCACGACGCTGCTGCTGCTCGGGACGCTGTCGGTGTTCCTCATCATGTCGATCCTCACGCTCGCGAACCTCACGGGCGTGCACTACGTCGAGGACCCCGCGACGCAGCTGCTGCGCGACGGCGTCCCCGTCGGCGAGGACTACGTCCAGGACCCGGTGATCGGGCAGCTCGCGCAGACGATCTTCGCGTCGTTCCCGCCGGCGTTCTACGCCGTGGCGGTCGTGACCGGCCTCATCCTCGTGCTCGCCGCGAACACGGCGTTCAACGGCTTCCCGGTGCTCGGCTCGATCCTCGCGAAGGACGGCTACCTGCCGCGCCAGCTGCACACGCGCGGCGACCGGCTCGCGTTCTCCAACGGCATCGTCGCCCTGGCCGCCGGGGCGATCGCGCTCATCGTCGCGTTCGACGCCCAGGTCACGCGGCTGATCCAGCTGTACATCGTGGGCGTGTTCGTGTCGTTCACGCTGTCCCAGCTCGGCATGATCCGGCACTGGACGCGCGAGCTGCGCACCCAGCCGGACCCGACCCGCCGCTCGCAGATGGTGCGCTCGCGCGTCATCAACGCGGTCGGCTTCGGCATGACCGCGACGGTGCTGGTGATCGTGCTCATCACCAAGTTCATGCTCGGCGCCTGGATCGCGATCCTCGCGATGATCGTCGTGTTCATCGGCATGCAGGGCATCCGGAGGCACTACGACACCGTGCGCGACGAGCTCGCGCTGGGCGAGGACCTCACGTCCGCGCGGGCGCTGCCCAGCCGGGTGCACGCCATCGTGCTGGTCTCGCACCTGCACCGCCCCACGATGCGCGCGATCGCCTACGCCCGCGCGTCCCGGCCGCAGGTGCTCGAGGCCGTGACCGTCGGCGTCGACCCCGCGGAGGCGCAGGCCCTGCGCGACCAGTGGGAGGCGATGGACCTGCCGGTGCCGCTGCGCATCCTGGACTCGCCGTTCCGCGAGATCACGCGGCCGATCATCACCTACGTCCGCTCGATCCGGCGGGACAGCCCGCGGGACCTGGTGGTCGTCTACATCCCGGAGTACGTCGTCGGGCACTGGTGGGAGCAGCTGCTCCACAACCAGAGCGCCCTGCGGCTCAAGGGCCGGCTGCTGTTCACCCCCGGGGTCGTCGTGGCGTCGGTGCCGTGGCAGCTCGCGTCGACGGAAGGTCAGACCGGAATGGAAGAGCACGTGCGCAGGACGACGTCCCGTGGGCTCTGAGCGGAGGGCCACGGCGGCCGGGCAGCCGTTCGCGGGCGACGTGGTGGAGCTGGAGATCGGACCGGTGGCCCACGGCGGTCACTGCGTCGCGCGGCTGCGGACCGCCGGCGACGACGGGCCCGGGCGGGTGGTGTTCGTGCGGCACACCCTGCCGGGCGAGCGCGTGCTCGCGCGGCTGACCGACACCGGCTCGAAGGCGTCGTTCTGGCGCGCGGACGCCGTCGAGGTGCTGGAGGCGTCGCCGGACCGCGTCGAGTCGCCGTGGCCGGAGTCCGGCCCCGGCGGCGTGGGCGGTGGCGAGCTGGCCCACGTGCGGCTCGACGCGCAGCGCGCCTGGAAGTCCGCGGTGCTCGGCGAGCAGCTGCACCGGCTCGCGAAGGTCGACCGCGACGTCCCGGTGCACGCGCTGCCCGGCGACGACGAGCGCGGCGGCCTGGGGTGGCGGACGCGCGTGTCGTTCCTCGCGGACCGCGAGGGCCGCCTCGGCATGCGCCGGTTCCGGTCGCACGACGTGCTGCACGTGGACCGGATGCCGCTGATGAGCGACGCGCTCGCCGAGCTGGACCTGCTCGGCCGGCGGTGGACGGGCGGCGTCCGGGTCGACGCCGTCGCCCCCGCCGACGGGGACCAGCCCGTCGTGCTCGTCGACGACCAGCCGTTCGACCTGCGCCGCGGCAAGGTCGACCCCCGCCCGAACGCCCGGTCCGCGGTGCGCGAGCGCGTCCGGGTCGGCGAGCGCGAGTGGGCGTACCGCGTCGCCGCCGCCGGGTTCTGGCAGGTGCACCGCGAGGCGCCGGCCACGCTCACCGGCGCGGTGCTCGGCGCGCTCGGCGACGTCGACGGCGCCACCGTCCTGGACCTGTACTCCGGGGCCGGCCTGTTCACGCTGCCGCTCGCGGACGCGGTGGGGGAGCAGGGCTCCGTCGTCGCTGTCGAGGGCGACGCGCGCGCCGTCAAGGACGCCCGGCGCAACGCGCACGACCGCCCGCAGGTGGCGCTGCACGCGGGCGACGTCGCGGCGGTGCTCGGCGGGCTCGGCGGCCGGGCGGACGCCGTCGTGCTCGACCCGCCGCGGGTCGGTGCGGGCCGGGACGTCGTGCGGGCCGTGTCGGCGCTCGCTCCGGACCGCGTCGTGTACGTGGCGTGCGACCCCGCCGCCCTGGCCCGGGACGTCGCGTACTTCGCCGAGGACGGCTACGCCCTGGCGGACGTCACGGGGTACGACCTGTTCCCCATGACGCACCACGTCGAGGCGGTCGCGGTCCTCCAGCGCTGAGACGCGCAGGTCCGCCGGTGCGGAACCCTCGCGCGCGACCGTCCCGCGGCCTAGCGTGGAGGCGGGCGCCCGGCCCGCGGCGCCCCGGGACCGGAAGGAGTCGACGATGACGACAGCGCACCAGGGTGACGCCCGCGAGTCCGCCGCGGAGGCGACGCGTCGCGTGGCCGAGGCCAGCCGCCGCGCGTCCGCCGAGCTGCACAAGCAGGGCACCCCGGACTACGACCCGCGTCAGCACCAGAAGGCCGTGGAGCGGGAGCGCCGCGCCGCGCAGGGGACCGACCGGCAGTAGCCCCGGCCGCCTCCCGCCGCACCTCCGGCTGCACCCCCCGCCGCACCTCCCGTCACGGCACGCGACGGTGCCGCGCGCCCCCTCGCGCGTCGCCGCCGAGGCCTCGACGCGGTACGATGTATCTTGACGTCAAGATACTTGCCCCACCCCGGCCGACCCCCATGCGGCCGCACTCGCCCAACGAAGGAGCCCACTGTGAGCAGCGTCGACAGCTTCGGGTCGAAGTCCCGGCTGCAGGTCGCCGACGAGACCTACGAGATCTTCCGGCTGGACGCCGTCCCCGGGACCGAGAAGCTGCCGTACAGCCTCAAGGTGCTGGCGGAGAACCTGCTGCGGACCGAGGACGGCGCGAACATCACCGCCGACCACGTCCGCGCGCTCGCCGCCTGGGACCCCGCGGCGCAGCCCGACACCGAGATCCAGTTCACGCCCGGCCGCGTGATCATGCAGGACTTCACCGGCGTGCCCTGCGTCGTCGACCTGGCCACCATGCGCGAGGCCGTCGCGGAGCTCGGCGGCGACCCGGCCCGGATCAACCCGCTCGCCCCGGCCGAGCTGGTCATCGACCACTCCGTGCAGATCGACGTCGCCGGCCGCCGCGACGCGTTCGAGCGCAACGTCGAGCTCGAGTACCAGCGCAACCACGAGCGCTACCAGTTCCTGCGGTGGGGCCAGACGGCGTTCGACGACTTCAAGGTCGTCCCGCCGGGCACCGGCATCGTGCACCAGGTCAACATCGAGTACCTGGCCCGGGGCGTCATGACGCGCGAGGTCGACGGCGCGCTCCGCGCCTACCCCGACACCTGCGTCGGCACCGACTCGCACACCACCATGGTCAACGGCCTGGGCGTGCTGGGCTGGGGCGTCGGCGGCATCGAGGCCGAGGCCGCCATGCTCGGCCAGCCGGTGTCGATGCTCATCCCGCGCGTCGTCGGCTTCAAGCTCACCGGCTCCATCCCGCCCGGCGTGACCGCGACCGACGTGGTGCTGACCATCACCGAGCAGCTGCGCCAGCACGGCGTGGTCGGCAAGTTCGTCGAGTTCTACGGCGACGGCGTCGCGGCGGTCCCGCTCGCGAACCGCGCCACCATCGGCAACATGAGCCCCGAGTTCGGCTCGACCTGCGCCATCTTCCCGATCGACCAGGTCACGATCGACTACCTGCGGCTCACCGGCCGCTCCGAGCAGCAGCTCGCCCTCGTCGAGGCGTACGCCAAGGAGCAGGGCATGTGGCTCGACCCGGCGGCGGGCGCGGCCGACGCGGTGTACTCCGAGTACCTCGAGCTCGACCTGTCGACCGTCGTCCCGTCGATCGCCGGCCCGAAGCGCCCGCAGGACCGCATCGAGCTGACCGCGGCCAAGGAGTCGTTCGCGACGTCGATCCTCGACTACGTCGACGCCGACGAGGCCGCGCCGTTCACGGGCGCCGCCCGCAGCTTCACGGGCCTGGACGAGTCCGTCGACGAGACGTTCCCCGCCTCCGACCCGATCGCTGCGGGGGAGCACGCCGACGCGAGCGACGCCCCGGCGCACGTCGCCGGCGGCGACAGCAGCCACCGCCCGCACAAGCGGGTCCCGGTCACGCTGGCGGACGGCACGCAGTCCGAGCTCGACCACGGCGCCGTCGTGATCGCCTCGATCACGTCCTGCACCAACACGTCGAACCCGTCGGTGATGCTCGCCGCCGCCCTGCTGGCCCGCAAGGCCGTCGAGCGCGGCCTGACGGCCAAGCCGTGGGTCAAGACCTCGATGGCCCCCGGGTCGCAGGTCGTCACGAACTACTACGAGAAGGCCGGCCTGTGGCCGTACCTGGAGAAGCTGGGCTTCCACCTGGTCGGGTACGGCTGCGCCACCTGCATCGGCAACTCCGGCCCGCTGCCGGAGGAGGTCTCGGCGGTCGTCAACGAGCACGACCTGTCGGTCGTCTCCGTGCTGTCCGGCAACCGCAACTTCGAGGGCCGCATCAACCCCGACGTGAAGATGAACTACCTGGCGTCCCCGCCGCTGGTCATCGCGTACGCGCTCGCCGGGACGATGGACTTCGACTTCGCGAACGAGCCGCTCGGGCACGACGACGCCGGGCAGCCGGTGTTCCTCACCGACATCTGGCCGACGCCGGAGGAGGTCCAGGCGACCATCGACGCGTCCATCGACCGCCAGATGTTCGAGGCCGACTACGCCGACGTCTTCGCGGGCGACGACCGGTGGCGGTCCCTGCAGACGCCCGAGGGCGACACGTTCGCCTGGGACCCGGAGTCGACCTACGTGCGCAAGCCCCCGTACTTCGAGGGCATGGGCGCCGAGCCCGCGCCGGTCGCGGACGTCACCGGCGCCCGCGTGCTGGCCAAGCTCGGCGACTCGGTCACGACCGACCACATCAGCCCCGCGGGGTCCATCAAGGCGGACAGCCCGGCCGGGACCTACCTCGCGGAGCACGGCGTCGAGCGCCGGGACTTCAACTCCTACGGCTCGCGCCGCGGCAACCACGAGGTGATGATCCGCGGCACGTTCGCGAACATCCGGCTGCGCAACCAGCTCGTGCCGGGCGTCGAGGGCGGCTTCACGGTCAACCACCTGACCGGCGAGCAGACCTCGATCTACGACGCCGCCCAGGCGTACGCGGAGGCCGGCGTCCCGCTGGTCATCCTCGGCGGCAAGGAGTACGGCTCCGGCTCGTCCCGCGACTGGGCGGCCAAGGGCACGGCGCTCCTGGGCGTCAAGGCCGTCATCACCGAGTCGTTCGAGCGGATCCACCGGTCGAACCTCATCGGCATGGGCGTGCTCCCGCTGCAGTTCCCCGCCGGCGAGTCGGCCGACTCCCTCGGGCTGGACGGCACCGAGACGTTCGCGATCGCGGGCATCACGGAGCTCAACGAGGGCACCACCCCGCGGACCGTGCACGTCACCGCGACCAAGGCCGACGGCTCCGTCGTGGAGTTCGACGCCGTGGTCCGGATCGACACCCCCGGCGAGGCGGACTACTACCGCAACGGCGGCATCCTGCAGTACGTGCTCCGCTCGCTCGTCGCGGCCTGACGCACCGACCCGGCGCCCCCACCACCCCCGCGGTGGTGGGGGCGCCGTCGTGCGTGGACGAAATGCGCTGCGGCCGCGTGGGACCGCCCGCTAGCCTCGCGGCCGTGATCCACACCGACGCCCTCGCCCCCGTGCCCACGCTCGTCACCCCGCGGCTGCGCCTCGTGCCGCTCGGGCCCGAGCACCTGGACGACACGTGGGAGGCGCTCCAGGACGCCGAGTCGATGCGGCTCACGGGCACCCGCGCGTCGTTCACCCGCGAGCAGGTCGCCGCGCACCTCGCACGGGTCGGCGCCGATCCGGAGCGGGGCGACTGGGCGATCACGCTCGCCGACGACGGCCGCTACGTCGGGGAGGTCGTCCTCAACGACCTGGAGCCCGACGACGCCGCGATGAACGTCCGCATCGCGCTGGCCGCCGGCATGCCGGGGCGCGGGTACGGCACCGAGGCGATGACGGCCGTGCTCGACCACGCGTTCGGCACGGTGGGCCTGCACCGCGTGAGCCTCGACGTGTTCGCGTTCAACCCGCGGGCGCAGCGCTCCTACGAGAAGGCGGGGTTCGTGGTCGAGGGGCGGCAGCGGGACACGCTGCTGTGGGACGGCGAGTGGACGGACTCCGTGCTCATGGGCGTGCTGGCGACGGACCCGCGGCCGACGTTCAGGCGGTGACGCTGCCGGGCGGGTCCGTGGTGAGCGTCCGCCAGCTGCGGGCCAGCACCCGCTCGAGCACCGTGAGGTCCACCTGCTCGAGGTCCTTGAGGTAGAGGCACCCCTTGCCGACGGTGTGCGGGCCCAGCGCGGCCAGGTCGTCCGCGTGCGCCTCGATGCCGTCCATCAGGTAGACCGTCGTCGCGGCCTTGCGCGGCGAGAACGAGGCGGCCGGCCACTCGCCGGTGCGGCCGCTGCCGTACCGGTACGCGTACCGCCCGAACCCGACGATCGACGGCCCCCACATCACGGGCTGCTCGCCCGTGACGCGCTCCAGGAGCTCCAGGAGGGTCTCCGCGTCCCGGCGGCGGGCCGCGGGCGACGCCTCGGCGAGGAAGGCGTGGACGTCGGCGTCGGTGGGTGCGGTCTTCGCGGTCTCGGCCATGCGCCCATGATGCGCCCGGGCCGTCGCACGGTCCGCCACGCGGGGCGGCGGGCGGGTCAGGCGAGCAGCTCGCGCACGGCGTGGGCGCCGATCGCCGCGATCGTGGGGTCGTCGTCGCCGTGCGTCACCATCGCCGACGCCATCACGAGCGCCCAGCCCGCCGCGCGGCGCCAGCGGCCGGAGTCGGGGGCGCCGTCGGCCGCGTCGGCGAGCGCGTCCGTGCGGCCCCGGAACGCGGCCCGCCCGTCGGCGTCGAAGGTGAGCCAGGCGGTGGCCAGGTCGCACGCGGGGTCGCCACCGGTGACGTCGCCGAAGTCCAGCAGCGCCACCAGCTCGCCGCCGCGCGTCACGAGGTTCGCGGGGTGCGGGTCGCCGTGCGCCCACACCGCCGGGCCGGGCCACGCCGGCGCGGCCAGGGCGTCGTGCCACAGCGCGGTGGCGCGGGAGCGTGCGTCGGGCACCAGGTGGTCGAGGTGGCCGGCGGCGAGCCGTTCCGTGAACGCGGCACGCCGGCCGGCGAGCGCGCCGCCGCGGACCGGGTTCACGGGCGCGCCCGCCGGGGCAGGGACGTGCAGCGCCGCGAGGGCCGACGCCAGGGCGGGTGCCCAGGCGGTGCGGTCCGCGACGGGCTCGTCGGCCGCGGACCGCCCGGTGAACCACGGCACGACGCTCCACGACCAGGCGAACGTGGCGCTCGGCACGCCGACGCGGACCGGCGCGGGGACCGGCACCGGGCAGAGCCGCGCGAGCAGGGGGAGCCACTGCTGCTCGTGCTCGACGAGACGGGCGGCCGCCGCGCGACGGGGGAGCCGCACCGCGAGGTCGTCACCCAGCCGGAACGTGGCGTTGTCCCAGCCGTGCGCGACCAGCCGCACCTCCCGCCCCGCGAGATCGGGGTGCTGCTCGGTGAGCAGCGCCCGCACCAGGTCCGCGGTGAGGTCGACCTCGGCGGGCGGCTTGACGGGCACGGTGCAGGCTCCTTCGCGGGACGGACCCGCCACGCTACCGGAGCGTCGTGGCCGCCCTCGGAGCCGGCACCACGGACTGCGCCAGCAGCGTCGCGCCCACGACGGCGGCCGGCATCGTCGCGACCGCCCCGCCCGGGACCAGGAAGCACAGCTGCGTGGCGACGCCGAAGCCGAGCGTGCGCCCGCGGTGCGCGCGCAGCAGCGCGTTGCGCCCCCGCCGGTCGATCCCCCGAGCCAGCAGGGCGCGGGACGTCAGCTCGTGGGCCAGCAGCCACCCGGTGAGCACCACGCCCGCCGTCCAGCCGAGCGCCGCGCCGACGACCGGGACGAGGCCCAGCGCGCCCGCGAGGGCGGCCGCCACGAGGCCCCGCGTCAGCAGCGCCAGCCCGTCCGCGGCGCCCCGCCAGAAACCGGTCGGCTCCTGCGGCACCGCGCCGGTGACGTCCTGCTCCACCGCGCGCCAGATGCGGTCGTAGAACGGCTCGCCGACCGCCAGCGTGAGGGCCGTGAACGTGACGACGACGAGGACGAGCGTGCCGGCGAGCACCACCCCCTGGGCCGCGAGCTCGGCGGCGCGCTCGAGGCGCGGCGACCAGCCGTCGGCGAACGGGGTGAGCCCCTCGCCGACGACGTCCAGGTTGACCACCAGCGTGATCAGCGCGGCGAGCACGAACGCCCCGACCACCGCCGCCGGGATCAGCCCGCGCGCCATCGCCCCGGGACGCCGGCGCCACCAGCCCCATCCGCGTCCGAGCAGGCGGACACCCTCCACGACCTCGCGCACGGCACCGCAGCCTAGGGCGCGGCGGGCGTACCGGCGACGCGGAGCCCGCCGGTGTGCGCGGGCTCGTCCGTGCCGTCGCGGGGCTGCGGCACCACGGCGTCGACGACCATCGACCCGTCCGTCGGACCCTCGACCGGCACCGGGGGCGGCGTCGCCTCGACCCGGCTCATCGGCGCGACCGGCAGGCCGGCCAGGTGCCGGTGCGCCCGCACGTACGCGGGCACCAGCAGCACCACCGCCCCCGCCCAGGCGAGCGGGTTGCCCCACACCACCCCGACGAACCCGAACGCCCCGCCCAGCACGATCGCCGCGCCGACGCGCATCACCAGCTCCACGACCCCCGTCAGCGTCGGGACCCCGGTGTGCCCGAGGCCCTGCAGCGCGCCGCGCAGGACGAACAGCACGCCCAGCAGCACGTACAGCGCGGCGTTGACCTGCAGGAACTGCGTCGCCAGCGCCACCACCTCGTCCTCGCCGGCACCGACGAACAGGCGGACCAAGGTCGTGCCCGAGACGATCAGGAGCGCGCCGAGGACCACCGAGCCCGCCACCGCCAGCCACGACGCCTGCACGACGCCCCGCCGGATGCGGTCCGGCCGGCCGCCGCCCAGGTTCTGCGCGACGAACATCGACACCGCGAGGCCCAGCGACTGCAGCAGCGCCACCGCCAGCCCGTCCACCCGCGACGCCGTCGTGTAGGCCGCGACGGCGTCGGAGCCGAGCTCGTTCAGCCGCACCTGCACGGCCAGCGCGCCGATCGCGATGATCGACGCCTGGAAGCCCATCGGCAGGCCGAGCCGCAGGTGCTCCGCGACCTCCGCCCGCGCGCCCCGCCAGTCCTCGCGGCGCACGTGCAGCACCGGGACGCGACGCCGCACCAGGTCCAGGCACAGCAGCACGGACACCGCCTGCGACAGGACCGTCGCCAGCGCCGCACCACCGACCCCCAGGCCCGCCGGCCCGACGAGCAGGACGACGAGCCCGACGTTCAGCGCGCATGCCAGCGTGAGGAACAGCAGGGGCGTGCGGGAGTCGCCGATCGCCCGGATGATCGCCGACAGGTAGTTGAAGGACATCAGCGCCCCGGCGCCGAGGAAGCTCACCTGCGCGAACGTCGTCGCCTCCGCCATCAGCTCCTCGGGGGTGCGCAGCAGCTCCAGCGCGGGCCCGGCGAGCAGCGGCGCGGCCACCGTGAGCAGCACGCTCGCGGCGCCGGTGAGGATCGTGCCCGCACCGACCGACCGGCGGACCGCCGCGGCGTCGTGCGCGCCGAACGCCTGCGCCGTCGGGATCGCGAACCCCGACGTCATGCCCCACGCGAAGCCGAGCAGCAGGAACAGCAGGCTGCCGGTCGCGCCCACGGCCGCGAGGGAGCCCACACCGAGGTGCCGGCCGACGACCACCGCGTCGACGAGCTGGTAGAGCTGTTGGACGACGTTGCCCACCAGCAGGGGGACGGCGAACGCGAGGATGACACGCCAGGGGCTGCCGGCGGTCAGGACCTTGGCCATGACGAGGGGACTCCGGGACAGGGGAGGGACTGCCTCTTATACACATTTCCGAGCCCACCAGACGCTACGCCATCCCGTATGTCGTCTTCTGCTTGGAAATATACTAATTTTCTCCACTTATTTCTTTCCTTTTTCTTTATAGCCACCACTTGATTCTTGTATCGCTTTTCCTTCCCTCTTTTTT
>NZ_CABEGA010000070.1 GCF_901521055.1 Cellulomonas hominis | reverse complement strand
TGGGCTGTGCGTTAAATTGTACGTTGTGTTCGAAGGCGTCTCAGGTTTTTTTCCGTAGCGGAAGTGGGAATGCAAGTAAGCGTAGGGTCTCGGGGGCTCGGAAATGGGTATAAGAAACAGGGCTCGCCCCGTCCCCGCCGGACGCCCCCGGCACCCGGCGGGCCGGACGCACCACGCCGGACCGGCAGGCGCGCCAGGCCATGCGCCGCCTGCACCGCACCGAGCACCGCTGGGCCGCCGCGTTCATCGCCGCGCCCGTGCTCGGGTTCCTCGTCTTCACGCTCTACCCGCTGCTGTACGCGCTGTACGCCTCGCTGACCCAGTGGAACGGCCTGACCGCACCCCGGTTCATCGGCCTCGAGAACTACACGCGTCTGCTGAGCGACCCCTACTTCCGCCAGACGCTGTGGAACACCGCGTTCTACATGATCGGCATCCCGGTCGGGCTGGTGCTCGCACTGCTCCTGGCCATCGCGCTGAACCGGAAGATCCCCGGCCAGACCGCGTTCCGGACCATCTACTACGTGCCCGTGATCTCGTCGCTCGCGGCCATCGCGATCGTCTGGCAGTTCGCCTACAACGGCGACTTCGGCCTCGTGAACCAGGTGCTCGCCCGGTTCGGGATCGAGGGCCCGAACTGGCTGCAGGACACCGCCACGGTGAAGCCGGCGATCATCATCCTCGCGGTCTGGAAGGGCCTCGGGTACTCGATGCTGCTGTACCTCGCGGCCATCCAGTCCGTGCCCCGGTCGCTCTACGAGGCGGCGTCGCTGGACGGCGCGAACGGGTACCACCGGTTCCGGTACATCACCCTGCCGATGGTGCGGCCCGTGACGTTCTTCCTGGTCGTCACGAACATCATCGCCGGGTCCCAGATCTTCACCGAGATCAACATCATGACGCCGACCGGCGGGCCCGAGTTCAGCTCCGCGTCGATCGTCTACTACATCGTCCGGCAGGCGTTCAAGTACCAGCAGATGGGCTACGCCACGGCGATGTCCGTCGTGCTCGGGCTGATCGTCCTCGTCGTCACCGTCGTCCAGTTCCGCCTGAACCGGCGCAACGCGTTCAGCATCGACTGAAGGGGCACCGAGCCACCATGAGTCGCAAGACCCCCCTGAGCACCACCGCGCAGAACCGCGTCGTGAACACCGTGCTGTTCGTCGTGCTCGCGCTCGGCGCCGTCGTCATGCTCGCGCCGCTGCTGTGGATGGCGACCACCGCGCTGAAGACCAAGGGCGACGTGTTCGCGCTGCCGCCCGTCTGGATCCCGGACCCGCCGCAGTGGGACACGTTCACCCGCATCTGGACCGAGACGCCGATCCTGTCCGGCTTCCGCAACAGCGTGGTCGTGGCCGGGACCGTCACCGTCGTCGGCTCCGTGACGTCGTCGCTGGCGGCGTTCGCGCTGGCGAAGATGCGGCTGCCCGCGAAGAACGCGATCTTCATCGCCCTGCTGACGGGCCTGATGATCCCCTACCCGACGCTGATGATCCCGCAGTTCGTCATGTTCTCGAAGATCGGCTGGGTCGACACCCTGCTCCCGCTGATCGTGCCGCTGCTGTTCGGGAACATCGTGATGATCTTCTTCCTGCGGCAGTACCTGTCGAGCGTCCCGGACTCGATGGTCGAGGCCGCGAAGATCGACGGTGCCTCGTACCTGCAGATCTTCGGGCGGATGATCTTCCCGCTGATCCGGCCGGCCGTCGCGGCGCAGTTCATCCTCTGGTTCATGACCATCTGGAACGACTACCTCGGGCCGATCCTGTACCTGAACACGGAGTCGAAGCAGACGCTGCAGGTGGTGATCGCGAACCTCAACGTCGAGTACGCCACGCAGCGCGACTACCCGCTGATCATGGCGGCGTCGTTCCTGGCCCTGGTGCCGCTGCTCGTGGTGTTCCTGATCTTCCAGCGGCAGATCATCGAGTCCGTCGCACTGACGGGGGCCAAGGGATGACGACCACCGCGCCGGCCACCGGGCCGGACACGTCGACCTGGGGCGGCCGGCACGCGCACGACCCCACCGCGGTGCGGGACGACGACGGGACGTACTGGCTGTTCTCGACCGACGCGTACGGCGACGGCCCGCTGCCCCGCGGCGGCGTGCAGGTCCGCCGCTCGACCGACCTGGTGACGTGGGAGTTCCACGGCTGGGCGCTCGACGCCGTGCCCGCCGACGCGGCCGCCTGGAGCGGCGCCGAGGGCCTGTGGGCCCCCGACGTCGTGCGGGTGCCGGACGCCGTGGCCGTGCCCGGTGACGCGCGCTGGCGGATGTACTACTCCGCCTCGACGTTCGGCTCGCGGACCTCCGCGATCGGGCTGGCGACGGCACCGCGCCCCGCCGGGCCGTGGCGGGACCGCGGGCTGGTCGTCACGAGCCGGCACGACGCCGACGGCCCGAACGCCATCGACGCGAACGCCGTGGTCGACGCCGCGGGCCGGCACTGGCTGGTCTACGGGTCGTTCTTCGGCGGCATCCACGCCCTGGAGGTCGACCCCGCGACGGGGTTCGTCGCCGGCGCCGGGACCGGCCCCACGTCCGGGCCGGGCACGCTGCTGGCGGTGCGGCCGCGCAGCGTCGACGGGGCGGTCGAGGGCGCGTTCGTGCTGCCCCGGCCCGGCGGCGGCTACGCGCTGCTCGTGTCGTACGACTCCCTGTTCGACAGCTACCACCTGCGGGTCGGCATGGGGGACCTGGTCACCGGCCCGTTCAGGGACGCCGCCGGGCGCGCGCTGACGGACCTCGAGGGCGACCCGGCGTCCGTCGGGACGGCGGTGCTCGGCGGGCACCGGCTCGCCGGCGGTCCCGGCCTGCTGGCACCCGGCCACGCCTCGGTGCTCACGGAGCCGGCGCCCGGCGAGCCCGGCGGCGTGCGGCACCTGCTGGTGCACCACGTGCGGGACGCCGACGACCCGGCGCAGCACCGCGTGCAGGTGCGGCGCCTGGTCTGGACCGCCGACGGCTGGCCGCTGGTGTCGCCGCAGCCGTGGGCGGGCGCACGGGAGGGCTCGGGCCCTCGGCAGGACGCCGGTGCGGTGGCGTGGCCGGCGGACGCGGCCGCGCTCGCCGGGACGTGGGAGGCCGTGACCTTCGACCGCCCGTCCGTGCTCGCGTCGAGCGCCCGGCGTACGGTCACGGCCGACGGGCTGCGCGGGGTCGTCGCCCACGGCGCCGGCCGGTTCACGTGGCACCGCCCGGACGGCACCCGGGTCGAGGCGGTGGCCTTCCCGTCCTGGGACGCCGTGCGCGACCGGCCCGCGCTGTCCTGCGCGGTGCTCGACGGGGGCGTGGTCACGGTCGCGACCCGCGTCGACGGCCCGGAGGACGCGCGATGACCGCCACCGTCCCGGCCCGCGTGACCGTACACGACGGCGGCGAGGACGTCCCCGGCTGGGCGGGCGCGATCATGCGCTGGCTGCGGGTCGCGGTGCGCGTGGTCGCCGTGAACCTGCTCGCGGCGGCCGGCACGCTCCTGGGCGGCGTGCTGCTCGGGGTGCTGCCGGCACTCGCCGCCGCGCAGGGCGTGCTCGCCGCGTCCACCGTCGGGGACCCGCCCGCCTCGACCTGGCGCGCGTTCTGGTCGGAGTACCGCGGCGGGTTCCGGCGCGTCAACCGGCTGGGCGCCCCGCTGCTGGCCGCCGGGGTCGCGCTGGTCGCGGACGTGCTGGCGCTGCCGGTGCTGGCGGGGGGCGGCGGCCCCGGGACAGGTGGCCCCGGGACAGGCGGTCCCGGGGCGACCGGCGCGGCTGCCGTCGCCGCCGCCGGGGTGCTGCTGCTCGGCGCGGCGGTGCTCGTGCTCGGCGCGTGGTTCCTGCCGGTCGTGCGCCGCTACGACGAGCCGTTCGGCCGGACCTGGCGGTTCCTGCTGCTGGCCCCGCCCAGCTCCCCCGGCACGTCCCTGGCGGTGCTCGTGACGGTCGGCGCCGTCGCGTTCGTGGGCTGGCACGTCACGGCGCTGCTGCCGCTGGGCGCGGTCGCGGTGGCGCTGCTGCTGACGGGCCTGGTGGTCGACCGCCGCCTGGACGCGATCGACGCACGGTCCTGACGCTCCACCCGCCGCAGAGTGGAGCGCCCTGCCCGGACACGCCGCGCGTGCCGGGCCGTGCACTCCACTCCGCACCGTGAGTGCGCGGGGACGCACGCGGGTCAGCGCGCCCCGGTGCTCGCCGCCGCGCGGGCCTGCGCGACCACGCGGCCGCGGTCCGAGGCCGGGAACCGGTCGATCATCGCCCGGAGCGTCGCGGCGTCCTCGTTCGCGCCGAACGCCTCGGCGTGCGGCTGCAGGCTGACGCTCTCGGCGAGCGACCCCGCGGCCACCGCGTCGAACCCGAGGCTCTCGACCACGTCGGACACCAGCGCGACCGTCGCGTCGTCGTCGCCGGCGACCGCGATCGCCCGCCGGTCGGGCGCCCCCGCGGGACGCGGACCCTCGTCGAGGTCGTGGTAGCCCATGTGGTTGAACGCCTTGACCACCCGGGCGCCCGGCAGCGCCTCGGCGACCAGCGCGCTCGTGGCGACGGCCGGGTCCGCGAGGTCCGGGCGGTCGCCGTCGGCCTCCCACCAGTAGTTCATGGCGTCGGCCACGACCTTCCCGGCGAGCGGCGCGGCGGGGACCTCCCCGAGGCGACCCAGCGGCAGGGCGAGCACCACGAGGTCCGCGCGCTCGGCGACGTCGGCCGCGGTGGTGGCGACGGCCCCGGGCACCAGTACCTCGACGATCAGCCGGATCCGGTCCGGGTGCCCGGAGCCCGCGACCAGCACCTCGTACCCCGCCGCCACGGCGAGCCGGGCGAGCACGGTGCCGAGCTTGCCGGCGCCCAGGATGCCGAGCGTGCGCACCGGGGTCACGCGGCGGCCCCGGCGTCGTCCGCCAGCAGGTCCCGGACCATGGGTGCCACCTGCGTGCCGAACAGCTCGACCGACCGCATCCGGGCGCTGCTCGGCTGGCGGCCGGCGGTGTAGATGAGGTCGAACCGGCTGACGTCGAGCGCCCGCACCGACCGGGCGATCTTCCGCGCGACCGTCTCCGGGGAGCCGAGGTAGAGCGACCCGTGCTCGACCTCGTGGTCGAACTCCGCGCGGCGCAGCGGCGGCCACCCGCGCAGTGCCCCGATGGTGTCGCGCATCTGCTTGTAGGTCGGGAAGAAGATCTCGCGCGCCTGCTCGTCGGTCTCCGCGACGAACCCCGGCGAGTGCATGCCGACCGGGCCCGTCGGCGTCTCGAGCTGCTGCGTGGCCCGCCGGTACAGGTCGACGTAGGGGCGGAACCGCTCGGGCTCGCCGCCGATGATCGCGAGCATGAGCGGCATCCCGTACCGCGCCGCCCGGACCACGGACTGCGGGGAGCCGCCGACGCCGACCCAGGTGTCCAGCCCGCCCGCCGTCTTCGGGAACACGTCCGCCGCGTCGAGCGCCGGGCGGGTGGTGCCGGTCCAGGTGACGGGCTCCTCGCGCAGCAGCCGCGCGAACAGGTCGATCTTCTCCTCGAACAGCACGTCGTAGTCGGCCAGGTCGTACCCGAACAGCGGGAACGACTCGGTGAACGACCCGCGGCCGAGGATCACCTGCGCGCGGCCCTGCGACAGCGCGTCCACGGTCGCGAACCGCTGGAACACCCGCACGGGGTCGTCGGAGCTGAGCACGGTGACGCCGGACGCCAGCGTGATGCGGGAGGTGCGGGTGGCGATGCCGGCCAGCACGGTCTCCGGGGAGGAGATCGAGTACTCGGGCCGGTGGTGCTCCCCCAGCGCGATGACGTCGACGCCGGTCTGGTCGGCGAGCACCGCCTCGTCGAGCACCTGGCGGATCGCCTCGGGGTGGGTGAGCACGCGGCCGGCGTCGTCGGCCGGCACGTCGCCGAAGGTGTCCAGGCCGAGCTGCACGGCGGTCATGGCGGGTCCTCCCGGGTCGCGGACGCCTCGATCGTGCGTCACGGGTGGTTGAACCGTCAACCACGTCGCGGGATTCCCGGCCGGGCTCCGCCCGGCTCCCGCCCCGCGGTCAGGCCAGCAGCCGGCTCTCCGCCGCCGCCGACGCCCGTCCCGCACCGGCACCCGCGCCGGCTCCGGCGGTGGACTCCCGCACCACGACCTCGAAGTCCGTGACCACCTCGACGTGCTCGGCGGGGGCCGTGCCGGCGACGCGGGCGAGCAGCAGCTCGATGGCGGTGCGCGCGATCTCCTCGCGCCCCGGCGCCACGGAGGACAGCGGCGGCGACGCGTAGGCGGCGTCCTCGATGTCGTCGAACCCGATCACCGCGACCTCGTCGGGCACCGAGACGCCGCGCGCGTGCAGCACGTGCAGGGCGCCGATCGCCAGGGCGTCGTTGAGGGCGAACACCGCGTCGAAGGGCGTACCCGCGTCCAGCAGCCGGTCCATCGCCTCGGCGCCGGTCGCCCGGTGCCACAGGCCGGCCTCGGCGACCAGCGCGGGGTCCAGCGGCAGCCCCGCGTCCGCGAGCGCCTGCTCGTAGCCGCGCACGCGCAGGGCGGCGGACCCGACGGTCTCGCCCTCGTGCGCACCGATCACGGCGATCCGCCGGCGGCCGGAGTCGATCAGGTGCTGGGTGGCGGCCCGCGCCGCCTCCACGTTGCTCATCGTCACGTGGTCCGCGGGGCCGCCGAAGATGCGCTCGCCCAGCAGGACGATCGGGTAGTCGACGGCGAAGTGCGCGCGGTCCTCGGTCCCGAGGGCCAGCGGGGAGAAGATCAGCCCGTCGGTCAGCCGGCGGCGCTGGCTGGTGAGCACCTCGAGCTCGCGCTCCCGGCTGGCGTTCGTCTGCTCGATGAGCACGATGAGCCCGTGCGGCTCGGCCGCCCGGATCACCGAGTCGGCGAGCTCCGCGAAGTACGGCAGGCTCAGCTCCGGAACTGCCAGCCCGATCATCCCCGTGCGGCCCTGGCGCAGGTTCCGGGCGGAGATGTTCACCCGGTAGCCGAGCTCGGCGATGGCGTGCTCGACCCGCTCCTTGGTCTCCGGGCGGATGTAGGGGTAGCCGTTGATGACGTTGGAGACGGTCTTGATGGAGACCCCCGCCATCGCCGCGACGTCGTGCATGGTCACGCCCGCGCCGCGCCGCTTCCCGGCCACTGCCGCCTCCTCCTGCCCGAAGGCCTGCCGTGCGTCGTCGAGCGCGCGCCGGACGCTCCGGGCACCGCACCGCCAGCGTAGAGCCGGCGGTACGGCGCCCGGTACGAGGGCTGGCCCTCAGCGTCCCCCGAGGCCGGTCGTCGCGACGGCCTTGACGATCTGCCGCTGGAACAGCATGAACAGCAGGATCAGCGGCAGCGCGGCGATCACGGCCGACGCCATGGTCTGCGCGTAGATGGTGCCGTACGCGTTCTTCACCGTCGACAGACCGACCGGGAGCGTCATGAGGTCGGGGTTGTTGGTGACGATGAACGGCCACAGGAAGTTGTTCCAGGCGCCGATGAACACGAAGATCGCGACTGCCGACACGATGGGCCGGGAGATCGGCAGCACGATGGACCAGAAGGTCCGCCAGTGCCCCGCCCCGTCCACGCGGGCCGCGTCCTCGATCTCCTGCGGGACCTCCGCGAAGAACTTCGCGAAGATGTAGACCATCACCGGCGCGACCAGCTGCGGCAGGATCACGCCCTGGTAGGTGTCGACCGCCCCGATCGCGTCCATCTGCCGGAACAGCGGGACGATGAGGATCTGGCCGGGCACCGCGATGAGCGCGATCGTCGCCGCGAACAGCAGGTTCTTGCCGCGGAACTTGGTGCGGGCGAACCCGTACCCGGCGAGCGCGCAGACGGCGACGGTCAGGATCGTCACCGAGCCGGCGATCAGCAGGGTGTTGGCCATCCAGCGCGGCACCTCGCCACGCTCGAAGACGAGGCGGTAGTTCTCGAGCGTGAAGCCGCCGTCGGGGAACCACTGCAGCGGCACCGACTGGGCCTGGGCCTCGGTCTTGAACGACGTGTCCACCGCCCACAGCAGGGGCAGCAGCCACGTGATCGCCATGATCACCAGCAGGATGATCGACAGCACGGTCGCCGTCTTGCTCCGACCGAGCACGAGGCCGCGGGTGCGGCGGTTCTCCGCGCGACGCTCGGAGTAGGCGCGACGGACCCCGACGGGGGCCTCGACGGTGTCAACGGCCACGGCGCTGCTCCTTCCGGCGAGCGGTGGTCATCACCTGGAACAGCACGGCGACCAGGATGATGATCGCGAAGTAGATGTAGGACATGGCCGACGCGTAGCCCATGCGGTAGCCGGTGAACCCGGTGTCGTAGATGTACTGCAGGATCGGTCTGGTCACGCCGCCCGGTCCGCTCCCGCCGTTGAAGGCGATGAACATCTGGTCGAAGATCTTGAGCGACGCCAGCACCTGCAGCACCGTGATCAGCACCGTGGTGCCGCTCAGCTGCGGCAGCGTGATGGAGAACAGCCGGCGCCAGGCACCCGCTCCGTCCAGCGCGGCGGCCTCGTACATCTCGTCGGGGATCGCCTGCATGGCCGACAGGTAGAGCAGGAAGTTGAACCCCACGGTCCACCACACGGTCATGAGCACCATCGACCACATGGCGACGTTCTGGTCCGTCAGCCAGCCGACCTTCTCGAGGCCGAACCGGTCGAGCCAGTAGTTGAAGAAGCCGATCTCGGGCTGGTAGAGCCAGACGAAGATCTGCACGACGACGGCCACCGGAAGCATGTACGGGGCGAAGAACGCGAGCCGCCAGGCCCACTGCCCCGGCAGGCCGGTGTAGACGAGCAGGGCCATGACGAGCGCGACCAGCACGAGCGGGACGGTGCTCATCAGGGTGAACGCGAGCGTGTGGCCCAGGGTGGACCACATGGTGGCGTCGCTGAAGGCCTCGGCGTAGTTGTCGAGGCCGACCCAGCCGCCGTTGCCCATCAGGGACTGCTCGGTGAAGCTCAGCCCGAGCCCCCAGAGCGTCGGCACGACCAGGAACAGCACGGCGACGACCAGGAACGGGATGACGAACGCCCAGCCGTTGCCCTCGCGGCGGCTGCGCCCGCGGCGGGCGCGGCCCGGCAGGCCGGGGTCCCGCGGCGGGACGGATGTCGCCTGGGACTGGGACGGTGTGGTGACAGTGCTCATGGCTGCGATCCCTCCGTCACGCCGGCGGCTTGGTCTGGAGGGCGTTGTCGAGCGCGGCGATGAGCCGGTCGACTGCCTCCTCGGGAGACGACTTGTCGAGCCAGGCGCCCTGGAGCGCCTCCCCGACGCGCGCCTGGAAGTCGGAGCCGGAGCCGGTGAACCACGCCTGCGGGTCGAACACCGCCTGCTCGCTGGCCTCCGCGTAGTGCGACTGCGGCACCTTCTCCTTGTACTCCGCCGACTCGGTGACCTCGCGGTTCGCGGGGATGTGCCCGCCGTCGGACCACAGGAGCGACTTCTGCAGCATCGCCGCGACGGTGGCGTAGGCCGCCTCGCGACGCTCCGGGTCGACGTTGACCTGGTGCGGCAGGACGAACACGTGCGAGTCGCCGTAGGTGGCGGGCTGGCCGAAGATCGTCGGCATCGGCATCGCGTCGACGTCGACCCCGGCCGTCAGGAACGACTGCAGCTCCCAGTTGCCGTTGAAGCACATGCCCACCCGGCCGGTGGAGAAGTTCGCCACCGCCGAGGGGTAGTCGCTGTTGGCGATGGCGACGGTGTCGTCGAGCCAGGACTGCACCCAGCTGACGACCTCGACCATGGCGTCGCGGTCGACCTCGGCGGGTCTGCCGGGCTCGAGCACGACCTCGGACCCGGTCTGCGCGTACAGGCCCCACAGCATGCGGGACATCTGCGCGCCGTCACCGGTGTACCCGTAGCCGACGCCGGCGTACCCGGTGACCTCGGCCATCGCGCGCCCGGCCTCGACGAAGCCCTCCGGGGAGTCCACCCCGACGAGCTTCCCGTCGGACCCGAGCAGCCCGGCCTGGTCGGCGAGCCCCCGGTCGAAGAACAGCAGGAACGCGTGGAAGTCGAGCGGCACCGCCCAGAGCTCGCCGTCGATGTTCGCGCGCTCCCACAGGGCCGGCGGGAACATCTCCTCCGTGACACCGTGCTCGGCGAGCAGGTCCAGGTCCCAGGGGTCCAGGACGCCGCCCGGCACCCAGCCGGCCACCCGGGTGAGGTGCATGACGGCCAGGTCCGGCGAGCGACCGCCGACCGAGGCCATGACGAGCTTCGTGTAGTAGGGGGCGCCCCAGGTGAGCACCACGGGGTCGATGCCGACCGCGGGGTTCTCGTCCTGGACCTCGGTCAGCATCTGCTGGAAGATGCCGCCGTCACCGCCGGTGAACAGGTGCCAGAGCTGGATGCGCGTCTGGGTCGAGGCCGCGGCATCACCCCCGCACCCGCTCAGGGCCCAGGTGCCGGCGATCGCGCCGGCCCCGACCGCTGCCCCGCGGAGCACGGACCTGCGGCTCAGCACCGCGTCGCCCGGACCCCCGCGAACTCCTGAGATCATCCTCGACCTCCCGCCTGCTCCGGTGCGTGCACCGGGGCTTTTCATCGTTGAAGAACCGTGCGGCAGTGAATCAGGACGGGACAAGTCCGTCAAGACATGACAATCCACCCGGGGGCCCGCCGGCGCACGCGGACGCGCCGGCGACGCCCCCCGGGAACGACGAAGGGCCCGGCACACCGTGCCGGGCCCTTCCACGACGCCGCTCGCGCGGCGGTCGTCACTTCTTGTTACGACGCTGGTGGCGCGTCTTGCGCAGCAGCTTGCGGTGCTTCTTCTTCGCCATGCGCTTGCGGCGCTTCTTGATGACGGAGCCCATGGGTCCTCACTCGCTTCCGGTGGCGAGCGCTCGTCGCGTCCGCCGGTTGTGGTCGATCGACGCGCGGCACGACCAGCCGGGGGAGGGCGGTCCGAACTTCGTCGGCCCGACCCCCGAGGAACGCCCACGCACGGGAAAGTCCGGCCCCACCCTACGCGATGCAGGAGGTCGCCCGCGACGCGCGGGTCAGGAGGACAGGCGTCCGGCCCCCCGGCCGCCCTCGTCGTCGGCCGCCCCGTCCGTGTCGACCAGGTCGAGCCGCGCGGTCGCCAGGTAGTGGTCGAGCGCGTCCTGCGGCACCCGGAAGGAGCGTCCGACGCGCACGGCGGGCATCTCGCCCGAGTGCAGCAGCCGGTACACGGTCATCTTCGAGACCCGCATGACCTCGGCGACCTCGGCCACGGTGAGGAACCGGACGCGTCCGGGCTGCTCGCTGGTCATGGCCGCTCTTCTCGTTCGTGCGCGCGCGGCGGGCCGGGCGCGGGACTGGTTCGGCACAGCTGCCGCGTCGCCACCTTAGAGCCTGCTGAGGCTGGTGTGAAAGGGGAGACGGGTGGGACCACCCGAGGGGGTGCAGCCTCAGTCGTGGAGCGGGTCCAGGCCCAGCGGCGGGAAGGTCGCCGAGCGGGTGGCGCGGATCGCCCGGTCCACGTCGTCCGCGGGGTCGAACCCGCTCGACCAGGGCCGCCACACGAGGTCCGCGCCGTCGGACATGGTGCCCGGCCCGGCCCGGCCGTAGAGCTCGACGACCTGCGCGCGCCACTCCTCCGGCATCCGGGTCGACGGGTCCAGCGGGTGGTGCGCGGCGATCGCCAGCAGGTGCGTCCACGCGCGCGGCACCACGTCCACCACGGCGTACCCCCCGCCGCCGAGGGCCACCCAGCGGCCGCCCGCGACCTCGTGCGCCAGGTCGTGCAGCCACGACGACGCGAGCCGCTCGGCGTCGACGGAGACGTCGAGGTTCGCGATCGGGTCCTCGACGTGCGCGTCGCAGCCGTGCTGCGTGACGAGCACGTCGGGCGCGAACGCGCGCACCACCGGCGGCACGACGGCGTCGATGGCCCGCAGCCAGGCGCCGTCCTGGGTGTGCGACGGCAGCGCCAGGTTCACCGCCGAGCCGGGGGCGCCGGGCCCGCCCGTCTCGTCCGGGTAGCCCGTGCCGGGGAACAGGGTCGCGCCGCTCTCGTGCACGGACACCGTCAGCACGCGCGGGTCGTCCCAGAACGCCCGCTGCACGCCGTCGCCGTGGTGGGCGTCGATGTCGACGTACGCCACCCGCTGCGCGCCGGCCGCGAGCAGCGCCCGGATGGCGACGGCGGCGTCGTTGTAGACGCAGAACCCCGACGCCGCTCCCGGCATCGCGTGGTGCATGCCGCCCGTCAGGTTCACCGCGTGCTCGGAGCGGCCCTCCCAGACGGCCAGGGCCGCCTCGCGGCTGCCGGCGACGATCCGGGCGGCGGCCTCGTGCATGTGCGGGAACACCGGGTCGTCCTCGGTGCCGATGCCGCGCGCCGGGTCCCCGGCACCGCCGTCGGACGCCCGGCGCACCGCGGTGACGTACGCGGCCTCGTGGGCGGTCTCGATCTGCGCGTCGGTCGCGGGCTCGGCGCCCACCACCTCGACGCCCGGGAGGTCCAGCAGGCCGAGCGACCGGGCGAGCCGCACCGTCAGGTCGAGCCGCAGCGGCGCCATCGGGTGACCGGGTCCGAAGTCGTATCCCAGGAGCTCCGGCGTCCACACCACGCGCACGCCCCCGGTCATGACCACACCGTAGTCGCTGACCGGCCGCGTCACCGCCGCCGTGCCAGAGTGGTGCCCCCTGCGCGTCCACCGTCGCGCGGGCCGGCACGAGACCGCGCGCGGCGCGACGAGCAGGGCGGGAGGCTCGATGGCAGGGGGTGTCCCCGGGGTGGTGTGGGCGGGCCGCGAGCTCGTCGACCGCCTGGCCCGCCAGTCCCCCGCCCGGCTCGCGATCGGGGTGTTCGCGTCGGTCGTCGCCGTGTTCACCGGGCTGCTGTCCATGCCGTGGGCGACGGCCTCCGGCGAGCGGGCGCCGTTCGTCGACGCGCTCTTCACCGCGACGTCCGCGGTCTGCGTCACCGGGCTCGTGACCGTGCCGACCGGCACCTACTGGTCGACGGCCGGCCAGGTGGCGATCCTGGTGGCGATCAAGATCGGCGGCCTCGGCGTCATGACGCTGGCGTCGATCCTCGGCCTCGCGGTGTCCCGGCGGATGGGGCTGACGCAGAAGCTCCTGGTCAGCTCGGAGACCAAGGAGACCCGGCTCGGGGAGGTCGGCTCGCTGGTCCGCACCGTCATCGTGACGTCGACGGCGCTCGAGGTCGCGATCGCGCTCGTGCTGGTCCCCCGGTTCCGCATGCTCGGCGAGGACTGGGGCGAGGCCGTCTGGCACGGCGTCTTCTACGCGGTGTCGGCGTTCAACAACGCGGGCTTCATCCCCACCGAGGAGGGCCTGGAGCCGTTCGCGGCCGACTGGTGGATCCTGCTGCCGATCATCATCGGCGTGTTCATCGGGTCCCTCGGGTTCCCGGTGATCCTCAACATCGCGCGCACCTGGCGCCGGCCGCAGCGGTGGAGCCTGCACTCCAAGCTGACGCTGACGACGTCCGCGGCGCTCGTCGTGTTCGGGTCCGTGATCGTCGCCGCGTTCGAGTGGACCAACCCCCGGACGCTGGGCGGCATCGGCTGGAACGAGACGATCCTCGCGGCCCTGTTCGCCGGCGTCATGCCGCGCTCCGGCGGGTTCTCCACGGTCGACGTCGGGGACATGCACGAGGGCACCTGGCTGCTCAACGACGCGCTGATGTTCGTCGGCGGCGGGTCCGCGTCCACCGCGGGCGGCATCAAGGTCACGACGCTCGCGGTCATGCTGCTGGCCATCGTGGCCGAGGCCCGCGGCGACCGGGACGTCGAGGCCTTCGGCCGCCGCATCCCGCGCGAGGCGCTGCAGGTCGCCATCGCCGTGTCCCTGGTGAGCGCGACCATCGTCCTCGTGACCAGCCTGCTGCTGCTCGCCATCACCGGTGAGACGCTGGACGTCGTGCTGTTCGAGGTGATCTCGGCCTTCGCGACCGTCGGGCTGTCCACGGGGCTGACCTCGTCGCCGCACCTGCCCGACGCCGCCAAGTACGTGCTCACCGTCCTGATGTTCATCGGCCGGACCGGCACGATGACGCTGGCCGCGGCCCTCGCGCTGCGCAGCCGTCGTCGGGTCATCCGGCTGCCCGAGGAGAGGCCGATCATTGGATGACCTGACGAACGCCGGCCGGGACGCCCGCCGCGGCGAGCAGGACCGCCGCGGGGACGGCGCACCGCGCGGCAAGGCCCCGAAGCGCGACGCGGGCGTCCTCGTGATCGGCCTCGGCCGGTTCGGCTCGGCCATCGCCGCGACGCTCGACCGCCTCGGCCAGGACGTGCTGGCCGTCGAGCGGGACCCCGAGCTGGTGGCGCAGTGGACCGGCCGGATCCCCCTGGTCGAGGCCGACTGCACCAACCCGCAGGCGCTCGAGCAGCTCGGCGCGCGCGACTTCTCCGTCGCCGTGGTCGGCGTCGGCTCGTACCTCGAGGCGTCGGTGCTCATCACCGGCAACCTGGTCGACATCGGCACGCCGCAGATCTGGTCCAAGGCGATCAGCGCCGAGCACGCCCGCATCCTGCAGCGCATCGGCGCGCACCACGTCGTGCTGCCCGAGGCCGACGCCGGGTCGCGGGTCGCGCACCTGGTGTCGGGGAAGATGCTCGACTACATCGAGGTCGAGGACGGCTTCACCATCGTCAAGATGAAGCCGCCGCGCGAGACCCAGGGGTTCACGGTCGGGCAGTCCCGGATCCGGGAGAAGTACGGCGTCACCGTCATCGGGGTGAAGAGCCCGGGCATCGACTTCGTGTACGCGACGCCGGAGACGCGGATCGCGGCGAACGACCTGCTGGTCGTGTCCGGCCACGCCGAGCTGCTCGAGCGGTTCGCCGCGCGCCCGTGAACCGACGGGGGGCACCGGGCGGCGGGCGCGCGGCGCGGGACAGCCGGGCGCTGCTCGTGGCCGCGCTCCGGCGGACGGACGGGGTGACGCAGGTCGAGCTGTGCGCCGCGACCGGGCTGTCCCCCGCCACCGTGTCCGCCGCCGTCGCCGCCCTGGAGGCGGACGGCCTCGTGCGGGTCACCACGGTCACCCGCTCCGGGCGGCGCGCCCGGTCGGTGTCGCTGGCCACGCCGGGCGGCGCGCTCGCCGGCGTGCACTGCTACCTCGACGAGGTGCGCGTCGCGCTGGACCTGGGCGACGGCGCGCCGGTGCTCGACGTGGTGCCGCTGCCCGGCGGGCACCGGGCCGAGCACGCGGTCGAGGAGGCCCGCGCGCTGCTCGACCGGCTGCTGCGCGACACCGGCACCGACCCGGCGTCCGTCGCGGCCGTCGGGGTCGGCGTCCCCGCGCCCGTGGAGGTCCGCACCGGCCGCGTCGCGGGCTCGGGCGTGCGGACCGGCTGGGGCGAGGCGATCGCCGACCCGGCGCTGTTCGCGCCCGCGCCGGGGGTGCCCGTTGTGTTCGACAACGACGGGAACCTCGGCGCGCTCGCGGAGGCGCGGCTCGGGGCCGGCCGCGGCTGCGCGACGGTCGTGCACGTCGCGCTCGGCGAGGGGGTGTCCGGGGGCATCGTCGCGGGCGGCGACGTCGTGCACGGCCGCACCGGGACCGCCGGGGAGCTCGGGCACCTGACCATCGACCCCGACGGCCCGGTGTGCTCCTGCGGCAACCGCGGCTGCCTGCAGGTGTTCGCCGGGTCTGCCGCCGTGCGGGACCTGCTGCTCGCGAGCCACGGCCCGCTGAGCGTCGCGGACGTGCTGGAGCGCGCGGCGGCAGGCGACCCCGGCTGCCGCCGCGTGCTGTCCGACGTGGGGCGGCACCTCGGCACCGCCCTCGCGTCGGTGTGCACCGTGCTGGACCCGGACGTGCTGGTCGTCGGCGGCACGCTCGCGGCGGCCGGGGGCCTGCTGCTGGACCCGCTGCGGGAGGTGCTGGCGGAGCGCACCGCGGTCACGTCCGGTGCGGTCGTCGACGTCGTGGCGGGCGAGCTCGGCCCCACCGCGCCCGTCCGCGGCGCGCTGCTCCTGGCGCGCGACGCGGTGCTCGGGGCCGCCCGGCCGTGAACCCCGCCACAGGCGCTCATCCCGCGGCCCAGGATGCCGATGAACAAGGGGTGAGAGGCCACCCGGGACGGTGGTGGCCGCGGGACGTGCGGAGGTGACCGGTGGGCACATCGGTGACGTCCACCCCGCTGCCCGCCCCGCGGGGGACCGACCCGTCGACCCCGGCGTCCCCGACGACCCCGGACGCCGCCGCCCCGGTCCCGCAGGGCCTGGACCGGCGCCTCGCCGCCCTCGAGCGCCTCGGCGCCGTCACCTCCGCCCCCGAGCCCCGCTTCGACCGGGTGGTCCGGCTCGCGCGCCAGCTGTTCGACGTCCCGACCGCGACGGTGTCGCTGATCGGCGCCGGCGAGTCGGCGCACGTCCCACCCCTGCCCGCGGCCGCCCCCGCCGAGGTGCGTCCCGCGCCGGCCCTGCCCACCGCCGAGCCGCAGCACTGCGACATCGCGGTGATCGAGGACCGCGGGCCCGCCGCGCAGCTCCGGTTCTACGCCGAGCACCCGCTGGTCGGGCCCGACGGCCGCCGCCTCGGCACGCTCTGCATCGCCGACACCCGGCCGCGCCGGTTCACCGCCGACCAGTCCGCGCTGCTCCGCGACCTGGCCCACTGGGTCGCCAAGGAGCTGTCCGTCGACGCCGAGCTCGACCGGGCGCAGCAGGTCCAGATGGGCCTGCTCCCCCGCGACACCCCGAGCGTCGACGGCTACGAGCTCGCCGGGTCGTGCCTGCCGTCCCGCGCGGTCGGCGGCGACTTCTACGACTGGTACCCGGCCGGCGACGGCGTGGTGCTCACGCTGGCCGACGTCATGGGCAAGGGCCCCGCGGCCGCCATCCTCGCCGCCGCCGTGCGCGCGGTGCTCCGCGGCTCCGCCCACGGCGAGGACGTCGACCGGGCGATGCTGCACGCCGGCGCCGTCCTGCACGCCGACCTCTCCGACTCCGGGCTGTTCGCCACCGCGTTCCACGCGCGCCTCGACCCCGCGACCGGCCGCGTCACCTACGCCGACGCCGGGCACGGGCTCACGCTCGTCGTGCGGGCCGACGGCACGTGGGAGCGGCTCGACGCGCTCGGGCTGCCGCTGGGCGTCACCGACGAGGCGCACCGCGACCTCGGCGAGACCCACCTCGCCCCGGGTGACCTGCTCGTGACGTTCAGCGACGGCGTGCTGGACCTGTTCGACGGGTCGCTGCGCTGCGTGCCGCTGCTCGCCGGCGAGCTGCTGGACTGCCCCAGCGCCGACGAGGCCGTCCAGCGGATCCTGCGCCTCGCGGCCGTCGCGGAGCGCCGCCCCGACGACATCACGGCCTCCGGGGCGGCCCTCCGCGACGCCCGCGGCGCGCACGGTCTGTCCCTTATACACATCCGACCCCGCCCC